>NZ_FNEK01000055.1 GCF_900099935.1 Aliiruegeria lutimaris | reverse complement strand
ATGGATGGAAAAGGCGCCTGGCGCGACAACGTATTCGTCGAGCGTCTCTGGAGGACGATTAAGTATGAAGAGGTCTACCTGCACGCCTATGACAGCGTCTCCGAGGCTCGCGCGGGCCTCGCCCGATACCTGGCCTTCTACAACACGCGGAGACCGCATTCATCGCTGGACGGGCAAACGCCCGATCAGGCATATCTCAACCTGCCCCGGCCAATCCCGGTCGCGGCATAACTGAGCGGAACATACACTTAGAAAACGGCTTCAACCTGTTCAGACAAACCGAGCCACCTCTCTTTCCTGGTCGGCGCGCCCCACGCCTATGCGATCACCGCCGAACAACTGGCCGAGCACAAGACCGACGGCCACATGGACATCGACGCCGTGCGCGCAGGCGCGATTTTGATCTGCCCGGTCAAGGTCAAGGGCGCGGGCATCTACATGGGTGACATGCACGCCGGCCAGGGGGATGGCGAGATCGCCGGGCACACGATGGATGTCGCCGGCAGCGTGACGCTTCAGGTCGAGGTGGTGAAGAACTACCCACTGGATGGTCCGGTGCTGTTCCCGCTCGAAGAGGATCTGCCGCCGCTGGCCCGACCGTTCACCCCGGCCGAGAAGGCCAAAGGCCAGCGTCTTGCCAGGAAATGGGGTGTGTCCGAAATCGAGCCGATGGCGCCGGTCTCGGTTATCGGAACGGCGGCAAACATGAACGCGGCGATCGACAACGGGTTGGAGCGCGCAGCGACGCTGCTGGCGATGACTGTCGCGGAGGTTCGCAACCGCGCCACGGTCAACGGCGCAATAGAGATCGGCCGCGCACCGGGCGTCATTCAGGTGACGTTCCTCGCCCCGCTATCCCGGCTCGACGACGTCGGTCTGGGAGACTACGCACGGGAACAATACAACCTCTGACCCAGCCTTTTTGGTTCGGGCCGCGGGCCATAGGCGCTCGCGGCCCGGGTTAAAATAAGTGCATGTGTTAGCAAGTGCTTGCCTAGCCAGCGCCTTTTCGGTGCAGACGCCCCAGTGCGCCGACAAACGCCTTATATGCCGAAGTCGGTCATGACCGGCCACTCGCACTTCATGCTTCGAATTTGTTGTTTTGCTCAAAGCGCTCGCGTTCCTGACCTTAGTCAAACCGTCAGTTCAAGCGGAATTCGCCTTCGACGTTGCGCCATTCGCCGGGGGCGATCTGTTTGCGATGCACGAAGCGAACCGAATGTAAGGGGCCCTCGATTTCCTCCTGCCAATACTCGATGAAGCGGAAAAGGCGCGGGTGGTCTGGAGCAAGATCGTATTCTTGCCAGACGAACGTATTCAGCACGTTCCTGAAGTCGGGCATCCGGTAGAAAAATTCCGCCGTCGTCAGCCCGTATCCGGCAAGCATCAACTCGGTTTCGTTTCCCTCCATGTCGTCTCCTGTCGCTGTTAACAGGTCGAGTTTGCCAGATCGAAAAGAGTTTTCAATAAAAACAAATTGTTATCAGGGGGTGGCGTCGGCTGACAAAGGCACAGATGCTTTTTGTGGCACCGCCCCCAAAACGAGTGCTTATTCTATCGCAGGAGGACATATTGCTGTTTCAACGCTTCACGTAACAACAGGTATCAGGAAGTGGAAAGAGGAGATCTCCCCTTTCCACGGCTCATTGGCCTACATCATACCGCTCATATCGGGCATGCCGGCACCAGCACCGGCCGCATTCTTCGGTTCAGGCTTGTCAGCGACCATGGCCTCGGTAGTGATCAGCAGGCCGGCCACGGAAGCGGCGTCTTCCAACGCAGTGCGGACAACCTTGGCCGGGTCGATCACGCCGAACTTGAACATGTCGCCATATTCTTCGGTCTGGGCGTTGAAGCCGAAAGTGAGGTCCTTGCTCTCGCGGATCTTGCCAGCAACAACCGAACCGTCGACACCGGCATTCTCGGCGATCTGGCGCAACGGCGCTTCGAGTGCCTTGCGCACGATGGAAATGCCCGCGTTCTGGTCCGGGTTCGCTCCGGTCAGACCGTTCAACGCCTTGGACGCCTGCACGAGCGCTACACCACCGCCGACCACGATACCTTCTTGAACCGCTGCACGAGTAGCGTTCAGGGCATCGTCCACGCGGTCCTTGCGCTCTTTAACCTCGACCTCGGTCATGCCACCGACGCGGATGACGGCAACGCCACCGGCCAACTTGGCTAGGCGTTCCTGCAGCTTCTCGCGGTCGTAATCCGAGCTGGTTTCCTCGATCTGCTGCTTGATCTGTTTGCATCGCGCCTGGATCTCAGCCTTTTCGCCATGTCCTTCGACGATGGTGGTTTCGTCCTTGGTGATGGAGACCTTCCTGGCGATGCCGAGCATGTCGACGGAGACATTCTCCAGTTTCATGCCGAGATCCTCGGAGATGACCTGACCACCGGTCAGGACTGCGATGTCCTGCAGCATGGCCTTGCGACGGTCGCCGAAGCCCGGAGCCTTCACGGCAGCAATCTTCAGGCCGCCTCGCAGCTTGTTAACGACGAGCGTGGCGAGCGCTTCGCCTTCGACGTCTTCAGCGATAATGACGAGCGGCTTGCCTGACTGGATAACCGTTTCCAGCAGCGGCACCATCGGCTGCAGCGAGGAGAGCTTCTTCTCATGCAGCAAGACGTAGGCGTCCTCGAGCTCCGTCGTCATCTTTTCCGGGTTGGTGACGAAATACGGCGAGAGGTAGCCACGGTCGAACTGCATCCCTTCGACGACCTCGGTCTCAGTCTCCAGGCCCTTGTTCTCTTCGACGGTGATGACACCCTCGTTGCCGACCTTCTGCATCGCTTCAGCAATCTGGCGGCCGATCTCGGCCTCGCCATTGGCAGAAACGGTACCGATCTGGGCAATCTCGTCAGTGTCCTTCACATCGCGTGCGGCCTTCTTGATCTCTTCGATTACGGATGTCACCGCCATGTCGATGCCACGCTTGATGTCCATCGGGTTCATGCCGGCAGAAACGGATTTCAGCCCCTCGCGCACAATGGCCTGCGCCAGAACCGTCGCGGTGGTGGTGCCATCGCCAGCCTCCTCGTTGGTGCGGGAAGCGACTTCTTTCACCATTTGGGCGCCCATGTTCTCGAACTTGTCTTCCAGTTCGATTTCCTTGGCGACCGTAACACCATCCTTTGTGATGCGCGGGGCACCGAAGGACTTGTCGATGACCACATTGCGGCCTTTCGGGCCGAGGGTCACTTTGACAGCGTCGGCCAAGATATTGACGCCGCGCAGCATCTTGTGCCGGGCGTCGGATTCGAACTTAACGTCCTTTGCAGACATTGGGCTTGTTCCTCCTCTATTTTCGTTTCAACACTCAGGCGGCCTTGGCGACAGTGTCCTCGGCAATAATCCCGAGGATGTCGCTTTCCTTCATGATCAGCAGTTCCTCGCCATCGAGCTTGATCTCGGTGCCGGACCACTTGCCGAACAGAACCTTGTCACCTTCCTTGACGGACATCGGGATCAGCTCGCCGCTGTCCTTGCGGGCGCCCTCGCCCACTGCAACGATCATGCCCTCGGCGGGCTTTTCCTTGGCGGTATCGGGAATGATCAGACCGCCCGCGGTCTTCTCATCGCTTTCGATACGGCGCACGAGAACCCTGTCATGTAGTGGTTTGAAAGCCATGTCGAACGTTCCTCCATTTGCGTTTCATGCCGCTGGCACTCGTGCTTACGGAGTGCCAATGACGCAGAAAGTTGGAAGCAAGTTTTCAGATTTCAAGACCTTCCAATAACAAATTTGTGAGCACTCGAGATGGCCATATTAATCACATAAATACAAATTATTAGATCGCATTCAAAAACAAAAACGGCTCCAACGACACCCAGCCGGTGGAGCGTTCTCGGCGCAATCTCAATCGTGCCAGAACCACAGAATAATCAGGTTGCGTTCACGATCACGCCCTCCAGGCACGGGTCAGGCCGGCTTGACCTCTATACGTTTCAACTTGGCCTGTGCCTCTTCGGTCTTGGGAACCGTGACCGTCAGGACGCCGTTCTTGAAGGATGCTTCAGCTTTTTCTGTGTCGACACCCAGCGGCAAGCTATATCTTTTCGTTGCCACCGATCGGACCTGCAAGTTCGCGGTCACCCAACTGGTTGAAAAGGCCGACAGGCGGACGGCGTGGGAGTTCCTGGAACACCTGTTGGAGGTGGTTCCCTACTGGGTCCACACGATATTGACGGACAACGGGATCCAGTTCGCCGATCAGCCTCGGAACCGCAACACCATCCATTCCCGCCAGATGCGCTTCGACATGATCTGCGAGGCTCTTCAAGCCGATGCTGGTCGGGAACGGGATCGTCGACACCAAGGGCGAGCCGAAATTCGCCGTGCAAACCCTGCGCCACGCCGCTGCCTCGCTCTTCATCGAGCAGGGCTGGAACCCCAAGAAGATCCAGACCCTGCTTGGCCACGCCACTATCGGCATGACGATGGACACCTATGGGCACCTCTTCGATAGCGCCGAGGAAGACCTGACGATGTTCGCCAAGCTGGAGAGCGACCTGTTGGCTGCGTAGCGGCGCGGGGCAGGTTCAAGCTCAGAATTGCGGAATCCGATATGCCATGCTTATGCCGTACATATGCATTCCGTTCGCCCCCCTGATCAGCCGGTCAACTCCAAGGATTGGACGTCCTGCTGACGCCGCGCGCCGGGACAGCCTCCATAGGCAGCCGCCCCCACCTAGGACTTCGTGATCTGGCGGGGGCACAGCCTTTCCCTACTTCGGAGCCACTTCGCCGGTGTGATGCATCCAATTCAGCATGTATTTGAACATGTAGACCAACATCTGCAGGTCGGGCTTCATCCAAAGGATCTCGCCCTCGGGATCGGCCTACCGAAGGATCTGAAGAACCAAGATGTCGCGATCGGTGAGCTTGGGATCGAAGACCAGGTTCAACGTGCCCCAGATCTCGGGATAGTACTCGAGCAGGGCGATACGGGCAAAGTCGACCGGGTCTGCATCGCAGGCTTCGGCAAGCGCGGGAATGCGTTCGATCGGGACCTTGGTCTCGCCGCTCTTCATCATCGAGAGCACGTTCGGCTTTGCAAATCCCGCGCGTTGCGCGATCTCCCGCTGCGTCAGGCCCGAGTGCTCGATGGCGGTGGTCAGGAAGGCGGCGGTCGGGCTCTTGGTCATGTCATGCTCAGCAGCGTTGTTTCATTCACTGCTGATATAGAAGGACGGGTGCAATCCGGGCTGGGGCAAGGACGGTGGACTGAGCGGGGAGATGCGAAGGCCAAGTCGTGTTCGAACCTTGCCAAGACTTGTAGTTGAGGCGGCAGCCTACGCTTTCCTGCTGTTGATCGCACCGAGATGCTAAGCAAGGATGGCGTATGTTTAACGATCGCGAACGGCCCTTAGCTGCCGCCCGGCAATAGTCTTAAATGCAGCGGAGCGGCGCACAATTCCGGACGTTCGCGTCCTGTGCACAATTTCAAACAAACCAAGGGTCGGTTCCTCGACACCATCTTCACCGAATGGCTGTGGCGGTCCCTGAAACACGACCGCGTCTACCGGCAGAGGACCGAAACCATCCCCCCACGGTGATGTACACATCTCCCGCCGGGCAACGGATCAGCAAGCGCAGAGAATAGTTTAGAACGCGCGAGATCCTGTCAATGGATCGGGCCATAGCTCGGAATTTGCGTGTCAGGTAGATTCGATCTGGTCTAGGTTGGGGCAGCACCCGGCGCATGGGTTGAAGCATCGAAGAGTTTGACGATCGGGAGGTTCGCGTGACGAAGATTTCTCGCCCACCAGTTGAGCAGAGGCCAGACGCCTCGGGGTCGCGGCTGGCCGGACTGGCTGTGTTGCCGCTCCTGCTGGGACTGTCGTTTTTCGCAGCGTCGCTGACGCCTTCGTTGATCCCGCGCCCCTGGCTTTTCCAAGGTGTCCTGGCGGGACTGGTAACCGCAATCGGCTACATGATCGGGCAACTCTTTCTGGCAGCCTGGCGCGGAATTGAATTGCCAAGCCTCTCCGGACGCGCCGGCAGAATCGCGCATCTGCTGATCGCAACACCAGTAATCACCGTGCTTGTCTGGACTTTGGTCCACGCGGCCGCATGGCAGGACTCCATTCGGTCACGGTTCGGGCTGGAACCGATCGAGGATTTCAGCACCGTCGCGATCATTGTCGTCGCGCTTGCGGTCTTCCTGGTCTGCTACCTGATCGGTTGGGCGATCCAGATGCTTTTCGACCTGCTCCGCTACCGCCTTTACCGGGTCATGCCGATGCGGACGGCGAATGTGCTGGGGCTCGCCCTGGCGATCACCATCGTCTTCCTGGTGACACGGGATGGGGTCATCGAGTGGGGCTTCCACGTGGCCGATGAGTCCTATGAGACGGCGCAGGATCTTTTTGCCGACGCGCCGCCGGCACCAACAGGGGACCGTCTGCCCGGCAGCCCGGCCTCTCATGTCGATTGGGGGGCAATGGGACAGCCGGGGCGCAATTTCGTGCTGGAGGGGCCGGACGCGAAGGCGATTTCAGCCTTCACTGGCCGCCCCGCGAAGGACCCGATCCGGGTCTATGTCGGTCGTGCGCAGGACGCCGATCCGGTTGTCCGGGCGGAACTGGCCCTGAAGGAGTTGCAACGGCTGGGCGCCTTCGATCGGAAGGTCCTGATCGTGGCGAGCCCGACTGGCACCGGCTGGTTGGATCCGGGTGGCCACGAGCCGCTGGAATTCATGCATGATGGCGATATCGCCACGGTGGCAGTGCAGTACTCCTACCTGCAATCGCCGCTGGCGCTGATTTTCGAAACCCAGTCGGGGCTGGACCAGGCAACCGCCGCGATGCGGACGATCTACGATCACTGGAAAACTCTGCCGCCGGAAACGCGCCCCCGTTTCTACTTGCACGGTATCAGCCTGGGCGCGTGGTCTTCGATGTATTCGATGGACATCTACCGGGTCATCAACGACCCGGTAGATGGTGCCCTGTGGACCGGCCCGCCCTTCCCGTCCCAATTGTGGAGACGCGCCGTCATGGCCCGCAATCCCGACAGCCCCTACGTGCTGCCGAAAGTGGGCAATGGCCAACTCGTCCGCTTTGCCTCGCAGTTCGGTGGGCTCGACCGCTCCGACGGCCCTTGGGGCAATCTACGTGTCGTATTCCTTCAACATGCCTCGGACGCGATCGTCTTCTATGAACCGGCTTCTGTCTGGCGCGCGCCAGAATGGATGCGCGAGCCGAGGGCGCCAGATGTTTCGCCCGAGATGCGGTTCATCCCCGTGGTCACCCAACTGCAACTGGCGCTCGACATGGCTCTGGCCTTGGGTGTTCCAAGCGGTTTCGGCCATAATTATGCAGCCAGGGACTATATAGAACCCTGGGTCGCCGTCACCGATCCGGAGGGGTGGGAAGACGCCGACAGTGCGCGCTTGAAGACATGGTGCAGCGACGACTGGGGGCTCGGTTGCCGCAAGGAGTGAACCTTTGGATCCTCCCAAAAGGGAGAGAATTACTGTAGCCGCCAGAGTTTTGCTCCCGCACAGTGCTGGCGACGGTCGGCCAGTTGGCCTCTGACGGAACGGAATGGAAAGCGGCCTTCCGGCCCGAACCGGAAGGTCGCCGTTCGCACAGAGGCTACCAGTCGGCGCCGGATGTCGGCGGGGACGCCTTGCGATTACCCAGGTTCCGCCCCGGCCGTTTCGTCCGCCCAGTACCTTCCCGGTTCGTGATCCAGCGGCATTGGTAGGGCGCAAAGACGATTTCGCCGTTGGACGGGGAGATCTGTTCCCTGGAAATCAGGTCCAGCCAGTTCTCGCCGCCAATCAGGTTGATCGAATGCACGGGCAGGCGGATTTCCTGGTCGGTCATATTGTGGATGGCAAACATCGACTGGGCGCGGTCAAGGCTCTGGCGCCAGAAGCCGAAAAGCTCCTCACCCAGGTGCAGCGTGAACTGGGTCGCGTTCGGATGGAACGCCTTCTGTTTCACACGGATACCGATCCGCTGCTTCATCGCCTCCAGCACACGCGACTGCGTGCTCTCGCTATCGGCGAGCTTCTCACGCAACTCGTCATAATCCCAGCGATGGCGGTTGATCGCCCGGTTGACCCCGGTTTTCTCGACGCCTTCGCGGTCATTCGGCGTGCCGAGCAAGGCGTGGATATAGAAGGCCGGCAAGCCTTCCAGCGCCATGACGATTGTCTGCGAACACAGGAACCGCTCCAGCTGCCATTCGTCCTCGCCCTTGGTCGTGCCCTTCATCGCGTCGAACCAGGTGATGTTCAGCTCATAGGGCTTCTGCGTGCCGTCCGACATGGACCGCATGGAGACCAGCCCGCCAAAGGAGCGAACCGCATCGACGATCTCGTCGGTCTCCTCCGGACTGAGCAACCCCTCGACCGGGCGCATGCCGATGCCGTCATGGCTGGCGGTGAAATTGAGATAGGCACAGCCGAGTTGCGCCGGCGGCATGGCCATCTGCCAGCGGTTCAACTCGC
Source organism: Aliiruegeria lutimaris (assembly GCF_900099935.1). GTDB lineage: Bacteria > Pseudomonadota > Alphaproteobacteria > Rhodobacterales > Rhodobacteraceae > Tropicimonas > Tropicimonas lutimaris. The sequence continues at coordinate 26,224 of NZ_FNEK01000055.1, read as the reverse complement.
GCGCCGTCCCGTTAAGAAGCGCATGCAGGATCAGCGGCGGCAGCGAGAAGTTATAGATCGCATGCGCCTCGTTCATATTGCCGAAATAGGAGAGGTTCTCGGTATTGGGCACATTGGTTTCGGTCAGCAGCACGACCCGTTCGTCGGCATAGTCGAACAGCAGCCGCATCAGGCGGACGATGGCGTGAGTCTGTGGCAGGTGGATGCAGTTGGTGCCGATCTCCTTCCAGATGAAGGCCACGGCATCGAGCCGGATGATCCGCACGCCATTGTCGATATGCAGCCGCATGACACGCAGGAATTCGAGCAGCACTTCGGGGTTGGTGAAATCGAGGTCCACCTGGTCGTTGCTGAAAGTACACCACACATAGCGCTCGCCCATCGCGGTATCGACCTTGCGCAACAGCGGCGAGGTGCGCGGGCGCACAACCTCGCTCAGGTCGTCATCGGGCGAGGCCTCGAAGAAGAACCTGTCAAAGGGCGGGTGCCCCTGCCGGTATTCCTGGAACCAGGTCGAGAAGCTGGAGACATGGTTCAACACCAGGTCCGACATCAGCTTGAACTCTTCGGAGATACGGGTGATGTCCGACCAGCTTCCCAACGCGCTGTTGACCACCCGGTAATCGGTAACTGCGAAGCCGTCATCAGACGTGAACGGGAAGAAGGGCAGGATATGCACGCCGCTGATGACACCGGCGACATTCTGCTCCAGAAAATGTCGCAAAAGGTCCAGCGGCTTGTGCACGCCATCGACGATGGAATTTCCATAGGTGATGACGAGCGTATCGGTCTCGTCCCACATGTTGTTGCCCGGCGGTCGCGCGCGCGTGCGGTACACGGTTCCTTCCGGCCAGAAGGCTTCGAGGATCTCCTGCCGCAGCGCGGGAATATCGCTCTGCGGATAGATCTGGTCCAGCAGCGTGTCGAGTTTGGCAGCAAATTTATTGGCGGCTTTGGTCATGTCGGCGCTCTCCGGGTCGTTCCAACAGTGATGCGGCCAAATCGAAACCGGTTTCAAGAGCGAAGCGCATGCATTTCGGACCAGCCGGCCTGCACCAGCGGAAACTGCTCGGAAAGAGGGCGAAAACCGAGAATCGTCCGGAGGACAGGGGGAACCGTCCTCCGAACCGGTTCCGAATGAAGCCTAGTAGACAAATGCCTGACCAAGCATTTCCTCCGAGACGTGCCAGAGCCGTTCCGCCGCCTCGGCGTCGATCGCCCAGCTGCGAACGCCATCGCCAAAGCCATCTGCGTCATTGACAGGCCAGATCCCGCAATCGGCCAGGAACGCCCCGCCCTTTCCGGCAAGCTCGGGTGCCGTGGCGGCATAGACCGAGGTCGCCGCCCCGGCCGGGATCGTTTTCCACTGGATGGTGTAGGCCTTCTCCAGCTCGGCAAAAAGACGTGCGTCATCCTCCGTCAAGTGGCGCTGGAGATCCGTGTGGATCGCGCCGGGATGCACGGCGAAGGCTTCGATTGCTCGCCCCGTCAGCCGGCGGTTAAGCCCAAGCGCGAAAAGCGCATTGGCCGTCTTAGCCTGCCCGTAGGCGGCCCATTTGTCATAGTCGCGCCTCTCGAACTGGATGTCGTCGAACACGACCGGCGACATGCGATGCGCAGAGGAGGAGAGCGAAACAACCCGCCCGACATCGGCCAGCGCAGGCGCGATGAGGTTGGTCATCAGGAAATGGCCCAGGTGGTTGGAGCCGAATTGCAGCTCGAAGCCATCATCCGTCTGCCCCTGCGGACAGGCCATGATGCCGGCATTGTTGATCAGCAGGTCGATCTTTTCGCCCCGCGCGAGGATCCGCTCGGCGAAAGTCCGGATGGAGTCGATATTGCCCAGTTCAAGCGTCTCGACCGCGATCTCGGCCCCGCTTGCCGCGCGGATCCCGTTAACAACGTTCCGGGCCTTGGCCATGTCGCGCGCGGTGATGATCACCTTTGCGCCCTTCGCCGCCAACGCCCGGGCCGTTTCGGCACCGATCCCCGACGATCCCCCGGTCACCAGGGCCGTTTTCCCCGACAGGTCGATCCCTGCGAGCACTTCGTCGGCGGTCGTGTCTTTTCCGAACGCGCTTCGATCACTGGACATGCACATGTTCCTTGCCTTGCCATATTGGACACTATTCGTATATTTGTCCATATTGACACTCGGCGTTTGATTGTCAAGATGTGTGGCATGAACGAGAGAGAGAGAAATATCCTGGACGCCGCGACCACGTTGTTCATGCGCTATGGCGTGAAGCGCACCAGCATGAACGATATTTCGCAGGAAGCAGGCATCTCGCGTCAGACGCTCTACAACGCCTATCGCAACAAGGACGAGATCCTGCGCGCGTTGATCCGCTATTTCGCGGATAGGGCCTACTGTGAAATCGAGGCCGGGCTGGAAGAAAAGCCCGCGTTGGGCGACCGGCTCGACCTGGTCTTCGACCGGATCGCCGTGGCCGCATTCGATCTGCTGTCAGAAAGTCCGAACGCCGCCGATCTCGTCGAGGGCTTCAACCAGATCAGCGAGGAAGAAATCGACGCCTCATATGCGCAGGTCCGTGGCCTGATCGCCACGATCCTGAAGCCTTATGCCTCCGAGATCGAGGCGAATGGCCTGACGACGACACAGCTTGCGGATTTCGTTCAGCGGATGGTCAAGGCATCGAAAAGCACGGCGACGGACCGGGCGCACCTGCTCGAAATGCTCCAGACCCTGAAAACCGCGACTCTCAAGCTTGCGGGTGTGGCATAGGCGCATGGAAAACCCGGCCAATCACGGGGAGCCGGGTTTAGGTCATGCCAGGGTGAGCAATCAATCCGGGATGTTGCCGGCTTCGATAAGCTTGTCCGCAAAGGCCTCGAAGGACTCGCGCCAGGCCGCTTCGAGTTCCGGCGTCAGCCGCTCGCCCGTCGTGGCTCGCAAAGTATCGATCAGCGCTTCCTGCATCGGCTCGAAATGGGCCTTGTGAATTCCGAGTGTCGTGTGCAGCTTTCCAAGCTCGGCATAGTCGACCGAAGGTTCGCCGGGATGCTCCATATCGGCCAGGATCAGGCCAAGCGTATTCATGAAGCGCATCCCCTGCGCTCTCAGATCCTCGCGGAACAAACTGCGTAGCTCTGGCGCACGTTCAAAGAGCGCTTCGTAGAATTGTAACGATGTTGGTTCGAGATACGGACGCAGTTCATCGAAACTCTCCCGGACACTCTCGATCACCTGTGCAGATGGCGGCATGGGTATCTCCTGCTTGGCTCTTTTGGCCTCCCCGGCCGGACATTGTCATGGATTTCCGCGAACGGAATTGATTCAACGCAAACTGCGACGTTAATGCGCGACCCTGCGGCGAGCGGTACCGGATGGCTCGACGTCGGCCTCAGGTGGACGAACGGAGCGGCCTCGAAATGGTCTCCCCGGGTACAAGTCCGGCCACAACGACCGGCAAGATCCTCGAAGGGCTTGGATTCTTCCGCCTGACCACTATGTATTCGAAAACGAGAATGTATAAGGAGCGGCCAGATGGGTGCCAGTCTGAAACTCACCTGCCACGAATGTGGCACCACGAACCGGGTCCCCGCAGAGAAGATTGGCGCGGGTCCGAAATGCGGAACCTGCGGCGCGAAACTGGCCGATGGAAAGGTGCGGGAAATGGGTTTTCGTGATGCCGAGAAATCGGCCAGAACGGACGATCTTCCGCTCGTGATCGATTTTTGGGCGCCTTGGTGCGGCCCGTGTCGCCAGATGGCGCCGCAATTCGCCCAGGCCGCCCAGGCCCTGCGCGGAAAGGCGCGTTTCATCAAGGTCGATACCCAAAGCAACCCCGATGCAACCGTGCGCTACAACATCCGCGGAATCCCGATGCTGATCCTGTTTCAGGACGGACGCGAAGTGGCGCGTCTATCGGGCGCACGTCCGGCCGGACAAATCGAGGCTTTCATTCGCGAAAACATCAATCAGCCCGCTTGACAACGGGCACGGGTTGAGCGATTTGGAGGCCCTCGTGGGGCCGTAGCTCAGTTGGGAGAGCGCGTCGTTCGCAATGACGAGGTCGTCGGTTCGATCCCGATCGGCTCCACCATTAAAATTAACAAGTTACAACTGGTTGCACTGCGCCATACTGCAACCCAGATCGCACTGGGTTCGCACGGGGACGGAATTTGGCGGCGTCCACCCGCGACAAGCTGACCGTTTCTTCTCGCGTCTGAGACCGATTTCCATGTGGCATTCGCGAAGGATCGAGCGTTCCTTCGGGATTGTCCGTCCCCCACGGCATCAATGTGCCAAGGTGGGTCTACCATGACCCACAAAGGAGGACGGTCACATCATCAGAGTCCATCAGTTGTCTACGCCGGTGCCGCTCACGACTTCAGCCACTTCTGGAAAGCCGCGTCAAAATCAGGATGCCAGCGCGACAGCGGGGGGCGATTCTCGGTGATGTCGCCGGCGGCCCAGGCAATGCGCTTCTCATCTGTGGGCCGGTCGACTTCATTGTCCGGGCAGAGGATGTAGAAATCTCCCGCCTCTATCCGCTCGAACAGGAAGCTGACGGTCTGCTCCGGGGTCCACGCGCCCTCAGGCTTTTCAATCCGGCCACGCGCAGTGAGCGGCGTGAATACGAAGCCCGGGATGAAGAGCCGTGCCTCGACCCGGCAATCGGGGAGATTGCGCAATTCGTGCTGCAGGGCTTCGGTGAAAGCCTTCACGCCCGTCTTGGAGACGTTATAGGCGGGGTCGCCTGGCGGTGTGGTGATCCCCTGCTTGGATCCTGTATTGACGATCAACCCCGGCAGACCAGAGGCGATCATTCCGGGAGCAAATACCTGCGAGCCGCGAATGACGCCCCACATGTTGACGTCGATGATGCGTTGCCAGTTGTCCTCGGCATCGAAGATCGAGCTGCCAGGCTGCATGCCAGCATTGTTCATAAGCACATTAACAGGGCCAAGTTCCGAAGAAACTCGCGCCTCCAGCGCACGTAACTGCTCCAAGTCGGCAACATCTGTTGCCAGCGTCATCACGTCTCCGGCAGCAACACCGGATGCGATCAGAGTCGCTTTCGCCACGTCGAGCGCTTCACCCGGAAGATCCGCGATACAGACCTTCAACCCTTGTTCAGCGAGCCGGGCCGCTGCCGCGAGGCCGATCCCGGAAGCGCCGCCGGTGACAACAGCGATGTTTCCTTTGACAATTGCAGGGTGCATTGGCGTCATCCTTCCTTTTCATCTACCAAGAGCCGAATGCCGGACAGTCGGCTTCGTTAATTGCCGGGTTGAGTGGAGGCAAATGACGATCATGCCGTCGCCCCCTCGACGATTTCGAAACCGGTATCGATACGCACCGGTTCAGCGGGCCGCTCAGGACTTTGCAATATCTGTTCGATCGCGGTCTTCCCGATCAGAAACCTGTTGGACCGCATGGTCGACAATGGCTGCGGCAGATGGCGACCGATCTCGAGCCCGTTGAACCCAAAGATGGACAAGTCTGACCCGATCGACAGGCCTGCCTCCATACAATGGAAAACACCTCCAACTGCCATGTCGTCGTTCGAATAGATCGCAACCTTCACATCCGGGGCCCGTTCCAGCAACCGTGCCGTCATCACCTTCCCGATCCCGATGGAACTCGGCGTTTCAGCCCGGGATTCCGCTATAAATCCGAGACCGGCTTCCGACAGCGCCTGTGCCATTCCCTCGTGCCGAAGCCGCGCCCGCCGGTCCGGGCCGATATCATGAGCAACGTAACCGAAATGCCGATACCCCTTCTGCAGAAGGTACCGTGCGGTTTCGTAGCCAGCGCTGCGGTGAAACATGCCGACGGCAACATCTATGGGTTCGGAATCGACTTCCATCATTTCCACCACCCTTCCTGAGCTCTGGCGAAGCATCCGGCTGGTCGCTTCGTTATGGTTCAGGCCGGTGACCAGAACCGCAGCCGGGTTCCACGCCAGAAGCCCGCGCACCATGCTTTCTTCGGTCGCGAAATCGTAATCCGTTACACTGGTCACGGCCTGCATGTGGCTACCGCTGAGACCAGCCTGGATGCCCCGCAAGACTTCCGGGAACACAATATTCTGCAGCGACGGCACAAGAACACCGACCAGGTTCGTGTTCAGGGAGGCAAGCGAGCCAGCCAGACGATTTGGCACATAACCGAGTTCACGGACCGCGTTCATGACCCTTTCACGGGTTTCGTTGGCGACCGATCCTTCTTTGCGCATGATTCTCGAAACAGTCGTCTCGCTTACTTGAGCGAGCAAGGCTACCTCTCGGACAGTGACCTTGCTCTTCTTGTCAGGCAGGCGATCTTTCGATTTCATATCGTTTCCGTTTGCGTAAAGGGGTTCCAAAAACAATCGACGCATAACTCAATGTCTACGATGTCGGAAACGCGTTTCTCCGAACAAGCGGCAAAAATTTCCAAACGCTAAGGCGACGTCTCTACCGATTGGAGGGCGCAATCAACGCCCTCCACTTTGGGTAACACAGAGATCAATCAGTCGGTTTTTACGTATTTGCGCCAGGAATGTTCCTCCCTGAAGCCGAGAACTTCGCGGGCCTTGCGGTTGGACAGAAGCCCCTCGTATTTGCCAAGTTCGCGAATGACTGGGGTGCCGGCATAGAAGCGGTCGATCAGTTCCTGAGTTGGCAGATCGGACGATGTCTCGTCATTCGCGGCGTTGAATATCTCGAAGCCGAGACCATCTTTCTCGATCGCCAGTTTTGTGATCTGGCCCAGATCGCGCGCGTCGATGTAGCTCCAGGTGATGCGCTTGCGGAAGCCCGGATCGGCGAACCACTTGGGAAACAGGTCGTATTCATGCGGCTCTATCACGTTACCAATGCGCAGGGCGTAGATATCGGTGCCGGTGCGCAAGGCAAACGCCTTTGCGGTCTTCTCGTTACAGATTTTCGAGAGCGCGTAGCTGTCCATCGGATCGACAGGATAATCCTCTTCCAGCGGGAAATGCACCGGATTGCGCGGTTCGTTGGAAAACACCAACCCGTAAGTGGTTTCGGAAGACGCGATGATGACCTTGGGAATGCCGAGCTTGGTAGCCGCTTCAATCACATTGTAGGTTCCCATCGTATTGATGCGGAAAACCTCGTTGTCGGGCGTCAGCATGATACGCGGAATCGCGGCGAAATGCACGACGGCGTCCACCGGTTGCGGCCGCAGCGAGGGGTCGAACTCGTGCAGACCCATGTAGCTCGACAGGGCGTTGAAAACCTGCCCGCTATCGGTGATGTCGGTTATCAGGGTGCGGACCTTGGGGTTGTCGAGCGGCTTTGTATCCAGATTGAGCACCTGGTAGCCGGCATCGACAAGATATTGGACCACATGCTTGCCGGCCTTGCCGCTGCCGCCCGTGAACATGATACGTTTAGTCATCTCGATCTCCATATTTGAGACTCAAATTTCCGCCGCGGTGACACCGCGGGCTTGTTTCGGACAACCGGATCAACCGGTTGCCGCGTGCATGACGGCTTCCTGCGTCGCCTCGCTTCGAGTGAGTTCGCCGGTGACCTTGCCTTCCCTGAGCACGATGACCCGATCGCTGATTGCGAGAATTTCGGGCAGGTCCGACGAGACGACGATGATCGACAGGCCTTCGGCGGCGAGGTCGTTGAGCAAGGTGTGAACCTCTGCTTTCGCGCCGATATCGATACCCCGCGTCGGCTCATCGACGATCAGGATTCGGGGCCGGCGCGCCACCCACTTGGCAATCACAACCTTCTGCTGGTTGCCACCAGACAGGTTTAACACTTTTTCCTCTGTTCCAGGCGTCTTGATGGCCAGCGACTTGATATAGTCGACGCAGCGCGCCTTTTCCTCACGCCGCCGGACAAAGTCGAAGCTGCAATAGTCACTTAGATGCGTCAGGCTGAAGTTCTCGCGCACGTTCATACCCAGAACCAGACCCTGGCCTTGACGGTCCTCGGTAACAAACCCGATGCCGAGATCGATCGCCGTCGAGGGGTCGTGAATCTCGACCTTCTTTCCCTCGATCGTGATCTCTCCGGAGTAGGGGCGGCTACCGAAGATCATCTCCATGACCTCGGTGCGCCCTGCCCCAACCAGTCCGAAGAATCCGAGAACCTCGCCTTTGCGCAGATCAAAGCTCACGTCGGAAACGCGCGCTCCCTGCGTGGTCGGACGCTTCAGGCTGAGGTCGCGCACTGACAGCAGCACCTCGTCGCTGGCATGCGACAGGTGCTCGCCGAACAGTTCCGATAGCTCTCTGTCGACCATCTTGAGAACCAGCCGGTCACGGGTCATGTTCTCTATCAACTGGGTGTCGACGGTAGCACCATCGCGCAGCACTGTAATCCTATCGGAAATCTCGAAAATCTCGTCGAGCCGGTGCGAAATGTAGACGACGCCAATCCCTTGTCCCGACAACCTTTTGACCATTCGCATCAGCGTCTGTGTCTCGTGGTGGCTGAGCGAGGCCGTGGGCTCATCCATGATCAACAACTTGGATTCATAGGAAATCGCGCGGGCGATTTCGACCATCTGCTTCTGGCCGATACTCAGCCGCCCGACCATCGCACCCGGATCGATATCCATTTCCAGCTCTTCCAGCACAGCGCGCGCGTCGGCCTTCATCTTGCGTGTGTCGAGCAGGCCGGTCGGGCCGCGTGGTTCCCGGGCCAGGAATATGTTCTCGGCGACGGTCAGGTTGTTCACCACCGCCAGTTCCTGGTAAATGATGCTGATGCCAAGCGACCGGGCATGCACCGGATCGTGTATCGTGACTTCCTCGCCCTCAACCAGGATCGAGCCGCCGGGATCGGCGCGATAGACCCCGGTCATGATCTTCATCAGGGTGCTTTTTCCGGCGCCGTTCTCGCCAGCAAGCGCATGCACCTCGCCCCTGTTCAGTTTCAAATCGACATGATCCAAAGCCTTCACACCCGGGAAGGTCTTGGAGATGTTGTGCATTTCAAGGAACAAGGACATGCCGGTGCTCTGTATCTGGATAAGTTCGGCGGGCCCCCGAAGGGGCCCACCTACGCTTCGGGAGGATTACTTGGTGTAGCTGTCGAGGTTATCCTTGCTGACCACCGTCACACCGGTGTCGAAATCCTGAGGATCGGTCTCTTCACCCTGGATCTGCGCCACGAGATGCTCCACAGCCAGCCTGCCCATAGTTACGGGGCGCTGAACCATGATACCGTCGATGTAGCCTTCGTTGACGCCCTTGATGGTGTCAGGAAGGTCGTCAAACGCGAACACCTTGAGGGCGTCGGCACGGTCGTTGAATTCCCTCTGCGCCAGTACCTTGGCGACGGCAGGGCCACCGACCTGGCTGACACCAAAGATGCCGGACAGGTCCGGATTTGCGCGCAGCAGTGCCTCGGTAACCGAAACGGCGCGAGCGAGATCGTCTTCGGTGCCCTCGATGGCTACGAGCTCGATATCGGGGTATTCGGCAAGTGCCTTCTTCACGCCATCAATCCGCTCGTTGAGGTTCGAGGCCCCAAGCTGACCGGTGACGATTGCGACTTTGCCCTTGCCGCCGAGGGCTTCGCCCATCGACTTGCCCATCGTCACGCCGGCTTCGGCGTTGATGGTTCCGATATACATCGAGCGGTTCGAATTGGCGCTGTCGCTGTCAAAGGTCAGTACTGCAATACCGGCTTCGACAGCCTGGTTGATAATGCCCTCGACCGATTTCGGCTCATTCACCGAGATGGCGATACCATCGACCTGACGCGCCATCAGGTCCTCGATGATCTTCACCTGCGTAGAGCCTTGGGTGTTCTGAGGTACTACCCATTGATAATTGACGCCGAGCGCGTCCGCGGCTTCTTGAGCACCGGTGTTGCAGTCGTCAAAGAACGGCACGGCAACTTTGGGAACAACGGCAACGGTGATGTCACCCGCGTCCTTGGCGATCGCCGAGGTGGCCGCCAGCGCCGTAAGTGCGAGCAATGCGGCACGTGTAGATTTGAAAAAGAGTCCCATTGTTTTTCCTCCTCTGTGGGCCGTATTCGGGCCCGAATTCGTCTTTTTTCGATGATCCAGATCTGGACCGGGTTCTGTCCGTCCGGAGCAGAACCGATGAATGTTCCTCCCCTTAGTTTCCTCCTCCGCTCAGTCGGTTCCGCAGCACGTCCAGGCTGACCGCGATCAGGATCACGCCGCCGGTAATGGCCTGCTGCGCATATGTATTGATGTTGAGAAGCACCACGCCGTTGGCGATCACGCCCACAAGGGCCGCGCCGATCACTGCACCGGTGACCGAGCCGACACCGCCGGCAAGGCTGGCACCACCGATTGCAGCAGCGGCAATCACGTCGAGTTCCGAGCCGAAGCCCGAGGCTGGCTCAGCCGACAAGTAGCGCGAAAATCCGATTATCCCTGCGATGGATGCGATCGTGGAAGACAGCACGTAGACCGTCAGTTTGACCCGATTGACCTTAACGCCGCTTAGCCTCGCCGCGTGCTCATTGCCGCCTGTGGCATAAACATGCCGCCCAAATCGGGTCCGAAGCATGATGACCGCAAAGACGATCATCAGCACGAGCATGATGACCACCGGCACCGGAACCGGGCCAATATAGCCTTGTCCCAGGACAGAAAAGATCTCGGGCGTTTCCGGCGTGACCGGCACACCGTGAGTGATCATGTACATAAGGCCACGCCCGATGCTGAGCGTGCCCAACGTGGCGATGAAAGGTGGCAGCCCGATGGCGGTGATGAGAAGCCCATTGGTCAGACCGAAGACCAAACCCGTCGCCAACCCTGCACTGATCGCCGCTCCAGTGGGAAAACCGGCCTCAAAGGCCAAGGCCGTCACCAGTGACGCAAGCCCCATCGCAGAACCGACCGAAAGATCGATCCCACCTGTAATGATCACCATGACCATGCCGATGCTCATGATCGCGGTTAAGGAAAACGCGCGAAACACCCCCATCAGGTTGTTGGTTGTCAAAAAGTATGGTGTCGCGAGGCTGATCAGGAACCCGACCAGCAACAAGGCTAGCAGCACGTTGAACTCGCGCACGTGCCGTAACTCGGCAACATGAACGAGTATCCCGCCCCGCCGCTCAACAACCTCCATCGTGTCGGTTTTGCTCATGAGTAGCCATCCTCCCAGGAACCGGCCCCGAAGGACTGGATTCCACCTCTGGCAAATGCAATCACGCGTCTCTCCGGGCAAAAGAAGACCAGTCCCCACAGAGGCGGGTTGCACACCACAAATTTCATATAAGAGCGCTACCACCTCCCAATGGCAGCGCTGTCATTCAGACATTTGCATCGATTCTTGTCAAACAAAAAATTCAACTATCTTGATGTGTAAAAAATGCGTCCTGCAGCCGCTGGAAGAACAACATGATAGGCAATTTGGCACTTCCCAGTTAAGCACTTGAACATTCTGTTGAACATGAGCCCCTCGATCCCTCATAGTGGCAGCGCTGCTTTTTCGACGAAAGAGTCGATAGAGTTTGCCAAGGTGGAGACCACACCAATCATTCCAGATTCTTAGAGGAACTCAGATGACATCGGGCTCGCCAGCAAGGAACAACACACTGTGCATGCTTCACACCGTCCCTGGCCTGATTCCTGTTATCGAGCCGCTTCGTGCACGCGAACTGCCGGACTGGACCCACTTCAACATCGTTGACGAAAGCCTGCTGAAGAACGCTATCCGTGATGGGGCTCTGTCACATACGACCATGCGGCGCGTGTTCGGCCATGTCGCCTCCGCAGTCGAGGCGGGCGCGGGCGCCGTTCTGGTCACCTGCTCGTCTCTGGGCGCGGCGACAGAGGCGCTCCGCCCCTTTTTCGGCGAAACATTGATACGGATCGACGAGGGCATGGCGATAAAGGCCGTCACCGAACATCGCCGTATCGGTGTTCTTGCGACCCTTCCCACCACACTTGCACCAACCACCGCCTTGATCCGATCCACCGCCGAAGCACGAGGCGCCACGGACCGGAAGATCAGCAGCAGCCTCTGCGAGGGCGCCTTTGCGAAACTCACAGAAGGCGACACAGCCAGCCATGATCGGATGGTGGCGGATGCGATTGCCGAGCTTGCCGCCAATGTCGATGTGGTTCTGCTTGCCCAGGCTTCGATGGCGCGCGCCTGGGAACACTATGGCGATGCGGCTATCCGCGTCCCCGTCCTCACCAGCCCTGAACTCGGAATGATCCACCTTGGCCGCGTCCTGAAGTCCTGACGTTGCCTGCCAGCAAGTTTTCGGAGGAATAAACTATGAAATACAGAACACTCGGACGCACGGGCCTAAAGGTCTCGGTGATCACCATGGGTACTTTTTCCTTCGGTGGGCGCGGCGATTTCGCGATGGTCGGAAACCAGGGCGTGGACGAAGCACGGCGGCTTGTCGATTTGTGCATCGACAACGGGGTCAATCTCTTCGACACCGCCAACATGTACTCGCTCGGTCGCGCCGAAGAGATCCTGGGCGAAGTGTTGGACGGTCGCCGTGACCAGGTTTTGGTCACGTCGAAAGCCCGGATGAGAATCGGCGAGGGCCCTAATGACGAGGGTTACTCCCGCTATCACCTCATCCGCGAATGCGAGCGCAGCCTGAAGCGTCTTCGTACCGACCATATCGACATATACTACATGCATGAGTGGGACGGAAAAACGCCGGTAGACGAAATGCTGGCCGCGCTCGATACGCTCGTGACCCAAGGCAAGGTGCGCTATATCGGCTGCTCGAATTTCTCCGGGTGGCACGTCATGAAATCGCTGGCGGTCAGCGAGCGCGACCGCCGTCCGCGTTTCGCGACCCAGCAGATCCACTACACACTTGAAGCCCGAGAAGCGGAGTATGAACTGCTGCCAATTTCGGTCGATCAGGGGCTGGGCGTGTTGGTCTGGAGTCCGTTGGCAGCCGGGCTGCTCACCGGAAAGCATCGGCGCGGCCAGGAAACACCGAAGGACACCCGGCAATTCGCAGGCTGGACCGAACCGCCGATCCGCGACGTCGAGCGCCTGTGGGACATCGTGGAGGTGTTGGTCGCAGTCGGGGAGCGTCATAACGTTTCGGCGGCGCAGGTCGCGCTGGCCTGGCTGCTGGAACGGCCAGCCATCAGCTCGCTGGTGGTAGGCGGACGCAACGAGGCTCAGTTCCGCGACAATTTTGCGGCCGTGGATCTCGAACTGACCAACCAAGACCGTGCCGAATTGCACGCCGTCAGCAAACTGCCATTCATCTACCCCTACTGGCACCAGCGCAACTTCGCCAAGGACAGCTTTTGCGCAGCGGACCTCGCGTTGCACGCCGATTATGCCGAAGAGTGACGTGCCCGCGCAAAAGCGTCGACGCAACGAATTCTGAAAACACCAACGCCCCCGGCCTGTCCTTGCCGGGGGCGTTGCCGTTTTTTTTGCGATCTGGCGCGCCGGATATTACGTCGGACGGCGCGGACGGCCTTGAGACCGCCCTGCCGCCCCGAGACTGAACCCGTAGGGCAACCGTCTTGTCTTGCACTGCAGCTTTCGGTCAGCCCACCGGATCGCGAAACTTGGAAATCGCGTTCCAGTCCTTGTCGCCATAGCCCTGCTCCATTGCCGTGGCAAAGCGCGCCGCGAGAATGTCGCCGAAGGGGAGCGAGGTGCCAGCGTGCTGCGCAAGATCACGAGCCAGCCCGATATCCTTGCCGCCAAGCGCGAGCCGGAAACCCGGTGGGTCGAAGGCTTCATCGAGAATGATCCGCCCGTAGTTCTGGTGGATAACGGAGGCAAAGATCGAATCGCTCATCATCTCGTGGAACAGTCGCGGGTCGGTTCCCGACCGGCTCAATACGTCGAAAGCCTCGCTCATAGCCTCGATGGCCGAGGCAATGACGAAATTCCCTGCGATCTTGACGTGTACAGCGGCTTCGGGCGCGTCACCAAATTCCTTCACCAATTGAGAGACATCGGCCAGCACTTCCTTTGCCACAGCGCGTCCCGCTTCAGGCCCGGACAGGGCAACCCAAAGCTTGCCGTCCTCGGCCGCAACCGGGCGTCCGAAGACCGGCGCCGAGACGAAATACGTCGCCCCGGAAGCCGCGGCCATTTCGGTGACCACTTCCGGTGAGACCGTCGACATGGAAATATGTGTTCCTCCCTCGGGCAACCCCGCGGCAATGCCGTCCGGGCCGGTCGTCACGTCGCGCACCGCCTGGTCATTGGCCACCGAGGTGATGACACGTCCCACCGAGGCAGCTTCGGCCGGTGTTTTCGCCCGGCGCGCGCCCTGGATGTCGTCGAAGGCATCAAGATCCTCTGGAACAAGGTTCCACAGCGTCACCTCCCAACCCTGCGACAGAAGCCGCCTTGCGATCGCGCCGCCCATAGCGCCGACACCAACGATCCCGACTTTTCTGTTCATGAAGACATCCTCTCCTCTGACTTCCGTTGCCGGATGAACCTAATCGTGCCACCAGTCTGGATGATCTGCTGTTCGCGAACGACACATCGCTTCATAGGGAGCTACTCGGAATGTAGCGAATTGATTGCGCCCACCTCGGCACTTTGTAGCCCCCCGGCGACAGGTCACGCGGACATCCAAGAGCAAAGCGATTGCGAAAGAATCTCCGCGCAATACTGTCGCGTGACTGCGCCGCACAAATCCAATGGCGACAATACATATTTGCTTATTCGCGATCCGCCACGCAATCGAATTCCAGCCCTGCGGCAATTAAGCCTTTGGCTCCAGACTTCGGTAAGGAGGCCGGTATATCTCAGTAGACCGTTCCGGCGATCTTCTGCAGCGCTTCGGGTCAGCACCGGCTCTGATGACAAAAGGGATTCACGTCGCCCGCTGATCGTGATTCAAGCTGGTATCTGCGATGGAGGCCAGCTTGTCACGAGACCTGGTGTCGGGCGAGGAGTGGGCCTTCCTTGAACCGTTCATCCTGACAGTCCGTGTCCCCAACGGGCGCAAACCCACCAACCACCGCCTTGTTCTTGATGGCTTTTTTCTGGATTGCCCGCACGGGGGCGCCGTGGCGGGACTTGCCGCAAGAGTCCGGCAAGCGGTCGAGTGTCTATCGGCAGTTCCGACGCTGGACGCTCGCCGGTCTCTGGGAGCAGATCCTGGAGGGGCTGCACGAGAGCCGGATCGTTCCCGACGCCATGCAAATGGTCGGCAACACTGTTGTTGGTGCCA
The DNA here is from genome assembly GCF_900099935.1 of Aliiruegeria lutimaris. Lineage (GTDB taxonomy): Bacteria > Pseudomonadota > Alphaproteobacteria > Rhodobacterales > Rhodobacteraceae > Tropicimonas > Tropicimonas lutimaris. The sequence continues at coordinate 11,098 of NZ_FNEK01000055.1, read as the reverse complement.
ATCATCCACTGCCCGGCAGTTGATTGCGCAGCAATCGACCGGTGGGGGCAGCGGGCGCTAAAGGGGGACACCACGGCAGGGTTTTGGCCGTTCCTGGGACGGCCTCACAACCAAGATCCATCTCCGGGTGAATGCCGCAGGGCTACCCATGCGAAGTGCCATTACGTCCGGCCAGACATCGAGCTATCTCGGCTTTGATCTTGTCATGGACGATGACCTTCCGGAGCCTATCGTGCTGCTGGCCGCCAAGGGCTACGATGCCGACAGAATTCGCGATGACGAGGTCGTCGGTTCGCCCCCGAACGGCGCCACCAATAAGATCGGGATGACGTGCGATATCGCCGGCCCGAGCAGTGGTGTGCCCTGCTCAAACTGCGCCCTGTGGGATATCGCGATACGATCCGGCGCCCTTGGCGGCTTCTGACAGCACCCGAACACGAAAGCCCCCGCCGGGTGGTCGGGGGCTTTCTGTGCATGGGCGTGCAAATGCGGCGAACAATGCCGAGTCGCGCGCTATCTGATAATGCCGCCTCGGTCAGGGCTTCGCCCCGAACGGGGAGCCCCGTTCACGCGCCGGCGAAGCCGAGCTGAACCTTGACGGCTGCCGTTCTGTCGCTGGCCAGTTCGATGGCCTGCTTTGCATCCTCAAGCGGGAAGGTGTGGGTGATCATCGGACGCAGGTCGATGGCGCGGCTGTTGATCAGCGCGACCGCTTCCGCGAATTCCGGGTGGAAACGGTGCGTGCCGCGGATCTCGATTTCCTTGCTGACGATAAAGTTGATCGGCAGCGGCAAGTCGCCACTTACACCGACCTGAACAAGAATTCCGCAGGGGTGCAGCGCGTCGATGGCCGAACGGATGGCCGGTTCGGCGGCGGTGCATTCGAAACAGACGTCGAAATGCCCCTTCTCTGCCGAAAATTCCTTCATCCGGTCGCCATTGGTGGCGACATTGATCGTCTCGGTCGCGCCCATCTGTGCGGCGACGGCGAGGGGGACGTCCTGAAGGTCGGTCACCACGATTTCCGAGGCACCGGCCTCGGCCGCGAGCGCCGCGCAGAGCACTCCAATCGGCCCGGATCCCGCGACCAGAACCGATTTCCCCTTGAGGTCCCCGGCCTTGCTGCGCGCATGGACACAAACCGAGAGCGGTTCGGAACAGGCCGCCTCACCGATGGTGATGCCGTCACCGACCTTGTGGCACTGCGCGGCAGAGACCGCGATGCGGTCGCGGAACAGGCCCTGTTCATGCGGCATGCGCAGCGCAGACCCCTTGAAGCGCATTTCCAGGCAGTGGTTGAACATGCCCTGCTGACAGTATTTGCAAGTCCCGCATGGATGCGAGGGGTTCATTGCGACGCGATCCCCCACTGCGAGACCTTCCACGCCCTCGCCGAGTTCGATCACGGTGCCCGCGGCCTCGTGACCGAGGATAATCGGCTCGCGGACCCGGATCACGCCGATTCCGCCCTGGGAGTAGTAGTGCTGGTCCGACCCGCAGATTCCCCCTGCCCCGACGGCGACAAGGACTTCGCCGGTGGCAGGGCCCTCGACGGGGATTTCCTCGATGCGGAGGTCTTCCTGGCCGTGAAGACGGCAAACTCTGGTTTTCATCGGCAACTCCTACGGCATGAGCAGGTTTGGAAGCCAGGTAGCGAGCGGCGAGTAGAAGGAGACCGCGAGCAGCACGAGGATGTTCGTCACAAGGAAGGGGAAGATCGCGCGGACGACCGGTGTCAGCTGCAGCTTGGCGATGCCGGCGCAGACGAAGAGGCAGACACCGACGGGCGGCGTGGTCAGGCCGATCATCAGGTTGAGCACCGCGAAGGTGGCGAAATGCAGCGGCTCGATGCCGACGGCCTCCGCCAGCGAAAGAAGCGGCACGAAGAGGATGATCAGCGCCGCGATCGTCTCCATGAACATGCCGACGAAGAGCAGCAGCAGGTTGATGATCAGGATCACCAGGATCCGGCTGTCGGTCATCGAGAGCACAGCGTTGGCGATGGCCTGCGGGATCTGTTCAGACACGAGGATCCAGCCGAAGACATTGGCGAAGCCCACGAGCGCCAGAATGGCCGCCGAAGAAATGCCGCTCTCGACCAGCACATGCGGCAGCTCCCGCACCGGCAGTTCGCGATAGACGAAGGCACCTACGATGAAGGCATAGAGGGAGGCGACAACGGCGGTCTCGGTCGGCGTGGCCACCCCCGACAGCAGGCCGTAGATGATCAGGCCGGTCATGGCGAGCGCCCAGAAGGCATGGGCGAAGGAACCTACCACCTCGCCGACGCCCTGCCATTCCTGGCGCGGGAAGTTCTTGCGCACCGAAATGATGTAGCAGGTCACCATCATGGCGAGCCCCATCAGGATTCCCGGCACGGCACCGGCCATGAACATCTTGCCGACGGAAATGCCCGAGAGTGCGCCGACGATGATCATCGGCACGGATGGCGGAATGATCGGTCCGACGGTGGAGGAGGCCGCGGTGACGGCGGCGGAAAAATCGGCTGGGTAGCCGGCTTTCTTCATGCCGGGGATCATCACGCCGCCGATGGAGGCCGCATCGGCCACGGCGGTTCCGGTGATGCCGCCAAAGAGCATGGAAGCGGCGATGTTGGTCAGACCCAGCCCGCCGCGGATCCAGCCGACAAGGGCGTTGGCGAAGCGGATAATCCGGTTGGTGATGCCGCCGCGGTTCATAAGGTTACCGGCGAGGATGAAGCCGGGGATGGAGAGCAGCACAAAGACATCCATGCCGGCATAGATCTTCTGTGGCATGACCACGAGCGGAATGCCGGACATCAGGAGATAGACGGCCGAAGAGAGGCCGAGCGTCACGGCGACGGGAACGCCAATGACCAGCCCGGTGATGAAGACGGCGAAGAGAACCCAGACTTCCATGGTCTCAACCCTCCTTTTGCTTGAGAGGAATGCCGTCATCGCCGGCAAAGAGCATCTGGACGACGCGCAGGAACGCGAAGACGCAGAGCAGGACCAGCAGCAGCGTCACTGTGAAATGGACCATGTCCATCCTCAACCCGAGCGCGGGCGAGGTTTGCATCTTGCCGATGGAGGTGAACTTCCAGGAATAGGGGATGAGGATCAGCGCCAGCGTCCCGGTCAGAGCCGCAGAGAGGAGCCGCAGGACCCAGGGAAACGGCGCGGGAAGGTTTTCGCAGATCACGTCCACGTTGACGAGGTCGCCAGAGCGCAGCGACAGCCCGACCCCGAACGCGGCGAGATAGAGAAGGGCGAAGCGGGTCAGCTCCTCGGTCCAGACCGGCGAGGAACCGATTGTCCGGCCGACGACCTGGATGAGAACGACGACGATCAGCGTGGCGAAGGAGACACCGACGCCGATCATGCAGATCGCGGCCAAGAGCTTCGTGAGCCGGTCCAGAAATGCCATGGTTTCGTTTGTCCTGAGAGGTAGGGGGAGCACCGGCGCCCAAGGGCGCCGGCACTTTGCTTGATGGGAATGAGGGGATTATTCCGCGAAGAGAGATTCGACGATCGGCTTGATCTCGTCATTGACGTTGGCAAGCACGGCGTCCTTGGCCTTGGCGGCGTAGGCGGCACCGTCGACCTCGACGAAGGTCATGCCCTTCTCTTCGAGATAGGCGCGGTCGTCATCAAGGCTCTTGAGGAAGAGCTCGCGCTCGTAAGCCTGCGCGGTGGCGGCGGCTTGCATGACCGCGGCCTGATCTTCTTCGGACAGCTTGGCCCAGGTCGACTCGGCCAGCACGAGGTAGATCCAGGAGCGCACGTGATCGGTCATGTTCACGTATTTCTGGACTTCGTTGAAGTTGGCCGAACGGATGAGGGCGAGCGGGTTCTCCTGCGCGCCGATGGTGCCGTTTTGCAGCGAAGTGAAGACCTCGGAGAAGGCCATGGGCGTCGGCTGGGCGCCGAGGGCGGACCAGACATCCACGAAGAGCGGCACGTTCGGCACACGCATTTTCAGACCGTTCAGGTCATCGGGATGCGCGAAGGGCTCGTTGGAGGTCAGGTCGCGCGGGCCACGGGCGAAATAGGCGATGGGGCGAACCTGAACCTTTTCAATGATCTGCGCCTTGATCTGGTCGCCGATCTCGCCGGAAGCGACTTCGTCCATGTGCTCAAGCGACTTGTAGGCGTAGGGCACGGCGAGAAGCGCGGCCATCGGCGCCCAGTTCTGCAGGCTCTCACCCGAGATCGTCATGTCGACGGTGCCGAGTTGCATGCCGTTGATCAGGTCGATTTCCTTGCCGAGCGACTCGTTGGGGAAGACCTGGACCTCGATACGGCCATCGGTCAGAGCGGAAAGCTCTTCACCGAATTTCACGGCGGCCAGGTGCCAGGGGTTTTCCTCGTTGGCAAGGTGGCCAAGCTTGAGCGTCATGTCCGCGGCCATCGCCGTTCCGGACATCAAGGTGGCTACAATACCTGCGGTAAGCAGGCTGCCGAGGGTGCGTTTGGTGATCATGGATTCCTCCTCTGGATTGAACGCGTTTCGTGTGTGCCTTCCGTCAGTGGGGTAAACACTTCGGGATTGGCACGCATGATAGAGGGCAGGTCATCGAGAACCGCCCGGAGATGGCGACGTGTTGCGTCTTCGGCGCCACGTGCGTCGCCCTGCTCGACACTGTCGATTATCATTTCGTGCTGAGCGATAAGCTGGTCGTACTGGTAGAGATCGAAGCTGAGAAAGCGCACGCGATCCATCTGGGCCTTCAGCCCCTGAATGATATCCCAGACACTTTCCTTGCCGGCACCTACGGCCAGCGTCCTGTGGAACAGTTCGTCCGCCAGGATAAAGTCCTTCGCAGAGGTCTCGGCCGCCTTGCGTTGTTCGATCACCTGGCGGCGCAGCTCCGCGACAACGTCGCTGTCGCTCTTTTCGGCCAGCATGCGAACGATATCGGCCTCGACGGCCTCGCGGACGAAACGGGCATCCAGCACCTCGTCCGGATCGATCCTGCGAACGACCGTTCCGCGCTGCGGCCGGATCTCGACCAACCCTTCCTCGGCAAGCTTGATGAAAGCCTCCCGCACGGGCTGTCGGCTTATTCCGAACTTCTTGGCGATTTCTGCTTCCGAGATTCGCGCGCCGGGCGGCAGGTCGTTCTGCACGATCTGCTGGCGCAGGGTTTCACGCAACTGGGGGCCAATGGGGCGAGACGGATCGTAGGTCACAGCCACCCTCCCTTCGTGCATAGCGACTCCTCCCGCCGGATAAATCCCATACTACCATACTTGTCAACATTTTTCATAAAGGCTATTGTCTCGCGCAAGCGACAGACTCGCGGCCCCTCACCAATTCGGAGATGAACGATGAGACAGACATGGCGTTGGTTCGGCCCCAAAGACCTCGTGTCGATCGACGACACCCGGCAAGCGGGCGTCGAAGGGATCGTTTCGGCGCTGCATCACGTTCCGACCGGAGCGGTGTGGAGCCCCGAAGAGATCGCGCTTCGCAAGCAGCAGATCGCCACGATGTCGGATGGCACACCATCGACCCTGACCTGGGATGTCGTGGAGAGCCTGCCGGTTTCGGAAGACATCAAGAAGCAGCGCGGGAACTGGCGCAGCCATCTGGAGAGCTATCGCGAGAGTATGCGCAACCTCGCGGATGCCGGGATCGAGACGATCTGCTACAACTTCATGCCCGTTCTGGACTGGACACGGACGGATCTCGCCTGGCGGCTGCCGAGCGGCGCGACCTGCATGCGGTTCGATCTCGCCGATTTCGTCGCTTTCGACCTGCACATCCTGCAACGTGCGGGCGCGGAAGAGGAATATCCGGAAGAACTGCGCGCCACGGCGGCCGAGCGTTTCGCCCGGATGGACGACGCGGCGAAGGACAGGCTTGCCCGCAACGTGGTCTTCGGCCTGCCGGGGGCGGCGGAGAATTTCACCCTCGATGACGTCAAGACGCACCTGGCCGAATATGGCGCGATCGACGCGGACCGTCTGCGCCAGCACATGGCGGCCTTCCTCGAAGAGGTCGCCCCGCTGGCCCAGGAACTCGGACTGCGGCTCTGCTGCCACCCAGACGATCCGCCGACCCCGCTTCTGGGCCTGCCGAGGATCATGTCGACCGAGGCCAATTACACATGGCTCATCAATGCGGTGGACTTGCCGGCCAACGGCATCACGCTGTGCTCGGGCTCGCTCGGCGCGCGCCCCGACAACGATCTTCCGGGCATGATGGAACGACTCGGCGACCGTGTGCATTTCCTGCATCTGCGCAACGTGAAGCGCGAAACGAACGAAATTCGCGGCGACTTCCACGAGGCAGAGCATCTCGGCGGAGACACCGACATGGTCGCGCTGATCAAGGCGGCCCTGGCCGAGGAAGCCCGCCGGAAAGCGGCCGGACGAAAAGATTTCAACATTCCCTTCCGCCCGGATCATGGCCAGGACATCCTCGATGACCTGAAACGGCAGGCGCAGCCGGGTTACCCCTCGATCGGGCGGCTCAAGGGGCTGGCCGAACTGCGCGGCGTCATCGCCGCCGTCTCTCATGGAACAAAGGCCGCCTGATGGATCGCCTGAACGCTTCGCGCACCCTGTCGGACAAGGTCAAGGCCCCCGGCTACACGCCCGCCGAGCACGGAACAGGGATCGTGCATCTCGGACTGGGTGCCTTTCTTCGCGCCCATCTGGCCGCCTATACCGACGCCGCGCTCGCGGCCTCGGGTGGGGATTGGAGAATTGTCGGCGTGAGCCTGCGCTCCACCGCGCCAGTCGAGGAACTGGAACCGCAGGACGGGCTGTATACACTGATCGAACGCGGCCCGGCAGGCACGAACGCTCGTGTGATCGGAGCGCTCTCCGGTGCGCTGTCCGGCGCCAACCAGCGCGCCGAGATCCTTGAGGCAATGGCCGATCCCGCCACGCGGATCGTCAGCCTCACGGTGACGGAAAAGGGCTACGGCATCGACCGTGCTACCGGCGGAGCAGACCCGTCTTTCCCGGCTGTCGCCGAAGATCTCGCGAACCCGATCGCCCCCGGTGGCGTGCTCGGACTGATCGTTCGCGCGCTGGAGCTGCGGCGCGCCGCGGGCATTGCCCCCTTCACGGTTCTTTGCTGTGACAACCTTCCGGAAAACGGCGCCTTTCTGCAGGCGGGCGTCGTGGATTTCGCCAAACGTCGGGACCCGGATCTCGCGGACTGGATCGCTCAATCCGTGGCATTCCCCTCGACGATGGTCGACCGGATCACCCCTGCCCGCACCGACCGCACCCTCGCGGACGCGACCGCGCTCACCGGGTTTGCCGACGCCGCCGCCATCGAGACCGAGCCCTTCACGCAATGGGTGATCGAGGATCGTTTCCCCTCGGGGCGCCCGGATTGGGACGTGGCCGGCGCGATCTTCGTGGAGGATGTTGCACCCTACGAGCATATGAAGCTGCGTATGCTCAACGGCACCCACTCCATGCTCGCTTATGCGGGGTTCCTTTCAGGGCACCGCTACGTGCGCGACACGATGGCCGACCCGGCCATGCGCCGCCTGATCAAGCGTCATCTCGCGGCGGCCGCAGCAACGCTGACACCGTTGCCGGGGATCGACTTCTCGACCTATGCGGAAGAGCTTTGCGCGCGTTTCACGAACCTGGAAATTGCGCACGAGACATATCAGATCGCCATGGATGGCACGCAGAAACTGCCGCAGCGCATCTTGCGTCCGGCGCTGGATGCCCACGCGGAAGGCCAATCGCTGCGGCCCTTCGCTTTCGCAACGGCGGCCTGGATGCGATACTGCCTGGGGCGCAAGGATGACGGCACAACCTATGCGCTCCGGGACCCCATGGAAGGGGAAATCTCGTCTCGGCTCGAAGGCCTCACCGATGATGTCGGTATTGTCGAGGCGCTATGCGAGCTGCCGGGCCTGTTTCCTGATGCGCTTCTAGCGATCCCAGGCTGGAAAGCAGCGGTCACGGAGATCCTGGCCGGCTTTCTCCAGAATGGCGACGTTGCCGCCATTCGGAGCGAGGCTGAAACAGCAGAAGCCTGAAGTTGCGTTACGCGATCAGCGCTCGTGCTTCGGGCGCTTTCCGCTCAAGAACTTGCCCCAACCTGTCCAAGGCGCCATTCTCGATCTGGCGAATGCGCTCCTTCGACAGGCCAAGCTCCTCGCCCAGCGACGCCAGCGTGCGCGGGGGCGAGGACAATTTGCGCTCCCGCACGATGAAACGCTCCCGCTCGGTCAGGTCGTTCATCGCCGCCAGCAGCCACTGCCGCAAACGCTCGGTATCGTGGCGCTGCTCCACATGTTCGGAGTGTTGCGCCGAAGGATCTTCGAGAACGTCGAGCCACTCGCGCCCCTCCTCGTCCGAACCCTGCGGACGGTTGAGCGACAGGTCCTGCCCCGCCAGACGGCCATGCATCATCTCGACATCCTGCACGGACACACCGATTTCAGCCGCGATCCGTTCGCGGAGCTGATGTCCGTCCAGCCGCTCGCCGCTCTCGGCCTGAGCAAGCTCGAGTTGCCGCTGCACGCGCCGAAGGTTGAAGAACAGCGCCTTTTGCGAGGTGGTGGATCCAGTCCGCACCAGCGACCAGTCCCGCATCACGTAGTCCTGAATCGACGCCTTGATCCACCAGACCGCATACGTGGAAAATCGCACGCCGCGTTCCGGATCGAACTTGTCCGCCGCCTTAAGCAGCCCCAGGTTCGCTTCCTGGATCAGGTCGTTGCGCGAGCCGCCATAACGGCTGAACTTGCTGGCCATGGAAATCGCCAGCCGCATGTGCGCCGATACGAGCCGGTGAAGGGCCTTTTCATCCCGCCGGTCCCGCCATGCTATAGCCAGTTCATGTTCGGTCTCGCGGTCGAGATATTCCGAGCGCATGGCGACCTTGGTGAGTGTGTCAGGCGTAGTGTCCTTCCCCGGCATGGTGCCTCCTGTAATCTCTGGTGCTGGAAGTTCGCGCGCGAGCGCCGCTGGTTGTGACGGGCGAAGACAACATTGACCTTCGCCCGATCTCGTCTGGAGAATGCCTTTCGGCACGACCCGCTGGCCTCAGCCCTCGGGCAGGATCACCTTGTCGACGACATGAATGACGCCGTTCGACGCCATGATATCGGCCTGATCCACGGTCGCGTCGTTGACCATCACACCTTTACGGCCATCGATAATCAGCTTGGCACCGTTGACCGTCCTGGCGGACACGGTCTGCCCTACCAACTCGTCAGAGGTCACCTCGTCCGCGACGACATGGTAGGTCAGGACTGCAACGAGCTGATCGCGGTTTTCCGGCTTCAGCAGCATCTCGACCGTGCCATCGGGCAGAGCCGCGAAGGCTGCATCGGTGGGTGCAAATACGGTAAACGGACCGTGCCCCTTCAGCGTATCGACCAAGCCTGCCGCCTGAAGGGCCGCAGCGAGCGTATTGAAGGAGCCTGCCCCTACAGCGGTATCAACGATATCGCTTTGTCCGGCATGACCGGCGCCTGCAGCAAGGGTGACGCCGAGTGCGAGCGACATACCACGAAGGCCCTGAACAAAGTTTTTCATACGTTTACTCTCCTATTCTGATTGATCGTCTTCTTGGCAACTGGATATTTATTCTGTTGCAAAATTTTTTCCTGCAATGAAAATAGGGAATGTAAGGCAATCTTTCTCCCCAGAGGAAAATTGTCGTCAGTAAATTTCACGACGAGAAAAACGAGAGGCCCGATGCTGTCCGAAACCCTGTCCAACGAACTGGAAACCTATCGAATCGGAGAGAAGTTGCGCAGCCTGAGATCTGAAAAGGGACTGGGGCTCGCTCAATTGGGCGAGCATACTGGCCTGTCCGCAGGCATGCTGTCCAAGATCGAGCGCGGGCAGATATTTCCGACATTGCCGACCTTGCTGCGCGTTTCTCTCGTGTTTGGGGTCGGGCTGGAGCACTTCTTTACCGCGCCGGAGACTCCCATTCTTGAAGTCACCCGCCGCAAGGACCGCCTGCGCCTGCCTGACGATCCGAATGCCGCGCCCACCTACCTGTTCGAGAGCCTCGACTACCCGGTTTCCGAACGTCCCATGGAGGCTTTCCTGTCAGAGTTCCTGCCACGTCGCAAAGCGTCCCGCCCGCATCGGCATCCGGGAATGGAGTTGATCCACGTGATATCGGGCGTGCTGGAACTGAGCATTCACGGAAAGCAAGTAAAGCTGGAAGAAGGCGATGCGCTCACCTTCGACGCCGATCACGACCATGCCTATCGTTGCACGAGCGAGAAATCCTGCCAGGCGCTCGTGGTCACGACCCCTGCCCGGCCCGGGTAGCCCTCGGCGCGGGGCTCAGTCCAACTCGGTCCAGGGCCAGGGTTTCACCTCGCTCGCGGCGACCTGGTAGCGGGCCGCCTTGGCGATCCAGATGCCGAGATCGGTGCCAAAATCGGCCAGCCGCGGGTTGGGTTCGTGCTTGTTGAGCAGCATGATCACAATTTGCACCAGAGTGGCGACGGCAAGAATGGTGTTGGCAATTCCGATCATGAAATAGATCAGCAGCATGTATACCAGCCGCAGAAAGAGCGAGTCCTTGCCGCCCGGTTCCGGCTGGGGGCCATGAATCCGACCATCGATATTCTCGTTCCGCATGAGGTGCTCCGCTGGCTGCCGACGCGGCTAGATTACCCGCCTCTTCGCCATGTTCAACGACCCAGCGTCACCGAATGCGCAGACTCGGCAGATTTGTCCGCACATCTTTCGGGGGCGCCGGACAGCAATGGGTGGGAAATGCGCAGCTTTGACAAATGGCTTGGACGGATCCCGTTGGTCCTGTCTCCGGGGGTGCGGGCTTCTCAAGTTCGACAGTAAAGCTGATAAGCAATTGATATCGTTTACGTGAGCTGGCGGGAATTGCCACAACAGGCGTCTTTCAGGCGGGTTTTGGGATGTTGAGTGCTTCGAAAAGATTGAGCTGTTCGGGCTGGCTCCTTGAGGTTCCGGTGAAGGTTTTGGTTCCGATGTGCGTGGTGTGCCGCTGGATCCTCGCAAGCAGGTCTAGGGCGGTTCGGGGACTGGCGGATTGCCCTTTGGCTTTCAGGCGCATGCGCATGACGCGGTAGAGGATGAGTGCCAGGAAGCAGATCATCGCGTGGGCGCGAATGCGGTCCGGCAGG
>NZ_FNEK01000006.1 GCF_900099935.1 Aliiruegeria lutimaris | reverse complement strand
GCTTCACATAAGGTTTGACATAGGCCGCCGGCATGAGCCGAACATCATGGCCAAGCTTGCGCAGTTCGCGACCCCAGTGATGGGCTGAACCGCAAGCCTCCATTCCAACCACACAGCGTGGCAATGTCTCGAAGAAGGCGAGCAGCTTCGCGCGTTTGATTTTCTTGTTGATGATCTTACGCCCGGTAGCCGAAACGCAGTGCACCTGAAAAACGTCCTTGGCCAAATCCAGGCCCACCGTCTTTACTGTCATTGGATGGCTCCTTTCCTCGCAGTCGATGACAACTGCACTTTGGCACGTTCGATGCCGGTGGAGCAGGAGCCATCCACCTCATCCGCTTTGTCGGTCCCTCGACATTGATGCAGACCGTGTTCCGAGAGGTGGATTTTACCGAGTTCGCGTTCACGCGGCACCTGATGAGCGCTTTGCAGCTTCGCTGCGAGAAGCGTCTCGAGCTCGTGATCCAGGAACTGCGTGCCGCCTGGGTCGCCCGGATGCGCAGCCTTCTGGGCAGGATCGATGGGCCAAAAATCCTGCTCTGGATCGCGGATCACCGCCCCGAGGAAGCGCAGGGTGTACTGGCGAGCTATGGGAATGATCCGCTCTATGTGGACAGGGGCATGATCGACGCGCTCGACGACCACATCGAAGACTGTGTCGAGGTTGTCTACGATCCGGGCATTCGGGGCACGCGCACCGAAGGCATGGTCTTCTCGGAACTGGAGGCACCGGTGGCCATGCAAATGCCGGGCATCGAGGTGCATGACGCTGCCACGCGAAAGCTGACAGAGCTTCTGGAACCCTATTTCGCGTAAGAAAAGGCCCGCCAATTGGCGGGCCTTCCCATTTTCCGTACTGTTCGGAACGATCAGAGCTTTTCCGTCAGCTCCGGAACGGCGGCAAACAGGTCCGCGACGAGGCCGTAATCGGCCACCTGGAAGATCGGCGCCTCTTCGTCCTTGTTGATGGCGACGATGACCTTGGAGTCCTTCATGCCTGCAAGGTGCTGGATGGCACCGGAAATGCCGACGGCAATGTAGAGCTCCGGGGCGACGACCTTGCCAGTCTGGCCAACCTGCCAGTCGTTCGGGGCGTAGCCCGAGTCGACAGCGGCACGAGAGGCACCGACGGCAGCGCCGAGCTTGTCGGCCAGCGCTTCGATCATCTTGAAGTCCTCTTCGGAGCCGACACCGCGGCCACCGGAGACGACCACGCCAGCGGAGGTCAGTTCCGGACGGTCGGAAGCGGCAACCTTGTCCTCGACCCATTCGGACAGGCCCGGATTGCCCGCAACCGCAGCCGCCTCAACGGCGGCGGAGCCGCCTTCGCCAGCAGCTTCGAAATTCGCGGTCCGGACGGAGACGACCTTGGTCGCATCCCGGGATTTCACCGTCTGGATCGCGTTGCCGGCATAGATCGGGCGCTCGAACGTGTCCGCATCGACGACGGCCGTGATGTCGGAGATCACCATGACATCGAGCAGCGCCGCGATGCGCGGCAGGATGTTCTTGGCCGAGGCCGTGGCGGGGGCGACAATGTGGGAATAGTTCCCGGCGAGCGACACAACCAGGGCGGCGATCGGCTCGGCCAGACCGTTTCCATAGGCCGCGTCATCGGCGCAGAGCACCTTGGCTACGCCATCGATCTTGGCGGCAGCCTCGGCGGCCCCGCCGCAACCGGCGGAGGCGCACAGGACGGTCACGTCCCCCAGGGACTTGGCAGCGGTTACGGCCTTGGCGGTGGCATCCAGCGCAAGCTCGGCGCCGTGCACTTCAGCGAGAAGAAGAACAGCCATCAGAGAACCCCCGCTTCGTCTTTGAGTTTCGCAATCAGCTCGTCCACGGAGCCAACGATCACCCCGGCCTTGCGAGCTTCGGGTTCGGAGGTCTTGACGATTTCCAGCCGCGGCGTGGTGTCGACGCCGTAATCGGCGGGCGTCTTGATATCGAGCGGCTTCTTCTTCGCCTTCATGATATTGGGCAGCGACGCGTAACGCGGTTCGTTCAGGCGCAGATCGACGGTCAGAACCGTCGGGGTCTTGACCTTGATAGTCTGCAGACCGCCATCAACTTCGCGGGAAACGACAGCAAAATCGCCATCGACGTCCACTTCGGAGGCAAAGGTCGCCTGCGACCAGCCGAGCAGAGCGGCGAGCATCTGGCCGGTGGCATTCAGGTCGTTGTCGATCGCCTGCTTGCCGCAGATCACGAGGCCGGGCTGCTCTTCATCGACGATGCCTTTGAGGATCTTTGCGACGGCGAGGGGCTCGATATCGGTATGCACGTCATCGGCGGCCTCGACCAGGATCGCGCGGTCGGCGCCCATGGCGAGGGCCGTGCGCAGGGTTTCCTGGGATTGCTTGACACCGATGGAAACCGCGACGATCTCCGTTGCCTTGCCGGCTTCCTTGAGGCGGATGGCCTCCTCGACTGCGATTTCGTCAAAGGGGTTCATCGACATCTTCACGTTGGCCAGATCGACGCCCGTGCCATCCGCCTTCACGCGGACTTTCACGTTGTAGTCGATCACGCGCTTGACGGGTACGAGGACCTTCATTCACGTGTCTCCTTTCTGGTCGGCTGCACAGGCCGACGGTTTCATTCCGGTTCTATCGCATTATTGCTTAGCGGAGGGTCTCATGCTGCAACAGCATAAAAACGACGCCAAAGCGGTTCCGGACGCCGCGTTCTTTGGTCGCGGTGCGTAACATTGTTTCGTTACCACTCCGTTCCAGAGGGTGAAACGGACTTGCTGCACCGGAACTAAAAATTTAGCTTGCACCGGTATTTTCGGAGCCACCATGATCCCTCTCGATATTCTTTCGGTCTTCGCGGTGACGTCGATCCTGCTCGCCCTTGCGCCGGGGTCGGACAATATCTTCGTGCTCACGCAATCGGCCCTTTTCGGCTGGCGCGAAGGGCTTCTGGTAACGCTAGGGCTTTGCTGCGGCATCATCGTTCACACCACGGCGGTTTCGCTGGGCGTGGCGGCGATCTTTCAGGCCTCGGCGCTTGCTTTCAGCGTGCTCAAGACGGCGGGGATCGCCTATCTGCTCTATCTCGCCTGGGGAGCCTTTCGAGCAGGAGCGCAAGATCTTGGAGAAACCGTCAGCCCTCGCCTGACGGCCAGACAGTTGTTCACCCGTGGCATCGTCATGAACCTGACCAATCCGAAGGTTGCGATCTTCTTTCTCGCCTTCCTGCCGCAATTCACCGATCCCGCGCGCGGCGCGATCGTGCCGCAAATGCTGCTGCTGGGCGCGGTATTCGTGGCCTCAGCCATGCCCGTCTTCGCGGCGATCGCGCTGACCGCCGGAAGGCTCGGCAACTGGCTACGAAAATCCGCGCACGCGCAGCGCATGCTGAACCGGGTCGCCGGATCGATCTTCGTCCTGCTGGCGGGCGGCCTCGCCGTCTCGTCGCGCTAAAGTCAGCGGTTCGCGCCCGGCACCCAGAGCACATCCGCCGTGCCATTCTCATTGGCAACACGTGCGGCCACGAAGAACCAATCCGACAGGCGATTGAGATACTTGATGGCGGCCGGGTTGACCGCCTCGACGGTGGAAAGCTCTACCGCAAGCCGCTCGGCGCGGCGCGACACCGTCCGGCACAGATGCAGATGGGCCGCGAGGGGCGAGCCGCCGGGCAGGATGAAGCTGCGCAGCGGCCTCAGGTCGGCATTCATCGCGTCAATTTCGGCCTCCAGCCGCTCGACCTGGGACGGAACCATGCGCAGCGGCGGGTATTCCGCCGTGGCATCCTTATCCATGTCGGGGCGGCAGAGATCGGCGCCGAGGTCGAACAGGTCGTTCTGGATCGCTGCGAGGCGCTCGTCTATTTCGCCTTCCGCGTGGAGCCGCGCCAGGCCGAGCGTCGCGTTGCACTCATCGACCGTGCCATAGGCATTAACCCGCGCCGAATGCTTGGCCACGCGCTCGCCATTGCCGAGCGCCGTGTCGCCGCCGTCGCCGGTGCGCGTGTAGATTTTGTTCAGAACAACCATTTTCAACCTCCCCGGCGAAGCCAGACAACGAGAAGAATTATCAGGATCGCCACGAACTGGGCGACGATGCGATAGCGCATGATCCGATTGGCATGTTTGCGGTTGAAATCGCCGCCGCGGGCGAAACCGCCGATGCCTGTCAACAGGATGAAGAGCACGACCAGGACCGCCGCCGCGGAGAGTATGAAGAGCGGATCGGATAGCATCGGGTCTCTCCCCCTTTGGACCTACGGCACGACATAGCCCCTCGGGGCAGGATTGCGAAGCCCGATTCAGCCTTTCTGGATGATCGCGTCCAGCGCCCGCGTCGGCAGGACCCGCCGCAGCGCACCCATGATATAGGTGGGCGTGGTCACGTAATAGCGCGGCGCGGGGTTGCGGTCTTCCAGCGCGCGCAGGAGTTTCGCCGTCACCGCCGCGGCCGGCAGTTCGAACCGGTCCGGGCCGCGCTCCTCGTAGAGGCGCTTGAGCAGGCTCTTCTCGTATTGTTCGGCCCGCGGCGAGGCACGCCAGTCGATCCAGCGTTCGAAATGCGGGATGGCGTTGATCCGGAGTTTCGACGTCACCGGCCCCGGTTCGATCAGGATCACCTTGATCCCCGTATCGGCCATCTCCAGGCGCAAAACGTCGGTCAAACCCTCCAGCGCGTATTTCGACGAGACATAGGCACCGCGCCATTTCATCGGCACCAGCCCCAGCACGGAGGAACACTGTACGATACGCCCATGGCCCTGCGCGCGCATCGCCGGGATCACTTGACGCGTGAGTTCGTGCCAGCCAAAGAAATTGGCCTCGAAGAGCGAACGCAGCCCGTCCGTCGGCAAATCCTCAAGCGCACCGGGCAGCGCGAAGGCGCCGTTATTGTAGAGCGCGTCGAGCCGCCCGCCGGTGCGATCCAGGACGCTCGCGACACAGGCCGTGATGGAGTCGCGATTCGCGTAATCGAGCCGAAGGCTTTCCAGCCCTTCGCCTTTCAGGCGTTCGACATCTTCATCCCGGCGGCATGTAGCAAAAACACGCCATCCGCGCTCCTTGAGCCCGTGCGCCGCGTCATGGCCGATCCCGGAGGAACATCCAGTGATAAGAATGGTTTTCTGCGATGGGATGCCAGTCATGAGGGGGCCTTTGATTATTTGCCCCCTACTGCCTTTTCAGACCAAGGTGTTCAACCTGTCTTGGATCAGCCGCCGGACAACTCGTTGTCGAGGAAATTGCGCGACATGAAACCGACCATGTCGCTATTTCCAATACGAATGCGTGCCCAACCGTCACCCTCATAGGCAACCAGTTCCACCGAGTCGCCATAGGCCACCGTGTCCACGACACGATACTGCGTGGATGGGCCAGCGCGCACATTCACCCGTGTGCCGGTCACAAACATCATGCGCCCGTTCCGCTCGGCCAGCGTATCCGACTGGGTGGCAGTTGCGGCGGCTTGCCCTGGCAAACGCAGGAAGGGTTCGGTCGAGGCGTCCATGTCCAGCGTCAGGCCCGCGAGAAGCGCGGTATCGGCCTCGGTCTCTGCCGGAAGCGGTGCTTCGGCCACCGGCACAAGCTCACCCGCAGGTTCCAGCGGCGCTTCTGCGGATGTCTCCGTCGCGTCGAGCGCGAGAGCCTGCGCGAGAGCAGCGTGCACACCGGCCTGGATGGCCGTGGGTTCCGGATCGCTTACCGGCGCCTGAATCGGGGCCGGACGTTCGGCCATGCTGTCGGAGGAATTACGCACCGCTGCGGCCATCGCCTCGGGCTCGGCCGTAGCAAGCGCTACCGGCGAGGTTTCTGTCCTGGCAACGGTAACGGCGGATTTCTTTTCAGGGGTATCGGGCGCCACCATCATAGCAACCCCGAGGACCAGCAATGTCCCTGCAATATAACGTCCGAGCATCGAACACCTCCCTGGAAACACACAAGAGAATCAGCAACAAAAAACTTTGGATTTAGATAATAACACATTCATCCAGAAGATAGCGCACCGAGAGGCAATTTCTACGACGCGTCGCGCTTGTTCGCCCCTGCCTGCTTGGATACACACCCTTCATGAGCGACGACGCAAACGACCCCAAGATGACCCCGAAAGAGACCGCCGAACCGTTGCGCCGGGCGATCGGCGAACGCTACCTGACCTATGCGCTTTCCACGATCATGCACCGCGCGCTCCCCGATGCCCGCGACGGGCTCAAGCCCGTGCATCGGCGCATTCTCTACGCCATGCGCGAGCTGCGGCTGACATCGACCGGGGCCTATCGGAAATCGGCCAAGATCTCCGGCGACGTGATGGGCAACTATCACCCCCACGGCGACGCGGCGATTTATGACGCGATGGCGCGGCTCGCTCAGGATTTCGTTATCCGCTACCCGCTGGTCGACGGCCAGGGCAATTTCGGCAATATCGACGGCGACAACCCCGCCGCCTCGCGCTACACCGAGGCCCGGCTGACCGGCGCTTCCGAGGCGCTGCTGGAAGGGCTGACCGAGAACTCCGTCGATTTCCGCGAAAACTATGACGGCACGCTCACAGAACCCGAAGTGCTGCCGGCCTCTTTCCCGAACCTGCTCGCCAACGGATCGAGCGGGATCGCGGTCGGCATGGCCACCAACATCCCGCCGCACAATCTCGACGAACTGGTCCAGGCCTGCCTGCACCTGATCAAAACGCCGGACGCGCGCGACGAGACGCTGCTCAACTACATCCCGGGCCCGGATTTCCCGACCGGCGGTGTGATCGTCGAGCCGCCAGAGAACATCGCCGAGGCCTATCGCACCGGGCGCGGGGCGTTCCGCCTGCGCTCGCGTTGGGAGATCGAGGAGATCGGCCGCGGCCAGTGGCAGATCGTGGTCACCGAGATCCCTTACCAGGTGCAGAAGTCCAAGCTGATCGAGAAAATTGCCGAGCTGATCCAGACCAAGAAGGTCCCGATCCTGGGCGATGTGCGCGACGAGAGCGCCGAAGATATCCGCATTGTGCTGGAGCCGCGTTCGCGCAACGTGGAAGCGGATGTGCTGATGAACATGCTGTTTCGCAGCTCGGATCTCGAAAGCCGTTTCTCGATGAACATGAACGTGCTGATCGACGGGCGCACGCCCAAGGTCTGCTCGCTCAAGGAGGTGCTGCGCGCCTTCCTCGATCACCGCCGAGAGGTGCTTATCCGGCGCGCGCAGCACCGGATGGAAAAGATCGACCACCGGCTCGAAGTGCTCGAAGGCTTCATCATCGCCTTCCTCAATCTCGACCGCGTGATCGATATCATCCGCTATGACGCCTCGCCCAAGGACGCGCTGATGCGCGAACGCTGGGGCGGCACCTTCCCGCGCGCGATGTCGGAGGCCGATTACGTGCCCCCTGCCCCGCTGGCCGAGGGCGACGAGGGATCGCTCTCCGATGTGCAGGCCGAGGCGATCCTGAACATGCGGCTGCGCAGCTTGCGCAAGCTGGAGGAGATGGAACTCCTCTCCGAGCAGGAAGCGCTTCTGGAAGAACGGGCCGGCCTGCAGGACCTGCTCGACAGCGAGGACCTGCAATGGACCCGCATTGGCGAGGAGTTGAAAGAGGTTCGCGCCAAGTTCGGCAAGAAGGTCCCCGGCGGCGAGCGCCGCACACAATTCGCCCAGGCCGTCGAGGTGTCCGAGGTTCCCCTCGAAGCGATGATCGACCGCGAACCAATTACGGTCGTCTGCTCCAAGATGGGCTGGATCCGGGCCATGAAGGGCCATATCGCCTTGGATTCGGAGCTGAAATTCAAGGATGGCGACGAAGGCCGGTTCCTGTTCCACGCCGAAACGACTGATCGCCTGCTGGTCTTTGGCAGCAATGGCCGCTTCTACACGCTGTCCGCCTCCCAGCTTCCCGGTGGGCGCGGCATGGGCGAACCGGTGCGGCTCATGGTGGATCTGCCCAACGAGGCAGAGATCGTCTCGCTGATGATTCACCGCGCGGGCACGCGCCTGCTCGTGGCCTCGACGGCGGGCGATGGCTTCGTGGTTCCCTCCGATGAGGTGCTCGCCCAAACGCGCTCAGGCAAGCAGGTGCTGAACGTGAAGGGCGAGGTAAGCGCGCATATCTGCAAACCGGTCGAAGGCGACCATGTCGCGGTAATCTCGAAGAACCGGAAATTCCTGATTTTCCCGGTCGATGAGTTGCCCGAGATGACCAGAGGCAAGGGAGTTCGGATCCAGAAATACAACCAGACCCGCGGTCGGCAGGGCATGTTGGAACTGGATGGCGGGCTGTCGGATATCACGACGTTCTACGTGGAGGCCGGCCTGAAATGGCTTATGCCGAATGGCCAGACACGCCACGAGAAGGATCTTTCGCCTTACATCGGCAAGCGCGCCGGCGTCGGCCGTCAGCCGCCCTACGGCTTCCCGCGCGACAACCAGTTTTCCTGAGCAAGTGGGGGCGCTGCCCCCGTCGCGGCAAGCCGCGCCTCCCCCGGGATATTTCCGGTCAGAAGAAAACCGGAAATTAACCGAGACACGTGAAGGTAGGTCCACGGCACAGGCGGGGACGCCGATGGCCGTGTCAGGAGAAGACGCCCGGTTCCGCGGCCCGGACCCGGGCGCGCCTGTTTTCTTCTGACAGAAAATATCCCCACCGGAGGCAAAAGGGTCTTTATGGCGCTTTGGGAAAAGCGGAGACATCGCGTGTCTGAATTTGCGTAGCAGGCGAGGCCGTGAGGTGGGAAAACGCAATTTCAGCCATTTCTCGAGGAATTTGCACCGGCAGGTGCTCAATGCCCGGGCTCGGAGATCTTCGGCTGGCCGGCGGCCTGGAGTTCCTTGATCTTGCGCTGAAGCCGCATCTGGCGGCGGTTCTGATAGGCTGTGATCAGCGGCAGTGTGATGTGATAGGCGATGAGGCCGACGATGATTCCGGGAATGATCCCGCCAACGAGAAACGGCAGGAAGACCTCTTCGAAGAAGACATCGAGCCGATGCCAATTGGCGACTTCGCCGTTGAAAAACGTCAGGAAATTGGCCCAGAGGTCGGCGAAGGCGCCGGAAAACTTCTCCATCAGGCTTGCGCTCATTTCCTCGGCGCCCCCCTCGTGAAGGCGCGCGGCCACATGTGGCGCGATTTCCAGGTCCAGGATCCAATACCCCATCTTGAGCGCGATGGCGGCGATGAAGGGGAACGTGATGGGATTGCCAAAGAATGTGGCCAGGATCGCGGCCAAAATGTTCCCACCAACTGTTTTCGCGACGATATAGGCTGTCAGGAAGTGAAAGCCGTAAAAGGGCGTGAAGGAGACGAAGACCCCTGCAAAGATGCCGCGCGCGATTCGGTGCGGCTTGTCGGGCAAGCGGCGGATACGATGCTTGACATAGATCGCAGCACGCCCCCAGCCACCGCGTGGCCAGAGGCTTTCGCCCACGATCCGTAGCCAGCTACGTCTGTCACGTCGCTTGAAGACCACGCCTCACGACCTTTCACTCGAATTCCGCAAGGCCCTGCGTCTTGCGATCGGCATTCCGGAGACGTTGGACCATCGCCACATCGTTATCCGCCTCCAACGCCGTCATGACCATATGAAGATGTTCGACATCGCGCAGGTCCACGTCGATTTCGAGGCGATAATAGTCCGGTTTTCTGTCCACGAATTCCAGGTTCGAGATATTGGCCTTCTGCTCCCCGATCAATGTGCAGATTCGACCCAGCACACCAGCGTCGTTGCTGATCGTCATTTCCAGCGTCACCGTATAGACGGCCGGGTGCAACCCCGAATGCCAATGCAGATCGACCCAACGGTCGGGCTGGTCTTCCAGTTCGACCAGGGTCGGACAGTCGATGGCATGCACCACGACCCCCTGGCCGCGATAGGTGATGCCAACGATCCGCTCGCCGGGAACCGGTTGACAGCATTTGCCGCGGGTTGGAGTCTGATCCGCCGCGAGGCCGAGAACGGCACGTTCCCTTTCGACCTCTTCGCCTTCGCGGGCGGCCAGTTCGGGATAGAGCGTCGAGACAACGTCGCGCGCGGTGAGTTCCGCCGATCCGAGCCGCGCAAGCAACTCCTTGTGATCCTGCAACCCAAGCTGTTTTGCCGCCGTCTGCAACGCCTTGGGTGTGGAGATCTTTCCGATATGCTCGAAGGCAACCCGCGCCAGTTCCGAGCCAAGCTTGATATACCGCTCGCGGTTTTCCTCGCGCAGGGAGCGGCGAATGGCGGATTTCGCCCGACCGGTCACCACGATATCAAGCCATGTCGCCTGCGGACGCTGCCCCTCGGCGGTAATGATTTCCACCGACTGACCGTTCTTGAGACGGGTCCAGAGTGGCACGCGCACACCGTCGATCTTGGCGCCGACGCATTTGTCGCCGATCCGCGTGTGGATGCCATAAGCATAATCGAGCGGGGTCGCCCCCTTGGGCAGCTTGATCACGTCGCCCTTGGGCGTGAAGCAAAAGACCTGGTCGGAATACATCTCGAGCTTCATATGCTCGAGGAAATCGATGTTGTCGCTTTCGCTGAACCGCTCCGAGAGGGTCGAGATCCACTCGGCCGGATCCACCGCGAAGGGGTTCTCGGCCCGCACACCGTCGCGATAGGACCAATGCGCGGCAACGCCGGATTCGGCGACCTCGTGCATCTGGCGGGTGCGAATCTGGATTTCCACCTGCTTGCCGTCGCGCCCCGAAACCGTGGTGTGGATAGAGCGGTAGCCGTTGGATTTCGGCTGGCTGATATAGTCCTTGAACCGCCCCGGAACCGCCTTCCAGCGCTGATGGATCGCTCCAAGCACGCGGTAGCAGTCCTGCACATCTTCGGTGATCACGCGGAAGCCGTAGATATCCGACAGGCGCGAGAAGCCGAGTCCCTTCTCCTGCATCTTCCGCCAGATCGAGTAGGGTTTCTTGGCCCGGCCGAACACGTCGGCCTCGATGCCGACCTTGTCCAGTTCCAACCGCATATCGTGGGTGATCTTGTGGATCACGTCGCCGGTCTCGCGCTGCAGGGTGATGAAACGGCGGATAATGGAGGAACGCCCCTCCGGGTTGAGGACACGGAAGGCCAGGTCCTCCAACTCCTCACGCATCCATTGCATACCCATGCGGCCGGCCAGAGGGGCATAGATATCCATTGTCTCGCGGGATTTCTGGATCTGCTTTTCCTGCCGCTGGTACTTGATCGTCCGCATGTTGTGCAGCCGGTCGGCAAGCTTGACCAGGATCACGCGAAGATCCTTGGACATGGCGATCAGCAGTTTGCGGAAGTTTTCCGCCTGCTTGGTCTCCGAACTCGACAATTGCAGGTTGGTCAGCTTGGTGACGCCATCCACCAGTTCGGCCACATCGCGGCCAAAGCGCCGTTCGACATCGACATAGGAGGCGCGGGTATCCTCGACGGTGTCGTGCAGAAGCGCGGTGATGATCGTCGCATCATCGAGCCGCTGCTCGGTCAGAAGCGCGGCAACAGCGACCGGATGGGTGAAATAAGGCTCGCCCGAATGCCGGTTCTGACCCTCGTGCATTTCCTGTCCGAAGGCGTAGGCCTCCCGGATCTTCCCGGTGTCGCTGCGCGGGTTATAGGCAGTAACGAGCGCGACAAGGTCTTCGACATCAATCATGCGCGGACAAGCTCGTCACAATGCCATTTCGTGGCGTCTTACCGCGGCTCCTGCGCTTCCATGAGAGCGCGCAGCATCTTTTCCTCGTCCATTTCGTCCGGCTCGGGACGATCCGGAGTCTCGGCGCCCATCAGCAGTGCCATGGAATCTTCTTCGGGCTCATCGACCTCGATCTGGGTCTGGTTTGCCTCGATCATGCGCTCGCGTAGATTGCCGGAAAGCTGCGTTTCTTCCGCAATTTCGCGCAGGGCGACGACCGGGTTCTTGTCGTTGTCCCGGTCCACGGTGATCTCGGAACCCGACGAGATCTCGCGCGCACGATGCGCGGCGAGCATCACGAGCTCGAAACGGTTCGGAACCTTGTCAACACAATCTTCTACGGTCACGCGGGCCATAGGGAACTCCAGCTTGCCAGGGGTGCGAGCGTGTCTGATACATCCCCTTACCACGGAGTGCAAGGGATTCGCTCGATTCAGATGGCACGAATGCCGGCAAGTTGATCCTCTGTCAATTCCGCGAGAAGTTCGCGCGCACTGCGTCGCAGGACCGGATGGCGCCAGTCTGGTGCGATTTCGACGAGAGGAACAAGAACGAAAGCCCGGTCCTGGATGCGCGGATGGGGCAGGATCATACAGTCGGGAAACAGGGTTTTCTGCTGCTCAAACGGCAAGTCGTGCCACTGCTGCCATGTCTCCAGGTTCGGCGCGACGTGCCCGCCATGATCCAGCAGGTCGAGATCGAGTGTCCGTGACGCCCAGCGTCCCTCCCGCCTGCGCTCGAACTCCTTTTCGATTTCGTGCAGCCGAGCGAGCAGGGCCTCGGCCGAAAGATCCGTCTCCACCACCGCCACCGCGTTGACATAATCGGGACCGGCGCCTTCCGGGACACAAGGCGTGGCATAGAGGCGGCTGGCGGAAACGAGCCGAACCGAGTCGTTCTCGACTGCAGAAAAAGCCGCCTTGACAAGCCCTCCGCTGGAAAGCGTCGTGGATGCGACATTCGACCCTAGGGCAATCACGGCCTTTGTATCGGAATTATGACGTGATATACCTTGCAGCACAGTGGTTTTTCCTTTTTTAGTCGTTTTCCGCAGCGGACGTTATCCACTCAACCACTCACATGTCCGCGCGGTATACCGAAAGGATATTTTATGTTCTACAGGGATGAACGCCTTGCGCTCTTCATTGACGGCTCGAATCTTTATGCCGCCGCGAAAGCCCTGGGCTTCGACATCGACTACAAGCTTCTCCGGCAGGAATTCATGCGCCGCGGCAAGCTTCTTCGAGCGTTCTACTACACGGCACTTCTGGAAAACGACGACTACTCTCCAATACGGCCCCTGGTGGACTGGCTCCACTACAACGGCTTCACCATGGTGACCAAGCCGGCCAAGGAATATATCGACAGCCAGGGTCGCCGAAAGGTGAAGGGCAACATGGATATCGAGCTGACGGTCGATGCCATGGAACTCGCGCCGCATGTCGACCACATCGTGCTGTTCTCGGGCGATGGCGACTTCCGCCCGCTGGTCGAAAGCCTGCAGCGCTCCGGCGTACGGGTCTCCGTGGTCTCCACGATCCGCAGCCAGCCGCCGATGATCGCCGACGAACTGCGCCGCCAGGCCGACAACTTCATCGAGCTGGACGAGTTGAAAGACGTGATCGGCCGGCCGCCCCGCGAACCCCGCCCGGAACAGATGCGCACCGAAGAGTTCGCACGCGACTGACCCGCCCTGCGTTTTGGAACGGAACAAGCGGTCTGCCTATTGGCGGGCCGTTTCGCGTTTTATAACGCTTCTAATTCCTCGGGGATATTGGGCATTCGGCAGCGCGCGCTTTGCGCGCGTGAACGATCCTTGGGATCGTGCCTCCGTCGGGGATATTTTGGGAAAGATCATGGTAGAGGAAATATCCGATCCTCTTTCCTCAAATATCCTGGGGGGAGCACTCGCATGAGCGTGGGGGGCGACGCCCCCCCTTCACCCCACACAAACAGTTACAGGCTGCGATTTCTCCGCTGGACGCCTCCGCGCCCAAGCCTTACCCCTGACCTCCGGAGGTGCCCATGACCAAACCTGCCCTGACTCTGTATCTCGCTGCGCCGCGCGGCTTCTGTGCCGGCGTGGACCGGGCCATCAAAATTGTCGAGATGGCACTCGAGAAATGGGGCGCGCCCGTCTTTGTCCGCCACGAGATCGTTCATAACCGCTTCGTCGTTGACGGACTGCGCGACAAGGGGGCCGTCTTTGTCGAAGAACTCGACGAGTGCCCGACGGACCGGCCGGTGATCTTCTCTGCCCACGGGGTACCGAAAGCGGTCCCGGCCGAGGCGGAGCGGCGGGAGATGGTGTTTGTCGATGCGACCTGCCCCTTGGTCAGCAAGGTGCATATCGAGGCCGAGCGGCATGCGGAGGAAGGTCTTCAGATCGTTATGATCGGCCATGCCGGCCATCCCGAGACCATCGGCACCATGGGCCAGTTGTCCGACGGCGACGTATTGCTTGTGGAAACGGTCGCGGATGTGGCCACGCTCGACGTGCGCGACCCGGAGCGCCTCGCCTATGTCACCCAGACGACTCTCTCCATCGACGACACCGCCGGAGTGGTCGCCGCGCTTCAAGCCCGATTTCCCGCCATCATCGGACCGCACAAGGAGGATATCTGCTACGCTACGACCAACCGGCAGGAGGCGGTCAAGGCGATGGCACCCATGGTTGACGCAATCCTGGTGATCGGCGCGCCGAACTCATCGAATTCACGCCGGCTGGTCGAAGTCGGCGCACGGGCTGGTTGCGATTACTCGCAACTCGTACAGCGAGCCGGCGACATCGACTGGCGGGCCCTGGAAGGGATCACGACGCTTGGCATCACCGCCGGCGCCTCGGCCCCGGAAGTGCTGGTGCGCGAGGTAATCGATGCTTTCTCCGAGCGTTACGAGGTCTCCGTCGAGCAGGTGGAAACCGCCATCGAAAGGGTGGAGTTCAAGGTGCCGCGCGTCCTCCGGGAAGCCGCCAAATGATCTCGCTGCAATTCCTTCTGACTGCTTTCGTGGTCGTGATCGCACCGGGAACGGGCGTCATCTACACGCTTGCCATCGGGCTGGGACAAGGGCGCCGCGCGTCTGTTTGGGCCGCCCTGGGATGCAATGTCGGGATCCTGCCTCACCTGACAGCCGCGATTCTCGGGCTGGCAGCGGTTCTGCATACCTCGGCCATTCTGTTCCAGGCGGTGAAGTTCGCCGGCGTCGCCTACCTTCTCTGGCTCGCCTGGCAAGCCCTCCGCTCCGGTGGCACGCTGGCAATATCGCCCAGCCAGGGCAAACCGCAGCCCTGGGCCATCGCCCGGCGTGGTGCGCTCATCAACATCCTGAACCCGAAACTCTCGATTTTCTTCCTCGCCCTTTTGCCGCCCTTCCTGTCGGGCAATCCGCTGGCGGCGAATGGCGAAATGATGTTGCTTGGCGCGGTGTTCATGCTCATGACCTTCGTTGTCTTTGTCGGCTACGGCATCTTTGCTGCCGCCGCGCGCGATGCCGTCCTGTCGAGCGAGAAAGCCATGCGCTGGCTCAACCGTTCCTTTGCCGCGATCTTTGCGGCCCTCGGTCTGCGCCTGGCGCTGGAGCGGGCGTAACATCCGCGAGGGCCCTGGAAGAATGAGCGACAAGCGCACCCTCTCCGTCTACGACACACAGGCCGGCGACTATGCCCGGCTGGTCGATACCGGGCGCCCCTATCCGCGACTTGAATCCTTCATCGACCGGTTACCCAAGGGCGGGCGGGTGCTGGATCTCGGCTGCGGGCCGGGGAACTGGGCCGCGCGCATGATCGAACGGGGTCTGGAGGTCGTCGCGCTGGACGCCTCCGAAGGCATGGCCGCGGTGGCCGGCGAACGCTACGGGCTGACGGTGAGGGTGGCGCGTTTCGATAGCGTCACGGAAATCGAGGCCTATGACGGGATCTGGGCGCATTTCAGCCTGCTACACGCGCCGCGCTCCGCCATGCCCGGCCATCTCGCTGCCCTGCACGAGGCGCTGCGCTGCGGCGGGTGGTTCCTGCTCGCGCTGAAGCTCGGAACCGGCGAGGCCCGCGACGGTAAGGACCGGTTTTATACCTACTACACGGAGGATGAGATCGGCGGGCTTCTCGATACGGCCGGGTTTGAAATCGTCGCCCGGGAGCACGGGGAGGATGTCGGCTTCGATGGCACGTCGCATGATTTCATCGTGCTAACTGCCCGCAAGCCGTGATCCCTTGCCCTGCCCCGAAACCTCCCGTATCCGCCCCGCATGACCGAGCTATATGCATTCACCGATGGCGCCTGTTCAGGCAATCCCGGCCCGGGCGGCTGGGGCGCGCTGCTGCAGGCCAAGGATGGCGACACAATCGTCAAGGAACGGGAATTGTCGGGCGGCGAGCCTGCAACCACCAATAACCGGATGGAGCTTCTGGCCGCGATCAGCGCGCTGGAGAGCCTGACCCGACCGAGCAAAATTACCGTGATCACCGATTCAGCCTATGTGAAGAACGGCGTGACCGGGTGGATCCACGGCTGGAAGAAGAACGGCTGGAAGACTTCCGCGAAGAAGCCGGTGAAGAACGAGGAGCTCTGGAAGCGCCTCGACGCTGCGCAAGCTCGCCACGATGTGACCTGGGAATGGGTCAAGGGCCATGCCGGTCACCCGGAGAACGAGCGTGCCGACGAGTTGGCGCGCGCCGGGATGGCGCCTTTCAAGTCTTGATCCCGATCAGTCGAGCCTCGCCGGCAGAGTCAGCCCGCGCAGGATCTCTTCCGCCGGCATCGGGCGCTTGCCCTGTCGCTGCGCTTCGAGAACCTCGATAGCACCGCTGCCGCAGGCGACCCTGAACCCGCCCAGTACCGCGCCCGGCGCCCCGTTGCCCTCCGAGAGTCGACTGCGCAGAAGCTTTACCCGCTCGCCAGCGATCTCGCACCATGCTCCCGGGAAAGGTGACAGGCCCCGGATCTGGCGGTCCACCGCTTCGGCGGGCTGGCTCCAGTGGATCCGCGCCTCAGCCTTGTCGATCTTGTTGGCATAGGTGACACCCTCTTCGGGCTGGATCTGCGGCGCAAGCGCGCCTGCCTGCGCCAGTGCCGCCACGATCATCCGTCCACCCATCGCCGAGAGCCGGTCATGCAGGTCCGCCGTCGTATCCTGCGGCCCGATCCCCGTTGCCTCACGCAGCAGCACCGGTCCGGTATCGAGCCCCGCTTCCATCTGCATGATGCAGATGCCGGTCTCCGCATCGCCGGCCATGATCGCCCGGTGGATCGGCGCCGCTCCGCGCCAGCGCGGCAGCAGTGAGGCATGGATATTGAGACAGCCATGCGCCGGCGCATCGAGGATCGCCTGCGGCAGGATCAGCCCATAAGCCACGACGACCCCAATATCGGCGCCGAGCGCGGCAAAGGCATCCTTCTCCTCCTGCGGGCGCAGCGAAACCGGGTGGCGCACCGGTAGGCCCAGCGCCTCGGCGCGGGCCTGCACCGGGCTGGGGCGGGGCTTCTTGCCGCGACCGGCCGGCCGTGGCGGCTGGCTATAGACCGCAACGATCTCGTGCCCGGCCTCCAGCAGTGCGTCCAGCGCCGGAACGGAGAAATCCGGCGTTCCCATGAAGACGACCTTCATCCCCTACCCCTTTGCCTTGCGTGCTTTCTTCAGCAGCATCTCGCGTTTGGTCCGGCTCAGCCGATCAAAATACATCCTGCCGTTCAGATGGTCGATCTGGTGCTGGACCGAGGTCGCCCAGACGCCCTCGAAGACTTGCCTTACAAGGGCACCCTGATAATCGGTAAAGGCGACATCCACCTTCGCCGGCCGCTCCAGCCGCGCATGCATACCGGGCAGGTTCGGGCTCGCCTCGTCATGGGCGCGCAGCTCGGGCGAGGCCTCCACGATCTCCGGATCGGCCAGCAGCACCGCCTTGCCCCGCTCCTCGGAGCAATCGACGACGGCGAGCCGCAGCATCACCCCGATCTGCGGCGCGGCCAGTCCCAGACCGGGCATGTCTTCCATCGTGTCGACCATGTCGGTCCAGATGGCGCGGATCTCGTCTGTCACCTCCCCGACTGGCGCGGCCGCCATTCGCAGGCGCCTGTCTGGCCAGGGCACGAAGGGCCGCACGGTCATGCGTTGTATTCCTCGATCAGGGCAAGGCGCGTTTGCCGGTCCACCCGGTCGAGCGTGACGATCCCGTCGAGATGGTCCAGCTCGTGTTCCGCGCAGATGGCGTCGAACCCGTGCAGGTCCGCCTCCTGCGCGGAGCCGTCAATCGCGGTCCAGCGCATGTGGATCTGCGCCGGGCGTTCCACCCGCGCCAGTATGCCGGGGATCGACAGGCAGCCTTCTTCGAAAGCCTGCGTCTCCGGCGAGGTCCAGGTGATCTCGGGATTGATGAAGATCCGCGGCGCGGGCGCACGTTCCTTCCACTCGGTATCCATCACGAACAGGCGGAGCGGCCGGCCGACTTGCGGCGCAGCCAGTCCCCGCCCCTCGGCGGCATAAAGCGTGGCGAGCATGTCCTCGGCGAGCTGGCGCAGCGAAGCATCTATTTCGCGCACGGGGTCGCAGTCGCGCGCCAGAACCGGGTCGGGCCATGTGACGATATTCAGTCGCCCCATGCCGTTCAGCCCCGTGCCATTTCGCGCTTGAGCTTCTGCATCTTGCGCGTGATCATCTGGCGCCTGAGCGGCTTGAGGTAGTCGATGAACAGCACGCCGTCCAGGTGGTCGATCTCGTGCTGGACACAGGTGGCCCAAAGACCGTCGAAGTCTTCCTGCTGCTCCATCCCGTTGCGGTCCATCCAGCGCACCGTCACCTCGGCCGGTCGCTCGACCTCGGCATATTGTTCCGGGATCGACAGGCAGCCTTCCTCGTAGACGCTGCTCTCCTCCGATTCCGCGATCACCTCGGGGTTGAACATCACCAGAGGGCGTGGCTCGCCTTCGCCGTCGCGCACGCAATCGAGCACGATCAGGCGCCGGGTAACCCCGACCTGTGGTGCCGCGAGCCCGATGCCGGGGGCATCATACATGGTTTGCAGCATGTCGTCGGCCAGGGTCCGCAGCTCGTCGGACAGATCGGGCACGGGATCGCACACCTTCTTGAGGCGCGGGTCGGGATGTATCAGGATAGAACGTAGAGTCATGCACGCGATGTAGGCGATGCCCGCTTGCGAGGCAATATCACGCCGTCACTCAGCGGCTTTTGCTTGCGCCTGCTGCCGCAGCCGATAGCTTCTGCGCCGAGCAGAAAAGAGGTGCCTAATGTCCTTCGACGAGATCATCGACCGGTTCGGAACCCATTGCGCGAAATGGGACATGATGGAACCGATCTACGGCGTTCCGGCCAAGGACGGCATCGCCATGTGGGTGGCGGACATGGATTTCCGCCCGCCTGCTTGCGTGCAGAAGGCGGTCGAGGACATGGCCGCGCATGGCGTCTATGGCTATTGGGGCGGCGAGGGCGATTACAAGCAGGCGATCTGCTGGTGGATGCAGGAACGCCATGGCTGGAAGGTCGACCCAGAGTGGATCTTTACCACTCACGGTCTCGTGCACGGCACCGGTATGTGCGTGGACACCTGGACCGCGCCCGGCGATGGCGTCGTGCTGATGACACCCGTCTATCACGCCTTTGCACGGGTGATCCGCGCCGCAGGCCGCGAAGTGGTCGAGTGCCAGATGATCAACGACAATGGCCGTTACGAAATGAATTTCGACGCCTGGGACGCGCAGATGACAGGGCGCGAAAAGCTGATGATCCTGTGCTCGCCCCACAACCCGGGCGGCCGGGTCTGGACCCGCGAGGAGTTGGAAGGGGTCGCCGCTTTCGCCAGACGGCATGACCTGATCCTGGTCTCCGACGAAATCCACCACGACCTCGTCTATCCCGGCGCGACACATATCCCGACTGCCAATATCGATGGCATCGAGGACCGGCTGATCATGATGACCGCCACGACCAAGACCTTCAACATCGCCGGCTCCCATACCGGCAACGTGATCATTCCCAATCCGGAGCTGCGCAAGGCCTTCGGTACGCGCATGTCCGCGCTCGGCCTTTCGCCCAACAGCTTCGGGCTGGCCATGACCACCGCGGCCTACTCGCCGGATGGAGCGGCCTGGGTTGATGAATTGGTCGTTTATCTCGATGGCAACCGAAAGCTGCTGGACGCGGCGGTGGATTCGATTCCCGGCCTCGCCTCGATGAAGATGGAATCGACCTATCTCGCCTGGGTGGATTTCGCGGGCACCGGCATGGAACGGGACGAATTCACCCGGCGTTTGGAAAAGGACGCCCGCATCGCCATCAACCACGGCCCGACCTTCGGCAAGGGCGGCGAGAGCTTTCTGCGCTTCAATTTCGCCACGCCCCGCAGCGTGGTCAACGAAGCGATGGAGCGCCTGACCGCCGCCTTCGCGGATCTTCAGTGACGGGGCTGATCGGCCCTCTGCTCGTCACGGCGGCGCTGCTGGCGCCGCCCTCCATGTTGGGAGTCTCGCTCTGGCACCATTTCGCGCCCTGGGACTTGACCCCACCACGGACCCTGACCGAGGATATTGACCGGATCGTCATCGAGAAGGGCCGCCGCACGATGGTGGCCTACCGCGATGGCGAGATTCAGAAACGCTATCGCATCTCACTCGGCTTCGCGCCGGAGGGCGACAAGCAACAGCAGGGCGACGGCAAGACGCCGGAAGGGATCTACCGGATCGACCGCCGCAACGACGGCAGCCGGTTCCACCTCTCGCTCGGTCTGGACTACCCACGCCCCGAGGACCGCGCCGAAGCCTCCGCGCTCGGCGTGAACCCCGGCGGGGACATCTTCATCCACGGCCAGCCCAACAAGCTGCCCGATTTCATGAAGATCCCCGGCGACTGGACCGAGGGCTGCGTTGCAATAACCAATTCCGAGATCGAGGAATTGTTTCGTCACACGAGGATCGGCACTGAGGTCGAGATTCGCCCCTGAATTGCGAGATTCCAGTCAATGCGTCCTCACTTTGCTTCATGCACGGACTGTTACGCGCTGTTGTCTGGCGCGTAGGGGGCTTTGCCCCCGCGCTCTTCCGAGCGCTCCCCTCAGGATATTTTCCGTCAGAAGAAGTGAGGCGGATCTCCCGGCTTCTTCTGACCGCAAATATCCCCGCCGGAAGCACGATCCGAAGGATCGTTCCGGCGCACGCAGCGCGTCCAATAGTGACAGCAAGGCTTCCCGAGCAGGTCAACTTCAACTGCGGTCGTTATTTAATCGTTCGACAACAATCCTACCGTTTCCGGTCGCTCGCGCACAAAATCCACGGCAGGCGCGCTTCGGCCGGCCGGGTTGGCGGTTTTTACCTCGTAGATTCGCTCGCCATCCGTTTCGGAACTGGTGACGATGAGAGCCTGGCAGAGATGTTTGCCGTGATCGAACTGATCGACCAGTCCGCGCAGGCGCGGTGCGTCCTCGGCGGTCACCGCGAAACCACTTTCCCAGTAGCGCAGGATGGGCATCTCCTGTTCGCCCGCCCGGACCTTCATATAGGTACGCTTGCGGCGTTGCGTCCGGCGCGCGCGCTCCATCTCATCTCGCAGTTCCCGCGGCAGAAATTCGGACATGCGGCTCTCCGTGTCGAACGTGCCAGTATTGGGCAATTCACCGGCTTCGCTGTCAACGGCGACTGGGCGGATCCCGCCCGCGCCCCACAAATTCGCGACATTTCAACAACATGACAGCATGTGCAGAAAACCGCAGGCGCCTCTGCACCGGTCGGCCTTTCGAAACTCGGCAGGATCCCTACCTTCTAGGACGAAAGCAAATGGGGGTAGAAATGGGTCTTCTGATCGACGGAAAATGGCATGACAGCTGGTATGACACCAGCAAAACGGGCGGCGAGTTCATCCGCTCCGAGTCGCGTTTCCGCAACTGGATCACGCCGGATGGCCGGCCCGGACCTAGTGGAACGGGCGGTTTTAGCGCCGAAAGCGACCGCTATCACCTCTATGTGTCGCTGGCCTGCCCCTGGGCGCACCGCACTTTGATCTACCGGCAGATCAAGGGCCTTGCCGAACATGTCTCGGTTTCCGTCGTCCATCCGGACATGCTGTCCGAAGGCTGGAGCTTCGGGCGGGAGTATCCCGGCGCGACGGGCGACAGCCTGTTCGGCCTGCCCTACCTGCGCGACGTCTACACCCGCGATACAGCCGATTTCACCGGCCGCGTCACGGTACCCGTCCTGTGGGACAAGGCCACCGGGCGGATCGTTTCCAACGAAAGCTCGGAAATCATCCGCATGTTCGACAGTGCCTTTGCCGCAATGACCGGCGATAGCGCGCGCTTGCGTCCACCCGCGTTGGTCGATGAAATCGATGCGGTGAACGAACGCCTCTATCCCAACCTGAACAATGGCGTCTACCGCGCCGGGTTCGCCACCCGTCAGGCCGCCTATGACGACGCGGTTGCCGATGTCTTCGAGGTGCTGGACTGGATGGAGGATCGCCTTTCGCGGCAACGTTACCTGGCCGGAGCGCAAATCACGGAGGCCGACTGGCGCGCCTTCACCACCCTGATCCGCTTTGATCCAGTCTATTTCAGCCATTTCAAATGCAGTCGCAACCGGTTGGCCGACATGCCAAACCTGCTCGGTTACACACGGGAACTCTACCAATATCCGGGCGTTGCCGGGACGGTCGATTTCGATCATATCCGCCGCCATTATTTCTACAGCCACGAAACGATCAACCCGTCCCGGATTGTGCCGGTGGCGCCGCTGATGGACTGGTCCGCGCCGCATGGCCGCGAAAGCCTGGAAGCCGATAGCGCGGCCTGATCCGTCTCAGCGGTTGGTCGTGCCGTAATACTCGACCATCGCCGCGAGATCGTCCGGTGGAGTCTCCGACTGCAGGTAGGCGCAGGCATTGGACGCGAGGCTGAAGATCGACCCGTCGGAAAAGAAGCTGGTATTGGTCACGAAGATCACCCGCGCCTCGGGGCGGCGATAGGAAGCGAAATCGGAAACCGCGAATGCACTTCCCTCCTCCAGCACGACATCCAGTATGATGACCTGGAAATCCCGGTCTTGCAGAAACGTGATCGCTTCCGCCTGATCCTTTGCGAGCGAAACTTCGTAGCCCATCCGTTCAATATGACGTTTCCAGAGACGGCCCAGATCGCGGCTGCTCTCGACAATCAAGACTTGCATGTAACCCCCGTGCCGAAACCAATACGGCACCACTGCCCTTCGTTCCTGAGCGCTTATTCTTAACGAATCGTTAATGGACCGTTCGCGGGCGTTAACGGCTTCCCTTCGCGCGAGAAACACAGCAAAAGCAGCGCGACACCGCGAAGGCGGGCGGCTTGATGACGAGGCTTCGGCATGGCAGGCGAGAAAGGCAACGGAACGCGCGGCTCCAAACGGGACCATGGCGGCGGGTTGGACGCGGCCTGCGAAAGGTGGGGCGGCAAGCGTCACGACTGGCTGGACTTGTCGACCGGCATCAACCCGGTCCCCTATCCGCTGCCCGAACTGCCGAGCGACGCGTGGACCGCGCTGCCCGACAGCAACAGCCTCGCGCGGCTCATCGTGGCGGCGCGGGAATGCTGGGAAGTTCCCGCCGGATTGGAGGTGCTGCCGACGCATGGCGCCTCGGCCCCGATCGCCCGGATCCCGTTTCTCCTGACGCGGCAGGCATCGGGCAAAGTACATATACCGGCGCCAACCTATAACGAACACGCCGCCGCCTTTCGCAATGCCGGGTTCGACGTGGTTCCCCGGATCGACGACCGCCCTGTTGATGCCACCGTCCTCGTACATCCCAACAATCCCGATGGCCGCGTGTGGACGGCTGGAGAGTTGCCCGATACCGGGTTTCTGATCGTCGATGAAAGCTTCTGCGATATCCACCCGGAACGGAGCCTGTTGCCGGTGGTGGCCACGCGACCGCGGACGCTCGTGCTGAAGAGTTTTGGCAAGTTCTGGGGGCTGGCCGGCCTACGGCTCGGCTTCGTCATCGGCCCGCCGGAACTGATCGCCCCCTTGCGGGAGATGACCGGCCCGTGGTCCGTCTCAGGCCCGGCGCTGACGATCGGGGCGGCCGCCCTGCAAGACACTGCCTGGGCCGAAGCGACCCGCGCCCGCCTCGACACGGATGCCACACGGCTCGATGCGCTGATGGCGGCTGCGGGCGCGACGCTTGCCGGTGGCACGTCGCTGTTCCGGCTATATCGAACCGATGACGCGACCGCGATGCAGGAACGGCTTGCGCGCGGGCATGTCTGGTCCCGGCGCTTTCCCTATTCCTCCGAATGGATCCGCCTCGGATTGCCCGGAAACGAGTCCGACTGGCAACAGCTTGAGCAGGCGCTGGCATGACCGGCTCCCCGCTCGTCCTCCTGCTCGCGCTGGCACTGGACGCGGTTCTTGGCGAGCCGCAATGGCTCTGGTCGCGCCTGCCACACCCTGCGGTCGTGATGGGCCGAGCGGTGGGTTGGGTGGATCGCAGCTTCAACACAGGCAATCATCGCCGCGTGAAGGGCACCCTCTCGCTCTTGGCGCTTGTGCTTCTCGCCGGGCTGCTTGGCTGGGCGCTTCAGGCATGGATTCCCGGCCAGCTTGCCGACATCATCGTCGTTGCCATCCTCGTTGCGCAGAAATCGCTGGTGCAGCACGTCGCCGCCGTGGCCAACGCGCTGCGCGAGAACCTGGAGGCCGGAAAGCGCGCGGTATCGATGATCGTTGGCCGCGACACGACCGACATGGACGTGCCCGCGGTCTCCCGCGCCGCCATCGAGAGCGCGGCGGAGAACTTCTCGGACGGCATCACCGCCCCGGTCTTCTGGTACCTGCTCGGCGGGTTGCCGGGCATCCTGATCTACAAGGTGACCAATACCGCCGACAGCATGATCGGCCACCGCACGGAACGGCACGAGGCTTTCGGCTGGGCTTCAGCCCGGTTTGACGATGTGTTGAATTACATTCCTTCTCGGCTCACTGGGGCGCTGATCCTGCTGTCGCACGGCCTGTTCTCGGGCTGGGGCAAGGTTGCCCGTGAGGCGCGCCAGCACCGTTCGCCCAATGCCGGCTGGCCCGAGGCCGCCATGGCGCGCTGCCTGAATGTCGCGCTCTCCGGCCCGCGCAGCTATGGCGGCGAGATCCGAGACTTTCCCGTCATCTACCCAGCGGGAGACCGCTCCCCCGGCCCCGAGGCGATCGACCGCTCCGTCACCGCGCTCTGGCGAAGCTGGGCAGGGCTATGCGCGGTCAGCCTTCTGTTTCTCGCGTTCTTCTGAGAGCCGGGAAGGGCCGCACCACGTTGCCCGAAACGCAACTACGCCACGAACGGCGCACCGATTTGGTTGGATAGACCCGGTCCACCTGCCAATTTTTTCCCCTGGGCAAAAATGCGGTGAATGCCGGGTGACGCGACTTCAATCGCAATGCCGGGCCCTTGCCCTCTTGCACCTTTCCAGCCCATCCCTATAACGCAGTCAATTTGCCGAAGCCCGCTGCCCGGAGACTCCTACCATGCCCAAACGCACCGATATATCGTCCATCATGATCATCGGAGCGGGACCGATCGTAATCGGCCAGGCCTGCGAGTTCGATTATTCCGGCGCGCAGGCCTGCAAGGCGCTGCGCGAAGAGGGGTACCGGGTCATCCTGGTCAACTCCAACCCGGCCACGATCATGACCGATCCCGACATGGCCGACGCCACCTACATCGAACCGATCACGCCCGAGATCGTCGCCAAGATCATCGAGAAGGAGCGCCCCGACGCGCTGTTGCCGACGATGGGCGGCCAGACCGGTCTGAACACCTCGCTGGCGCTTGCCGATATGGGCGTTCTGCACAAATACGGTGTCGAACTGATCGGTGCCAACCGCGTTTCCATCGAAATGGCGGAGGACCGCAAGCTCTTCCGCGAGGCGATGGACCGGATCGGGCTGGAGAACCCCAAGGCCGTCATCGCCAACACGATGGAAGAATGCCTCGACGCGCTGGAGCATGTCGGCCTTCCGGCGATCATCCGCCCCGCCTTCACGCTGGGCGGCACCGGTGGCGGCGTCGCCTATAACCGCGACGACTACGAGTATTATTGCAAGACCGGCCTCGACGCGTCGCCGGTAAGCCAGATCCTGATCGACGAGAGCCTGCTGGGCTGGAAGGAATTCGAGATGGAGGTTGTCCGCGACAAGGCGGATAACGCGATCATCGTCTGCGCCATCGAGAACGTGGACCCGATGGGCGTCCACACGGGTGATTCGATCACCGTGGCCCCGGCACTGACGCTGACTGACAAGGAATACCAGATCATGCGCAACGGTTCGATTGCCGTGCTGCGCGAGATCGGCGTCGAAACGGGCGGCTCCAACGTGCAATGGGCGATCAACCCCGAGGATGGCCGCATGGTCGTCATCGAGATGAACCCGCGCGTCTCGCGCTCTTCGGCGCTTGCCTCCAAGGCAACCGGCTTCCCGATTGCCAAGATCGCCGCCAAGCTCGCGGTGGGATACACGCTGGACGAGCTGGACAACGACATCACCAAGGTGACGCCGGCGAGCTTCGAGCCGACCATCGACTATGTCGTCACCAAGATCCCGCGCTTTGCCTTCGAGAAATTCCCCGGCTCCAAGCCGGAGCTGACCACGGCGATGAAATCGGTGGGCGAGGCGATGGCCATCGGCCGCACCATCCACGAATCGCTGCAAAAGGCGCTGGCCTCGATGGAGACCGGCCTGACCGGCTTCGACGAGGCCGAGATTGCCGGCCTGCCCGGCGACGAGAACGTCGTTCTTGCCGATAGCGATGATCCGGTTGTGCCGCAGATCCTCGTTGGCAAGACCCAGACCGACCAGATGTCCATCGACAAGGCCGTGACCCGCGCGCTGGCGCTCAAGACGCCGGACCGGATCCGCGTCATCGCCCACGCCATGCGCTTCGGCTTCTCGGACGAGGAGATCCGGGAGATCACCGATTTCGATCCGTGGTTCCTCGCCCGCATCCGCGAGATTATCGGCGCCGAGGCCCGCATCCGCAAGGATGGCATCCCACTCGACGAAAAGGGCCTGCGCGGCCTCAAGATGATGGGCTTCACCGATGCGCGGCTGGCCAAGCTGACGGGTCGGGACGAGGCCAATATCCGTCGCGCCCGCCAAAATCTCGGCGTCGTGGCGCAGTTCAAGCGGATCGACACCTGCGCGGCCGAGTTCGAGGCCCAGACGCCCTATATGTATTCGACCTATGAAGTCCCCGCGATGGGCGAGGCCGAATGCGAGGCGCGGCCCTCCGACAGGAAAAAGGTCGTCATCCTCGGCGGCGGTCCGAACCGGATCGGCCAGGGGATCGAGTTCGACTATTGCTGCTGTCATGCCTGTTTCGCGCTGACCGATGCCGGCTACGAGACCATCATGATCAACTGCAACCCGGAGACGGTCTCCACCGACTACGACACCTCCGACAGGCTGTATTTCGAACCGCTGACCTTCGAACATGTGATGGAGATCCTGCGGGTCGAACAGGAGAGAGGCACGCTGCACGGCGTGATCGTGCAGTTCGGCGGACAGACACCGCTCAAGCTCGCCAATGACCTCGAAGAGGCCGGCATCCCGATCCTCGGCACCACGCCGGACGCGATCGACCTCGCCGAGGACCGCGAGCGGTTCCAGGCGTTGGTCAACAAGCTCGGTCTTAAGCAACCCCGTAACGGCATCGCCTCCACCGATGCCCAGGCGCTGACGATCGCCAACGAGATTGGCTTCCCGCTGGTCATCCGCCCCTCCTATGTTCTCGGCGGCCGGGCGATGGAGATCGTGCGCGACCATGCCCAACTCGAGCGCTACATCTCCGAGGCAGTGGTCGTCTCCGGCGACAGCCCGGTTCTGCTCGATAGCTACCTCTCCGGCGCGATCGAGATCGACGTCGATGCACTCTGCGATGGCGAAAACGTCCATGTCGCCGGCATCATGCAGCATATCGAGGAAGCGGGCGTCCATTCCGGCGACTCGGCCTGTTCGCTGCCGCCCTACTCGCTCAGCGCCGGCATGATCGCCGAGCTGAAGAAACAAACCGAGGCGCTGGCGTTGGCGCTCAACGTGGTCGGCCTGATGAACGTGCAATACGCGATCAAGGACGGCGTGGTTTACCTCATCGAGGTCAACCCGCGTGCCTCGCGTACCGTGCCCTTCGTGGCCAAGGCCGTCGGATCGCCCATCGCCTCTATCGCCGCCCGGCTCATGGCCGGCGAGAAACTGACCGCTTTCGAGCTCGTCGATCCGCAGATCGACACTTTCGCCGTCAAGGAAGCCGTGCTGCCCTTCGCCCGGTTCCCCGGCGTCGACACACTCCTCGGCCCGGAGATGCGCTCGACCGGCGAGGTCATGGGTTCCGACAAGAATTTCCACCGCGCCTTCCTCAAGGCCCAGATCGGCGCGGGCGCCGACCTGCCCAAGAGCGGGTGTGTCTTCATGTCGATCAAGCCGGATGACAAGTCGCCCCAGTTGCTCGAGACGGCCCAGGCCCTGCACGATCTCGGCTTCGAGATCATCGCCACCCGCGGCACGGCAAAGTTCCTGACGGCGGAGGGCATCCCGGCCAAGATCGTCAACAAGGTCTACGAGGGCCGGCCGAACATTGTCGACGTGATGAAGGACCGCAAGGTGCACCTGGTGATGAACACCACCGAGGGCGCACAGGCCGTCGAGGACTCGCGTTCGATGCGGTCCGTCGCGCTGATGGATCGCATCCCCTACTTCACCACCCTCGCCGCCGCCCATGCCGCGGCGCTGGCCATGAAGGCCCGCGAGGAAGGGGAAATCGGAGTCCGCGCCCTGCAGGATGTCTGATTGGGCAGAACGGTGACACAGCCCGCCAGGCTTGCAGGCTGCTCACAAACATTCAATCTGCGGCATGTTGCGCCGCCTGCATGGCGGCACTATCGGCTAATGTAGTCAAAACCTTTTGATCCGGAGAATCTCATGAGCGAGACCGAAACCCACGCCGCCCCTTCCGAAAATCTTGTGCCCTTCAGCGGCGACCGTGGCTGGAAAGGCCTCCAGCGTAGTGAAGGCGAAGGCGCTTTCTTCGCGATTGTGCTTCTGCTCGTCGTTGTCGCGGTCATTGCCGGGCTGACCATGGGCGTGGCGGGAGTCGGCTTCATCTTCGTGCTGCTGTCCTTCGTGTCGCTGGCCGCACTGGTCCTGATCTCGATCGGACAATAGGGCGACACTCGGCCGGGACCGTTTGCCGCTTGTACGGGGGGGCGCTGTCGCCCTAAATCCAAGCGCAGGAGGGCCCGACCATGGCACGCACCCACACAGATATTCTGATCGCCGGCGGCGGGATCGCCGGCCTGACTGCTGCGCTGGCCTTTGGCCGCGCGGGTTTTCGTACTGTGCTGGTCTCGCCCGAACCGCCCGTGACCGAAGGGAACGCCGACGGCTCGGACCTGCGTTCGACCGCCTTTCTCCAGCCCGCCAAGAACCTGTTCGAGCAGATCGGCCTTTTGGACGATCTGGCTGAAACCGCCACACCGCTGAACATCCTGCGCGTCGTGGACACGGTGAACTGGCCGCCACAGATCCGCGACAGCCGGGAATTCCTGGCCACCGATATGGGCGAGCAGAGCTTCGGCTGGAACCTCATGAACTGGCGGGTGCTGCAGGGGCTGGCCCGGGTGCTGAAAGCACAGGAGAATGTCGACCTGCGTTTCGGCACGTCCTTCGTGTCCATGGTTGCACGGGATAGCGGCGCAATCGTGCGCCTTTCCAATGGCGATTCCGTCGCCGCCAAGCTGGTCATCGCCGCGGATGGGCGCAATTCGGCCGTGCGCGAGGCCGCCGGTATCGGCGTGAAGACCACGCGCTACGGCCAGAAGACGCTGGCCTTCGTCGTCAGCCATCCCAAACCGCATGCCAATGTCTCCACCGAGATCTACAACCAGGGCGGTCCGTTCACATTGGTGCCGCTTCAGGACCTGAACGGCCAACCGGCCTCGGCCGTGGTCTGGATGAACCGGGGCCCCCGGGCCGAGGAGTTGGCGGCGATGGAGAAGACCGCGTTCGAGGCGCGGATGTCTGAGCGAAGCTGCTATATTCTCGGCCCGCTGCACCTGAAATCGGAGCGCCGGCTCTGGCCGATTATCAGCCAGCGGGCGGAACGCCTTTCGGCCGCGCGCGTGGCGATCATGGCCGAGGCCGCCCATGTGATCCCGCCCATCGGCGCGCAGGGGCTGAACACCTCCCTGAATGACCTGATCCTGTTGCGCGATCTCGCCCTCATGGCCGGCCATGACGGGCTTGGGGGCGAGCGGATGCTGAAGGAATACGACCGAAAGCGCAGCGCTGATATTCGCAAGCGCGTTCAGGCCATCGACCTGTTCAACCGGGTCACCCGCTCGCCGCACCCGCAGGTGCAAAACCTGCGCTTAACGGGAATGAAGGCCGCACATGACCTGACGGCGCTGCGTCACGCCATCATGCGGGCCGGTATGGGGCATTGAATTCGAGGCCGGGGGCCAAGCCCCCGGACGCCCGGGATATTTCTCGAAAGAGGATGCCGACTGCAGCAGGTCTACGAGAGGACCTTGTCGAGCGCCTCTTCGAGGCGGACGAGCGTAGACGGTACGTCATAAAGCTTGTCCAACCCGAACAGGCCAAGGCGGAAGGTTCGGAAGTCCTCCGGCTCATCGCATTGCAGCGGCACGCCGGCGGCAATCTGGAAGCCGATCTTGGCGAATTTACTGCCGTTCTGGATATCCGGGTCCTCGGTATAGCTGACGACTACCCCCGGGGCGCCGAAGCCCTCGGCCGCAACCGACTTCACACCACGATCAGCGAGCAACTTGCGGGTACCGTCTCCGAGCGCCCATTGCGCTTCCCGGAGCCGCTCGAAGCCGTAGTCCCGGGTTTCCAGCATCGTGTCGCGGAAGCTGCGCAGCGCGTCGGTGGGCATGGTGGCGTGATAGGCATGGCCGCCATTTTCATAGGCCACCATGATCGCCCGCCATTTCGCGAGATCGAGCGCGAAGCTGGAGCTGCTGGTCTCGGCCAGGCGCGCCGTCGCGCGCTCGTTCATCATGACAAGTCCGGCACAGGGGCTGGAAGACCAGCCTTTTTGCGGAGCCGAGATCAGCACATCGACGCCGGTTTTCTTCATGTCGACCCAGGCAGCGCCGGAGGCGATGCAGTCGAGCACCATCAGTGCACCGACCTCGTGCGCGGCGCTGGCCACCTGCGCGATATAGTCGTCCGGCAGGATCAGGCCCGCCGCCGTTTCGACATGGGGAGCAAAGACGACATCGGGTCGAGCTTCGCGAATCGCGGAAACTGCCTCCTCCACGGGAACCGGGGCAAACGGCGCGCGGGGGGCATTGCCGGACGGCCGCGCCTTGAGCACGGTCGTCTTCGCAGTGAAACCGCCCGCATCGAAGATCTGCGACCACCGGAAGGAGAAGAAACCGTTACGAATGACCAGGGCATGCGCATCGGTGCCGAATTGCCGCGCCACGGCTTCCATGCCGCAGGTTCCGCCGCCGGGGACGATGGCGACGGCATCGGCGTTGTAGACCTCCTTGAGCATGTCGTTGATGTCGAGCATCACCTTCTGGAAGGTTTTCGACATGTGGTTCAGGGACCGGTCGGTGAAGACGACCGAGAATTCGAGCAGGCCATCGGGATCGACGGTATCGAGCAGTGCCATTGAGGATCCTCCGTTTTCTCCGGTGCTAACGCGAGAGACGCAGGAGGAAAAGGCACATAAGGGTTTGACCGCGAATCTTGGCCGAAATGGCTAGATCACTCCCGCGATCCGCGCCTTTTTCCAGGCAAAATATGCATCATACCCTCTTCGGTTGGTTTTCGCGCGAGCTTCGGCCCCCATGCGTTGATACCGTTCCAGGGAAACATCGCTCAGAAAAGACAGTTTCAGAAGAAGGTAGAATTGAGTGCATGCGCGCGCGAGGCTGGCCGAGGGCAATTGGTCTTCCAGAATGCCGTCACAGGCTCGGTAGTTCCGGTACAAGGCGGTTCGGTAGGTTTCCAGCGCTTCCACATCCTTCCAGTTCGGTTGCTCCGGAACCTCTGCCAAAGCAGCGGTGGCCATGGAAAGAACTGTGGATGCGCAAATTAAAAATCGACGAATAGCTTTTCTCATGTCGTGATCTCCAAATGGTGAGACCACTTAGGTATACCATAGTCGACACTCTTCTCCCAAACAGTTTACCTAAGGTAAGATTTTTGGAAAAGTGTATCTTCAGAAATGAGTTACGGATTCATGGGAAAGGTTTTGCC
Source organism: Aliiruegeria lutimaris (assembly GCF_900099935.1). Classification (GTDB taxonomy): domain Bacteria; phylum Pseudomonadota; class Alphaproteobacteria; order Rhodobacterales; family Rhodobacteraceae; genus Tropicimonas; species Tropicimonas lutimaris. The sequence goes on along the minus strand of NZ_FNEK01000006.1, from coordinate 83,489 downwards.
AATAGGCATCGGAGATCTCATTCGTTGCCGGCGTGGTCTTGACGGCATCTCGTTGGCTGCCGCGCACGGACGCTCCAGACACCTTCAGGCAGCGTCCTGCACGGCTTCGTCGGAGCGCAACCAACTCATGATGGACCGGTTTCGTCCAGGCTGCTTGGCGCGGTAGAGCGCCTCGTCCGCCTCCATGATGGCGCGGTTGACCTCATCCGTCCTGTCCTTGAGCGCCCCCCCCAATGGAGACCGTAACCTGAAGTTTCAGATCATCGTGGCGCAAAACCTCCGCTTCCACTACGCGCCGGATGCGTTCCGCGACATCGAGACCATTCTCCTTGCCCACGCCGAACAGGAACACGATGAATTCCTCGCCGCCGAACCTGCAGACGATATCCTTGCTTCGGCAGTTCCTTTGCAAGATCTGGGCGACCTGGCGGATCACGGCATCGCCGGCGATATGGCCATAGGTGTCATTGACCGTCTTGAAATGATCGATATCGACCATCAGCGACAGGCCATAGGCATCGGGAGCCTCGGCCATCCGTTTGAAAAAGAAATCCCGCGTGGCGACATCCGTCAGCTTGTCCCGTTCAAGAAGGTTCCTGAGTTCCTGAGTAAGCTGGTAGCTCCGAAAATTCTGCTGCCATGCGAAAACGGAAAAAAACACGCTCAACAGCGTCGCCAGCGCGAGGGCCGGCGGCACGTCGGTGTACCACTCGGAGCGCGGCGCAAGCATCATGATCAGCGGCGTTACCGAAGCATCGACAGTCAACGTAACCGCAATTGTATAGAGCCAGACGCCTCGCTTGGTCTTGACCATCCTCAGTCCTCGCCCCCCGATTTGATGGACGGTACGGGCTGTGGCCCTAACAGAAGGTTAGCTCCCCTCGTTGGGGCGACTCGGATTTTCATCGAATACGAAGGTTCAGATCGGCCCCGGCAGCCGCTCCTCGCTCAGCAGAACATTGGCCTCTACGTCTCCGGCTCCTGGCAAGGTCATGATCCGGCGGCGCAGGACACGCTCGAAATCCGACAGGTCGCGCGCCACGACGCGCAAGCGGTAATCGTAGAGGCCCAACACATGCTCGATGGTCTGAACTTCCGGAATTGCGGAGGCAGCGCGCTCAAATTCGTCCAGGGAAACGCGTCCCTTCATGGCCAGTTTGACGCCGAGAAACACGGTGACACCGAAACCGAGCGCTTCTCGGTCCACCACCAGCCGGCGTCCGGCGAGAACCCCGGCCTCGTTCAACCGTTTCATCCGCCGCCAGGCCGCGGGCTGCGAAAGGCCGAGACGACGGCCCAATTCGCCCGTGGCCAGCGTGGCATCCGCCCGGACCTCGCGCAACAAGGCTCTGTCGATCTCGTCAAGCTCGATCATATCGGAAGAACCTCCTCTGCCCTGATCGAGGCCACGTGCACCAGCGCCTCGATATCGGCAATATGCGGCAGGGTCAGGATACGGGTGCGGTAGAGATGCTGGTAATGCGCCATGTCGCGGGCGATCATGACCAGGCGCACATCCACCCGCCCAAGGAACGTTTGTATTTCAAGAACTTCCGGCACCTTTCGCGCCTCTCGAATGAAAACATCGAAAGCGTTGGTCTGGGTCTTGTCGAGTGAAAAGCGGAGAGAGACATGGACGGAATAGCCGAGCGCTGGCCAGTTGAGCACGGCTTCCTGCCCTTTCAGGATGCCGCGATCGCGCATGCGCGCAAGGCGGCGGGAGCAAACGGCGGGAGTCGTGCCGGCAGCGTCGGCCAGCGCGCCAGTTGCAATGACAGGGTCATGCTGTAGATGGCGCAGGATGCGTCGGTCCAGATCGTCAATCATGAATTCCCTCATATCATCGGGTTTTGCGAATTAAAACTCGCAATTTTTCTCCAATCATGTGCATTCCGAAACGTCTATTCGGATAAAAGACCTATGCTGCGCCCATCAACACCGCTCCAAGTAAAGGATAACAAAATGCGCGTGTATTATGACCGCGACTGCGACATCAACCTGATCAAGGACACCAAGGTCGCCATTCTGGGTTACGGCTCGCAGGGCCACGCCCATGCGCTGAACCTACGCGACTCCGGTGCCAAGAATGTCGTCGTCGCCCTGCGCGAAGGCTCGCCCTCCGCGGCCAAGGCCGAAGGCGAAGGCCTGAAGGTGATGGGCATTGCCGAGGCCGCCGCCTGGTGTGATCTGATGATGTTCACCATGCCCGACGAGCTTCAGGCCGAAACCTGGAACAAATACGTCAAGGACAATATCCGCGAGGGTGCCGCTATCGCCTTTGCCCACGGCCTGAACGTGCATTTCGGCCTGATCGAAGCGCCCGCCGGCGTCGACGTGATCATGATGGCGCCGAAGGGCCCGGGCCACACCGTCCGCGGCGAATACACCAAGGGCGGCGGCGTTCCCTGCCTCGTGGCTGTGCATAACGACGCCTCCGGCCGTGCGCTGGAAATCGGCCTCTCCTACTGCTCCGCCATCGGTGGCGGCCGCTCGGGCATCATCGAGACCAACTTCCGCGAAGAGTGCGAAACCGACCTCTTCGGCGAACAGGCCGTGCTTTGCGGCGGTCTCGTGGAGCTGATCCGCATGGGCTTCGAGACCCTGGTCGAGGCCGGCTACGCCCCGGAGATGGCCTATTTCGAGTGCCTGCACGAGGTGAAGCTGATCGTGGATCTGATCTACGAAGGCGGCATCGCCAACATGAACTACTCGATCTCGAACACGGCCGAGTACGGCGAGTACGTTTCCGGCCCGCGAATCCTGCCCTATGACGAGACCAAGGCGCGCATGAAAGCCGTGCTGAACGACATCCAGACCGGCAAGTTCGTGCGTGACTTCATGCTCGAGAATGCCGTCGGCCAGCCGTCCTTCAAGGCGACCCGCCGCATCAACGACGAACACCAGATCGAAGCGACAGGCGAGAAACTGCGCGGCATGATGCCGTGGATTTCCGCCGGGAAGATGGTGGACAAGTCGCGCAACTGATCGCGGCTTAGGGTTCAAACAAGAAGACCCCGGTTCCGGCCGGGGTCTTTTTTGTGTCCCGGAAGTCAACTTGCCCGTTCCGAGTCGGTTGCAACTGTGAATCGGGGGGCGCTGCCCCCCCCGCGCCTCCCGGCGCTCCCCCCGGGATATTTCCGGCCAGAAGAAGCATTGAACGATCCGGTCTTCTTCTGACGCTAAATATCCTGGGGGTTTGGGGGTAAAACCCCCAAGGACAAAAGGACCCGCGAAACAGCGCCGCGACATAAAGGGCATCCCCACTCCCTTGTACCGGCCCGCGTTTCGTCCGATTGCTGCAACCATGTCCGCCCCCTCTCCACAAAATCCAGGCCTGACCAATTGGCTGCTGATAATTTCCCTTGGCGTTATTTGGGGCGCGGCCTTCATGGCGATGACGGTCGCCCTGGAAGGCTTTGGGTATTGGACGGTCGCCGCCTGGCGCCTTGCTATAGGAGCAATCGCCCTGACGGCCATCGGCACGGCTATCGGCCAAGGTTTCGGGGAGATCACGCGCACTGGCGGTGCAAGTGGGTGGGTCTATGCCATCGTGCTCGGGCTTGAATCCTACGCCCTGCCCTTTGCCCTGCTGACATGGGGTTTGCAGCATGTCCCTTCGGCATTTGCCGGCGTGACAATGGGGATGCTCCCCCTGCTGATCCTGCCGTTGGTGGCAGTCTTTTCGCCGGAGGAGGGCATCGGCCCACGCCGGATCGCCGGAATAGGCCTTGGAAGCGTCGGCCTGCTGATCCTCTTCGGGCCCTCCGCGCTTGAATCCGATGGGTCGCGTTTCGAGCTTCTGGGGCGCCTCGCCGTTTTGCTCGCGGCCTTCTGCTACGCGGCGGGCTCGGTTGCCACGCGCCGGGCTCCCAAGATGCCGCCACTTGCCTTCGCCGCGGCATCGCTCGCCAGCGGTGCCATCCTGCTGCTGCCGATCGCGATCTGGATCGAGGGTTGGCCGGCGGCGTGGCCCTTGCGCCCAACGCTGGCCCTGCTCTATGCGGCCCTGTTTCCGACGGCGCTCGCGGCGGCCGTACGCATTCGGGTGATCACCACGGCGGGCTCACTCTTCATGACATTGACCAACTACATGTTGCCGATCTGGGCCGTGATCTTTGGCATCGTGTTGCTCGATGAAGACTTGCCGCCGCAACTCTTCATCGCGCTTGCCTTGATCCTGGCCGGGATCGCGGTGAGCCAGAGCCGGGCGATCCAGGCCGCGTTCGGCAGCCGGCGCGGCTAGGCGGCAGCAAACTTGCGTTGGCTCAAACGGCAGCCTCGACTGCCTCGACGATGGAATCGACCACCATTTTCATCAGGACCGGGTCTTCGCTTTCGGCCATCACCCGGATCAGCGGTTCGGTTCCGGATTTCCGGATAAGCAGCCGTCCATTGCCCTGAAGCCGCTCTTCCGCATAGCGAATAGACGCCTTCACACCATCGGCCTCCAGCGGAACGGAGCCTTTCTCGTACCGGACATTCTTGAGCAATTGAGGGACGGTCTCGAAATTCTGCGCCAGCTCCGAGGCCGGCTGGCCGGTTTCGGCCATCGCCGCGAGGAATTGCAACGCCGCTATCAGCCCGTCTCCGGTCGTCGCATAGTCCGTCATCACGATGTGACCGGATTGTTCGCCGCCGAGATTCCAGCCCCCCTTGCGCATGCGCTCCACCACATAGCGGTCGCCCACCGGCGTGCGCTCGAGCGTCAGCCCCTGTCCCTGCATGTAGCGCTCTAGGCCAAGGTTGGACATCACAGTGGCAACGAGGGCACCGCCTTTCAGCCGGCCGTTTACGGCCCAGCGGGACGCCAGCAGGGCCATGATCTGATCGCCATCGGCGACCTTGCCGTTCTCTTCCAGGATCATCACCCGGTCGGCATCGCCATCGAGACAGATGCCGACATGCGCCCCATGTTCCACGACCGCCGCGGCGGCGGTCGCCACATGGGTGGATCCGCAGTTATCGTTGATGTTCAAGCCATCGGGTGACACCCCGATCTCGATCGTCTCCGCCCCCAATTCCCACAGCACCTGCGGCGCGGTGCGATAGGCGGCGCCATTGGCGCAGTCGATCACAACCTTCAGCCCGTTGAGCGTCAGCGTGTCGGGAAAGCTCTGCTTTGCGCGTTCGACATACCGGAAACGGCCATCGTCGATCCGCCTCGCGCGACCGATATGCTGCGACTGGGAGGGGGTCACGCCGGTCTCGACAAGCGCCTCGATCTCGGCCTCCGCATCGTCGGAGAGCTTGAAACCGTCGGGACCGAAAAACTTGATTCCGTTGTCGGAGGCCGGGTTGTGGCTGGCCGAGATCATGATGCCCAGATCGGCCCGCATCGACGTGGTCAGAAAGCCGACCGCCGGCGTAGGCACGGGCCCCAGAAGGAGCACGTTCATGCCCGTCGATGTCAGCCCCGCCGTCAGGGCGGTTTCGAACATGTAGCCCGAAAGGCGCGTATCCTTGCCGATCACGACGCGGTGCGCCGCAGAGTGATCCCGGCGGAAATAACGTCCCGCCGCCTCCCCCAGCTTGAGCGCCATTTCCGCGGTCATCGGAAATTCATTGGCCGTTCCACGCACACCATCGGTGCCGAAAAGGTTCCTGCTCATTTTTTCTCCTCGGGGACAATTCCAGAATTTACAGCCATAAACAGTCGCAACGCCTGCGCGGTCTGCGCAACATCGTGCACACGCAGGATCTGCGTGCCTTGCGCCACCGCAGCCAACGCGGCAGCCACCGATCCCGGCGCACGCTCCCGCGCTTCGGCGGCGCGACCGATACTGCCGATCATGCGCTTGCGCGACACCCCGAGCAGGATCGGGCAGCCAAGCCCGTGGAACAGCGAAATCCGGGCCAGAAGCGCGAGATTATGCGCCAGCGTCTTGCCGAAACCGATCCCGGGATCGACCAGGATCCACTGGCGCGGAATGCCTGCCGAAACGGCGATCTCTACCCGTTCGGACAGGAAGTCATATACATCCAGCAGGACGTCCTCGTAGGTCGGATCGTCCTGCATCGTCGCCGGGGTGGCCACCGAATGCATGATGCAGAGCGGCACGCCGCGTTCCGCGACAAGCGGTGCGAGGCCGGCATCGAAGCCAAGCCCCGACACGTCATTGACCATGTCCGCGCCCGCGTCGAGCGCTGCCTGCGCCACGGAAGCCTTGCGGGTATCGATGGAAACCGGTGTCGAGATGCCGGTGGCGCGCATCGCGGCGATCACCGGAGCCGTGCGGTGGATTTCCAGATCGACCGGCACGTCCTTTGCCCCGGGCCGCGTCGACTCGCCGCCGATATCGATGATGTCGGCCTCTTTCGCCATTTCGCGGGCATGGGCGAGCGCGGCGGCCGGGGCATCGTGCAAGCCACCATCGGAGAAGCTGTCCGGCGTCACGTTCAGGATGCCCATGATGCGCGGGTGCTGCACCCCAAGGCCCGGCAGAGCGCCGCGCGGTTCGCTCAGGCGCATCAGAACCTCTTTGGGCAGGTCGCGTGCCGGGACGATCCGGGGCGGTGCGCCGCGACGCATCAACTCGACCCTATCGAACCAGGTCCAGCCACCGGCCAGAGGGAAAGCCTCACTCGGACGGGCCACGTCGAAGACTGGAATGGGTCGGTAATATTCTGTCATGCAAATGCCTGCGCCGTTGCGCTCCGTTTGCTACAGATCGAGACTGTCGGCAAGCGCCAGGGTGTCGCCACCGGGAACTTCCGCTCCCAGCCCCAGAAGCCGTTCGGCATTGAGGATTCCCGCGAACCAGGCCGACAATCCGGCCGCATCGCGCGGGGCGACATCCGGCCCGTCAATCGAATCCAGAACGATCTTCGATGGTGCCCAGACCACGATGCGCCCAGCGTGAACGGCATGGGTGATCTCGGTGCGGCTTTCGACGACGATGCAGCGCCTGTCCCGCGCGGCCAGAACCCAGGCATTCTGCTCCAGCGCCAGCAGGTCGATCCGTCGTTGCGGCATCGCCGAGCCGGCCGCAGGGCGTGGCGTCCCAGGCAACCCCACCGTCAGCACCACCGGCAGCGACAGCGCCTCCAGGCTGTCCAGCCAGCCGGGCAAGCGCGAATCTGCAATCGCTTGGTTTGACAGAAACACCACGAGCGGTCGGGAAAAAGCTGTCCCTGCCGTTTCGACCGGACCGAACTGCGCCTGCGAACGTTCGATCTCGACCCCGAGCGAAAACGGCCCGCGATCCAGCTTCTCGATCCGGACAAAAACCCGGCGCGCGCGCGGTTCACTCAACAGCCGCTCGGCGATCCGTTCGGCCAGTGTCTCCAGAAGACTCAACCGCTCCTCGGAGAGCGACCCCTCCACGGCCTCGGTGATCGTATCGTAGCTCAGGATACGATCTACATCGTCGGCCAGGGGGGCCGATGCACGACCAACCTCGACCACAACATTGAAGCGCAGGCGTTGCGCGATGCCGCGCTCCTCCTGGAACGCGCCGATCTCGACGGCACGCACATAGTCGCGCAGCGCAATACGATCGCGCGGGACATCAGCGGGCGCGGTAGCGGCGGCACGGTCCTCGGGGTGGGCAAAGGCAAGCGAGAGTTCAGAGGTCATGCCAGCTTCATGCCATGCCTGACGGCGAAAGCCACGTCTCAAACGACAGAAACCCCGCTTGGGGCGACCCATCCTCCGCTTTCAACGCCACCAACGGCCCGGTTTCGGCCCGCGCAGGGTTCACGACCGCGGATGCTTGTAGAATTGATGCACGCCGATCGACGCGGTATGCGAGAATTTTCGCGCCCAGGACGGCCGCACCGAAACCGTGTGGTAATGGGTGGCGCCACCGGTCAGCACCTTGGGCGCTCCGGCCAGCATCAGGCGCGCAACCTTGCCCACACGCTCGAAAGCCTTGGGCTCGGCGATTTTCTCCGGGTTGCCGTCACAGGTATACGTGAACTGGCACTGGTATTTCTTGCCAGTGCCCTGGTGGATCACGCCACAAACGGTATTGGGATAGAGCGAGCTTTTCACCCGGTTCAGGATCACTTCGGCAACCGCGAACTGACCCTTCACGCTTTCGCCGCGCGCTTCGAAATAGAGCGCCTCGGACAGGCAACGCCACTCTGCGCTTCCTTCGATACTTTGCTGCTGATCCAGCCACTTCTTCGTGTAGGAGACCGTCTGGAATTCCCGCGGTCGAGCCTTGGCCCGGATCGAGCTACGCGGGCTGAGCAAGCCCAGATGTTCGTTGCTGAGGGAGTTGAGAACACGGTTCTCCATCCCCATCAGGCCTTCCAGTCGCAGCGCGCCATCCTCCTCGCCGGTGTAATTGGAGCTCGACAGGAACATCTCGGCCGAAGCCGGAACGCCCAAGCACAGGCACGTCAAAAATGACAAGAACAGATTGCGCAGACGCAACATAAGATCATCCCACCAGCGATGCGCAAGACCGCACCCAGCCGTCGGCGGCGATAACAAATCGGCCAATCAGAAGTAAATGCTGCGAATCACAAGAATCGCCTCGGCAGGCTCAGCGGAGCAAATTGGCAACGAATTTTCGGTGTTTTTGAGCAGAAACCCGCCGACAACCGGCAGATTTCCGCGCTTTTTCAATGATCTGACTCGCGGGGACTCGACGACTTCAACGCCAGGTGCGCCGCAGCGAGTCGCGCAACGGGCACTCGGAAAGGCGAACAGGAGACATAATCGAATCCCGCCTGACGGCAGAAATCGATCGTATCAGGGTCGCCGCCATGTTCGCCGCAGACCGACAGAACGACCTCCGGCCGGGCCGCTCGACCACGCTCCGCCCCAATCAGAAGCAACTCTCCCACGCCCTCCTTGTCGAGCGTGTGGAATGGGTCTTCGTGGAAAACGCCGTTGCTGACATAGGTGCCCATGAAGCGGCCGGCATCGTCGCGCGACAGCCCGTAGGTCATCTGCGTCAGGTCGTTGGTGCCGAAGCTGAGAAAGGCCGCGTGGGCCGCGATCTCGCCTGCCCTGAGCGCCGCGCGCGGCGTCTCCACCATCACGCCCAGCCGGTAATCGAAGGCGACCCCGTACTCGACGCGCACCGCCGCGGCCACCGCGTCGATCCGGGTCTTGACCAGTTCCACCTCTCGCTTGGCCGAGACCAGCGGGATCATGATCTCGGGCACGACTGCCTTGCCCGCCTGCCGGCTGGCCTCGACCGTCGCCTCGAAGATCGCGCGCACCTGCATGTCGTAGATCTCGGGCACCGTCACGCCGAGCCGTACGCCGCGCATCCCTAGCATCGGGTTGAATTCGGAGAGCGACTCCACCCGCCGGACGACGTCGCTGAGCGGCAGATCGAGCGACTCGGCCAGCCCCATCATCCCCTCGCGGTCCGATGGCAGGAATTCATGCAGCGGCGGGTCGAACAGGCGAATGCAGACCGGCAGCCCGGCCATGATCCGGAACAACTCGACGAAATCCTCGCGCTGCATTGGCAGCAGTTGCTCGAGCGCGGCCTGCCGGTCGACCTCGCTGTCGGTAAAGATCATCTCGCGCATGACCGACAGGCGCGCCGGCTCGAAGAACATGTGCTCCGTCCGGCACAGACCGATCCCGTCCGCGGCAAAGGTATGCGCCATATGCGCATCGTCGGGCGTGTCCGCATTGGCGCGGATGCCGATATCGCGCACCTCGTCGGCCCAACTCATAAGCTTGCGGAAGGCCGTGTCGAGCGCGGGCTCCAGCATCGGCACCGCACCGGCCAGCGCCTCGCCCGTCGTGCCGTCGACCGTCACCAGGTCGCCTTCGTGGAAGATGCGCCCATCCGCCGTCGTCACCGTCTTCTTGCGCGCGGAAATCGTCAGCTTGTTTGCCCCCACGATGCATGGCAAGCCAAGGCCACGCGCGATCACCGCCGCGTGGCTGGTCATGCCGCCGCGCTCGGTGATGATGCCCTGGGCGGCATGCATGCCGCGAATATCTTCCGGCGTTGTCTCCCGGCGGACCAGGATACAGGGGATCTCGTGGCTGGCCGATGTCTGTGCCGCACGGGAGGTGAAGACCAGCTGCCCCGTGGCGCCGCCGGGCGAGGCGGCGATTCCCTTAAGGATCACGTCCCGCTTCGCCTGCGGGTCCACCTGCGTGTGCAGAAGCTCGGTGAGCGATTTCGGCTGCACCCGAAGCAATGCCTCGCGCGGCGAGATGATACCGTCCTCGGCCAGCGCCACGGCGACCTTTACATCGGCCCGCGCGCTCCGCTGTACCTTGACCGCGTCCAGAACCTGCAGGTTCCCCTCGGCCACGGTGAACTTGATCTCCATCTCCTCGCGCAGCCTGTTGCGGCAGCGATCCGCGATATCGACCAGCTTGGCAAACAGCTCTGGCGCCTCGTCCTGCATCGACGTGCCACGCGGGTCGGTCGCAAGGTACAGCTCCTTGCCCTTGCGCCCCATCGCACGCATCTCGGGCGACTTGCGCTTGTAGCGCCCCATCACCTGGGGATCGCCCGTAACCTTGTCGATCATGCGGATCACGCCCGATCCGCTTTCGCCCGGGCCGAGCCCATGCGCCATGTCCTGCACGACCAGCCCGAGCCCCGCATCCACCGGCGCCCCGCGCGCCTGCCGCAAGAGCCGCGCGCTCACGCCCTCCCAGGCCCGCGCCATCGAGCGCAGCACTCCGGCAAGCTGCTTGGCCGGCTCCTGCGGAAAGGGCATGTCGGCCTCATCCTCGAAGGCGGCCAGCGCCGCCGCGACCGGATCCTCCGCCTCGGCCGCTTCCTCGAAGGGCTCCGGGTCGAGCCGCGCCACGTCATTGGCGTAAGCCGTGATGAACCGCAGGTAGAGCCGGTCGGCCGCCTCTTGTCCAAGGCGCGTTGCAAGCTCCGCTCGTCGCTCGTCATTCATGCCGATACTCAGGATAGCCCCTGGCCCGCCCCAATCCGGATCCTCGCTGGACGGGCGCACCGAAACCAGCGGCGTGCGGCCAAAGGCCGAGAGCAGCCGTGCCGTGTCGGGCCGCTCGCCCTCGGCGATGCGATGCACTGCGTCAAAGGAGAGCGACACGGTGCGTGGCACCGGTATCTCGAGCCGGATCAACCGCTGCAGGCATTTCGCCCGCCCGCCATGGCTTTGCTCCGAGATCTCCGCACTCGGCGTGATCAACGTGAAGTCCTTGGTCTCGCCGGTCATCAGCACGGAGCTGCTCCCTTCCATAACGGATCCCCCGCACGATATGCGAGAGTTGTGTTCGCGCAAATGCCCCGCGTGCCGTTAACCCTCGATCCGCGTCAGATCCGCCGCCTTCAGACAGGTTTCCCGGATACGGTGCAACAGGTTGAGCCGGTTGCGCCGCACGATACTATTTTCGGTGTTCACCTGAACTGCCTCGAAAAACGCGTCGATCGGGGCACGCAGGGAGGCCATGCTCGCCATGGCCGACGCGAAATCTTCGGCCTCGATGGCCGAGGAGATCGCACCTTCCGCCGAATCGAGCGCGTCGAACAGCGCCTTTTCTTCGTCGGTCTCGGCGAATTTCCGGTCCGGCCCGTATTCGTAGGACACCCCATCGGCCTCCTCGGCCTGGGTCAGGATGTTGTTGGCCCGCTTGAAACCCTGCAACAGGTTCTCGCCATCCTCGGTCTTGAGGAACTCGGCCAAAGCCTCGGCCCGCTTGACCAGCAGCACGAGGTCGTCATTGCCCGGCATGGAAAGGCAGGCGTCGATCACGTCGTGGCGGACGCCCTCGTCGCGCAGGTGGACCTTCAGGCGGTCATGGAAGAAGGAAAGCAGGTTGTCGCTCAGATCCGGATCGTGGTTGACGACATGCTCGATCCATTCCGGCGCGTCCCCCTCGATCTTGTCGATGATCCCGTGCACTGCGGCACCGAACACCCCGTGACGCGCGATCTCGCAAAGCACCGCATCCAGAAGCGCTGCTTCGTGGTGATTGCCCGGATCAATCTTGTGCCGCAGGAGTTGCGCATCGTTCAGCCTGTCGAGGGACAGGCGCAGGTTGTTGACCAGCAGCAAGCGGATCACCCCCAACGCCGCCCGGCGCAGCGCAAACGGGTCCTTTGAACCGGTCGGTTTCTCGTCGATCGCCCAGAAGCCGGTCAGCGTGTCCAGCTTGTCGGCCAGCGCCACGGCGACGGAAATCGGCGCGGTGGGCACGTCATCCGAGGGCCCGAGCGGCGAGTAATGTTCCTCGGCGGCGGCGGCGATCTCGGCGCTGAGGCCGGCGGCCTCGGCATAGTAACGGCCCATGATGCCCTGAAGCTCGGGGAACTCGTAGACCATCTCGGACGAGAGATCCGCCTTGGCCACTTGTGCGGCCATCGCGGCGGCGTCCGGATCGGCGCCGACCAGCGGGGCAATCTCGCGCGCCAGCGCCGCAATTCGGTCGATCCGCGCCTTTTGCGAGCCGAGCTTGTTGTGGAATGTCACGTGGTCTAGGCTCTCCAGCCACGGCGTCATCTGCTCCTTCTGCGCCACGCGCAGGTCGTTCTCCCAGAAGAACTTGGCATCCGACAGACGCGCGAAAAGCACCTTCTGGTTGCCCGCAAGGATCGTCGCCCCGTCGTCTGCGGTCACCATGTTGGCGACGGTGACGAATTTCTCGATCCGGGTCGTTCTCGGGTTTCGGACGGAGAAGAATTTTTGGTGCTCCTTCATCGAGGTCTTGAGCACTTCCGGCGGCAGGCCGAGGAAATCATTGGCAATATCGCCCATCAGCACCACGGGCCACTCCACCAGCCCGGACACCTCGGCCAGCAACCCCTTGTCCTCGACCACTTCCAGCCCTTGCGCAAAGGCCATGTTGGTCGCGTCATGCCAGATCGTCTCGGCCCGCTCGGCCGGGTCCAGCACGACATTGGCACGTTTCAGCTTGGCCGCGTAATCCTCGAAGCCGGTCACGGCAAAAGGCTCGGGCGCGAGGAACCGATGTCCCCGGGTCGTGTTGCCGGCGGCGATCCCGTCCACGTCCAGCGGCACCACATCGGCCCCCGCCTCGTCGCTCAGGATGCACAGGATCGAATGCAACGGCCGCACCCAACGCAGGGCCCCCGCGCCCCAACGCATGCTCTTCGGCCAGGGGAAATTGCGAATGGTGGATTCCAGAACCTCGGCCACGATCTCGGCCGCCGGACGGCCTTCCTTCGTGATCCTGGCGAACCAGACCTGCCCCTTCTTGTCGTCACGTGCTTCGAGCTGGTCTTTCGTGAGCCCGGTCGAGCGCAGGAACCCTTCCAGCGCCTTCTCCGGCGCATCCGTGCGCGGCCCCTTGCGCTCCTCGGTCAGGGTCGGGCTCGTCGCGAGCAGCCCCTCGACCGTGAGCGCCAGCCGGCGCGGCGTGGTGAAGGCCTGCGCGGAGGCATAGGTGAGGCCCGTCTCGACCAGCCCGTCGGTCACGAGTTTCTTCAGGTCAGCGCCAGCGCGCGCCTGCATCCGGGCGGGGATTTCTTCGGAAAAGAGTTCGATCAGCAGATCGGGCATTGCGGGGTCCTCAGAGCGGAAGGAAGAACTGGATCGCGAAGCTGTTCACGATGTCCACGAAAAAGGCCGAGACAAGCGGCAGGATGACGAAGGCCATGGGCGAGGGCCCGTAGCGCTTGGTGACGGCTGTCATGTTGGCGATGGCCGTCGGCGTGGCGCCGAGCGTGACGCCGCCGAAACCGGAGGCCAGCACGGCGGCGCGGTAGCCGCGCCCCATGGCCGGGAAGAGCACGTGGATGGCAAATACGATGGAAAGCAGTGTCTGCGCCGTCATCACCACGATCAGCACCAGCCCCATGCCCTGCAGCGTCCAGAGCTGGAGCGACATCAGAGACATGGCAAGGAAGGTGCCGAGCGAGAAGTCGGAGACCATGGCCAGCGTTGACGTGCGGCGCACCTCGACCACGCGCGGCAGGATTACCGGGATCAGGTTGCCGAGCACGATCCCGGCCAGCAGGCAGGGCACGAAGGGCGGCAGGTTTATTCCGTGGTATTCCAGCGTTTCCCAGAGCGCGTAGCCAATAATGATGGTCACATGGACCCAGAGCATGACCCGCATGAAGGAGAGGTGGTTGATCGTCTCCGATCCCTCGTCCTCGAAGGAAACACCGACCGTGGGTTCCTCGTCCGGCCGATCCGGCTCCAGCCGCCAGCGGTTGATCAGGTATTTCGCGATCGGGCCACCAATCAGCGCCGCGCAGACCAGCCCGATCGTCGCCACGGCCACGCCCAGCTCGCTGACGCCCGCGGCGCCGCCGGTCATTTCCTCGATGCGCGGCGTCCAGGCGATCACGGTGCCATGCCCGCCAATCAGCGCGGCCGAGCTCAGCAACACCGAGAATTCCGGCGGCAGCGAGAAGAGCCGCGCGCCAGCCACGCCGATGATATTCTGAAGGATCACGTAGACTATCGTCAGCCCCAGCAGGATCGCCAGCGGCAAGCCGCCTTTCACCAGGTCCGAGATTCGGGCGTTCAGGCCGATGCCCGTGAAGAAGACGAGCAGGAAATAGTCCCGCGCGGACAGGTCGAATGAGATTGCGCGGTCGTAGAAGATAAAGACCAACATGGTTGCAACGGCAACGAGCAAACCGCCCGAAACCGGCTCGGGTATGTTGAAATCGCGCAGGAAGGCCACCTTCCGGGTCAGCTTGGCCCCCAGGATATAAACCAGAAACGCCACGGTAACGGAAATAAATGGATGTATGTCAATGACTTCCGGAGTCACTTCTTGATCTCCTCGTTGACCTGGTGCCAGACGAAGCCGCGCCCATCCTCCATCACGGCGACGACGCGGTCTACACCATGGGCGATGTTTTTCTGGCCGAGGAAGGCCAGCGCGCGGCCCTTTTCCAGCGCCTTGCCGACTTCCATCGCGTCGAAACACTCAAACCAATAGGGAGCGATGAGCGGCTCGGCGCCTTCATACATCTCATAGGTCTCGCTCAGCATCGCGAGCGAGTGGGACGTGGTGAAACAGGCCCGGTAGCGGATCGGCGAGGAGGTCGCGTCGATGGCCTGCAGGTTGTCGGCAACGATGGGATCGGCCGACCCTTCGAGCAAAGTCAGCGTCACCTGCTCGGCAGAGACATCCACCTCTTCGTAATAGTAATAGACCTGCAGGTAATACATCGCGATTCCGGCAATCAGGGCGAGCACCACGATACCTCCTGCGAAAATCTTGCCGCTCATACCGCGACCCTCCCGCAACGGACAGGCTTCCGACACAACCGCAGCCATGTTAGCGCGGAGGCCGACACTTTTTGCACGAGGCCATTTCCATTGACCTCGAATTCGCGATCAAGTTCTTCGGCGCGCTTTTCACCATCATGAACCCGATTACCAACCTGCCGGTCTTTCTCGGCGTGACCGAGGGTGCGTCTCCGCAGGTACAACGCGCCATCGCGATCGACATGATCGCGACCGGGCTGAAAGCCCTGCTGCCCGGGCTGGCCTGAAGCCAGCTGGCACTTCTGGCGATCAGGCGCCATCAGGCGTTCCAGCCTCCCGCTTCGGTCTGAACGAAGGCATCGGCGCATTTCTTGGCCAGCGCGCGAACGCGACCGATATAGGCCTGCCGCTCGGTGACCGAGATCACGCCACGGGCGTCGAGCAGGTTGAACAGGTGGGATGCCTTGATGCACTGATCATAAGCCGGGTGCGCCATGACGATGCGCCTGCCGGTCTTCGGGTCGACCTCCGGATGGGTCAGGATGAAGTCGCAATGCTCCTCAGCCTCCTCGAACTGCTTGAGCAGCACGTCGGTATTGGCCACATCGAAATTCCAGCGCGAATACTCGCCCTCGGTCTGACGAAAGACATCGCCATAAGTAAGCGGAATCGGCGCGTTGGGGCGGTTGAAGGGCATGTCCATCACGTGATCGACGCCCAGCACATACATCGCCAGCCGCTCCAGGCCATAGGTCAGCTCGCCCGAGACCGGCTTGCAGTCATGCCCGCCGACCTGCTGGAAGTAGGTGAACTGGCTGACTTCCATCCCGTCACACCAGACTTCCCAGCCAAGGCCCCAGGCCCCCAGCGTCGGGCTTTCCCAGTCGTCCTCGACGAAGCGGATATCGTGCAGGCCCATGTCGATGCCGATGGCTTCGAGCGAGCCGAGATACAGCGCCTGCAGGTCCAGCGGGCTCGGTTTGATCAGCACCTGGTACTGGTAGTAATGCTGGAGCCGGTTGGGGTTCTCGCCATAGCGGCCATCGGTGGGCCGGCGCGAGGGCTGCACATAGGCGGCCGCCCAGGGATTGGAGCCGAGCGCGCGCAGCGTCGTGGCCGGGTGAAAGGTCCCTGCCCCCACTTCCATGTCATAGGGTTGCAGCACGGCGCAGCCCTTCTCGGCCCAGTAATTCTGAAGCCGCAGGATCACCTCCTGGAAACAGGTCGGTCGGCTCGTCTCGGTCATTGCGATGTCCCGGTCTCTTTAACGTGGTCGCGCGCACGGCGCGTCGTGATTTCGCGTCTCAATAGGCTTGCGGGGCATTGGGGTCAATGAAGCGCCCCGGTCATCAAGGCGGGTTTGCCAAGAAACCAACGCCTTTGTCGCCCTTGACGGTGGCGCCGCTCGCAACCGTCGCCCTGTCGATGCATCCGCGCCACGCATAGCGGCCTGTGGCAGATTTGAAGTGCACAGCGCCGCCGCTCTGCTATTTTGTCCCGAAAGAACCATTCGGCACCGCCAAGGCGCCAGTTTTTATTGAGGACGACGCAGTGAAGACTTTTCTTGTTCTTGTATTTTCCCTCGTTCTTTCGGTTTTTTCCTCCAGCGCGCACGCGCAGGAACAGGGAAGCGCCTGGATCCAGATCGAAGCCTTGCGGACGTTGGCCGATGGCGAGGCGCGCGCGCGCAGCTACGCGGCCAGCTTTCCCAACGTGGCGGGCTTCCGGGTCGGCGGCCGCTGGTACGCCGTTGCCCTGGGCCCCTACACCCCGGCCGCGGCCAGTGCCGAATTGGGTGCTCTCAAGCGCGGGCGGCTGATTCCGCAGGACAGCTACATCGCCTACAGCAACCAGTACGAACAGCAATTCTGGCCCGTTGGCGCGAATGCGCTGCTTGCCACGCCGCAAGACACCGTGCTGTCGCCTCTCGCCCAGCCTGAACAGACGGACCAGCCATTGGCGCAGGAACCGGTTCCGCCGGCCTACATCCCCGACGAGACCCCGGGCGAGGCGCGCGCCAGCGAACGCGCGCTCGATGCCGCGCAGCGCATGCTGCTGCAGGAAAGCCTGAAATGGGAAGGTTTCTACGACGCGGCAATCGACGGCTCCTTCGGCGCCGGTACACGGCGCGCAATGGCTGCCTGGCAGGAGGCCAAGGGCTATGACGCGACCGGCGTTCTGACCACCAGGCAGCGAACCGAGCTGGTCGGGGATTACCGCTCCCCCTTCGCCGATCTCGGCCTCGCCTCCGTGCGCGACGATGCTGCCGGGATCGAAATGATCCTGCCCACCGGCAAGGTCAAGTATTCCCGCGCCGAGGCGCCTTTCGTGCATTACGACAGCACCGACGAGGACGAGGTCCAGGTGATCCTGATCAGCCAGTCGGGCGACGAAGCGACCCTGTTCGGCCTCTACGACATCATGCAGACGCTCGAAATGGTACCCACCGAGGGCTTCCGCGAGCGCAAGAAGCAGAGCTTCGTGCTGACCGGGCAGTCCTCCACGCTGAACTCCTACAGCTATGCCGAGCTCAAGGATGGCGCGATCAAGGGCTTCACCGTCAGCTGGAAGCCCGGCGGCGACGCGCGGGTGATGGAGCGCGTCGTCAACACCATGCAGGAGAGCTTCGCGCCAGTGGAGGGCATCGTTCTGCCCGACAACGCGCTGTCGGGCGACGGCTCGGATCAACGCATTGACCTGATGGCAGGCCTTAAAATCCGCCGCCCGGAGCGCTCGCGCAGCGGTTTCTATATCGACGAAACCGGCAAGGTCCTGACAACGACCGATGTGCTGGGCCAATGCGCCCGGATCACCATCGGCGAGGAGATCGAGGCCGACGTGACGTCGCGGGATGATACGCTCGGGCTTGCCCTCCTGACCCCGCGCCAATCCCTGCGCCCGCTCGCGGTGGCCGAATTCCAGGGCTCGGTGCCGCGGCTGAACTCCGAGGTTACGCTGGCCGGCTTCTCCTATGAGGACATCCTCGACCTGCCCGTGCTGACCTTCGGAACGCTTGCTGATATTCGCGGCCTTCAGGGCGAGGAATTCGTCGAGCGCCTCGCGCTGTCCGCCCTGCCGGGCGATGCCGGAGGCCCGGTCTTCGACACGACCGGCGCGGTGCTGGGAATGCTCAGGGCGCGCAACGAGCAGGCAGACAAGCAGCTCCCGCCGGATGTGAACTTTGCCGTCGACGTGCCGGCCATCGCCGATTTCCTCGGCCAAGCGGGCCTGTCGCCGCGTGCGGCCGTTCTCAACAAATCGCTGGCACCCGAAGACCTGGTGACGCTGGCGGGCGACGTGACCGTGCGGATCAGTTGCTGGAACTGACACAGGCGGCGGGGCTCGGGATCACCTGACCCCGCGCCCCGCGCTTCCGTTCCAGCGCTCACCGGCGCCAGAAATTCACCGTGAAGATGGCAAAGACGACGAGCAGTTCCAGCCGCCCGATCAGCATCCCGATCGAGAGCAGCCATTTCGCGGTCGTGTTCAGCTCTCCGAAATTCCCAGCCGGCCCGATGATGGGCCCCAGCCCCGGACCGATATTGCCCAGCGCCGCGCCCGCCCCGGAAACCGAGGTGATGAAATCCAGTCCCGTCAGCGCCAAAGCCGCCGAGAGCGCCCCCAGAGTCACCATGAACATGACGAAGAAGGACATCACCGAGCTCAGCACGTCCTCGGAAACCGTGCGACCGTCGTAGCGCAGCGGGAACATGCCGCGCGGCGAATGCAGCGCCTTCACCTGGGTCATGATCGCGCCAAACAGGAGCTGGTAGCGAAAGACCTTGACCGAGCAGGCGGTCGAGCCCGCGCAGCCGCCGACCAGCCCGACAAAGAAAAAGAGTGTTACCGGGAAGGCCCCCCAGAGCATGTAATCCTCGCTGGCATAGCCGGTGCCGGTGATGATCGATGCCACGTTGAACAGGCTCTTGCGGATCGCCGGCTCCCAGTCACGCCCGCTCTGGGAAACCTGCCAGAGGGCCATCAGCAGCGCCGCCGTCGCCACGATACCAACGAAAGCACGCACCTGCGGGTCCCTCAACGGCGCGTTCCAGCTCCCGGCAACCATCTGCACGTAGCGCACGAAGGGCAGGCCAGCGAGGATCATGAACGCCGCTGCCGCATATTCCACCCCAGCGTGGAACCCGCCGAAAGAGGCATCGTAATTGGAGAAACCACCGGTGGCGATCGTGGTCATGGCATGGGTGACTGCATCCAGCGGCGCCATGCCAAGGCTCCCATAGACCAGCGCGCAGGCGGCCGTGAGAAGGAAATAGATCACCGAGATCTGGCTGGCGATCTGGCCCGCGCGCGGCAGGATCTTGCCAAAGGTGTCGAAGGCTTCGGAGCGAAAGATCTGCATCCCCCCGACCCGCAGTTCGGGCAGGAACACCATCGCCACGACGATGATGCCGATACCGCCAAGCCATTGCATGAGCCCGCGCCACAGCAGCAGGCCCTCGGGCAGATCATCGAGCCCGGTAAAGACGGTCGAACCGGTCGTGGTCAGCCCGGACATCGCTTCGAAGAATGCGTCGGTGTAACTGGCCTGCGTCTCGCCCAGCACGAAGGGAATGGCCCCGAACACAGGCAGCATCACCCAGACACCCGTTGTCAGGATAAAGGTCTGCCGGATCGTCAGCCCCGCCTCGACGCCATTCTGACAGGCCAGCGCAATCAGGCCGCCAACGAATATCGTCACGAGCGAGGAGACCAGGAACACGAACCAGTGCTCGTTCCCTGAAATAAGGTCGGCCAGCATCGGCAGCAGCATGACCGCCCCGAGTGCGGCGACAAGCAAGCCAATGACGTATCCTACGGGGCGATAGTCGAACATGGCGGCAAGGGTTGGCGTGCCTGCACGCGGCTGTCAACACCCGGCAATGTAACGATGACCGACCGAGGTGCCACTCACTCACCGCAGCCGGTCATCGTTTTTGCCTGCCCCCCACCTGACGGGAGGACGAGCAGATCTCCACGTTGCGGCCCCGCGGGCTCATGGGCCGGACAGGCAGTTCCGAGGGGACATGGAAACAAAACCCGTTCAGACCACGCGCCTGAATTGAAAAAAGTATTTCGTACTGGTCGGCTGAACTCGTTAGAATTAGAACCGGTTTAAATTGCCCGGGACCGCCCCGGGTACGTGTGAAGAGTACAAGTGTGGGGGGGCGACGAATATCCCCCCAAATGGGGGGCTGTCGGTGTTGATGGAACGTGCGGCCTTGCTGGAACGCGAGGCAACAGCGGAGGGTCTTTGGGCCGGCGCCATTGAGAGTTTCGCCGCCGCCGGTTTTCCGCATGTCATCTATATCTTGACCAACGCGGAACGTAGCACGGTCGATCTGAGAACGAACATCCCGCAGATCTACGGGACGGCCGATCCTGCCCGCGACCCTTTTCTGGAATATTGCTGTTCAAGCTATCAGGCCACGCGCACGGGCGTGGAGTACCTGCAGACTCATGACTACCTGCCGGAGGAAGCCCGCGCACTCATTCTTACCGCCGAAAAGGTCGGATTTCGGACTGGCTTCGGCATCCCGACCCGGCTGGACGGCTCACCGCGATTCGGCGGCTTCAATATCGGCACCTCTCTGGACCGCGAGCGGTTCGAGGCCGAAATGTCTGATCAACTGGCAGATATCCGCGGTTTCTGCCTGCTTCTGCATCGCCGTTTCGAAGAACTGTCGCATACCGATGCCGACGGGTTCAGCCTTCTGACGCCCCGCGAAAGAGAAATCATCGAGCTGATCGGGACGGGAGATTCGCGCAAGGAATGCGCTGGAAAGCTCGACCTCTCGCCAAATACCGTCGCCGATTACACCAAATCAGCCTATCGCAAGCTCGGCGTGCGCAACCGCGCCGAGGCGGCGCAGAAGCTTTTCGGAACACGTCGAGGCTGAGATCAGCCTCCGTGCACGAGGCTGGAGAAGAGATGCGGCTCCAGGCTGGCCCCGGAAAACGTCTCGCCCTCGGTCAGAACGCTGACGGCATCATGGCTGTGCAGGCTCTCCTGGTGGCTGGCCACGACGCGGAAATCGCCCACGCGCGGGTCGGCATGGAGTTGCTCGGCAAAGAGTCGCGCGGCATCCTCGACAAAGATCGGGTTGGCGGCGTTCAACTCGGCAAAGGCCTGCTCGTCCTCGCGCTTGACCATCACCTGAGTCTCGGTCGGCACCGCCCTGCGGCACATCTCAACCAGATCCTCGAACCATAGGCAGGAGGCCGACGGATCCACCACCATCGAAAGCCGCGCCACCGAGCGCTGCGAATGCGGCGTCGCCATCTGGCCGCGCTCCTTGCGGGCATGCTCGGCCAGTTCCAGCGAACACGGACAGGTGGAGGAATAGACATAGTCGAGATGCATGACCTTGAGCCGCTGTCCCGCCTGCTCGGTCATCTCCAACGCCATGTCGTAATATTGGTAGCCCCTCAGGCCCGAGCGGAGAGAGTCCACCATCATCGGGAAGGAGAAGCGCATCAGGATCCGGGCGTCGAAACTCTCAAGGTCGCGCTTGTAGCTTTCCAGCGCATCCTCGATCACCTCGAAGCTGAAGGTCCGCTCCGCCGAGGCATAGAAGCTGCGCATTATGCGGGACATGTTGATGCCCTTCTTCTCCGCATCGAGACTGACGGTGCCGGTGACCGAGGTCTCCAGCGCCAACTCCGCCCCCTCGCGGCGGTGAAACCGGATCGGCAGGCGGAAATTGGAGATACCGACATGCTGGATCTGCCGCTTCGCGCCGCGGATCAGGCTTTCGGGGCCGTTCTGGAGGTCGGGCATGCTTGCCTTGTAGGACTCATCCACCCGGAAATCCGACGGGTAGAGGCGGCTCAGCGCCGGATAGGAGTTCGGCGCCCCCTGCGGCAACAGCCGCGCAACCAGCGGATCGAGGTCCACGAGTTCTGCATCGGAAGCCGAATCCGCCCATTTGCGCAAAAGCTCCAGCGCACGTTTCGCTTCGTTGCGGTTCGGTTCTCGGTCAGGCGCAGTCATTGGGCGGTTCATAACATCCCCTCCGGTGTCCAGTTTCAGCGGACAGGAGTCAACCTTGCGCCGCTTTCGGGTCATCTCCAATACCCGTTTGGCCCTAAATAGTGTTCCCGGCACGGAGGTCGAACGCCCGGGCGAGAAAAATTACCGATATCGCTCGACGAAATTGCGCAGGATACGCGGGGCAAGCTCGGTCTTCGAGGCCAGCACGGTGCGGGTCAGCGCCTCGGCCTCCTGAGGCGGAAAATAGCCCTTGTCCTTGTAGATGGCGATGCGAAGCGCGAAGACCGCGCCATCGGCCTCCGGGTGGAACTGCGTGGCATAGACATTCTGCCCGTGGCGGATCATCTGGAACGGGCAAGGCTCCGAGCTCAGCAATTGCACACAGCCCCGCGGCAACTCCTGCACAGCCTCCTTGTGCCCGACCAGCGCTTCGAACCGCTCCGGCAGTCCCGCCAGAACCGGATCGGCCCGCCCAATGGCGGTGACGGTGCAGGGCACCGCTCCCACCGGTTCGCCATAGCGCTCCTTCGATACCTTCCCGCCAAGATGATGCGCCAGGATACCGATCCCGTAGCAGCATCCCATGAAGGGAATGTCCTGTTCGGTGATCTGCGGCATCAGGCCGAGGATCTCCTCCTCGATATGCTTCTCGATGGCGGGCTTGCTTTCGTCCGGGTCCGACACGCATCCCGGACCGCCGCCGACGATCACGCCGGCATAATCGGTCAGGTCGAGGTCGGCGGGGATCTCCTCCCGTTCCAGCCGGATCCGCCGTGTCTCTTCGAGCCGCATCCCCCCCTTTTCGAGGAAGGCATCGAATTCATTGTCCGAGGCCTCCGGTTCGGGGCGCAATTGCAGAATGAGAAATGGCTTCATGGGGCGGGATCCTGTTTGCATTCCTGCATCTGCCGTGTTGCCCCCGAGGAGGTCAAGCCATCTCGGCCCCGTCGCGCAGCTCCGTCAACCAGTCGGAGACTGACCTGTCGCCGATTTCCGCCTCCCGGACGAGGTTGTCGAAATGTTCGGCCAGGGAGCGAACCCGGTCGCGCGAGCGGAAAGCCAGGTAGAACCGCCCGACATAGACCACGCCGAGGAAAGAGCCGAACACGGTGACCGGCGCGCTGAAGACCCGGCGTGCATCGAACAGGAACAAGCGCAAGGCGGGATAGATCTCGCGCGAGGCCTCGATCAGGTAATCGAGCTGTTCACGCCGTATCCCGGCATCGAGCCCCTGGTAGTACCCAGCCCCGCTGGCAAAAGCGCGCAACTCGCCCGTTGATATGGCGATCTCGTAATCCGACATCTGCTCGCCCAGAAGGCCGAAACGATCCTGCGAGGCACCTATTGCCTGCTCCGGTGTCTTGCCAAGGAAGCGGCTGTACTCCCAGTTCAGCAGCGCCTCGGTCTTGAGCACATCCGGCAACGTCGCCGGAACGTGGCGGATTTTGGAACCGGCGGCTTCCCGGTGCCACTCGTGAAGCTGCGCATCTGCCGAGGAACGCGCTGCCTCGGTCATTGTCATCGCCGCGGCCAGCACATCGCCGGGCCGTTCGGGTCGATCCGTCAGACCCAGCAACCAGTCCGAGGAAACTCCGAGCGCGCGGGCGCATTCCGCCGCCAGATGCGCATTCGGCAGCCGCGCCGTCCCTTCGGCCAGGATCTGGGCCACGGTGGAGCGGTCCACACCCGTGGCGCGCGCCAGAGCACTGCGGTTCATCCCGGAGGCTGCCATCTGCGCGATCAGCCTTTCGCGGAACGTCACCACACGATCACGCTTGTCCATATTTGTCATAATTGCAGACTATTCTCACCAATGGAGAAAAAAGCAAGAGTATTTGCAGAGTTTCCAACAGCGGAGAACCGCGCGATAGAGAGATGAAAAAACCAACAAGATCTGGAGATTGGACATGACAGAGACCCCCAGGCGTAGTTTCGCGAAGGCCCTGACATGGCAGGCAATGGGGTTGGTGGTGATGACCGCGATCACCTGGGCGCTGACGGGATCGGTTGAAACAGGCGGCGCCATTGCCCTGCTTGGCGCGGCATCGGGCATGGTCACCTATATGCTGCACGAGCGAGCCTGGGCACGGGTCCGCTGGGGACGTAATTCGGACTAGCTGGAAGGAGCCGATATAGACGGTTTCGGGGGGCCTTGCCCCCCGGTGCTCTTACGAGCACTCCCCCCAGGATACTTTCAGAAAGAGGATGATAAGCGGCTTCCGCTTTCATCTTTCTCCAAATACTTCCGCCGGAGGCATGATCCGCAGGATCGTTCACGCGCGCGAAGCGCACGCCACCCGACGGCCACCCGGTTCGCTAACCGACCGCTATCTGGCCTCCACAGCATCCAGCGCCTGTTTCACATCCGCGATCAGGTCGTCAGAATCCTCGATGCCAATGCTGACACGCACGAGTCCCGGCGTGATACCCAGCATATCCTTCTGCTCATCGCTAAGGCGTTGATGCGTCGTCGTCGCCGGGTGCGTAACAATGGATTTCGCGTCGCCAAGATTGTTCGAAATCGTCATGATCTTGAGCGCATTGAGGAAGCGGAACGCCGCCGCCTGCCCGCCCTTGATGTCGAGCGACAGGACCGTGCCCGGCTTTTCCAGAAGCTTCCCGGCCAGCACATGCTGCGGGTGCTGTTCCAGGCCGGGATAGATCACCCGTTCCAGCCGGGCATCCCATTGCAGAGCTTCGGCCATGGCCTGCGCCGTCGCCGCTTGTGCGCGCACGCGCAGGTCCAGCGTTTCCAGTCCCTTCAGCATGATCCAGGCGGTGAACGGGCTCATCGAACCGCCGGTATGCTTGAGATAGGGCTCGACCGTCTTGCGGATGAACTCTTTTGTTCCAAGGATCACGCCGCCCAGTGCACGGCCCTGCCCGTCGATATGCTTGGTGGCCGAGTATACGACCACGTCGGCGCCCTGCTCCAGCGCGCGGGAAAAGACGGGCGTGGCAAAGACATTGTCCACGATCACCTTTGCCCCCACGCGGCGGGCCAGCCTGGCCACCGCCGGAAGGTCGATCACTTCGAGCGTCGGGTTGGACATCGATTCGAAGAAGACCGCCTTGGTGTCCTTGTTGATCGCGTGCTTCCACTGGTCGAGATCGGTACCGTCGACAAAGGTCACGTTGACGCCGAAGCGGGTCAGCACTTCTTCGAGAATATAGAGACAGGAACCGAACAGAGCCCGCGCGGCCACAACGTGATCTCCCGCCTTCAACATGGAAGTCAGCGCGCCGTTGACTGCGGCCATGCCGGAGGCGGTAGCAAAGGCGTCCTCCGCGCCTTCCAGCGCGGCAATGCGGTCTTCGAACATCTTGACAGTCGGGTTGCCGTAGCGGGCATAGATGAATTCGTCCGGCCCTGCCTCAAGGAAGCGAGCCTCGGCCTGCTCGGCGCTTTCATAGACGAAGCCCTGGGTCATGAAGATCGCTTCGGCCACTTCGCCATACTGGCTTCGGCGAATGCCGGAATGGATCAGTTTGGTGCGCGTTTTCCAGTCTTCCATGTGGAGACCTCCCAACAAAAAAGCCCCACCGCAGCCAGCGGCGGGGCGACCCGCTTCTGACCTCTTTAGCGGCATGTTTAACGTGGCCCGCAATCCGGTGCACAAATCGCCACGAGTCTCGTGAGGGGCAGTTATCGCCTTGAGGGACGTCTCGTCAAGCGCGGGCCGAGAGCGTTGCCATTTCGTTACCGATGCGTCACGGCGCTGCAATCGGGCCGTCCCCCCGCCGTGGCAATGACACGTGAACAGCCCGCCCCCATATCCTGTCGCGCGCCCCGGATCGCAGCTGCTGGAATGGTTGGTTACACCGCTACGCTTTGACGAGCGGGCGCTCGGGATGGGCATTTCGCGGCGCCTCGAAACTGGACCGATGTGACTATTGCCTGACGCGAGATCGTGGCGGCGCTGGCGGCGCAAGGATTCGAGATACCGATCTCCGGCGCGCGGGCGTGCCATTGCATTGGTCAGTCTGATTGCGCCCCAGCCGAGGCCAGCAGGCGAGAGGATTGGCACAGGCAGCTTCGCACGGTGCATTCCGCCCTTGCCCTTCGCCTCCTGAGCGGCAATCTGACCGCCGGACTCACGGGAGGGTACAATGCAGCGGGAGCCGATAGATCTGTATTTCTGGCCGACCCCGAATGGCTGGAAAGTATCCATCGCCCTGGAAGAAATGGCGCTGCCCTACGAGCTGCACCTTGTCGATATCGGCAAGGGGGAGCAGTACGAGCCGGATTTCCTCAAGATTGCGCCGAACAACAAGATGCCGGCGATCATCGACCCCGAGGGTCCCGATGGTGCGCCGATCTCGATCTTCGAATCCGGCGCCATCCTGCAATATCTCGCTCGCAAGACCGGGCGCTTTTATGGTGAGAGCGAACGCGAGCGCATTGCCGTCGACCAGTGGCTGATGTGGCAGATGGGCGGGCTTGGCCCAATGGCGGGACAGGCGCATCATTTTCTGAAATACGCCCCGGCGATGGATCCGCCCAATGACCTGCCCTATGCGAAAGACCGCTACCGGGCCGAAACTGCGCGACTTTACGGCGTGCTGGACCGGCAACTGGCAAAGCATGAATTCGTGGCCGGCGATTTCTATTCGATTGCCGATATGGCGATCTGGGGCTGGGCCTCGCTCTGGGAAGGGCAGCAGCAGACGCTGGACGACAAGCCGCATATGGCGCGCTGGCTGGAGACGATGGGCGCGCGTCCGGGCGTGCAGCGGGGACGCGCGCTTGCGGCCGAAAAGCGGGGCGATTTCCGGAAGGACAAGGCGAGCCAGTCTGTGCTGTTCCGGCGCTAGCGTCGTTTCGCGCGGAGCAGGGGCGGGGCCTGCCCCCATAGGCGCCGTTCCGGAGACATTTCCGCTAAAGAGGAAGCCAGACGCCTTTCCACTTCGGGGCTCAGATCCCCTTGGCGGCCCGGATCTTGCGGGTGGAGGAGAATTTCATCCCCGGCGCGACGAGGCGCTCCTGGGTTCCCGTCCAGGCATAGGCGAGCAGGCAGGGTTCCTGATCGCCGGTGGTGATGCGGTGTTCATGGCCGGGATTGTTCAGGATCAGAGAGCCGGGCGCGTAGACGGCCGCGTCGTTCTCGGACCATGCGCCGGCCACCGAGACATAGCTTTCCTCGATGTCATGATGGCTGTGCTGGGGATAGGTCGTGCGCGGCGCGAAGAGAACGAATCCGAGGATGAGCTTATCGGCCTGAACCGGCCCCTTGGGTCCCAGCACCTCGCAATAGGCATATTTCTTTTCCAGCGCCTTGGGCACCTTCTCGTATCCGTATTCCCAGGTCAGCGCCGGGCAGATACGCCCGAAAGCGCGCGCCAGGGCGTAGACCGATCCGCGCGCCGCGATATCGAGCGCCCGCGGCAGGAAGGCGGTCACCGGTTTTTCTGCCGGTTCGCGCGGCAGGATCTCCGGGTTCGCGTCGATCGCCTGCGAGAGCCTTTCACGGATCTTGCGGCGGTGGGCACGGATGGCCCTGCTGCCGCCGGGAGAGCCGTAGCGATAGAGCGTTTCGAATTCCCGCAACAGGTAAAGCCAGTTCGGATCGTCGTGCAGGCGGCGGGTGGCCGGAAGATCGGAAGGGAACTCGGTCACGACATGCCTCGTTTCATGCGGCGGATCGGAACGAGGCTATTGCCTGCGGGATTTCCGTCAAGTGGCACGTGCGGCATGAGAAAGCCCGCACGCGACACGGCGTGACGTAAGCGGAACGGCGCGGGACCGGCCTATTCGGCCGGTTCGTCCTCCATTTCCATGTATTTCTGCAAGGTGAAGACCTGCACCGAGAGGAAAACAAAGAGCGCGATGGGAAAGCCGAAAGTCTCGATCTTTACCCAGGCATCGGTGGACATGGTCCGCCAGACATATTCGTTTGCCACGGCCAGCACAGCGAAGCCGTAAGTCAGCCGTCGGGTGAGTTTCATCCAGCCTTCCTCGGCCATGGGCATGGCGTCGCCCAGGACCCAGGCGAGGTAGCTGCGTCCCTGCAGCAGGCCGATGCCAAGCAGTATGGCGAAGAGGCCGTAGACGATGGTTGTCTTCATCTTGAAGAAGGTTTCGTCGTTGAACCACACGGTCAGGCCGCCGAAGACGATCACCAGCACCGCCGTAAACACCTGGATGCGGGAGAGCTTGCCGGTCAGCTTCCAAAGGATCGCCATCGCCACCAGCAGGATCGGCACAAAGGCTGCAGCAGCGACGATAAACCCATCATATTCGGTGCCTGCGAGCATGTAGGTCTGCTCGCGCATGCGCATGTAGGCCACGAAGAAGGCAATGGTCGGGCCAAGTTCCAGCACCTGTTTCAGGAGCGGGTTGATCTTTTTTTCGTCCATTGCGCGGGCTCCGGGTTTGTTTCGCAGGGTTGCAGCCGTTTTTTGCGGCGGTGTCAACTGCCCAGCTCCATGATGACGGCGCCTAACGCGATTGTGCTCATCAGCGCGAGCCGGCGCGGGCCGACGCTTTCCTTGAGCACGAGCCACCCGATCAGGGCGGCAAAGACGGTAGAGGTCTCACGCAGCACGGCTGCTTCACCCACCTTGTCGAGCCGGGTGGCCAGCATGACCGAACCGAAGCTGCCCCAGGCCACGAGCGCGCCGACAAAGCCCATCCAGAGCAGCGGGCGCGGGTCTGGCCGGTGGCGCAGGTTGTGCCAGCGCAGGGCGGCGATCACCGGCATGTCCATGGCGGTGAGGAAGAAGAACCATGCAAGGAAGGTGAACGGATCCGGCGTGGTGCGAATGCCGTAAGCGTCGTAGGTGGTGTAGAGCGCGACCAGCGCGCCGGTGCCCACCGCCAGCCAAAGCGCGGGCACGAGCGTTTCGCGGTCGATCTCGACATGGATCAGGTTGTAGACGGCCAGCCCGAAGATGCCGGCGACCAACACCAGCACGCCAACCCACTGGATGAGCGTGAAGGTCTCGCCGAAGATGATCCAGGCGCCAATGACCGTGAAGAGCGGGCCGGAGCCGCGCACAACCGGGTAGACCACGGTGAAGGCACCGCGCGAATAGGCCAGTGCCATGCCGATCTTGTAAGCGAAATGGATGATCATCACCCCGAGCATGATCAGCCACTCCCAGCCCCTGGGCCAAGGCACCATGAGAAGCGCGATGGGCGCGGAGATCACAAACAGCCAGGCGTCAATGGCGCCACGGCTGAGCCAGGGGTCGAAACGCCCCTTTTGCAACGCGCCGAAGACGGCATGCAGGAAGGCCGCGCTCAATGCCAGCAGGGTGGCGAGCAAGGCGCCGGCCTCCGTGCCCTCGAGCGAAATGATCCAGTCCGACACGTCTCACCCCGACTACGGCGCAGCCAGCGGTTGCGCGTCTGTTGGTTCCTCGGGCCTTCCCATACGCCGGAAGTCAGGCCCTTTTAAGCCCTCGTGATCGACGCCTGTCATCCGCTCGCCCTTGGTGGCTTCGCGTGGCAACCGCGAGAGCTTCGCCTTGTTCGCGCGTTCCCGTTTTTTGCCGGGATGTGTTGTCAGATTAGAAACTTTGAAAAAAGCGTTTGCTGGCCTTAGCCCTCGGCGCCGGTCAGGGCGGCGGCGAATTCTTCCGGATCGAAGGGCTGCAGATCGTCGATCTGTTCGCCGACGCCAATGGCGTGGATCGGAAGGCCGAACTTGTCGGCCAGTGCGACCAGCACGCCACCGCGCGCAGTGCCATCGAGCTTGGTCATGACGAGGCCGGAAACGTCGGAAAGCTTCTGGAAGGTCTCGACCTGGGACAGTGCATTCTGCCCGGTGGTCGCGTCCAGTACGAGGAGGGTGTTATGTGGCGCGTCCGGGTCTTTCTTGCGGATGACGCGGACGATCTTGGCGAGTTCTTCCATGAGGTCGGCACGGTTCTGAAGCCGGCCGGCCGTGTCGATCATAAGCAGGTCCGCCCCATCGCGCTGCGCCTGTTCCATGGCGTCGAAGGCGAGGCTCGCGGGATCGGAGCCTTCAGGAGCGGTCAGGACAGGAACGCCCGCCCGGTCACCCCAGATCTGGAGTTGCTCGACCGCCGCCGCACGAAAGGTGTCGCCGGCGGCGATCACCACCTTCTTGCCGGCGGCGCGGAACTGGCTGGCGAGCTTGCCGATGGTCGTGGTCTTGCCCGAGCCGTTCACGCCGACCACCAGCACAACCTGCGGTTTCTTCGGGTAGAGTGGCAGCGGGCGGGCGACCGGCTCCATGATGCGGGCGACCTCGGAGGCCAGCAGGGACTTGATCTCGGCGGTCGAGAGTTTCTTGCCGAAGCGCCCTTCGGCCATGTTGGCCGTCACCCGCAGCGCGGTATCGACGCCCATGTCGGAGGCGATGAGCAATTCCTCGAGTTGTTCGAGCATGTCATCATCGAGCGCGCGACGCACCACCGTTGTCGGCTCGCTGCGTCCGAAGAGCCGGCCCATGAGGCCCGGCCGCGCGGGCGCGGCCGATGTCTCGGGGGGCAGCTCCGGTTGGGGCATTTCCGAAGGCGGCGCATCGGGGAAGGGATCGCCCGGCTGCGGCGCCTCCGGCGTGACCGGCTCGGGGACCGCCGGTTCGGGCGGACGGGCCGGTTCGGGCGCGGGTTCCGGCTCGGGATCCTGTGCGAACCGGGCCGGGGATTCCGGCGCGATCGCCTCCTCCTCGCCGCCATCCTGCACGATGGCATCCAGCCCCTCTTCGAGCTTGGAGGAAGATTTGAACAGCCGGTCCTTGAGTTTACTGAAAAATGCCATGGGGGTCTTTCCGCTGGGACTCCTTCTCACCTAATCACAAGCCGCGCGATTTGGAAGCCCGGCGATGCCGCATGAATGCGGCTTCAGCCTCACGCCAGCAACCCGAATGTTACAAGAAAAAGCGCCTGGGCGCTCCAGTAAAGCGCCCAGACCGCATAGGGCGTGTAGCGGCGCGCCGGATGCCGTTCCGGAAGCAGGAAGAGCTCGCTGGCCAGAATCGCGTCCGAGGCGATGAAGGAAAGCGCGGCCAGGAGAGGCCACGGACCAGTGCTCGCGGGAAGCGCGAAGGCGGCGAGGCCCATGGCGAGGATGATGGCGATGTAAGCCATGACCGGCCAGCGCATTTCGCCTGCCGCGGGCCAGAGGAACCCTGCCATCGCGCCGCCGAAGGCAAGCAGCAGGAAGGCCGGGACGATTTTCCCAGCTTGTGCCAACTCCGCGAATTCGGCGCTGGCCTCGAAAAGAAACAGCCCGAGATAGGCCAGGTGGGCGATTGCGAAGGCGATCAATCCGAGCAGGAAAGCCCTCTGCCCGGCGCGCGAGAGCAGCAGGTCGCCCAGTGCGCCGAGGCCGAGCGCGGCGACGAGCCAAGGCGTTGCGCCGGTGGCCAGGGCCGAGAGCGCCAGGGGCAGGGTCGATGCCGTTTTCAGCGTGGATTTGACGAGGCCCGGCGGGGAAGCGCTGAGGAAAAGCAGGTAGGTCGCCGAAGAGAGCGTCGCCAGCAGGGCGAGGGGAACGGAGAAGAGGGACATGGTCTGCGGCTTAAGGGAAGGCGGCGGCCCTGTCATCCGTTTCGCCACGTGCCTTTCGGGCGGGCTGGAGTGGCGGCAGAGGATCTGGCATGTTGGCCGGGCAGTTTTCAGGGAGCCGCCATGTGCCGCCTTTTCGCTCTTGTTGTCATCGCGATGACGCTCTGCGCCCCTGCGCGCGCCGAGGGACCGCTTTCGGCGGAGGCTTTCGAAGCCCATACCGAGGGGCGCACGCTCCTGTTCCACTCCCATGGCAGGGCTTACGGCGCCGAGCGGTACATGCCGGGGCGAAAGGTGACATGGAGTTTCCTCGATGGCGAATGCCAGGACGGGTACTGGTACCCGCTCGGGGAGATGATCTGTTTCGTCTATGAAGGGATCGAAGGGCAGCAATGCTGGACCTTCCATGCCGAGGGCGGGGGGCTTCGGGCCTTGTTCGATGGCGAGGAAACGGGAACCGAGCTTTACGAGGCCGGGGAGACGGAAGAGGACCTGTTCTGTCTCGGCCCCAAGGTCGGGGCGTGAAGGCGCGCGGGGCGCGCCTGCCTTCGGCGAGGATATTTTTAGAAAGAGGAAGTCGGAACGCTAGAACAGGCTTCCCTGTTCGGGTTTGTCCTTGCGCGGTTTGGCGGATTTCGTCTGGCCCAGCTTGAGGCGGCCATCGGCGAATTGGATTTCAAGGCTGCTTGCCTGTTCGGCGGCG
Organism: Aliiruegeria lutimaris; assembly: GCF_900099935.1. Lineage (GTDB taxonomy): Bacteria > Pseudomonadota > Alphaproteobacteria > Rhodobacterales > Rhodobacteraceae > Tropicimonas > Tropicimonas lutimaris. Next base: position 51,216 of record NZ_FNEK01000006.1, on the reverse strand, counting down.
GATTTCGTGGTGACGACATGGCCATCGCCTCGGATGACTGCATAGCCGCGCTTCATGGTTTCCTCGTAATTGAGGCTTTGCAGGATGCGTTCGAGCGATGCGAGGTGGTCGCGGCGACCCGCGACGGAGATCTGGCTCGCCGTTTGCAGCCGGCGGGATAGTTCGGAGAGTTTTTCCCGGCGGCGGGTGTTTTCACGCAGCAGTGGCGTTGGGGTGAGGCGACCGACGCGCGCGTCGAAATCTTGCCTGGCCCGGGAGGTTCCACGCGCAAGCGCCGGGACCAGCCGTTTGGCCGAGGCGTCCAGTCGTTCGGAGAGGGTCTGCAATCTTTGCGACAGCAATTTCGGGCGCAGTGGGGCCGTGATGTGGGCGAGCCCGAGGCGGCGGCTTTGCACGCCTGTCTTGAGCGCCAATGGCAGGCGGCTGGCGGCGTTGTCGTAGCGCTGGCGCGGCGTGGCCAGCAGGCTGTCGGGACGCGGCAAAGCGCGGGCGAGGTCGCGCAGGCGTTCGCCGCGGCGGGTCATGTTGCGCGACAGGGCCCCGGAGAGGCGTGCGCTCTGGCTGTCGAAATGGGCCAGCAATTCGAGCCGCACGGGCACCGCCATCTCGGCGGCGGCAGTGGGCGTCGGGGCGCGGCGGTCGGAGACGAAGTCGATCAGGGTGGTGTCGGTCTCGTGGCCGACGGCCGAGATCAGTGGAATTTGCGAGGCGGCGGCGGCGCGGGCGACAATCTCTTCGTTGAAGCCCCAGAGATCCTCGATGGAGCCACCGCCACGGGCGACGATGATCACATCGGGACGTGGCAAGGGACCGCCGGGGCTGAGCTGGTTGAAACCGTCGATGGCGGCGGCGACCTGCGGCGCGCAATCGCGGCCCTGCACGGCCACGGGCCAGATCAGCACCTTGCGCGGGAAACGGTCGCGCAGCCGGTGCAGAATGTCCCGGATCACCGCGCCGGAGGGCGAGGTCACCACGCCGATGATCTCGGGCAGGAAGGGCAACGGGCGCTTGCGGGCCTCGTCGAAAAGTCCTTCGGCAGCGAGCTGTTTCTTGCGCTTCTCCAGCATCGCCATCAGCGCGCCGGCGCCGGCGGGCTCGACCTGTTCAACATTGAGGTTGTATTTGGATTGCGCCCCGAAGGCCGTCAGCCGGCCGGAGACGATCACTTCCATGCCTTCTTCCGGCATCACCGTGAGGTTTGCCAGCTGCCCTTTCCACGTGGTGCAGGCGAGCACGTTCCGTTCGTCCTTGATGTCATAGTAGAGGTGGCCCGAACGCGCCCGGAAGACCCGGCCGACCTCGCCGCGCACGCGGATACGGCCAAAGGCGCCTTCCAACGTCTTCTTCACCGCGCCGGAGATCTCCGAGACGGTGAATTCGGGCGCGTTTGAGCCCGGGCCGTCGGGTGCGTCGATCAGGTCTGACATGGGCTGCTCTCCTGCCATTTTGGCCAACCTATCGCTCGCGGAAGCGGATGGAAACCGGCGGCGCTACCGATGCGGCTTGTGGGCGATGGTGACGTAATGGCTGATCGAGAAGAAGAAGCGCCCGGCTTGTGACAGTGCATGCTGCTCCTCGGCCCAGGCGGCGGCCTCGGCGGCCTCCATATGGCCGTTGGCCACCGCGTAGCGCTCCATCAACCGGAGCATCATGATCGCAAGCCCGTCCGGGCGCATCTCGGAGTCGCAGATCGTCACGGGGTCGGTGCCGTCGACGGCAAAGCCCGCTGTGCGCAGCAGTCCCGGCAGATGCGCTGGCAGGTCGAGATGGACGGCATGGAGGTCCCAGGAGTCGCACATCCGGTTCATCCTGCCGGGATCGTCGCTATGCCAGACCAGCGAGCCGAAATGGATATCCCCCAGGACAAGCCGCCCGCCTGGACGCAGGATGCGCAAAGCTTCGGTGAGCGCGGCGGGCACATCGGAAAGGTATTCGAAGACCTGCACAGAGAGCGCCTTGTCGGCGGTTTCATCTGCGAGTGGCACCGCGTCGGCGGTCCCGTGGAGGATGCGCACGTTGCGGCTCTCCCGACAACGGTCCTCTGCCGCGGCACGCATGTCCGGGCTGGGATCGACACCGATCACCTCGCCCCCCTCCCCGACCGCGCGCGCCAGCTCCAGCGTCAGCAAGCCGTTACCGCAGCCAATATCGACGATTCGCTCGCCGGGTCCGGGCCGCAGGCGGTCGAACGAGGCTCTCCGGCGCCGCGTGACATCGGCGCCGACATAGCATTGCTCAAGCAGGCGCGTGGTGTCGGCGTCGAATTCCAGCATCCTTTTTCTCCCTTGGCTTCCTCAGGGTAACAGAGAGCCCTTTCGACACCAAATGCCCGCCCGCGAGTGCTTGTGATCCGGCCCGGCCCCTCCTAGAAGAAGGCCGACCGAGGAGACGACATGAACATACTGGTGCTTGGCGGCGGCGGCCGCGAACATGCCCTGGCCTGGGCGATCCTGCAGAACCCCAAATGCGACCGGCTGATCGTGGCGCCCGGCAATGCCGGCATCGAGCAGATCGCCGAATGCGCGAGCTTCGATATCTGCGATGGCGGTGCGGTGGTGGAGTTTGCCGAAGCCGAGAGCATCGATTTCGTCGTCGTCGGGCCCGAGGCGCCGCTGGCCGCCGGCGTGGCGGACCGGTTGGCTGAAGCCGGCATCCCGGTTTTCGGCCCCTCCAAGGAAGCCGCGCGGCTGGAGGCCTCCAAGCGGTTCACCAAGGAGGTCTGCGACGCGGCAGGCGCCCCGACCGCCGGGTGGGCCCGGTTCGACGATCTGGAGCTGGCCAAGGCCTATATCCGCGAACAGGGGGCCCCCATCGTGGTCAAGGCCGACGGGCTGGCCGCCGGCAAGGGCGTGATCGTGGCCATGACCGAGGAAGAGGCGCTGGCAGGTGTCGAGGATATCCTCGGCGGAGCCTTTGGCGCGGCGGGCGCGGAAGTGGTGATCGAGGAGTTCATGGAGGGCGAGGAGGCGAGCTTCTTTGTGCTCTGCGACGGCGAGACGGTGCTGCCCGTCGGCGCGGCGCAGGACCACAAGCGCGTCGGCGAGGGCGATACCGGCCCCAATACAGGCGGCATGGGTGCGTATTCCCCTGCCCCGATCATGACGCCAGAGCTGGTCGAGGCGACGCTGGAGCAGATCGTCAAGCCGACAATGGCGGAAATGGCCCGGCGCGGCGCACCCTATCGCGGCGTGCTCTATGTCGGGCTGATGATCAAGGACGGCAAGCCGCGGCTGGTGGAATACAATGTCCGCTTCGGCGATCCGGAATGCCAGGCGCTGATGATGCGGCTGGGGGCACAGGCGCTGGACCTGCTTCTGGCCGCCGCCGAAGGCCGATTGGCCGAACGGCATGTGAACTGGGCCGAGGACCACGCGATGACCGTGGTACTCGCCGCCGAGGGCTATCCGGGGTCTTACGAGAAGGGCACTGTGATCGGCGGGCTCGACGACCTGCCGGAGACGAGTTGGGAGATGATGTTCCACGCCGGCACAACCGAGGTGGACGGCAAGGTGACGGCGACCGGCGGGCGGGTTCTCAACGCCACGGCGCGGGGCCGCACGCTGGAAGAGGCGCGCGATAGGGCCTATGCCATGGCCGAGGCCGTGGATTGGCCGCAAGGCTTCTTCCGCCGGGATATCGGCTGGCGCGCGCTCGGCAAGGGCTGAGGTCCGCGATCACACCCGCCCGGCCCTGATCCGCCGGGCGGCGAGGCGTTCGCGGTAGATCAGGAAAATGCCGGTGGCGAAGATCACGCCCGTTCCAACCCATGTCCAAAGATCGGGAAGTTGGCCGAAGATCAGCCAGCCATAGAACGTGGCCCAGATCATGATGCTGTAATGCATCGGCGCGACCACCACGACCTGCGCCAGTTCGAAGGCGCGGATGACCAGGAACTCGGTGACGGCGGCGCAACCGGCCATTGCAAGCATCAACAGGATGATCCAGCTCTCCTGCGGCCAATGCCAGACAAAGGGCTGCAGGACGGTGAGCAGCACGAAACTCGTGACCGCGGTATAGACGATGGTCGTCGAGGTCCGGTCCTGGGAGGCGAGAACCCGGCTCAGGACCTGCCGGATGGAAAAGAAACTGGCCGCGGCTACGACCAGCCCGATCGCCGGGTGGAACACGCTGAAACCGGGGCGAATGACGATCAGCGCGCCGACGAACCCCAGCAGCACCGCGATCCAACGGTTGCGGCCGACGGTCTCGCCCAGAAAGATCGCCCCCATCGCCGTCACCAGAAGCGGCGCGATGAAGGAAACGGCCGTGGCATCGGCAATCGGCGCGTAGCGGATCGCGGTGACGAAACACAGGGCCGAAATCGCGGCGGAACTGCCGCGCAACAGTTGCAGAACCGGCCGCCGTGTCCGCAGCAGGACAGTGCCTTTCCGCGACAGGATCATGACCGCCATGACGAAGAGCCCAAATTGTCGGAACCAGACGATCTGGAACGGGTGCACGTATTGGGTGAGGTATTTCGCCATCATGTCGACCGTGCCCATCATGAAATAACCGAGCGCCAACAGCAGCAGGCCCAGCAGATTGCCCCGCGCGATGTTCATCGCCTCCGGCGACAGGGTTTGGGTATTGGTCATGATCGATGGTCCCGGGCGGCAACGGGCGCGGGCAACCTGCCCGCGCCGCGCGCCGTACCGGTTACCGCTACACGCAGCACCGATGTGAGGCAAGCAGGTGCGAGACCGCCGAAACCCTTGGGATACATGCGCCTCGGGGCGTGGCTCGGAGACAGAAAGGCCAGGCTTCACCGTTCCCTAACGGTTTCATGCGAAATCGGGGCGAACACCCGCCGAGCTTCGGCCGTCGGTATGTCTGCACGGAGAAAGTCATGTCATTGAAGACCGAACTGCAATTGATGCTGGATACCTACAGCGAAGATTTTCGTGCCCGCGATGTGGATGCCTGCCTCGCCTTCTTCGACGAGGACTGCAAGTTCATCACGCCGCGTGGTGTGTTCCGGGGGCGATCGCAGGTCGAACAGCTGCACCAGTCCTGGATCCAGGAGAACCACGCCGAACGGGAGATGCAGGTTCAGCAGATCGAGTCGATCGGAAACCATGTCTACGCGATCTGGCGCTTTCGGGACCTGGTCCCCGACGCCGACACCGGGAAGAACGCATTCTGCGAAGGGACCGCGCTCGGGGTCATCCGGCTGGACCCGGACGATGGCTGGCTGATTGTCGCCTGCAGCAGCAATTTCGATGCCGATCAGGTTGTGGCCCCCGTGGCCATGACACCGGCGAAGGCCGTCGCCTAGGGCGTTTCGGGGCAGATCCGGGGTGTCGCGTCCTGCTGAAACTCGCGGATCCGGGGGGACCACCATTCCATTGGCATCCCTCCGCCGAACGCCGCAACCGGCCCCGGCCTGTATGGGAGTCTGAGCGCGGTTCTCCGACAAGGCGCGCTGGCACCGAGGTTCAGGACACGAAACGACGACCCGGTTGCCTTGCGGCGACTCTGTGGACAAAGGTCACGAGGGCAAGAGCAGCAGCTCGGCCAATGTCAGCGCCATGACCTTTGCGCTGTCCAGCATGTCGTCCACGCCGACCCACTCATCCGGCTGGTGGGCCAGATCCAGAATGCCCGGCCCATAAGCGATGCAGTTCTTCAGCCGCCCGATACGGTCGATATGTTTCTGGTCGTAGGTGCCGGGGCTGACAACGTAATCTGGCGCGCGCGCCAGAACCTTTTCGATGGCATGCGCAACGGAGGTCACGACCGGCGCATCCTCCGCCGTCATGGTCGGCTGCACTTCGAAGAGGTCCCGCAGTTCGTATTCGAACCCGGGCCGCTCGCCCTTCACCCGCTCCAGCATGGAGGTCACCTCGGCCTTCACCTCGGCAATGTCCTCCTCAATGAGGAAACGACGGTCGATGGTTATGCGGCAGCGGTCCGGCACGCACGGCGCCGGAAGCCCCGTATAGTCGTCTTCCTGAACCGGTTCACCGCCATGGATGGCGTTGATATTGAGCGTGGACTGTTTGGCGCCCTCGGGCACCACCGGCATCTCGGTCCGCTTGGTGGCCAGAAGCGGGAAGAGATAGGCTTCCATCTCGCTCAGAACGGCCCCCATGTGCCGCACCGCGCAGTCGCCGAGGAAGGGCATCGAGCCATGTGCGATCCGGCCCATGGTTTCGATCTCCGCCCACCAGACCCCACGATGACCGAGGCAGATGCGGTCCTTGTTGAGCGGCTCGGGGATGATCACGTGCTGCACGCGGATCGGGTCGAACCAGCCTTGCTCGGCAAGATAGGCCACGCCACCATAACCACCCGATTCTTCGTCCGCAGTGGCCGAAATCTCCACCGAACCGTGAAAATCCGGGAAGGTGTGGACAAAGGTTTCCGCCGCGATGATCGAGGTGGCCAGCCCGCCCTTCATGTCGCAGGCCCCGCGCCCATAGATGCGGCCGTCGTGAAGCTCGCCGCCGAAGGGATCGAATTTCCAGCCATTGCCCACCTCGACCACGTCATGGTGGGAGTTGAAATGCACCGTGTCGCCGCCCGCGCGCCCTTCGCGGCTCGCGACAATGTTCCAACGCGGGTAACGGTCGCTATCGGCGAGCGCTCCTTCGGCGCGCACCAGCTCGACATGGAAGCCGGCTTCCGACAGCCGCCCGTCGAGATATTCACAAATATCCCGGTAGTACCGCCCCGGCGGGTTCAGCGTTGGTATCCGGATGAGGTCCTGTGTCAGTGAAATCAGGTCGTCCCGCCGGGCCTCGATGGCAGTGACGAGCCGGGAGTCTGTATCCGTGGCCATGCCTGCAGGCTAGGCCCGTGACATGGCGCCCGCAATGGCGTTGAGCCGCGACAGGATGGCCCGGCTGCCGAATTTAGCCGTCGCGCTTGGCCGCCAGTCGGTCTATCACGAGGAGAAACCCGGGCGCGCCCGTCGCGCCTCGACCCCGGAGCTCCCGATGGCCGCGCTTGCCAGACTGCTGCTGATCCTTTTCGTCGTGCTGAGCGTCGTCTATGTCAGCCTGTCGTTCTACTCGCGCGCGATACGACGCGACAAGCTCGAAGAGGAATGGGACGAGGAAATCCGCTCCGGCGACCGGGAGGCCTTCATCCGCGAAGGGCTTGATGACTATGATCATTCCCTGCGGCGCAAGCTTATCCTGGGTGTCTATGTCGTCCCGATCGTGCTGATCGGGATCATCATCTATTTCACGAATTACAACTGAGGACGTTCCCCAATGTGGTACTACATCCGCTGGACCCTCTGGCTCCTGATCCTGGCCGTGATCGCGGGCTTCCTGCATTACACCCTGCCGCGCAACGACGTGGTGCGGATCACCGACACCTATGAAAAACGGGTCGATTTCGGCGAGAACTCTATCTTCTGGTCGCACTCCGGCACCGGCGAGGCGGTCAACACCACCAGCCGCGACGTGTTCTTCATCCAGGCGATGAACGTCAAGGACAAGCCGATGGTCTATCGAAACGAGGATACCGGCTGGGGCTGGCCGCCCTATTTCAAGTTCCACACCTCGAACCTGCAGACCATCGCCGCGGACCTGAAATCGACCAAGGAAAGCCCGCAATGGGTGGCGGTCAAGAAATACGGCTGGCGGATCCCCTATGCCTCGATCTATCCCAACGCGATCTCGGTGAAGCCGGTCGAGGGACCGGATGCGCGGGTCACCCCGTGGATCTCGATCTCGATTCTCGTCGTTCTGGGCTGCGTCTGGCTGGCGATCTACACGCGCTGGCGCAGGTTCTGGGCAAACAGACGGGACAAGGAACTAGATTGATCCACACGCCGAGCACGCGCCTTGTGCCAATGCCATGAAATAGCGCGGGAACCGGGGATGATGCCCATTCTCCCGCGCATACTACTCTCACTTGGGTGTCGCAGGCTTCTGACCTAACCCCACTTGGCGAGCGCGGCCGCGAGTTCCGGATGGTCCAGCGCGTAATCGGCCAGCTCGACATCGCTTTCCGCAGCTTTCCACGCCTGTTGAACGGCCCGCACGCCCGCGGCCGGCCCCATCGGGTGGCCGTGAACCCCGCCGCCGGCGAGATACATCAGGTCCAGCGTCCGGCCGGTCTGCCGGTAGGTGTCTACCGCCTGCCCGCCCCATTGCCCCGAACAGACGACCGGCAGCGAGCGGTCCGCCGGTGAGAAAATCGGCTCTGCGAGGTCGTGGAAGGAGCGGACAAAGCTCTCGTCGGGCTCCCAGTATTTTGCACGGATGCCGTTGATCTGGAACTGGTCGACGCCGAGCAGGCGCCAGATCTTCTGGTAGGCGCGAAACTCCATGCCGAGGCCGGGATGACGGGTGAGGATGTCCCAGCCATTGCGATGCGCGTGCAGGCAGAGCTTCGAGCGCTTGCGCAGGAAGGACATGCCGCCATAGCCGATGGAGTTGATGTTGATCACCCCCGCGTTGCCGCCGGCCGCGACCACGCAGTCGTGGTTGCGCGTCATCACATCCGGGTCGGCCGAGGAGATGCCAAAGGCATACATCACCTTCTTGCCGGTCTTCTGCTCGTGATCGAGAATGACCGGCATGATCGCCTTCACCCGGTCCTCGAGAGAGGAATAGCCCGGGCTCATCAGCTTCTCGTCATCCTTGATGAAATCGACGCCGGCCTCGCAGAGCTGCTTGACGACTGTTGCCGTTTCCTCCGGCAGAAGCCCGAGCGACGGCTTGATGATCGAGGCGATGATCGGCCCTTCGGCCACGCCCGTCAGTTGGCGCGAACCCGGAATGCCGAATTGCGGGCCGGGATGGACCGCCCATTCCTGTGGCAGGTCGAAATCCATGACGCGAATGCCGGTCGGTCCGCGCGCGGCGAAGACGCCCCCGACGGTGATGGTCATCAGCGCGGCGATATCCGTTCCGACTGCTTCGAGCGGATAGGAGATCACCGCATCGGCGCGGTGATAGGGGCCGCTGCCGCCGGGATCGGGAAAGGAGGGTGTGTCGGACGGCTCAAGCGGGGTGATGGCCTCGACCCGCGCGGCGCAGCGGGCGCGGACCGCCTCCGTCTCGCCGGGAAGCTCTGTGAAGGTGCCTGTGGACTGGTCTGAGGCGATCTTGGCGGCGAGCGCTTCGATATCACCGGGCGTTTCAAGCCGATATGTGACCTTGATCGTGCTGCGTGACATGGATCTTCCCTGTTTTCCCTGTTGCCCGGTCTCAGCGCGGCCCACCACCGTCGCGCACCCAGCCGAAATAATCCGGCGAGCCCATCTGGCCGCCTTTCAGCGCGAGTTCCAACCCATCCATCGGCCCTTCCGCGTGGGCACGGAAGATCGAGGCACCCGGTATGGTCGGCGCGAGGGCGGACAGGGCGTAGATGCCGAGCTGCTGGCTGGCAAAGCCCGAGGTGTCGCCACCGGAGACGATGGCGCGGCGCACGCCGCTGCGCTGGAGCACTTCGAACAGGATCTTGCCAAGCGATTCGCCAATCAGCCGGTAGGCGTCCTGAACCTGTGTTCCCGTCGCGGCGATTTCCTCGCGGAAACGTTGCACCGCCGGATCGTCCGGCCCCTCGGCCGTATACACCAACGGGTCGCGCCCTTCGGAGAGGGCCGCCAGACAGGCCGCGACGCTGAGTTCGATCTCGCGCTCGACGGCCTCCTGCCCGTGGCAGACCTGCGTGGCATCGAAGGCAACGCAGGCAAACCCGTTCTCCTTGGACCAGGCGATCTGCGCCGCGGTTGTCGGCGACACGGAGCCGGAGACCGAGATCATGCCCTTTGAGCGCCCGATGCCGGTCGGCGGGGTCGCGCGCTCCAGCAGGCCGCTCTGGCACCAATGCTCGACCAGCGCGTATTCGACGCCCTGGGAGCCAATCACGAAGCGGCTGCGCTCCCGCGCCCCCCACATCGCGCGCCCGGCGGCGGCATCGGACGCGGCATCCATGGTATCGATCGTTACCGCGCAGAGCCGTCCCGCTTCAACCTCGGGCAAACCGGCGCCGCGTGCGAGGTCTTCCAGCGACAGCAAGGCGGTGTCGAGCCGGTCCGATTGCCGGGCGATATGGAGGGCGACATCAGCCTCGTCCATCGGCGTGACCGGGTGGCGCGACATCACGGGGTGCCGGTCGAGCCGGAAGACCTGATCGCCCATTCCGGCAAAGAGATGGCCGAAGCACTGGTAACGGCGCATTTGCGGCGCGGCTACCACCACGGGCACTGCTCGTGAGCAAAAAACGGTTGCTCCAATCTCGATGGCGCGTCCGATGGAGCCGGTTTCGGGCGAGGAGTCGAGCGTGGAGCAGAGCTTGTAGTGGACAAGTTCCGGATCGAAGGCCTTCAGCCGTTCGAACACTGCCGGCAGGTTTTCGTCCATCCAAGCCGGCGACATCGTCCGCGCCGTGGAGGCGACACCGATTGCACGCAGGTCAGGGAACCGTTCCAGCTGTTCGGCCGTCGGCACATCGAGAAACAGGATCGCCGGAAGCCCCGAGAAGGTCAGCACCTCCATCGTCGCGGCCGCTCCGGTGAAGTCATCGCCATACCAGGCAACGAGAATGCCCGCGTCGAGGCGGCCCTTTTCCGAGATTTGTGTACCCATTGCTGCGGCTTTTCTATTGACAGTGACCATGCTGGCATAGTTATTAACTCATCATACCAGTTGTCAATCCGATTCCTGCTCCGGGTGGGAATGGACAGAAGGAGAAGCAGACGTGACGAAATTGGCCTTGTTTGGAGCTGGCGGCAAAATGGGGATGCGTCTCGGCGCGAACCTCGCCAAAACGGACGCCTTCGAGACCCTGCATGTGGAAGTTTCCGAAGACGGGCAAAAACGGGTGAAGGAAACCTTCGGCGTCGATTGCGTCGATCCCGATACCGCGCTCGCGGGCGCCGACGTGATCGTGCTCGCCGTTCCGGACACGCTGATCGGCAAGATCTCCCATGCCATCATCGACAAGGTGAAGCCGGGCGCGATGCTCTTCTGCCTCGACGGCGCGGCGCCTTTTGCCGGCCACCTGCCGGAGCGCGCGGACGTCACCTATTTCATGTCCCATCCCTGCCATCCGCCGATCTGGAACGACGAGGATACGCCGGAAGGCCGGCGCGACTATTTCGGCGGGATCGCCGCCAAGCAAGGTGTCGTCAACGTGCTGATCCAGGGGCCGGAGAGCGATTACGAGCTTGGCAACGAGGTCGCCCGGACGATCTATGCGCCGGTTGCGCGCTCGCACCGCGTGACGCTGAAGCAGTTCGCGCTGCTGGAACCGGGCCTCTCCGAGACTGTCAACGGCTCGCTGATGGCGGTGCTGCGTCAGGCGATGGACGAGGTGATCTCCAAGGGCGTGAGCTATGATTGTGCGCGCGACTTCCTGCTTGGGCACATGAACATCATGGGCGCGGTGACCTTCGACCAGCACAAGGGCGTCTTCTCCGATGCGGCCAACAAGGCCATCGAATACGGCATCCCCGTGCTGATGAAGGACGACTGGAAGCGCTGCTTCGACGATGACGAGATCGCCGCGAGCGTCGAGCGGATCACCTGATCGTTCCGATCGACAATGCCCAAACCGGCTCCCGGCAACATGGCGGGGGCCGCAGCGCCCGGGCCCGATACTAAGCCAGGCCCGACGCGCGGTACGTTATAGTGTTTCGGGGAAAACAGATCGCCTTCCCTCACCTCCCGGCGTCCCTTCAGACGCAAAAAGGCGATACGGATGTCCCACGTTTTCCCCGAAACGCTTTTTTGCGTCAGGCCGCCTTGCGACCGCCAGTCCGGCGCCGCGGGCGGCTTTTGGCATTCGGACGCGACGGTTTGGACTGGTTCCCGCGCCGCGAGGTCTCGCCCTGGGACCCGGACCAGCGCGTGCCGCCTTCCACGGGGATCTCGCGCCCCATCGTCTTCTGGATCGCCTTCAGCTCCGACATTTCAGCCGGCGCACAATAGGTGACGGCGCGCCCATCACGGCCGGCACGCGCGGTACGGCCGATACGGTGCACGTAGTTGTCGGGAACATTGGGCAGGTCGTAGTTGTAGACATGCCGCACACCCGGAATGTCCAGCCCGCGCGCCGCGACATCCGTGGCCACCAGCACTTTCAGCTCACCCGATTTGAACGCCTTGATCGCCCGGTCCCGCTGGCCCTGCGACTTGTTGCCATGGATCGCGCCAACTGCATAACCAGCTTTCTCCAGTGCTCCGGCCAGGCGGTTCGCACCGTGTTTGGTGCGCGTGAAGACCAGCGCCATTTCCGCGCGATGCGCATCGAGATGCTCGATCAAGAGCGTGGTCTTGCCAGCCTGTTCGACGAAATGCAGCCCCTGCTCGACCTTGTCGGCAGGCTTGCCCGGAGGGCTGACCTCGATGCGGATCGGGTCGGTGAGATAGGTTTTCGACAGGTCCGCCATCAACTTCGGCATGGTGGCCGAGAACAGCATGGTCTGGCGGTCCTTCGACAGCAGCGGCGCGATGCGGCGAAGCGCGTGGATGAAGCCCATGTCCAGCATCTGGTCGGCCTCGTCGAGAACGAGGTAGCGGGTCTGGTCGAGCCGGACGGCCTTGCGCTCGATCAGGTCGATCAACCGGCCCGGCGTTGCCACCAGCAGGTCCGTGCCCCGGTGAAGCCGAGTTGCCTGCGCGTTAAGGGAGGCGCCACCGACGACGAGGTTTACCTTGAGATGCGTGCCGTTTGTATAAGCCGCGAGGTTGTCGGCGATCTGCTTGGCCAGTTCGCGGGTCGGGGCGAGGATCAGTCCGCGCACCGATTTCGGTTCGGGCGCGCTGCCCATCCCAAGCAGGTTATGCGCCATCGGCAGGCCGAAAGCAGCGGTCTTTCCGGTGCCGGTCTGGGCAATGCCCATGACGTCGCGCCCGGCGAGCGCATGCGGGATTGCCTTGGTCTGGATCGGCGTCGGCTCGGAGATGCCCTGTTCAGCAAGTTTACGAACGAGGCGCGGCGCCAGGCCGAGTGTTTCAAAAGTCATATGTCTGTGTCCAATCGCGGCGCCGGCCATTGGCCGTGCCAAAAAGAATCGCCGCCCTTCGGAACGAAGTGGCGGGCGCAGTCGGGTTGCGCGATGTCGTGACCACGAAGCCGCATTGCCTCGAGGGTCGCCACCGCGTCGGACCCCCGCGTGATCTGGGAACCTGGGAAGTTGAGGACGTTCTGCGTCATCCCGTCATGGGAGACCGCCTTCTGCTCACGCGGCAGAGAACGTTCGAAGCGGCTAGTGCAGGTTTCGAGTCGATATGTCAACAGCTTTGACGCTCTGCGCGGATACCGTCTTTTCGCGGACCGGCTCCAGCTTCGGCGTTGCTATGCGACAGATGCGGGCCAAAATGCCTTCAGAAGCCACAAAACCGGTCCACCCGACCCAACAACAGCCCAAAAGCAGCTCATCACCTTGTCATACCATTAGCACTCAAGTAAGCCGAAAGGAGTAACAAGATGGTCGCCCCATGCCCCAGGACACTCCTTTTTCCAAGACGCCGGTCGAGCCGATCCAACGGCAAAAGCTGTCCGACCAGGTGTTTGACCGCCTTTGGCGCATGATCAAGTCCGGCGAACTGGCGCCGGGCGATGCCATGCCCTCTGAACGCGCGCTGATGGAGCTGTTCGGCGTTGGCCGGCCGGCAGTGCGCGAGGCGCTGCAATCGCTGGCGAACAAGGGACTGATCTCCATTTCCCATGGTGAACGCAGCCGTGTGAACGAGTTGAACGCCACGACCGCGCTCGGCCAGGTGGACGAGATCGCCAAGCTTCTGTTGTCGGCCGAGCCGTCGAATGTCGACCACCTCAAGCAGCTTCGCAAGATCCTGGAGGCGGGAACGGTTCGCCTCGCCGCTGAAAGCTGCGGGGCCGAGGATGTGCGGGACTTGCGCAACCTGATCGAAGAGCAGCGTGGCCTGCTCGGCGACGAAAAGGCCTTTATCCAGGCCGATATCGCCTTTCACGTCCGGATCGCAGAAATCACGGACAACCCGCTTCTGGTGAGCGTGACGCGGGCGATGCTGACCTGGCTGCTTGAGTATTACCAGCCCGTTCTGCATTGGGAGGGTCGCGAGAACACCACGCTTCAGGAACATGAGAAGATCGCCGATCTTCTCGGCCAGCGGGATCAGGAGGGCGCCATCCGGATGATGGGCGACCACCTCAGCCGCTCCGATCCTCTCTATATCTCGAATGCGACCGAAAACTGAACGCAGGAAAAAAGAACCGCGCCAGCACAGGCCCGTTGAAACGGAGCAGTGCTGACGCGGCAGTTGATCGCCGACAGCGGAGAACCGAATACTTGCCTATCCCGCACGCAGGAGTTTCAGGGCGGCTTTCATGTCTTCGAGCACGATCTCGTCGCGTTCTTCGAAGGCAAAGATGATTTCGAGGAAATAGGTCTGGTCGGTAAGGCCGTAGCGGTCCCAATAGTTGCGCAACAGCTCCGGCGTGACCAGCCCGTCATGGGTGAAGTTCCAGTGCCGGTCATAGTGCCCGTCGGTCTGCTGGATGTGATAAACCGCCATCCACGGGCCAACCACTTCCGCCCAGTGATCCATGTTCGCATCCGTACCGAAGAGCGGCTCGAACATCGCATGACCCCAGTCGACGCAGAGACGCACCGGCACGTCGGTCTGCCCGTCCAGGTCCTGCATCAGCCGCAGCGCATCGGCCGCGGTCGAGGGGAACTCGGTCGCCAACGGGACCGGTTCCACCAGCAGCATCGAAAGCCCGCGCTCCTTGGCGTGGCGTGACAGGCCGACATAGATCTCCAGCGCTTCCTTGTAGATCTCCTCCCGCCGCGCCGGGTTCAGCGCATCGTCGGCGCTGAAGGAGCCGAAAGGCATCCCGGCCGCCGGAACCTCCATCGCCGCCGTCATGTCGATCGCGTTCTTGAGGTGATCGCGGCCCAGCGCCCGAAGCTCCGGGCTCGGCGCCAGGATGTGGCTATAGGTATAGGAGGCGAGGCCGCCAAAGGTGCTCTCCACCGTCACGCCCGCGCTTTTGAAGGCTTTCGCATAGTCCTTTGCCAGCGCATCGCGCGTCTGTGCTGGCCAGCCGGGATCGACCAGGTCCCAGGTGAACTGGACATATTTCGTGTCCAGATCCTCCGCCACAAGCGTCGCGAGACGTTCGCTTTCGATGCAGCGTTTGATCGCAAAGGAAAGGTTCAGGCCAAGTTTCATGTCATTCCCTCCCGTGAGGCATTACCGGTTTCCGCGGAAGTAACGCCGCGAGATCGAGTCGAAGGAGATCGCCAGCACGACGATGAAACCGCTCACCACGCCCTGCCAGTAGGGCGAGACACCGAAGAGCACGATGATGTTCTCGATGACCCCGATGATGGCCGCGCCGAGGATGGCGCCGAAAGGCGTGCCGACGCCGCCCGTGGTCGCCACCCCACCGATGACGGAGGCCGCGATCGGCGGCAGCACCCAGGTCTCGCCAATGGAGGGCTGCGCGGTGCCGAGCCGGGTAACCATCAGCAGGCCGGCAAGAGCCGCAAGCGTGCCTGCGGCGGTGAAGACGAGAATGCGCACCCGGTCCACCTTGATCCCCAGCATCCGCGCGGCGGGGGTGTTGTCGCCGATGGCATAGATATAGCGGCCGAAGGGCGTCTTCAGGATCACCCACGAGGCGACGGCGAGCACCACGATCATGATGACGAAGGGCACCGGGATGCCGAGGAAATCGCCACGGCCGAGGAACTGCACCTCCTTGGGGATATTGGTGATCGCCACGCCCTTTGTCAGCACGAGGTTGATGCCGCCGAAGATCCCCGCGGTACCAATGGTCAGCACCAGCGAGTGGAGTTGCAGCGACGTGACCATGAGCCCGTTGAAACAGCCCAGCGCCGCCCCGAGACAAAGGCTCAGGAACATGGC
Organism: Aliiruegeria lutimaris; assembly: GCF_900099935.1. Taxonomy (GTDB): domain Bacteria; phylum Pseudomonadota; class Alphaproteobacteria; order Rhodobacterales; family Rhodobacteraceae; genus Tropicimonas; species Tropicimonas lutimaris. Next base: position 35,392 of record NZ_FNEK01000006.1, on the reverse strand, counting down.
GAACCACGGGTTCAGTCCGTAATTGACCATCAGGATGCCGCTGACCACGCCACAAAGCCCGGCCATTACGCCAAGCGAGAGGTCCAGCTCGCCCAGGATCATCAGCATCGACTGCCCGATGGTGATCAGCCCGACAAAGGCCAGCGAGCGGGCCACGACCGTCATGTTGTAGGAGGTCAGGAAATAGGGCGACATCACCGCCGAGATCGCGAAGATCACCAGCAGCGCGATCAGCACCCCCATCATCTGGTTCCTCAGAAAGGCAAGTTTGCTCTTACGCTGCATTTGTTTTCTCCGATCCGAACATCGCGCCCACCAGCGTCTCGTTGCTGGTCGTGGCGGTGTCGAAGCTGCCTGTGATTCTGCCTGAGTACATGGCGACGATCCGGTTGGCGCATTTGCGCAACTCCTCCATCTCCGAAGAGACAAGGAGGATGCCCACCCCGCGTTCGGCGAGGGATTTCATGATCCGGTAGATCTCCGCCTTGGTGCGTACATCGATCCCCTTGGTCGGCTCGTCGAAGATCAGCACCACCGGCTCGGTCGCCATCGCGCGCCCGATGATTGTCTTCTGCTGGTTGCCGCCCGAGAGGTTCGAGATCTGTTGCGACATGCTGGCGACCTTGATGTCGTAGGCCTTGATGATGTCATGCACGCGGCTGCGTTCCTGCCGGCGCGAGATGCCGAGCCGCCCGGTGATCTGGTCGAGAATCGAGATGCCGATATTCTCGCGCACCGAAAGCTGCGGCAGGATGCCGTGCAGCTTGCGCTCCTCGGAAAGGTAGAGCAGCCCGGCCTTGACAGACCGGCTGGTATCGCCCAGCGGAAAGTCCTTGCCGTTGAGGGCAACCGTGCCAGCGGTTGCTTTCATGTAGCCGAAGATCGACTGCATGACCTCGGACCGCCCCGCGCCGAGAAGCCCCGCGAAGCCGAGGATCTCGCCCCGTTTCAGCCGGAAGGACACATTTTCGAACCCATGACCCGAAAGCCCCTGAACATCGAGGATCACCTCTTCCGGCGCGCCCTCGGGGGGCGGATCGGGGCGAAAACGCTGGTCAATGGCGATCTCCGCGCCCGACATGGCACGGATCAGCCCCGGCTCGTCGATCTTGGCGATCAGCCCGTCGGCCACCTTCTCGCCATTGCGGAGCACGGTGTACTCGTCACCGATTTCGAGCACTTCCTCGATCTTGTGGGAGATGAAGACGATCGCATGGTCACTGTCGCGGAAGCCGCGGATCACGGTCATCACCCGTTCGATCTCGGTCGAGGTCAGCGACGAGGTTGGCTCGTCGAGGAACAAGACCTTCATGTCGTGATTGGTCGAGGCCCGGGCGATCTGCAAAAGCTGCTGCTCCGGCACCGAGATATCGCGCACTAGGTCCCTCGGTGCGGCCGTGATGGCATAACGATCGAGGTATTCCTGCGCCGCTCGCTCAATCTCCCGACGGTTGACCGTTGCCCCGCCAAGCTTGGCCCGGTCATAGGGAAGAAACAGGTTTTCGGCCACGGAGAGGTTGGGAAACAGGTTCAGCTCCTGCGGCACATACGCCACGTAGCGATGCAGTTCGGGGTGCTGATCGACATCCTGCCCGTCGATCAGGATACGCCCGCGACTGGGCCGATAGGCGCCGGTCACCAGCTTCACCAAGGTCGACTTGCCGGCGCCATTTTCGCCGGCCAGCACGTGAACCCGTCCCAATTCCAGCTTGAGGCTGACATCGTTCAGGGCCCGTACACCGGGAAAGTCCCGGCCCAGGTCTTCTACTTCGAGAAATGCCATGATCCATCCCGGAAAACGTCTGCCGGTCGAGCCGGTTTGCCTCGGCATTGTCCGGTCGCCCGAACATTGCCCGCGAAGGCGCCCGGCCGCGTGAACGGCCGGACGAAGGATGAGATGGTTTATTCGCCGACGTTGTCGGTTGTCAGGATGGCGATGCCGGTGTCGATGTATTTCGGGGTCTCTATGCCCGTTGCCTGCTGCCACATGGCCATGACCGACCAGTAACCCTGCATCTGCGGCTTGGTGGAGGAGGAACTGTCCGCCACACCGTCCCGGATCAGCTGCGGCATCTCGGGAAGGTTGTCGAGGCCGACCATCAGCACTTCGCCGACCTTGCCGGCTTCCTGGATTGCCTGGCCGATGCCGATCGGGCCGGCGGCGTCACAGGCGACCCAACCCTTCAGGCCCGGGTTGGCCTGCATGATCGCGGCGGCCTGTTTCTGGGCCGTCTTGATGCTGTCATTGTCGATGCCGGTGGCGACGAGCTTGATGCCGTCATATTTCGCGAACACTTTCTCGTGGCATTCGGCTCGGATCGCGTGGTTTGGGGCGGTCGGAACGCCCATCATGATCGCGACTTCACCTTCGCCACCCAACAGTTCGACGAGACGTTCCGAGGCGATCTCTGCCTGCTCGCAAAAATCGTTTCCGATAGAGGTCAGGTTCATGCCTTCGGGGGGGACCGAATCGAAAACGGTCACCGGGATGCCCTGCTCCATAGCTTCCTCGAGCGAGGCGCGGTTGCCGCTGGCGTCCAGAAGGTCAATTGCGATGCCGTCGGGCCGGGTCGCGATCGAGCTTTCGATGATCTGGTTCTGCTGCACGACGTCGGCCTGCTGCGGTGCACTGTAGACGATCTCCACCTTGGAGCCGGTCTGGGCCTCGATCACGGCGCCGGCCTCCTGAGCGCCATCATTGACCAGGTCGAACCAGGGATGGACCACCTTTGGGATGATGACGAAGCGATAGCTGTCCTTCTTCGTCATGCCGGGTCCATCTGCGGCCACGGCATGCCCGGGCAGGGCGAGGGTTGCAACAGTTGCCAGCGCAAGTGTCAGAGTTTTCATGATTTCCTCCATGGCGGGCGTAGCTCTCAACCGGGACATAAAGCCTCCTCCGGCCTTCCCGATTCACGCCTCCGACCGGACAATTACAATTGTTTTTCAGATTTACAAGTGTTTATCGTATCCTTGATGTTCCTTTTACATAAGGACTCATTTGCCTGGCGCGCCTTGGAAAAAGGTGGATTTCGCCAAGGGTGAGGATGTGCGCTTTAAGGAGGAGCAATGATGAGCATTTACCATCAGGCCCTGGGCGAACTGGGTACGGTTTTCGCCCGCCTGGACGATGCCTCGGTCGACGCCGCGGTAGAGGTTATCGCCGGCGCCGGACGCATTGCGCTCTACGGCGTTGGCCGGGAGGGATTGCAGATCAAGGGCCTTGCCATGCGGCTCTTCCACCTCGGCCTGAAGGCTTCCGTCGTGGGCGACATGACGACACCGCCCCTGGGCGCGGGCGACCTGCTGATCGTCTCCGCCGGACCGGGGCATTTCTCCACCGTCGCCGCACTGATGAAAACGGCCGCCTCTGCTGGCGCCCGGACGCTCTGCATCACCGCACAGCCCGAAGGCCAATGCCCGAAGGCCGCCGATCATGTACTCACGATCCCGGCAAAGACAATGTCCGATGACCGGCCCGAGCAGGCCGGTGACACGCTGTCAGTGCTGCCAATGGGGTCTCTCTATGAAGGGTCGCAATATGTGCTGTTCGAATGCATGATCCTGAAACTTCGGGATCGCCTCGCGATCGACTCCGACGCCATGCGCCAAAACCACACGAACCTGGAATGAGCGCCTCGTCCTTTGAACCGGATCTCGAAGGCCAGTTGCTCAGGGCCCGCATAGCCTGGTTCTATTTCGTGGGCGGACAGACCCAACAACAGGTCGCCGACCGGCTTGGCGTTACCCGGCTGCGGGTCAACCGCATCATCGGACAGGTGCGCGCCGAAGGCTCCGTGGTCGTGGACCTGCGCCTGCCGCTGGTGGATTGCGTGGCTCTGGAGGACGCCCTCAGAGAGCGCTTCAGGCTGCGCGACGCAAGCGTTCTGCCGACGCTGGATGACGCTCACCAAATGCAGCGTGTGATCGGCGAAGCGGCCGGACGCATGGTGGAGCGGCATCTCGAACACCACAAGGGCATCGGCGTGGGCTGGGGACAAACGCTGAGCCATGTCGCGCGGTGCATCTTCAGCCCGCATGACGACCTCACCCATGTCGTCGGCCTGATGGGGGCGGCGCCGCGCGCCACCGGATCCAACACGATCGAGGTCGCCACCGCCATCGCCAACGCGCTCGGCATGGAATGCCACTACCTGACCGCGCCGCTCTATTGCCATTCCCAGCGGACCCGACAGGCCCTGCTGACCGACGAGGAACTCGCGGCCACCATGCACATGGCCGAAGGGGTCGAGGTGGCCCTGATCTCGGCCGGAGATCTTTCCCCCCTATCCTCGGTCATGCAGTTGCGGCGGGCGAAGGAGGCGCGCGAGGCGTTGCTGGAGCTTGGCGCGGTGGGCGACATTCTCGGCTGTTTCCTCGATGCGCAGGGCGAAATCGTCGATCACCCGCTCAACCGGACAGCGGTGGCGCTCAACCCGGCGGCTCTTCGCAACAAGCCGGTCTCGGTTCTCGCCTCGGATGGGATAAACAAGCTGACGATCATCCGGGCCTCGCTGCGCGGTGGCTATGTCAACAATCTGGTGACCGACGAGCAGACCGCGCTGGCCTTGCTGGACACAGCCCCGCAGGAGCGTTGAAACGGAACCCATCGAGGCTGCGTCCGATTTTTTGGCTCCTTCAGGGAAGTTCGGAGCCGTCCGGGCGCGTGACCGCGCCCGGCCCCCCGTCACACAAGGTGCACGGAGATTTCGCCAAATCCTTCGACCCGGCCGGTAACGTCGATGCCACCGGGGAAGAATTCGCAGCCCGTCAGCGAGCCTGTGATCACGATCTGCCCCTTTTGAAGGCCGCCGAGATGCGCGCCGATATTGGTGCAGAACAGCGCGAGGTTGGACAGTGCCGACCCGCCCGGAACGGTGGTCTCGCCGTCAAGGACCTGCTGGTCGCCACAGCACAGGAACGCGGTGGTCGCGCCGAAATCCCGACCATCCCAGTCGGCCATTTCCGGACCGACAACGAGGCCCGCATTGAGTTGCATATCGGCCAGTTTCAACATCGCCAGCTCGTCAGCGCCATCCAGCCGCGTGTCGACCAGTTCGATCACCAGACGCGGACGGAAAAACGCCTTCGGGTCGCTCGTCATGTCATCGGAGGGCTCGGCGATCAGCTCGAACCCGATCTCCAACTCGATCCCGATCTGGTCTTTCACCGACACGTTCCCGCCGGAAGGCACGGTCGACGCGGCGGAAATGGGCCCAAGGAACGGGCGCGCATCGGGGCGTTCGATCACCTTGAAACCGCTGACAGCGCCGAGCTCTGCCTGGACACGCCGCTGGACTTCCAGCGCCTCGTCATAGTCCGGAACCGGAAGTTTGCCGGCATCCGCACGCTGGCCGCTCTGGTGGGCCGCAATCAGTGCCGTCGAAATGGTGTCAACCTTCGTCATGTCCTTGCTCCATAGGCGTTTGGGCCCGGGGGATAAGTCTGTCGAAGGCCAGATACAATCTGGATCGAACCGCAATCAGGCTCCAAACGAAAATGCCGCGGATGAAATCCGGGCAAGGCCGGCGCCTGTGACGACTGGGCAAATTGGAAGAGCGCCTTGGCAGCCCCCGCGGCTACCATCTCCCAATGCCGTCAAGCGGGCCATTCCGACCGAAAGCAGAGACGATACGACGGCCTTCAGCGGGATTGGCGCTTGGCAGCAAGGTCCAGCGCTGCCGGCGGCATGCCCGGGCGCAACCCGGATGAACGAATTTTCTGGATCCATTGGGCGCGGGCTGTACCATCGGGGAAGATCATTGGTCAGGGAGGTTCACGATGTCCAATCCGCTTCATTTCTCGATGGATTTCGGCAAGGTGGACCCGTCGGCGCGACGGGTGGAGGGGCAGCCCCTGCGCATTCTCGTGATGATGGATCTGGGTCCGGGGACGCGCTCGCAGGATGTGCCCGTGGAGACGCGCCCGATCCTGCCGCTGGATATCGATAGTTTCGAGGATCTGTTCGAGCGCGAGCGGCCGGTTTTTTCGCTGGGCGAAGAGGAGATCGCACCGCGGGAGGTTGAGGATTTCCGCCCTGACGAGATCGCGCGGATCCTGCCGGCGTTCCAGAAGTTGAAGGACTTGCGGCGGCGGCTGCGAATGTCGGGGAGTTTCGAGGCGGCGGCGGCAGAGGTTCGGGCCCTGCTGCAGGACGTACCGGAAGCCGGCGAGGCCGAGGCGGCACCGGAGAGCGACAATGACACCTTTGCGCGCCTGTTGGGCAAACCCGCAGAGGCCGCGGCCGCGCCTGCGACGCCGCAGAAGGGTTTCCTGACAGGGTTGATCCGGGACGCAGTGGCCGCACATATCGTGGCGGCGGAGGACCCGCGGGCGGAGCAATACGTGGCGGCGGTGGACGCGGCTTTGGCAGCCCAGATGCGAGGCATCCTGCATGATCCGGGATTCCAGGCGCTGGAGGCGGCGTGGCGCGGACTCGATTTCCTCGTCTCGCAGGTCGAGACGGATGAAGAGCTTTCACTCCACCTGTGGAACGTGACCCGGGAGGAGTTGCAGGCATCGCTGGGCGACGGGGCGCTTGAGGGGTCGGAGCTGGACCGGCGGCTGGTCGTCGAGCGCGAAGGGGCGCCCTTCTCGCTGATCGTGAGCGACATTCCGTTTCGCGGCGAGATGGAAGATATGCGGCTGCTCGGGACGCTCGGCGCGATTGCCGGGCGGACGGGGGGCGTCGTGCTGGCCCCGGTCGGCCCGGAAGCCTTGGGCGCGGAGAGCTGGGCGGCGCTGGCGGATGCGACCGGGCAGGAGATTGCCCCTTCCGTCGGGTGGACGGCCTTGTGCGAAAGCGGGGTTGGCGGCCGGATCTGCGGTTTCGGGCCGGGTTTCCTGTTGCGATCGCCCTATGGAAAGAAGTTCGACCCGGTCGATGGTTTCACCTTCGAGGAGTTGGAGCGGCCCGGAGAAGAGCCGGAGGCGTTACTGTGGGGCGCAGCTTCGGTGCTCGGCGCGGTGTTGATCGCGCAGGCCTACCGGCAGGAGGGCTGGGAGGCATGGCTGGCCGGCAATCTAGACTTCGGCGACCTGCCGCTGGTCTACTACGAGGCGATCGAAGGGACGCGGCTGATGCCCTGCGCCGAAGTGCTCTTGCCGGAGCGCGTGGTGGAGCGGGTCAAGGACGCAGGACTGGTTCCGCTGGTTGCCAACCGGAACCAGAACCTCGTGCGCTTGCCGGGCGTGCAGACGATTTCGGGGGAAGGCAGGCAAATCGGGCCGTTTGGCGGCTGATACCCCCTCTTTTGGGGAGAATCCTGGCCGGGGGCTCCCGCTCCGGAACCCTCCGGCTGAACCACCGTTCCCTTTTCCCGTTACGGCACCGTTTCAAGCGCTCACGGACACGGGCGGGCGCGGCGTGCCGGTCAGCGCCGCTTCCAGGCGCGGCGCGGCAAAGTCGACGAAGGCGCGGACTTTCTGGGCAACGAGTCCGCCGCGGTAGAGGATTCTCACCGGCCACGGTTCCGGCTCGTCGCCGGGGCGGCTCGACCGATGCCAAGGCCGACGCCGCCGTGCGGTTCGCCGTGAAGGTCACCGAGACGCGCGGCCATGTCAGCAATGGCGATCTGAATGCCGTGCACGAGGCCGGTTATGACGATGCCCAGGTGATCGAGATTATCCAGCACGTCGCGCTGAACATCTGGACCAACTACCTCAACGAGGTGGCCAGAACCGACATCGATTTCCCCGTCGCCGAAGGCGTCGCGGCCTGAGCCGCCCCCCGCGCGGCGGGCCGGAACGCCCGCCGCCACTTCCAAGCCGCCATTGCCAACAGTAGCAGACGATGAGCCGCCCCCCGCTTCCCCCTTTCACCGCACTGACCGCAGCCCGGAAGGTGCGCCTGGCAGAGGACGCCTGGAACAGCCGCGATCCGGACGCCGTATCGCGCGCCTACACGCCCGACAGCCGATGGCGCAACCGCAGCACCTTCCTGAGCGGGCGAGAGCAGATCGTCGCCTTCCTCGCCGAGAAATGGCAGAAGGAGCAGGAATACCGCCTTATCAAGGAACTATGGGCCTTTCACAGCAACCGCATCGCCGTGCGCTTTGCCTATGAGTGGCGCGGGCCGGCCGGTCAGTGGATCCGCTCTCATGGTAACGAGAACTGGCGGTTCGATGCGGCAGGGCTGATGGCCGAACGCCATGCCAGTATCAACGACCTCGCGATAGATGCGGCCGACCGGCTGTTTCACTGGCCTCTTGGCCGCCGTCCGCGCGAGCACCCCTCGCTCAGTGATCTGGGGCTCTGAAAATGGTCACCCCTCCCCCCAGCGACGTCGCCTTTTCTGCCGCGGTCAAGGCAGTACAGGCGGCAAAAGGGTCGCGCGCGCTTTATGCGAATGTGGAGACGAAGCGCCCGTGGTCCGACCGGATCACGCCCGAGCTTGCCGCGTTCATCGGCGCGCAGAGCAGCGTTTTCTTCGGCACTGCGAGCGCCGCTGGCCAGCCTTATATCCAGCATCGCGGTGGCCCGGCGGGCTTTCTCAAGGTGCTGGGAGACCGGCAACTCGGCTTCGCCGATCTCGCGGGCAACAAGCAATATATCACGCTGGGCAACCTCTCGGAGAACCCGCGCGCCTACCTGTTCCTGATCGACTATGAACATGCCCGGCGCGTGAGGCTCTGGGGGTCTGCCCGCGTGGTGGAAGAAGATCCCTCACTGCTAGACCGGCTGCGTCCCGAGGGTGGCTCCGGACGGGCCGAGCGGGCCATTCTCTTCGACATCGCCGCCTGGGACGTCAACTGCCCGCAACATATCCCGCAGCGGATCGACGTGGCTCGGGCGGCGGCATTGCTGGCCGAGCGGGACAGCCGCATCGCGATGCTGGAAGCCGAGCTTGCGCGACGCGGCCCCTCGTCACCCGGCACCTGACCCCGCGGCTCCCGCTTGCCGAAAGGCGCGCGGGGTCTGCCCCTCCCAGCGTTTGAAAGCGCTGATAAAGGCGCTCTGTTCCGAAAATCCGGTCAGGAACGCGATCTCTGAAAGCGCGTATTGCGACCCGCCGACCAGTTGATGCGCGAGTTGCCGGCGCGCCTCGTCGACCAACGCCTGGTATGTGGTACCCCGCTCCGCGAGCCGACGCTGCAACGTGCGCGCCCCCATGCCCAGTGTCATCGCCACCTCTGCCAGTGGCGGCACGCCACCGCTGAGCAGCTTGGCGATCTCTTCCACCACCCGTGTGTCCAGCGGCAGATCGGGCTGCTGTTCCTCCGCCTGCAGCAGGCTCTCAAGATGATCGGTGAAGAACTGCCAGATACCGGGGTCGCCGACGGCGGTCGGCTTGTCGATTTCCTCGATGGCGAACTGCATCCCATCCAACTCTGCCCCGAACACCGGCTCGATGCCGAAATGCTCGACCAACGCCGCGATGGACCCCTCGCGCCGATGTACAAACTGCACGCGCACCGGAGTAAGGCTCGGCGTCGTTGCCTCGCGGCATAGCGTCAACGTGGTCGCAAGCGCAGCCTCGTTCGACAGGTGGCTGCCCAGCCGCGCGATCCATGGCTTGCGATGTGTCCAACAGAACACCTCTCCCCTGTCCAACGCGACGAATTCGGAAATCTGGTTGTGCAGCCGGGTGTAGCGGCCGATGCGCTTGAGGCTGTGACGCAGGGTCGGCGCGGACTTGATCGCAAGACCGAAGGCGCCAAACTCGTCGCAGCGCATGCCGGCACAGACCCGCATGTGAAAGCGCAGGTCCGGCCACTCGCTCGCGGCAATGGCTTCCATCAGGGAATGATAGTCGTCCGGATGGATCATGGCCGTTGGGTCCGCAGCGCTCTCGGGCGTGAGGGAGACGATGTCGTACAGCGCCGAAACGTCGGGCACATTGACCGCCTGCTCGATCTGCTTTCTTGCGTAAAAGGCTGAAATCATGGGGCCATATCCTCTTGCATCCTGCACCCCGACCGCCGGATGCGGTGCCAATGGCTGGAACGATCACGCGCGCGTGATCGGTTCTCGCCGGCTTTGACGCGCCCGGTCAAGTCTTTGACACCCCCGGTCAAGACCGGGCGCCTCGTCCTAACGTAGTCAGAAGATGTTCAGTGACACCGCGACGCCACCCGGAAGGCACACCGCCAAACGCACGACGCGCGCAAGTCAACCAATTGAAACCTATTAATGAATCTACGTGAGGACACCAAGATGAACAATTCCCGCAATATCCTTGGCATGAACCTGGCAACCGCCCTGCTCGGCGCCGGAATGGCCTTCACCTCCAGCACCGCAATCCTCGGGCTGGGAAGTGGCACAGCCTTGGCACAAGGCATGGAAGCGCGCGCCGTCACCGCCGGGATGCCGCCGGTCAATGACGGCCTGCCGTTGCCGGGCTTCGAGATCACGCCGGAGACCACCGCGATCGTAATCACGGATCCCCAGAACGATTTTCTCTCGCCGGATGGCGTGACATGGGGCGTTGTCGGCCAGAGCATCACCGCGAACGGTACGGTGGAAAATCTCGCGGCGCTTTTCGACGTGGCGGACAAGGTCGGAATGCCGGTCTTCGTCTCGCCGCACTTCTATTTCGAACACGATCACGAATGGCATTTCGAAGGCACGCTGGAGACGTTGATGCATTCCATCGGCATGTTCGACCGGCCCCATGCGTTGAGTCTCGACGGTTTCGAAGGCGCGGGTGCCGACTGGCTGGAACTCTACAAGCCCTTTATCGACGGTGACAACGTGATCGTAACCAGCCCGCACAAGATCTACGGGCCCGACAGCAATGACCTGGCGCTCCAGTTGCGCAAGGCGGGCATCGACAAGGTGATCCTCGGCGGCATGTCCTCGAACCTGTGCACCGAGAGCCACATGCGTTCGCTGATCGAGGCCGGCTTCGAGGTCATGGTCGTCACCGACGCGACGGCTGGCGCGATCACCCCGCTTTATGACGGCTACGCCGCCTCGCTCACCAATTTCCGCATGATCGCCAGCGACGTGAACAACACCGAGAACACCTTACGCGCGATCGAAACCGCCTACGGCAAGTAACCCCGGACGTTCGGCGCCGTTCCCGCGCCAGTTCGTCCCGCGACCGACTAGGCGCCTCCTTGTCCCCGAAAAGAGGCATCGGTCGCCACGCCCGGCCCCGTCTGTTCCCAAGGCAACGTCCCCGTCGGGGCCGGGCGTCCAGTTTCCATTCACCGAATTCCCGGCAGATCTGCTCCGCAGACCGGTCCGGAAGACCCGATCCCGGCGGCATTCCGCCCCGGGAAACCGCCAAGTATTGGCACAATTCAAGGACCAAGATCATGACCTGCAAGCCGCGCTATGCCGATATCGTCGATGGCAAGCTCTATCTCTTCGTCAACGCCGCCGTCTTTGCCAAGTACAAGGAGAACCCGGAAGAAACGCTGCGCAAGGCCGAAGAAACCTGGCCCTCGATCCACCACAAGGCCGTTGACAGCCTTTGATCTGCGCGGGCGGCACTGCACTTGCTGCCGTGCCGCCCGTATCCGCCCCGAGATGACAAGTGGGTCCGGAATACCGCGATCGATTCAAGGCAACTCTTTGTTTTCATTGCCGCTGCGGTACCTGATCGCATCGATTTGTGGGGGGGAATGATGCCTAACCGCGCCGGATCTTTCTCGTTTTCGTCGGCGGCACTTAGCGACTTGATCGTATTGGAAAGAAAAACATACCAATTTGTGCATTCGACGATATATTCGACCGGGCTTACCGTTGATTAACAGACGGGAGCGTCGACTAGGGAGGAAAAAATGACAGTAAAATTGGTAACGCGCCGCGGCGCGCTTGGAGGGATTGCAGCCGCCGGAACGGCCACGCTTGCAGCGCCGCATATCGCCTCTGCCCAAGGTCAGGGTACGACCTGGAAAATCCAGACATCCTGGCCCGGCGGCGTTGGGTTGCAGATCTTCAAGGATTGGTGTGCGACAATCGAAGAAAAAACGGGAGGAGAACTCGCCTTCCAGCCGTTCGGCGCCAACGATGTCGTCGGCGACTTCCAGCTTTTCGACGCGGTGAAGAACGGCGTGCTGGACGCGGTGAACCCGTTCACGATCTATGCCCAGGGTATCATCCCGGCGGCGACTTTCCTTACCTCCTATCCTCTCGGGTTGCGGAACCCGCATGAATGGGACGTGTTCTACTATTCGCTGGGTGGCCTCGAGATTGCCCGCGAACTCTACAAGGCCCAGGGCATGCATTTCGTCGGTCCCGTGCATCACGGCCCGAACATCATTCACTCGAAGGTGCCGATCCGCTCCATCGACGATTTCGCCGGCCGCAAGATGCGGGTTCCCGGCGGCATGGTCGCCGAGGTCTTCTCGGAAATCGGCGCAGAGACCACGGTTCTGCCGGGTTCCGAGATCTTCCCGGCGCTGGAGAAGGGCACGATCGACGTCGCCGACTATGTCGGCCCGGCCGTGAACTACGCGCTCGGCTTCAGCCAGGTGACCAAGTACATCTCCATGGGCCCGCCGGGCTTCATGTCGCTCTACCAGCCGGTCGACCTGATGGACATCACCGTCGGCCAGGCGGCCTGGGATGCGCTCAGCCCGCAGATGCAGCAGTTCGTCGAGATGGAAACCCATGTCTATTCGGACATGCACCACGCCGCGATCCAGGCAGCAGACCAGGAGGCCTGGGCGAAATTCGAGGCCGACGGCACCGAGGTGACGCGCCTAACCCAGGATGACGTGGAGCTGATGACCGAGGTCGCCGTGCCGATCTGGTTCAAATACGCCAACCGCGACAAGGACGCGGCGCGTGTCTTCAAGATCCAGCTGGACTACATGATGTCCGGCTCGCTCGGCTACGTGACCCCCGAGCAGATTGAAGGCCTTACGCTGGATCTCTGACACCGTTAGCCATGAGGAATGTCCGCGCGCCCCGGCGCGCGGACACTTGCGCGTGGCGGCGCAATGCCGTCGAGCTGGAGTGAAGCATGCCGAATATCGATTTCACCTTGCCGCACTGGATGTATTGGGTGGGGCTCATCCTGTTTCCGCTTGCGGCGATGTACCTGGCCCGGAAGACCGCGCCGGGGGAACGGACATATGGTTTGCCGCTGGGGTACATGATCCTCGTGACCGGCGGCTTGCTCGGGTTGCACCGTTTCTATTTCCGCAGCCTGCTGGGACTGGTCTATATCCCGCTTTTCATCGCGATCCTGTTCGCAAACGGGCAGGAGCGCGCGGCACGCTCGCTCTATTCGGATGCCAGCAATTACGTGCGGACCGCGGAACGAACGATCGAGCGTGAGGCAGAGAGGGTCGAGACGGCCGAGAAGGATCTGCCGGAGCTTCAGGCCGCCGTGCAGGTCGCCGAGGAAGGCAGCTTTACCAAGCGCCGCGCGGAAAAGTCGTTGTCGCGCGCGGAGAAGGGGATTGAAACCGGACGCGAACGGATCGCGGAAGCGCAGGCGCAGCTTGCCGAATACGGCCCGGCTGCCGATGAGGCCGCCGAAGGCCGGGCGTTCTGGAACAGCATGGCGCGCTATGCGTTCTTCGTCATCCTCGCGCTGCTTGCGATCGACGCCGTGCTCCTGCCCGGACTGGCGCGCCGCGCACGCGCGCTCGCCGAGCAGGACAACGAGGAAGAGTTCGAGATCGACGAGGAAACGGCGGCACGGGCCGCCGAGTTCGACCCCGATGCCCGCCGCGGCGATGCCGATTTCGCCGAGAACTGGATCGACCGGCTCGCGCTCTATGCTGGCGAATTCGTAAGTTACTGGGCCGTGATCGCGGTCTTCGTCTATTACTACGAGGTCATCGTCCGCTACGTCTTCAATTCGCCGACCAACTGGGCCCACGAGTCCATGTACCTGATGTTCGGAATGCAGTACCTGATTGCCGGATCCTACGCGATGCTCACCGAAAGCCACGTTCGGGTAGACATCTTCTACGCCCCGTTGCGCAAGCCACAGAAAGCCTGGGCGGATCTGGTCACGTCGATCTTTTTCTTCATCTTTGCCGGCACGCTGCTGGTGACCTCCTACATCTTCGCAATGGACGCCATCGCCGTGCCTTCCGGAAACTCCGTGGTGTCGGACTGGGCACGAGGAGACGTCGGTTTCTTCGAAATGCTCGGTATGCTGACCTTCGGCGACTGGACGGACCCGAATATCCGCTGGGGCGAGATCAGCTTCAACGAGTGGGAGATCCCGCTCTGGCCGATGAAATGGATGATGGTCGTCGGATCGCTGCTTCTGATCCTGCAGGGCGTTTCCAAGCTATCAAAAGATATCCGCACGATCGCGAGAGGACACTGAGACCATGGGCCTCGAAATTTCCATCGAGCTGTTGACGCTCATCATGTTCGGATCGCTGGTAGCCCTGCTGATGGCGGGGTTGCCGCTGGCCTTCGTCACCGGCGGGCTGGCCTGCGTGTTCCTGTTCGTTCTGGGCGACGCACGGGCGCTCAATATCGTTCCCAGCCGGATCTTCCCGCTGATGACGAATTACCAGCTTTCAGCGATACCGCTCTTCATATTCATGGCGGCGATGCTGGAGAAAGCCGGGCTTATCAACGATATGTTCGACGTGATCTACAAGCTGCTCGGCGGTTTGCGCGGCGGACTGGCGGCGGCGACGATCCTCGCCTCCACCATCCTCGCCGCCATGGTCGGAGTGATCGGCGCGGCGGTTGTCACGATGGGTATCATCGCGCTGCCGGCGATGCTCAAGCGCGGCTACGATCCGAAGATCGCCATGGGATCGATCATGGCCGGCGGCACACTCGGCATCCTGATCCCCCCCTCGATCCTCGCCATCATCTACGCGGTGGTGGCCGAACAATCGGTGGGTGAGCTCTTCGTCGGGGCGGTCATCCCCGGCCTGATGCTGTCTGGTCTCTACATCCTCTACGTCACCTTCCGGTGCTTCCTGAACCCCGATCTCGGCCCGCCGATCCCGGAAAGCGAACGCGTCTCGACCCGCGAAAAATTCAACCTGCTTGGCAAGATGGCCGCGCCGATCGCGCTGATCGTGATCGTGCTGGGCGTGATCTTCACCGGCGTCGCCACGCCGGTGGAAGCCGCCGGCATCGGCACCTTCGGCGCCTTCATCGTCGCGGCGATCCACCGCAAGCTGGATTGGGCGACCGTCCGTGAAGCCTGCCTGACCACGCTCAAGGCCAGCGCCATGGTGATCTGGATCATGTTCGGCGCGACGATCTTCGTTGGCCTCTACGTGCTCGAAGGCGGCCAGCAATTCGTGCAGGAAACGATGCAGGGCGCGGGCCTCGGCCCGTGGGGTATCCTGATCGTCATGCAGATATTGCTGATTGTGTTGGGGATGTTTCTCGACTGGGTGGGAATCCTGCTGCTCTGCGTGCCCATCTTCGTGCCTATCATCAAGGCCCTTGGGGCGGCCGCTTTCGGCTTCGACGACCCGAACGACCTCGTGCTGTGGTTTGGCGTGCTCTACCTCGTGAACATGCAGATGAGCTTTCTGTCGCCCCCCTTCGGCTACGCTCTCTTCTACCTCAGGGGGGTGGCCCCGCCGTCGATTCCCATGAAGGATATCTTCGTAGCGGCGCTTCCATTCCTGTTCCTGCAGGTCGTTGGCCTCGCAGTCTGCATGCTCTTCCCCGAGGTCATAACGTGGCTGCCGAACCTGATTTACGGGTGATATCCGTGTGAATGCCACGCCCACGGCGTGGCATTCACATGAAAGCAGCCCCTTCCAGCCAGCCACCATGTCCGAAAGACCGCAATCCCGGCACATCATGCGGTCCAGATTTCGGCGGCCTTCAACAGGTCTGGAAAGCCCGAAACCATCGCCTCGCGACAATCGACCATCCTGTTTGCGGGCCTTGCGACTTCTTGCTTGGGACAGGTCCCGTCTGTACGCTCGGCATGATTGCCGGCGCGCTGCGGGAGCCGGCCGGGATGCTGGAGGTGACGGTCGTGATTGTCCCCAACCATGTGCTCGATATGCTCAAACGCGTGCGGGCCTTGTATTTTCAGGACGGTCGCGAAAGCCGCATGCTTCCCAGTGATGCGGCGCATGCGCCATTCCGGGGTACGCAGTCGGCATCGTCGGCGTCAATTACCAGCTTGTGGACGGTGCTTCGCGGACAGGGGAAAGCATCCGAGCTGAGCGAGGCGCTCCTGGCCGATGCCGAGACACTGGCAAACGCCGAAGCCTACTCGGGCAATATCGAGAACATGATCGGAACGGTGAAGGTGCCCGTGGGCGTCGTTGGTCCGCTGCGTGTGCGCGGCCTGCACGCGGATGGAGATTTCCACCTGCCGCTCGCGACCACGGAAGCCGCGCTCGTCGCGTCCTCTGCGCGGGGCGCCCTGGCCGCCACCCGGGCCGGCGGGATCAGCACAGCGGTCCTCTATGAAGGCGTGCTCCGTTCCCCGGCCTTCGTCTTCGACAGCTTGCTGAGCGCCGGACGTTTCGTCGACTGGGTCGTGAGCAACGTGGAGCAGCTGAAGAAGGCCGCCGAAGCGACGACATCGCACGGACGGCTCGTCTCGCTGGAGCCCGTGATCGACAACAACATCGCTTTCCTGCTTTGCCGCTTCACCACCGGCGAAGCCGCGGGACAGAACATGGTGACCATCGCGACCGACGCCCTTGGCAAGAAGGCGGTCGCCGAATGCCCGATCAAGCCGCAGCGCTGGTATGTCGAGGGCAATTTCTCCGGCGACAAGAAGGCGACCTCGCTCGGAACCCTGACCGGGCGCGGGCGCAAGGTCAGCGCCTCGGTGGTCCTGCCCGGGGAGATCGTCCAAAAGGTGCTGCGCACCGATATCGACGCGATGCTCGATTACAGCCGCGTGGCAGGGCTCGGCGCGCTGCTTTCCGGCCAGTTCGGCGCCCAGGCCCATTACGCCAACGCGCTGGCGGCCTTCTATATCGCGACCGGGCAGGATGCCGCCTGCGTCGCCGAAAGCGCGGTGGGCTTCACGCGACTGGAGCGGCGCGAGGACGGGCTGTTCTGCTCGGTCACGATGCCGAATATCCTCGTGGGAACCGTAGGCGGCGGCACGCGCCTTCCCAGCCAGCACGCAGCGCTGAGCCTTGTCGGGCTGGAGGGACCGGAGAGCGCGGCGGCCCTGGCCGAGGTGACGGCGGCGCTCTGCCTGTGTGGAGAAATCTCCATCGTGGCGGCGATGGCGGCGGGGCATTTCGCGTCTGCCCACCACAAGCTGGCGCGCAAGAGATGACCGCGGGCCTCGCAGGACGCCTCTGGATCTACCAATCCGAGCGCTTTCCGCTTGTTCGGACAGTGCCTTTGCTTTCCGTGTTCGCCGCCGCCAGCATCAATGTCTCGGCGATGCTGGCCGGGCGCCCCCTGCCCGGCCCCATGGCCTATGTCATCGCGGCGCTGCTGGCGCTCGGGATCTTCTTCCAGATGCGTGCCTGCGACGAGTACAAGGACTTGGAGGACGACTGCCGTTACCGGCCCGAACGGCCCATCCCGCGCGGGCTGGTCAGCCTGCGGACCATTCTCACGCTCGCGGCCGTGGTGGGTGCCGGGATGCTCGCACTCGCGTGGTCGTGGAACCTGGCAACGCTGGGATTGCTGTGCCTGACATGGGTCTGGCTGACCCTGATGACCGCCGAATTCGGATCGCCCGCGTGGCTCAAGGCCCGCCCGGTGGTCTACCTGCTCAGCCACATGCTGATCATGCCGCTGATCGACCTGATGCTGACCGGCATCGAATGGACCGCCGGCGGCGGAGCCCCCTCACCCGCCCTCGCGTGGTTCCTTGCGCTGAGTTTCGCCAATGGCTGCGTGATCGAGATCGGCCGCAAGGTCTGGGCGCCCGAGAAGGAGCGTGAAGGGGTCGAGACCTATTCGGGCCTGTGGGGGCCACGGCGGGCAGTCCTGATATGGTTTGCCACGGTCGTCATCGCTTTCCTCCTGCTCGCCGCCCTGGGACAAGCGCTCGGCGCGGCGACCGCGATCACGGCAGCGGGCGGCACCGGGTTGCTGCTTGTCGCCTTCTGCATGATGCGGTTTCGGGCCACACCCGATCCCGTCTGGCAAGGGCGCGTGGACATGGCTTCCGGGTTATGGGTGCTGCTGTGCTACCTCGCGGCAGGCTTCCTTCCGCTCGAATTCGGGGCTTGAGCCATGAACCTGATCCTGAAGCCCGAAGAGATCTCGGTGGAAACCGCCGGCGGCAAGGGCGCGGCGCTCCACCGGTTATCCGAGGCGGGCTTCGATGTGCCCGCGTTTTGCGTGGTCTCGCCGCAAGCCTGCCATTGGCAGGATGATTGTGTTGTCGCGCAGCCAGAACTCGCCGCAGAACTGCAAGAGGCGCTCGAACGCCTGGGACCGGGCCCATACGCCGTGCGCTCCTCCGGGCGGGCCGAGGACGGCAGCGCGCACAGCCACGCCGGCCAGTTCCATACCGGGCTCGACATTCCCGCGCCGGAGGTGGAAGCCGCAATCCGCGACGTCTGGGCCTCGGGCTTTTCCGACAGCCTCGCGAGCTACCGGGCGGCAACCCATGCCGCGCCGGCCGAAGCCCCGGCGATCATCGTTCAGCAAATGGTGCCGGCGCGCGCGGCCGGTGTGGCATTTTCGGCCGACCCGGTCAGCGGGTTCCAGGGGTGCCGGGTCATTTCGGCGGTGGAGGGACTGGGCGAAGCGCTGGTTTCCGGCGCGGCCGATGGCGAAGACTGGCAGGTTTCGGAGACAGGCGAGTTGCTCGTTACTCCCGCGGAGCCGCAGGTCCTGACGCAGGAAGAGGCGCAGAAGATCGCCACCCTTGCCACGCGCGCCGAGGAGGTTTTCGGCAGGCCACAGGATATCGAATGGGCGCTCGACGGCGCGCGGCTCTACATGCTGCAATCCCGCCCGATCACCACGCTGCTACGCCCGCGCCCGATGCCGGACGGCGCTCTGGTCGTGCTGGACAATTCCAATATCGTCGAGAGTTATCCCGGCATCGTCAGCCCGCTCACCTACAGCTTTGCCTGTTATGTCTATAACCGGGTCTACCGGGCCTTCGTGGCGCTGCTCGGGGTCCGCCCTGCCGAGATCTCCGCCAACACGCCCGTCTTCGACAACCTGCTTACCCGCGTCGATGGCCGGGTCTATTACAACCTCGGCAACTGGTACCGGACATTGGCGCTTCTGCCCGGCTTCTCCCGCAACCGGGACCACATGGAAACCATGATGGGGGTCGATGAGCCGCTTCCGGCCGAACTTCGGGATTCCATCGGCCCGCCACCGGCCACCGGGCTGAAGCGGTTCATCGAAACGCTCAGAACGACGCGGGTCGCCATGGGCCTTTTCTGGGCCGCGCTGCGCCTGCCGGCCACGAAACGCCGGTTCCTTACGCGGCTGGAACGCGCCCTTGCCACCGGCACGCCGCCCGAGAGGGCCAATCTCACCGAACTGGCCGCCACGTGGCGGACCATCGAGGCGGACCTTCTCGACCGCTGGGATGCGCCGCTGGTCAACGATTTCCTCTGCATGATGGCCTTTGGCGGATCGCGCAAGCTGTTGGAGAAATGGGCCGGCCCGGCGGGACTGTCGCTGCATAACGACGTGATGATCGGCCAAGGCGATATTGTCTCTGCCGAGCCGTCGCAGCGGATCGCTGAGATGGGCCGGATGGTGGCCGCGGCAGGGCTGGCCAACGCCCTTCTCCAAGACGGTCGCGTGGCCTTGGCGGGGCAGCCTGAAATCGAAGCCGCGTTCACAGCCTATCTGGAGCGCTTCGGGGATCGCTGCACGCAGGAGTTGAAACTGGAATCGATCCCGCTCGATGAAGACCCCTCGCAGCTTCTCGCCGCGATTGCAGCCAGCGCGAACCGATCCGCCAAAGCCACCGCCGAGCGCTCCGAACCCGACTGGGAGGCAGCAATTCCGGGCAGGCCGGTCCGCCGACAGCTCGCCCGCTGGGCCACCGTCTATGCCAAGGCGCGGGTGCGGGACCGGGAGAACCTGCGCTTCGAGCGCACCCGGATCTTTGGCCATGCCCGGCGCGTTTTCCTCGCCATGGGCCGGGAGTTCTGGGCCAATGGCCGGCTGGACGCGCCGCGCGATATCTTCCACCTGACGGTCGGGGAGGTTCTGGGCGCCATCGAAGGCAATGCCCTCTCGACCGATCTCCGCGCGATCGTATCTGCCCGCAAGGCGGAACAGGATCACAACGCACGCCTGCCCGATCCGCCGGAACGCCTCATCGGGCGCGGTGCGGCGCTGCTGGTGCGCGCCGGGCCGGCACAGGCGAAACCGGAAGAGACCGGCGATGCCCGCATCGGCACGGGCTGTTCGGCGGGCCGTGTCACCGCGCCTGCCCGCGTGATCCGCGACCCGCGCAGCGAGCACCTGGTCGCTGGTGAAATCCTCGTGGCACGAAACACCGACCCCGGCTGGATCGCCGTCTTTTCCAACGCGGCGGCCATTGTCGTCGAGCGCGGCTCGCTGCTGTCACATTCGGCCATCGTGGCGCGGGAGCTTGGCATCCCCTGCGTCGTCGGCATCAAGGGGGCGACGGATTGGGTGCCCGAGGGCGCGTGGCTGACCGTCGACGGGGAAAGCGGGGAGGTTCGGCTCGGCCATGACACGCAATGACATCGCCGAGCGGGCCCGCTTCGACATCATCCGCTACGCCCAGTTATGGGAGGATGCCGATATCCTGGTCGCCGCGATGCGCCCGGATCCGGGGCAGAATTTCCTCTCGGTCTGCTCGGCGGGCGATAACGCGCTGGCGCTCCTGACACTGGACCCCGAGCGGGTTACGGCGGTCGACCTGTCGGCGGCACAGCTCGATTGCCTGCGCCTGCGCATGGGCGCGATGCGCGCGATGGAGCAGCCGGAATTCCTCGAACTGATGGGGTCGCGCCCGAGCGAGCGACGGGGCGCATTGCTAGACCGCGCGCTGAAGAACCTGCCGGAGGAGACCCGCACTCGCTGGCAGGCGCTGCGCCCACAGGTCGAAGCCTTTGGCGCTGGCGGTGTCGGCCGGTTCGAGCGGTATTTTCGTATCTTCCGCCAATGGCTCCTGCCGCTTATCCATTCCCGTCGAACCATCGACGATGTTTTCGTCTCCCGACCACAGGCCGAACGCGTGCGTTTCCTGGACGAGCGCTTCGTCACCTGGCGCTGGCGGCTGATGCTGCAGCTTTTCTTTTCCCGTTTCACAATGGGCCGAATGGGCCGGGACAAGGCGTTCTTCGACCATGTCGAGGGCTCCGTCGCCGAACATGTCGCCCGTCGCATCCGCCATGCAGGGGTCACCTGCGACCCGGCGGAGAACCCGTTCCTGCACTGGATCCTCAAGGGCGGGCATGGCGCGGCACTGCCGATGCCCTGGCGGCCGGAGCCCTACGAGATCATCCGCGACAGGCTGGACCGGCTCGAACTGGTCCACGGCCCCATGGAGTCCAGCGGCACCACGCCGGTGGACGGGTTCAACCTGTCCGATATCTTCGAATACATGTCGCCCGCAGCGGCCGAAGCCGCCTATGCGCGACTTCTTGAGCGCGCGAGCCCGGGGGCGCGGCTGGTCTACTGGAACATGATGGCGCCGCGCCGGGTACCTGCTTCACTTGCAGACCGGGTGAAGCCACTCACCGCTCTGGAAAACGACCTCAAGCAGATGGACAAAGCCTTTTTCTACTCCGATTTCGTGATCGAGCAGGTGCGGTGATGGCCCTGCTCGGCCCGATCCTGCTGGCGGCACTCTCCATTGCGGGCCTGCTCGGCTTCATGATGCTGGTGCGCCGCCGAGCGGAGGCTGCCTGCTGGAGCGCCGAATTGCAGCGCAAGATCGTCCATGTGGTCACCGGGCTCTTTGCGATCTGCCTGCCGTACGTCTTTTCCGAAAACTGGCCGGTCTATCTGCTGCTCGGTCTTGCAGTTCTGGCGATGGCCGCGATGCGCCTGCCCGCCCTGCGTTCCAAGGGTGCCGGCGCCGCGCTCCATTCCGTGGAGCGGCAGTCCTATGGCGACTTCCTGATCGTTGCCGCGGTCGGATTGGTGCTCCTGCTCAGCCAGCGTGATCCGCTGCTCTATATCCTGCCGCTGGCCGTTCTGACACTTGGCGACGCCGCCGCCGCACTGGCCGGCAGCGCCTATGGCAGGCGCTTCATTGCCGTCGAGGACGGTCAAAAGAGCCTCGAGGGCAGTGCGGTCCTCTTCCTGGTAACAGTCATCCTGTCAATGACATGCTTGCTGTTGCTGTCCGGCATCTCGCGCGAAAACGTCGTGATCCTCGCCTTCCTGATCGCGACCTTCAGCACGTTCGTGGAGGCCGATAGCTGGCGCGGTTTCGACAACCTGTTCCTGCCGCTGGCGGTGCTGATCATTCTGCGGGAACACAGGACAAGCAGTGCCGAAGACCTGATAACCCTGTTCGCCACCTATCTCGGGGCACTGGCCCTGTTCCATGCAACCGCCCGCCGTTTCGGCCTGCCGACCCAGATCGCGCGCGCGTACCTTGCCGCGATCTTCCTTCTGCTTTCGGTCACGGCCACGCAAAACGTCGTCTTCTGCGTTCTGATGCTGCTTCTTCACCTCGTCGCCGAACGCAAATCCCCCAGCGCCAGCGCGCATCCCGAACTGGATGCGGTCGCGGCACTCGCCGCGCTGAGCTTTGGCTGGCTCGCCGCTGGCAACGCAACGGGCTTCAACGCGCTGGATGCCTTCGGGGCGAGTCTTGCAGGGATTTGCGTGGGTTTGACGATGCTGGCGATGTCGGGCCTTGGCCTTGGAACACGGCTTGCCGCCTTTCTCGGGCTGGGCGTTGCGATGCCGCCGGTCTGGAACTGGCTGATGGATTTCAACCCGGCCGAGAAACACTGGGCACCGCAGGCTGGGCTGGTCATGATTGCAAGCGTCGCGTTGGTCGGCATGGCGACGGTGACCCGCCCCGGCGTCTTTTACCGATACCGCATGCCCCGGCTCGGCGTGCTGGCGGTCCTGCTGCCAGCGCTCGCCTACGCCATCTCTGCCGCAACCTTCGAGGGAGGAAAGCTGTGACCCAGGAATTCAACCACGGCACTGCCCATGCAACGCTGTTTCCCGACGCGCCGGACTGGGAAGGCGCGCCAACCATGGCGGTGGGAAAGTTTTCATGCGGTTCGGTCAAGGACGGGGCTGCGGTTCTCGCCGAGGCCACAGCCGCCGCGCGCGAGGCCGGTGCCCGCCGGCTTCTCGGCCCGATGGACGGCACCACCTGGAACAGCTACCGGCTGGTCACCGAAACCGATGGAACGCCGCCCTTCCTCATGGAGCCAACCTCGGGGCCATCCGACCTTGCCGCCTTCGAGGCCGCCGGTTTTGCCCCGATCGCCCGGTATTTCTCCGCCCGGGTCACGCTTGCGGGCATGGACAATCCACCGCCCGTGGACCCGGAAATTCGTGTCGAAACCTGGGACGGCACCGATCCCGAGGCGCATTTCTCTCAGGTCTACGACCTGTCGCTATCCGCCTTCTCCGGGAATGCTTTCTATACCCCCATCTCGCGGGAGGCGTTCCTGGGGATGTACCTTCCCTTCGTGCCCGTCATCCGGCGCGAATTCGTCCTGTTCGCCTACAATTCCGAAGGCGCACTGGTGGGTTTTCTCTTTGGCATTCCGAACTATGGCGCGGGTCCTGCCCCGGACACGGTCATTCTCAAGACCTATGCCAGCCTGCAACATGGCGCGGGGCAAGCGCTGGCATCGGTTTTCCACAGCGCGGCGCAGGAGGCGGGTTTCGCCACCGCGATCCACGCGCTGATCCATGAGACGAACGTCTCGGCCCAGCGAAGCGCCCAGCTCGGGGGGCGCATGTTCCGCCGTTACGCGCTGATGGGAAAAGTGCTTGATGACAACCCTGCTTGAAGCCTTCGCGGCGCGGGTTGCGCGCACGCCGAACGACCCGGCGCTGCTTGATCCGTCCGGAAAGATCACCACCAACGCCGAACTCGATCGGCGCTCGACCGCCTTTGCGGCGCAAATTCTGAAGCGCGGCCTGCGCAAGGGGGACCGGGTGCTGGTGGCGGCTCCGGTCACGTCGGAGCTCTACGTGACGCTGGCCGGGATCTGGAAAGCCGGGCTGGTGGCGGTATTTCCCGAACCGGCACTGGGCCTGCGGGGGCTTCTGCATGCCATACGCGTGACGCGACCCGTGGCGCTCGCCACGGCGGGGCGCTATTGGCTGCTCCGCCTGCTGCCGGCGCTTTGGCGGATGCACTGGCTTGAAGCGTCGCGAACAGGGGACGACACCTTCCAATCACCGGAAGTGACGCCCGACGACCCGGCCCTGATCTCCTTCACCTCCGGTTCCAGCGGCGCGCCCAAGGGCATCCTGCGCAGCCATGGCTTCCTGATGGCGCAGAACGCAGCCGTTTCGCCGCTGCTGGCCTCCGATGGCACCGAGCGCGATCTGGTCGGTTTCCCGGTATTCGCTCTGGTCAACCTTGCCGCCGGGCGTTGCACCGTGCTGCCGAACTGGAAACTGACCCGCCAGGACCGTGCCGAGATCGAGAAGATTCGCGACTGGATCACCCGCAGCGGCGCCACCCGCCTGCTGCTGCCCCCGGCGATCTGCGAAAAACTGGCGGCAACGGGCGTTCCGTCGAGCATTTCGACAATCTTCACGGGCGGCGGCCCGGTCTTCCCCGACACGATACAGCGGCTGCGGCACCAAAGGCCGGACCTGCGCGTGGTCGCCGTCTACGGTTCGACCGAAGCCGAGCCGATCGCGCATATCGGAACGGAGTCGATTTCGGACGCGGACTGGGCCGAGATGGAAGCCGGTGGCGGCCTGCTCGCCGGGCCCCCGGTGCCGGGTCTCGAACTGCGCCTC
Organism: Aliiruegeria lutimaris; assembly: GCF_900099935.1. Lineage (GTDB taxonomy): Bacteria > Pseudomonadota > Alphaproteobacteria > Rhodobacterales > Rhodobacteraceae > Tropicimonas > Tropicimonas lutimaris. Next base: position 10,648 of record NZ_FNEK01000006.1, on the reverse strand, counting down.
GTGGATGGAGAAATCCAGGTCTCCGGCGATCACGTCAATTCGGGATATATCGATCCGGCACAGGATGCAGGCGACAAGATCCGCGAAGACGCGCGGATCTGGCATCGGACCGGAGATGCAGCGCGGATGGACACGCAGGGGCGGCTATGGCTTCTCGGGCGCTGGCGGGCCGACGGGATCTCGCAGCCGATGCCGCTGCAGGTAGAAACCTCGGCGCGCTACTGGCCGGGTGTAAGCCGCGCCGCGCTGGTACGGCTGAACGATGAATCGGCTGTTCTGGCAATTGAGGGCGATCCGTTGCATCTGCACGAGTGGCGTCGAAACGCCGAGACGCATGGTGTGGGCAATGTCGTACACGTGAAGAGCATCCCCATGGACAAACGTCACGCCTCCAAGGTCGACGAACGACAGCTTCGCCGCCAGCTTGCCCCGCTCTGCTGAAACCCGGGCCTCCCGCCGATCAGCTGTCGATATACACAGCAGCGTCAGCGATGAAGCCAAGCACCCAAACTGGACTTGCCCGGATCTTGCGGAGAGCGTTCAGCTCACTTCCTGGCTCCTGCGCTCAAAGGCGATGAGGCTTTGGAAACCGAGCGATGACTGTCGCCTGATGGGGTTATTGAACCCGTCGATGTATTTGGCGATGGCGTTTTCGGCCTGTGCGCGGGTCTGCCAGGCGAGCGGCCATATCAGCTCCGACTTGATGGTTTTGAAGGTGGAGCCGAGCTACGTGAAGGGTTATGTGAAACGAGGCAAGACAGACCAGGCGGACGCGGAAGCGATCTGTGAGGCTGTCACACGGACCTCGATGCGGTTCGTCCCGTGAAATTCGAAGAAACGCAAGGCCGGCTGGTTACCCACAAGGCAAGGGAATTTCTGGTGCGCCAGCGGACACAGATCATGAATGCGATCCGGGCACATCTCGGGGAATTCGGGATCGTCATTCCACAGAGGACACCCTGTTCGAACCGGAGCGCATCGAAGCGCGTGCCATTGATTGGAACCAAAGCGACCGCGGAATACATCAGGGCGCGCAGCCGCCGTGTTGCAGATCAGACGCCGTATACATGGCCGCAACCGACCAGACGCCAAAATCGCAACGACAAGCCCTTGCCCCGCGGACGCCATCCATACATGGTCCGAGCGAAAATGGCGAATGCGACCGAACCAGCTGTGGCAGACGGACTTCACCTACCTGAGGGTCATTGGTTGGGGCTGGTTCGATCTCTCCACCATCCTCGATGATTACAGCCGCTACATCGTGGTTCCAGATCGGGATCAACTCAGTCGGACCACTTCTTTTGATGACGGACAAGGCGAACGGCGAGACAAAGCTCTCTTAGTTCACAATGCACTTTGGAAATGAATCTCTCAGGCGAGCGCGACGAACAGCAACGGCAACCTTCCGGAGCAGTTCAAACTCGGCCGCGAAAACAATTCGGTCCGTGGTCCTTCAGGCCGCCTTCCGGACGTTCCCGTATGCGGGGCGCTTCGAGGACGACCGCGGAGACAGCGGCGTCACGTTGCCGGGATCTCGCGCCTTCCGGTAGGTCGCCTTGACGAGGGATCGGAAAACCAGAACCGTCGCAATAGCTGCGCCAAGGCTTACGAGGTCTGCTACCGCCGACAGCATGGCGGCAACCGAGATGCCGTCCGCGAGACCCCCCGAAAAGCCGATGAGCGAACCGGCAAAACCCAGAGGAAACATCCCGACCAGAAGCGACAGTAGGATCTGTCCGTCGTCAGAGTTTTTCGGAGATCGCGAGGCGATTTCGTAACGTGAGTTCCGGTTCGCTTTCTGTTTGAGGTTACGCGGCAGCGCTGTCCTGCTGCAAGCGGCGTTTCCGGATTGTCTGTTTCTTGATCTCCTCTCTCATTGACAGGATCTGAGCGCCCCGACCGTGGTAGACGTCAGCGGGTGTCAGGTTGCCCAAGCTCTCGTGGTAGCGGTGGTTGCTGTAGTGCTCGACGAAGGCTTCGATCTGCCGTTCGAGGTCACCTGGCAGGTAGTAGTTCTCCAGCAGAACACGGTTCTTCATGGTCTGGTGCCAGCGCTCGATCTTGCCCTATGTCTGGGGATGATGCCCGCCAGTTCATCACCATGGGCATTCCCGTCTTCCCGGTAAGGGTCCAGAAGATTGGTGAGAAGTGGCAAAAGACTCCGCTGACCCAACACGGGCACCTTGACGCCAGTCTCGACATCGACGCTCACGATTGGGAGGGACGTTGCAACGGCGTCGGAATCCTGATGGGCCACGGGCTCTATGCCCTCGATCTCGATATCTACAAGCCCGGATCGGCTCCCGAACAATGGCTGAAGAAGCACGGGCTGACCGGAGATACACGCGTGCACAGGACCGTCTCGGGAGGTTTGCACGCCATCTATCGCACTCCCGCGAAGTTCAGTGACCTGCCTAGCCGTGCCGGGATCGTGGTTGGCCTCGACGGTCGCGGCGCTGGCGGCTGGATCGCCTTCGGCGAGGGCTACCGTGTGGTACGGCCCAAGCCCCTAGCCATGTTGACCGACAGCGCCTGCAAGGAGATCATTCGCGGGTACTCCGGTGGCTCTGGTGTCGGACGCCTCGACCTGCCTGAGTACACCCAACTGACGACAGAGCAAAAAGCCGATGTGATGGGTCGGCTCGAAGTCAAGATCCTCGTCGGTGCGAGGATCGCCGGTCGCTGGGAGGGAATGACTGGCGGCCTCAAGGAGCAGGCACGAAGTCGCTCCGCCATGGATTTCTCGACGGCTCACATGCTTGCCCGGGCCGGTTTCACGTTCGACGAGATCGTCTTTCTGCTCGTTAAGAAGTTCCAGCATGGACAGGCCGCCAACAGCCCTTCCGTTTCGCAGCCACGTGCTGCGTGCAGATGCGCCGCCGCCGCGATCCGGTCACTGGAAAAAGACTACATAGCTCCGGCGTTGGTTCAGCCGGCCACGTCCGAAGAGGATGAAGCAGAGTTCTTTGCCACCATCGGGGGAAAGACCTGATGCTGAGTGAGCAACAGAACAGACGAGTCGGCGAGGTGCTGGATCAGGCCGCTGAACTCGGCACCGAGGCGGAACGGGCAACACTCTTGGGAGACCTAATTGTTGAGTTGGGCGAGCCCAAAGGTTTGACCGTAGCGAAGCTGGAGAAGGATCTCCAGCGACGATTTCGAACGCAGGCGCTGGACATTGCAGCCCGAGACAAAGAGTTCTCCCGCATTGCAATAATGGATCCCGACGCGTGGCCCGACGAGATCGCAAGACTGAAGCCGCTCCTCGGCCCCGGTTGGACGACGCTCGATATCAAGAAGCAGGTGCAGAAGCGCGTCGCTCCCATGTCCATGGACGAAGTGGACCCGGCCTGCGTCGAGATCGCAAAGTCTGATGAAGCTGAGAGATCGGGCATGATCTCCGCCCTGAAGCGGAAAGCCAAGGCCCGGAATCTCGATCTGGATCTCAAGATCCTGCGGACCAAGGTTGCGCGAGCGGTCTCACGGTTAGATGTCATCGTGAGGCGAGTCCACAGGCGGCAATCAAAAAACTGGGGTAAGAACGCGTGTCGTTGAGGATCGCACGATATCGCGACTTTCCGAGACCGAACGTAAAGACCGTGCCCGGCCTCCGACTCATCGCAATTATGTCAGTGTGGCCGCCCCTTTTGCTACGTTGGGTATCGGGAAAATGGCGAGCCTTTGGGGTCGGCAGATCGCGATACCGACCCGCGGTATAATTCGTCCGTGTTTGGGTAGGTCGCTGACACGCACAGCTCAAGCCCAGTACTATCTGCGATAGAGAGTGGGTCACCAGGTCAAATTCTGGTTCAATTGGTTTTGCCCAGACGCGAGCGACGCAATCCTGTTCATCAAATGCCTTTCGTTTTCAGATCTTCTCAGTCTCAATGGTAGGCCTCCCGGACGGTCTTACGGTCATCTCAGAGACAGGTTCGGATGACCGCCTCGCATCCAAAGCTGCCGTCCATGCCGGCTGCAGCATTCGTCAAGAAGGGCGGTTTACCGACCTTCGCTGCATGAAACACCAAAGTCCGCTACTCGAACCACGCCGGCTGTACTCTACGAATTAGAACTCAAATCTGATCGTCTGGTCAGGATAATTTGCTTGATCACGTTGGCTTCATCACAGGGTATCTCACGATCAACATTGCCGACCCCGTCCTTCACCGTAAGAGCGCAGCATGTGGGCCGAAGAATGAGTTGCTGCCCAATTGACAGCGGCACGCTTACTTCTCAATCCCGGTCAGGTGTAGAGAAAGCCGGACGCCGCCGCTACCTCGTGTAGGAAAGGCAGGCCGACGTCGACCACGTCGTCCGGGTTCGCGGCCACTGGGTGCCAGATCGCCAGAGCGGAGGCGATTGCGGGATGAACGTAATTCATGCTCTCCAGCGTAGTGATGCCGTCGAAACCGACCTCGACAAGAGCCCCATATACCTGCTCCCAGTCGATTGTCCCGGCTCCCGGCGCGCCACGGTTGCTCTCCGACAGATGAACGTAGCCGAGGAACGGGCCGCAATCGCGGAAGCCCTGGGCATAGGACACCTCCTCTATGTTCATGTGGTAGGTGTCGATGTGGATGAAAACATTGTCGGCCCCCACCGCTTCGCAGAAAGCGCGGCCATCGGCACCGGTGTTCATGATATGGGTCTCGTAGCGGTTGCACGGCTCCAGCCCGAGCTTCAGCCCATGCGACCTCGCCGCTCTCGCCGCGAGTTCGATGAAACGCGCGGTGCCGTCGAATTCCTCGGTGGAGCGGGGCGCGCCGGAGATCTTGCCGATTGTGCCGTAGGTGACGCCGGCGAGCGCGAAGGCACCGACGCCGCTTGCCACCTGGAATGCCGGTTCGAGGAAGGCGAGGCCAGAGTCCGGATCCGCGATCACGTCGATTTCCGGCGGCAGACCCAGGGAGCACACCGGCGCGATGCCGGTTTCTTCGCAAAAAGCGCGGGTCTCGGCCACGTCGATTTCGGCCGGGTTGAGCAGCGGAATCTCGAGCACGCGGATCTTGTGCTGTTGGAACTTGTCCAGAAGTGCGCGCATTTCTGCCTGGTCCCATCTGGGTGCGGCGGCGAACGTGTGAAGGCCAAGCTGAGCCATGTCTATCCTCTTGCTTCATGCGCGGCCGCGTGGTCCATCTCGGCGCTGCCGACGATGGCGGAAACGACCTCGGTCATGTTGGTCTCTGCGGTGGTGAGATTGGCGGCGGCACGGCCGTGGTTCAGCACCACGATCCGGTCCGTGACCGAAAGCACGTCGTTCAGCCGGTGCGAGATCAGGATCACGCCGATCCCTTCCGACTTGAGCTGGCGGATCAGGTCCAGCACGCCCTGCACCTCCCGAACGGCGAGGGCCGCCGTTGGTTCGTCCATGATGACGAGCTTCGGATCGAAGGTGAGCGCCCGAGCGATGGCGACGGATTGCTGCTGGCCGCCGGAAAACGAGCCCACTGGCCGGTTGATCGCGGGGAGCCGCGCGCCCAGCCGGTCGATCATCGCCTGGGCCTCTCGCCGCATGGTGGCCTTGTCCACGAAATTCATCCCGAGCACCTTCTTTTCCGGCTCGCGGCCAAGGAAGATGTTGGCGGAGACATCCTGCTGCCGGGCGAGGGCGAGATCCTGGTAGATCATCTCGATCCCCATCCGACGTCGTTCGCCGGGGGTGTTGCCGAGAATGTCCTGGCCGTCGAGCGTGATCTCGCCCGCGTCGGCCGTGTACATGCCAGTGACGATCTTCATCAGAGTCGATTTGCCGGCTCCGTTGTCGCCCACGAGGCCGACCACTTCGCCGCGGTCGACGCTCATGTCGACGCCATGCAGCACGCTGACCGGACCGAAGGCCTTGGAGACTTTGGTGATGTTGAGAAGGGTCATACCCGGCTCTCCTTCCGGACCTGCCACTGGTCAATGAAGACCGCGAGGATTAGCACCGCGCCGATGGCCATCTGCTGGTAGTAGCTCTGCACTGCGAGCAGGTTGAGGCCGTTTTGCAGCACGCCCATGATCAGCGCGCCGATCATCGTGCCGAGGATCGAGGCGCGCCCGCCGAAGAGATTGGTGCCGCCGATGATGGCCGCCGTGATGGCGGTGAGTTCGTAGGTCAGCCCGGCGGTCGGGTCGCCCGCATTCACGCGCGTCGCAAAAATAAGCCCGGCGAGGCCGGCGAGCGCGCCCGAGAGCGTATAGAGCGACAGCCGCAGGCGCGAGACGTTGATGCCCGCCGTGCGCGCCGCGTTCTCGCTGTCGCCGATTGCGAGCGTGTGGCGGCCGTAGCGGGTGTAGGCGAGAAGGATGTGCATCACGATGGCGGTGCCGATGAATATGATCACCGGCATCGGGATGCCCATGGGGCGGCCCTGGCCGAGATAGACCATCGCAGGCGGCAGGCCGTAGATCGCCGCGCCGTTGTTGATCACCAGCGCCAGACCGCGGGCGATGCCAAGCATCCCCAGCGTGACGATGAACGCAGGCACGAAGGCGCGGGTGATGATTATGCCGTTGACGAAACCGGCGAGGGCGCCGGCCCCGATGGTCGCGATGACCGCGATCCCTGTCGGAAGGCCCGCGGTCACGGCCACCCAGGCGCCGACGACACCGGCGAAGCCCATGACCGATCCCAGCGACAGGTCGAGCCCGCCCGAGCCCAGAATGAAGGTCGCGGCGATGGCAAGCACCCCGATCGTGGCGGTCGCCAGAAAGATGTTCATAAAATTGCTGACCGACAGGAAATAGGGACTCAGCACCGACATGATGGCGCCGAGCACGAGCAGCACGATCAGGCTTTCAAGGCGGATGTGAAGCTGCTCGATGGCGCTCGACTGTGCCCTTGCCCAGAGGCTCGGGCCGGGTTTGGCGGGTCCGGAATTGGATTGCGTCATTGGGAGGTCGTCTCCGGCATTGCTGGCAGGGGCCGCGGCGCGCGTCAGGCCGTCTGAAGTGCCGGCAGGGCCCTAAGGCCCAACCGGCGGGAGGATCACTTGACGTATTCGAGCAGCGGCTCGGTACCGGCGTCCATCACCTCCTTGGTGAGCACGAGTGTGGGCACGATGATCTCGCTCTCGACAGAGCCGCCCTCGACGGCCACCTTCACGTTCTCGACCGCTTGCTTGCCGACGAGGTAGGGCAGCTGCGCCACAGATGCCGTAAGCCGGCCCTCGTTGATCGACTTCACGGCGTCCGAGTTGCCGTCGACACCGACGATGACTACGTCACCGCCTTTTCCGGCGGCAAAGACGCTCTCGACCGCGCCCAGGGCCATGCCGTCGTTCGCGGCGAAGATCGCGACGAGGTCCGGGTTGCGGGTCAGGATATCGTTGGTGATGTTGGCGGCCTTGCCGCGGTCCCAGTCTCCCGGCAGCGAGGCGACGATCTCGAGGCCCGGCGCGAGCTCCGCGAGTTTGTCGGCAAAGCCCTGGGCGCGTTTCTGGCCCGTGATGTTCCCCGAGAGTCCCTCGATCACCAGCACCGGGCCAGTGGCATCGGCGCCAAGCTGGCCGACCACGTATTCAGCGCCCTGAGCCCCGGCCAGCACATTGTCGGAGCCGATCCGGAACGTGATCTCGATTCCTTCCGAATCCAGGATCGCCTGATCGAGGTTGCCGTCCAGGTCGACGACCTTGATGCCCGATTCCTGCGCGGCCTTCAGGCAGGGCAGCAGGTTGGTCGAGTTGATCGCGGCGGTGATCATCGCCACCGGCTGGCGTTCCAACATGGTATTGCAGACGTTGAGCTGGCTTTCGGCCGCCTGGTCGCTCTCGACCGCCTGCATGTAATATTCGACGCCCGCCTCCGTGGCGCCGTCCTCGACCCCTTGGCCCATCGCGCCCCAGAATGGGTTGGCGAGGGTTTTCATCAAGACGCCGTATTCCCCCTCAGCCATTGCCGGCGTGACGGCGAGCAATGCCGTGAGCGTGGCGCCGAGTTTCAGGGTGGTTTTCAGTTTCGACATGGTTTCCTCCTCCTCTTGGACCATTTCGTTGGGTTATCCGCTCCGGCCTGACCGACGCGGTCGTTCAGTCTCCGTCTGTCCGGCCGATTGGCGGACGAGCAATGTGCAGGGTTCCAGGTACTGAACGGGGAACCCGGTGTGCTCTCCCTCGACGCGTGCAAGCAACGCCGCCAATGCGCGCTCGGCAATGGCCGATACGGGCTGCGCGACGGCGGTAATCGAGGGCCAGGTGGTCTGCATCCAATCTGCATCGTCGAAGCCGACGAGTGCCACATCCTCGGGAATCTTCAGGCCCATCCTACGGATCTCGGAGAGAACAAGCAGGGTCGAATGCTGCGACAGGGAAAAGATGGCCGTCGGCCGATGGCCGTCCACTTGGCCATCGAAATAGGACCGGATCGCGGCACGCTGGGTCTCCAGCTGCTCGTCGGACAGAAGCTCGTCGATCACGACGCCCGGATCGAGTGTCCGGGCCCTCTCCCCGAACCCGGCGAGCCGGTTTCGGATGGCTTTGGAGATTCGCGTCGCGCCGTGCAGCAGGATGTGTTTGTGGCCCTGCTGGCCGATCAACAGATCCGCCACGGACGCCGACGCTTCATGATTGTCGGCGGAGACCGTGTCGAAGCGCTCGTCGGCCGAGACCCGGTCGACGAGTACCGCCGTCATGCCGAAGTCTAGCAGTTTCTCTGCCCCGGGCCCGCGTTCGGACCGGACCGGCACCAGTATGCAGCCGGCGACGCGCCAATCGTTCATCCGTGCGGCAAGGTCGGCCTCGCGCGCCTCGTTCTCGCGCGACGAGGCGACGATCATGTGATAGCCCGCCGCCTCGGCGAGACTTTCCAGCTCCGTCACGAGCTTGCCGAAGAAGGGGCTTTCCAGATCCGGGACCACTGCGCCGATGATCCGCCGCTGTTCGCCGCGCAGGCCCGAGGCGACGGGGTCCATCCGGTAGTCCAACTCGCTCACCGCCTTGTGCACCCGCTCGGCGTTTTCCGCCCGAACGGTCTTCACGCCGCGCAGCACCTTCGACACGGTTGCCGCCGATACTCCGGCGGCCCGGGCGACGTCGTGTATCGTCGCGCGTCTGTGCTTGTCGTCCGGCTGCATATTCCTCCCCGGAGTCCCGTTTTCGGGTCTCGAATCCGACGATAAATCGGTTTATTATGCAAGTAAATCGATTCATTTTCGATTGGAGGAGCCAAAATGCCCGCAACACCCAAGCCGTTCGTGATCTGCGCCCCGGAGCCGCGCAGCCTCGATCTGATCTTCACGTCGGACAAACTGGCAGTCTTGCGGGACCGGTACGAACTGTTCGAGACCGAAGCCGAAGCCGTCGCCGGGCTCGACGATGCCACTCTCGCAAGGGCGCGATACGTGCTTGGCCAGCCTCCGATCCCGTCGGAGACGCTCGCCAAAATGACGTCGCTTCGGGCGGTGCTGAACGTCGAATCGAACCTCCTGGACAACATGCCGTACGACGAGGTGTTTGCCCGTGGCATCCACGTCGTCACCACCGGTGCCGTCTTCGCCGTGCCGGTGGCCGAGATCGGCCTCGGTTTCGCGCTCGACCTCGCCCGGCAGATCAGCGCGTCGGATGCCGACTTTAAGGCCGGGCGCGAACTCTGGGGGGGCGACGGCAACCTGTCGGCACGCCTGCTGACCGGCGCCGACGTCGGCATAATCGGATTTGGAGATCTGGGGCGGACGCTCAACAGGTTGCTGATCGGCTTTCGCTGCAACGTAAAGGTACACGACCCCTGGCTGCCGCCGTCGATCCTTCAGGACCACCAAGTTGCGCCAGCGAGCCTTGACGAGGTGCTCAAGGACTCCGACTTCGTCTTCGTCATGGCCGCCGTCACAACTGAAAACCGCGGGTTTCTCGGGGCAGAGGAATTCGCCGGGATGCGTCCCGGCGCCGCTTTTATTCTGCTAAGCCGCGCGGATGTGGTCGATTTCGACGCCCTGCTCGATGCGGTGGAGCGGGGCCATATCCTTGCCGCGTCCGATGTCTGGCCCGAGGAGCCGCTGCCGCCCGACCACCGTGCCCGCAGGCTTCCCGGTCTTATCCACTCGGCGCACCGCGCGGGTGCGATGGACGTGGCCTTCAAGAAGATGGGCGATATGGTCCTGGAAGATATGGCGCTGATGGATAAGGGGCTGCCGCCCATGCGTTGCAAGCGCGCCGAACGGGAAACCGCGGGTCGTATGCGGTCGAAGCCGGTGGATACGAACTGAGCCAGAAAATTGGAGAAAGTGCTCGCCCAGCAGAGCAGAAAAAGAAGCCTCCCTTCGGTGCAGCGCGAAAGTATTTCAGTACGGTTTCGCCTATCCTGACATAAGCTTAGCCGTCGGCAGACGTCTGCTTCGGTGCAGGTTTCTCGGACGCCACGCGGTACGTTTGAGTAAGAGCGGGGCGTTGCCTGGCGTCGGAGAAGCGCGCAAGCGGGAAATCGCGGGGTTGGTCTTTGCGGATCAGCTGTGTCTATGGGGATTTGAGCCGTTCGGTTGCTCTGGATCTGACTGGGCAGGTTGGGTTGGTAGGGCTGGTGTTGGCAAACTCATCGGGTTTTGTGCGGGCTTTTTGCCGATATGCGTTGTGTCCCGTTGATTTCAGCAACCTTCGCCCCTCCGATATTTGGAATTGCGCATGCCGGTTGAACCACAGGCGGTGTGGCGTGTGGCTGAGGTCGTGGTTTTCAATTC
>NZ_FNEK01000002.1 GCF_900099935.1 Aliiruegeria lutimaris | reverse complement strand
CTAGGGAACGTGGTCAGGCCACAAGGTGTTTAGCGCTGTATCCCACCCCGTCGCCGGTCCTGGCCGGGAGCGGCGACGGGGAACCTTTAGCAGGGTTCAGACACATAAGGTGTTTGATCCCATGGTTTGATGGTGCGATCCGTTCGATGGAATGGAAGGAAGCACTATGGGACATAGATCGTCATGGCTACGCCACGACCACGCACGCTGTCAGAGCAGCAATACAGCGATCCCAAGCTTCGACTGCGGAGCTGAGCCGCGAACTCGGCATCAACCCGAAGACGGTCGCGAAGTGGCGGAAGCGACAGACGGTTGAAGACTGCAAGACCGGGCCAAAGGAGCCGCATCGAGAAATACCGCAAAACAAGCCATTTCCAATCCCAAATCATTGTTCCAAAACCTTGCAAACAGGGAAACAAGAGGATTCCGCCGCGTGATAGTATCAAAATCGTAAACAAACTGTTAACAGAGACGCCGGTGGAAACTGGGCACAAATGTGTCAATTTGGTGGCGGGTGTGGTCCTCTTTGACTTTGGTGAGGGGGCGGTCGCGACAGCGGCCTTTAATTCAATGACCAAACAAAGCGAATCTGTTTCGCGTTTTGAAGGTGCCGATGTTGTGTATGGACGAACATTCTCGACCGAGTCCGAGCTGACCCCCACGGTCATCTCGTCTGTTGCGCCAGCAAAACGTCTCTTTGACATCGTGTTTTCGACGATGGCTGTGATTTTTTTCCTGCCGATCATGGTGATGATCGGCACGGTTCTGTTTCTGCGAGAAGGGGGGCCGGTCTTCTTTCGCCACAAACGCGTCGGCTATGCGGGCAAGCAGTTCTCCTGCCTGAAATTTCGCACGATGGTGGTGGATGCCGATAAGCGCCTGAAAGAACTCCTCGCCAGCGACCCAGTGGCCCGTGCCGAATGGGAGGTCAACCAGAAGCTGTCCAACGATCCGCGCATCTCCTGCATGGGGCATTTCCTGCGCAAGACCAGCCTCGACGAGTTGCCGCAATTCTTCAACGTGCTGAAAGGGGATATGTCGGTTGTCGGTCCGCGTCCCATCGTTCTGGCCGAAGTCGCGCGCTACCGCGAAAACATCTTTGAATACAAGTCCGTTCGTCCCGGCATTACCGGCCTTTGGCAGGTCAACGGTCGGAATGACACAAGTTACGATGAGCGGGTTGCAATGGATGTGGAATATGCCCGCAACCGGAGCTTCGTCGGGGATCTTCGGATTGTCTTCCAAACGATCGAGGTGGTACTGACCGGGCGCGGCGCAAGCTGACGCTTGGAAAGCTCGTTCAATTCAGAACGAGCACCACGATTCCGGTCCAGAAAGACAGGCAGAACAGCACCGCAAAACGCCAGACCAAATGCCTGTCCATCTGAAGAAATTGTGGGCAATCAGACCCCTCGGGGTGTATCGGAACAGGTGCCATTCGCATCCGCCTTTATTCATACCGCCCCCCAGCGTATCTATTTCATGCCATGCCCACGCGACGCTGTCAAAGGATCAGTCTGATGGACGCAACGAGCAAGCCTGCCAACTGCAGACTTTCGCCGGCTGACACCCCGACTCCCGACACGGAGCGCCGCATTGTTATCGGCATTCCAACCGCCGGACGACGCGAGATCCTGAGCGACACCGTCCGCCATATCCAGACACAGGACAGGCTGCCCGATCTCGTGATCCTCTCAGTCTCGGAGGAAGACGATATCGACCGGGAAGCCCTGCGCGATCTGACCTTTCCGGTTCAAATCATCGTCGGGCCGCGTGGCCTCTCGGTGCAGCGCAACCGTATTCTCGAACAGCTCGAACCGTCAGATATCCTGATGTTTCTTGACGATGACTTTCTGATGGAGCCGGACTATCTCGACCGGATCGACACCCTGTTCAAACAAAATCCCGATGTCGTTCTGGCAACGGGCACAGTGATCGCCGATGGCGTAGTTGGGCGGGGATATTGGCACGATACCGGTCTCGACTTCCTGGAGAAGCATGTTCGTTCGGACGAACCCGAGAGACTAACGGAGGTCTATAACGGCTATGGCTGCAACATGGCGATCCGCGCCGCCACTGTGTTGCAGAACGGCATCACCTTCGATGAGGAACTGCCGCTCTATTCTTGGCTGGAAGATCTCGATTTCTCCCGACAATTGGCCGCATTCGGCCGTCTCGTAAGATCGAATCGTCTGTTCGGTGTGCATCTCGGCACCAAGACCGGGCGCACGCCGGGAATTCGGCTCGGTTATTCGCAGATCGTCAACCCGGTCTACATGCTTCGAAAAGGGACGGTCTCGCCCGGCAGGATGTTCCGGCTCACCGGGCGTGTCTTCGCCTCCAACCTTGTCTACTCGATCCGTCCGCGGGAATGGACGGACAGCCGCGGCCGGCTGAAGGGCAATTTCCTCGCCTTCCTCGATATCCTGCGCGGCAGGATCGACCCGCAACGCGCCCGGAAATTCTGATCCGCACGGCGATACCCGGCCGGTTCAGCGCCCCTTCCAGACCGGATCGCGTTTTTCGGCAAAAGCACGGGCACCTTCGAGCTGATCCTCGGATGAATAGAGCCTCTCGACCGTCGCGAACTGGCTCCGCGTGATGCGGTTCAACGCGTCCTGGAACTTCATGTCCTCGGCCTCGCGCACGATCTCCTTGATCGCGGCATAGACCAGCGGCGGCCCGCTCTCCAGCAACCGGGCAAGTTCCCAAGCCTTGGGCAGAAGATCCTCCGGCGCCGTCACTTCCCGCAGCAGCCCCCATTGCTTCGCCTCGACCGCGTCGAACCAGCGCCCCGTCAGCAGCAGATCCATCGCCACGTGATAGGGGATCCGCTTGGGAAGCTTGACGGACGCCGCATCGGCCACCGTTCCGGATCGGATTTCGGGCAGGGCAAAAGTGGCGTTCTGCGAGGCAAGGATCAGGTCGCAGGACAGCGCCAGTTCGAGCCCACCGCCACAGCAGATCCCGTTCACCGCACAGATCACTGGCTTGTTGAGCCCCGGCAGTTCCTGCAACCCGCCAAAGCCACCAACCCCGTAATCACCGTCGACCGCATCACCCTCCGCCGCAGCCTTCAGATCCCAGCCAGGGCAGAAGAACTTCTCTCCCTCGGCACGCAGAATGGCCACGCGCAGAGTCTCGTCGTCGCGAAAGGCGCGAAAAGTCTCGCCCATGATCCGGCTGGTGGCGAGATCGATCGCATTGGCCCTGGGCCTGTCCAGCGTCACTTCGAGAATGCCGCCTTCGCGACGGGTGCGGATGGGAGTCTCGGTCATTCCATTTCCTTCCGGATCAGGGCGTCGACGGCGACAGCGCCGCTTTCGCGCAGGATGAGCGGGTTAATTTCTATCTCGGCATATGTGGGCTCCGCCTGCATCAACCCTTGCAGTTTCATGACAGCCTCCACCATCGCGCCGATATCCGCCACAGGCCGACCGCGGTAACCGAACAAAAGCGGCGCGAGGCGCAGCCGCGAGAGCGCATGTTGGACCTCCTCGCGCTCAACGGGCAAAACCAGCGTCGCCGTATCCGCCAGGAGTTCCGCCGCGACCCCGCCCATTCCAAGCGTCAGAGTCGCCCCATAGACCGGATCGCATTGCAGCCCGATCAGCATCTCGGCAACGCCGTCCGAAACCATTTCCTCGAGCAGATAGCCGCGTGCGCCCTTCATCGGCGGCTCGCCATCCAACTGGCTGAGGCCCAGCCGCACGCCACCCGCTTCCGTCTTGTGTACCAGTCCGAGTGCCTTGAGCGCGAATGGCGGTCTCAATTGCGGTACCTGCGCCTCCAAACCTTCCAAAGACCCGGCGCTTACACCTCGTGGCACGTCTATCCCGATGGAGGCGAAGATCTCCTTGGCCTCTACCTCGTTCAGCACACGTGTTGGTTTCGCAGGTCGTACCGCCCAGGGCCGCCACCCATAACGACCACGGGACGTCGTCGCCGCCGCCAGGGCCGCAAGGGCGGTCTCCAGGCCGCTAAGCGGCGCGACACCGCGCTCGACAAGCGTAATCGCAAGGGCTTCGTCGAAATTCTCCGGCAAGGTCGCAATCGGGAAAGCCGGCTTTCCTGTCGTCCGCCCTGCGGCCTCGGCCGCTTCCAGAGAATGCATGAAGGAGGACGGATCGCACCGATCCGGCCTTGGCGGATCGATCAGGAATATCCCGGCTTCATATCCTTCCAGCATCGTCGTGAACACGGCTTCGGTGAGCGCTGCGTCACCCCAGATATATGTATTGTAATCCAACGGGTTGGATATCTTGACCCGAGGCCCCAATAACCTGGCCAAATGCGCGGCCTGCACCGGGTTGGGTTGCGGAAACTCAAGAGCGGACCCTTCGGTGAGATCGGCAACCATCGTAGCCTCGCCACCGGAACAGGAGAGCGAACAAAAGCGCGTCCCGGCAAGCGGCCCATGCGTGTGAAACACATTCAGTGTCTCGATCATCTCGGCTAACGTCGAAACCTCGGCAATGCCGCTTTGCCGCAAAAAGGCCGAGGAAGCCGCGGCGGTCCCTGCAAGGGCTGCGGTGTGGCTGGCTGCCGCCGACGCCCCGGCGGCTGTCTTGCCCGCCTTAACCATCACGACGCCCTTTCCCGCCGCCCGCATTACCTGAGCGATCTTCGCAAGCGCTGCGGGATCGTCGATCCCCTCTGCATAGATTCCGAGCGCCGTAACCCTGTCGTCGAACATCAGCGCCTCGGCCAAATCCGCTAGGCCAATTTGGGCGGCATTTCCCAGGCAGGCGATATAGGCGATGGGAAGGCCCCGCGCCTGCATCGAAAGATTGATGGCAATGTTCGAACTTTGCGAGATGATCGCCACGCCCCGGTCGACACGCCGGCCGCCATGCTGGTCCGGCCAGATGATCGCACCATCGAGATAGTTTATCATCCCGTAGCAATTCGGCCCCAGCACCGGCATCCTTCCGGCCGCCGCTACCAGCTCCTCCTGCAGAGCACCGGCTCCGGCCTCGCGCCAACCGGAGGCAAAACACACCGCACCGCCCGCCCCCATCGCCGCCAGTTGTCGCGTTACGTCGATCGTCGCTACGCGGTTGATACCCAGGAAGCTCGCATCCGGTGCCGAGGGCAGGTCCGACAGGTCCCGAAACACCCGGCGTCCAGCAATCAGGGAACGTTTCGGATGAACAGGCCAGATCTCACCGTCAAATCCCATGCGTTCGCATTGCGCGATGACATTTTCCGCCCAAACGGAACCGAGCACGGCAATCGAGCGCGGACGGAGCAATCTGGCCGGATCACGCTTCATGATCTGCCCCCTGCGCAATTAGAGAATGCGGAGGAACGAGAACTCATGCTCCCAACGGACGAAGAAGATCGCGGCTGATGATGTGGCGCTGGATTTCGGACGTGCCGTCCCAGATCCGTTCGACGCGGGCATCGCGCCAGAACCGTTCGATGGGAAAATCATCCATCAGCCCCATACCGCCATGGATCTGCAAGGTTGCATCCGTGACCCGCGCGAGCATCTCCGTTGCGTAGAGCTTGGCCGATGCAATCTCGCGATTCGCCGGCAATCCCCGATCCAGGCGCCAAGCGCCGGCGAGTGTCAGCCAATCGGCGGCGTCAATCTCGGTGATCATGTCGGCGATCTGGAAGCCGATACCCTGGAACTTGCCGATAGGTTGACCGAATTGTCTGCGTTCGGCGGAATAAACCAAGGCATGGTCGAAACAGCGGCGGGCTCTTCCGACGGACATCGCTGCGACGGTCAGACGCGTCGCGTAGAGCCATTCGTTCATGACCGCGAATCCACCATCCACCTCGCCCAGAACCTGCGCGTCAGGCAGACGGCAATTGTCGAAATAGAGGATATTATTCTTGTAGCCGCGATGGCTGACGGAATTGTAGCCGTCCCGAACGTCGAAACCGGGCGTACCGCGATCAACGAGGAAGCAGGTGATCCTCTTCTTCGGCCCCTTGGGGGTGTCATCGACGCCTGTCGCGACGAAAACAATGAAGAAGTCGGCATGTTCCGCACCGGAGATGAAGTGCTTCGTGCCGTGGACGACCCAGTCACCGCCGTCTCTTCGGGCCGCGCATTTCATGCCGCGCACGTCGGAACCCGCGTCGGGTTCGGTCATCGCCAGCGCATCCATCTTTTCGCCACGCACCGCCGGCAGCAGGTAACGTCCGCGCTGTGCGCCTTCGCAGGCCAGCAGGATATTCTGCGGCCGGCCGAAATAATGCGTGAGCGCCATGGAACCTCGGCCAAGCTCCCGCTCGACTAGGGTGAAGTCCAGATGCGACAAGCCAGCGCCCCCTACGTCTTCGGGGAAATTGCAGGCATAGAAGCCAAGCTCGAGGGTCTTGCGCTTGATCTCCTCGGCAAGCTCCAACGGAACCTGTCCGCTTCGGTCGACCTCGGCCTCGTGGGGATAGATCTCGTTTTCCACGAAACTGCGAACCGTGGAGACGATCATCTCCTGTTCTTCGGTCAATCCGAAATGCATCCGCTCGGCTCCCTGCCCAAGGCGCAGCCGCCAGATACGCGGCCGCAGGGATCAGGCTAGCGGTGGCGGAATGTACCTTTGTGCCGGATTCGTTGAAACCATGCAGGATCTGTCAACCGAGACTGGGCGAGCCTTCAAAGGCCAGGAAACATCTCCTTCAATGTTCTCTGCAATAACGGCCAGCCACCGGGTTTCCAGCCCAGGTCCCGCAACCTGGCACAGTCCATCTGGGAGACTTGTGTCACGTCAGCCGATTGCGGCAAAGGCAGCGACATGCCGGCAATCTGCGCCAACTCACGAAGCAGGTCACGACGATCGAGAACAAGGTCCGAGAGGTTGAAGGCCCTTCCGCCGAGCTTTTCGGGCGACGCTTTCAGCAACAGGCGGACCGCAGAGGCGACATCGGCGCCGTGCACCTCGGTGGCGGCCCGCGGTGCGATATCGGTGCCAGCGAAAAAATCGTGAAACAACTCTTCCCACTTATGTCTTTGACCCGGTCCTGCGGGACCATATACACCCGTTGCCCGAAGGCTGGCGGTTGCGACATCCGCCCCGTAAAACCCGGCAAGCGCTTGCTCTGCCCGCCATTTCACTTCGCCGTAAAGCGTGTCGGGGCGTGGCGCGAGGCTCTCGTGCAGGCGCGTTCCAGCGGGCCAGTCGCCATAGACGGCGCGGGAGGAGAGAAACAGGATACGCTTCACGCCATCCCTCCGGGCGGCCTCGAAAAGACGCATTGTGCCGTCCAGATTGGCCTGTCGAAAACCATCCGGATCCGTTCCTTCGCCGCCGCGATACCGCCCGGGCAGGTGTTGGAAGGCGAGATGGATCAAACCGTCAATACCCTCAAGGCTTGGGGGCGGAGCGCCAAGCTCGAACGGCATATGCGCAACGGGTTCGGAGAAAAAGCCCGGCCGTGGTGGATTCCGGCCCAGCGACAATACCGTATCCCCTGCCGCCAGAGTTTCCTCGGCCACGAACCGGCCGACAAGCCCGGTGGCACCGGTAATCGCCAGTTTCATCCCTGCGGCCCGGGCAGGGAGGCGATCACGGGAACCGGCCCGTCCCCGGCATAGGCTTCCCAAAGCGCGATCAGCGGTGCGAGCCGGTCGGCCTTGGGATGCGGCTGCTGCCAGGGTTTCTCGTATTGGAAATGCAGGATGCGGATCGACCGCCAGTCCCACAGGTCCGGCATGTTGAACCAGACATATTGCAACATGTTGTCAAAAACCGGCAATCCGTGCCAGTCCGGGAAGAAATGCTGCAGAAAGGTCTGATCCGTCCGGCTCCAGAAGGCACCCGGCTGGTCGAGTTCCCTGAGCATATGCTCGAAGGTTTCGAAACTTGGCCGGGCGGTGAAGACGCCGGAGTTCATTCGATGGAAATCGGCGAGGCTCTCGTAGACATTCGGTGCGGCAGAGAATTCCGGGTAATGGAACAGCCGATCGCAGTTTTTCAGCATCAGCGCGTCGGCATCGATGAAGACGACGCTCTCATATTCCACCATCTGCCACAGCCGCAGTTTGGCGAAATTGTCGAGGGGCGTGTGGAATGGCGGTTTCTCGCCCTTTGTGAACGGCGCCTTTCCGTGCAGCCGGTCGCGCCCGTGAGCTTCGTTGAACGCGTCCGAAGTCGGCAACAGGTCGACCTGCACCAGCCGCGCGTCGAGCGCCAGCAGGGGCGCCAGCTCTTCCGGGCCCGCCGCCGCGGTGTGCAGAATAACGACATCCGCGTCCGTTCCGGTCAGGCGGATCGAACGCACTAGTGCCTTCGCGCCAAGCGCGTAATCGGCATTGGTGACCAGCGTCACGTAGGCGTGCCGGCTGCGTGCCGGCACATTGGCATGAAGCCCGTCGACCATCTCAGCCGACCGATTTCAGATGTACCGCCTCGGGGTCGTGGACGACGCGCTTGGCAATGTCCTTGGTCCAGGCAGAGACGCAGGGAACGTGCTTGCGGACCACGCGGTGGGCGTATTTCTCGGCGATATGCACAACCTCGTCGAGCAGGCCGGTTTCCAGCTTGATCGGGTTCAGGCCGAGGGCGAGGAAACTGTCGTTCTTCACGATTAACTCGTTCTCGGTGGCTTCCTTGCGCGGGTTCGGCAGGAAGGCGATCTCGGCCCCGGTCATCTTGGCGACCATCTCGGCCAAGTCGCGCACGCGGTGGGTCTCGGTCATCTGGTTGAAGATCTTCACCCGGTCGCCGTGCTCAGGCGCATCCGAAAGTGCCAGTTCGATGCATCGCACCGTGTCCTGAATGTGGATGAAGGCGCGGGTCTGACCGCCCGTGCCATGCACCGTCAGCGGGTACTTGATCGCGGCCTGAATCAGGAAGCGGTTGAGTACGGTTCCGTAATCGCCGTCATAGTCGAACCGATTGATGAGCTGCTCATGGCGCGCGGTCTGGTCGGTATTGGTGCCCCAGACGATGCCCTGGTGCAGGTCGGTCACCCGCAATCCGTCATTCTGGGCGTAGAACTGGAAAAGGATCTGATCGAGCGACTTGGTCATGTGATAGACCGAGCCGGGACGCGTCGGATAGAGGATCTCCATCCCCTTGGCGCCGTTATCCGTTTCGACCGACACGTCCAGGTAACCCTCCGGGATCGGCGCGCCGATGGTCGAGTAGCCGTAAACGCCCATCGTGCCGAGATGGACGAGATGCGCGTCGATCTCGGTTTCCACCATCGCGGTCAGCAGGTTATGCGTGGCGCTGACATTGTTGTCGACGGTGTAAACCTTGTGGCGATCCGACTTCATCGAATAGGGCGCGGCGCGCTGCTCGGCGAAATGGATGATCGCATCGGGGCGCATTTCGGCCAGCCATTGCTTGAGCCGCTGGTATTCCTTCGCAAGGTCCAGCAGGTGGAACGCGATCTCGTTGCCCGAGACCTGCTTCCAGATCCGGCAGCGCTCCTGGATGGAATCCATGGGCGTCAGCGACTGCACGCCAAGCTCGGTATCGATCCAGCGGCGCGACAGGTTGTCGATGATATGCACCTCATGACCGAGATTGGACAAATGCAGCGACGTCGGCCAGCCACAGAAACCATCTCCCCCAAGAACCGCAATACGCATCTCTTACTCCTTCGCGGCATCGCCGACGATCAACTTTCCTAGATGACCAGATCGCATAATGTGGAGCGTAAGTCTTGTCGAATGAAAGAAATGCGACAATCTCTAGCGCCCTTGCGCACATGAGGCGGGTGTTTCGTACAGATTTTTTGCTAGCGCACATTGTTTCGAAAGTTTCGAAACCCTGCGCGCTTTCGCGAACCAGTGGCGGGCGGCATTTTTCGGCTCCCGATCCGGCGCTACAGCGGCTAGCTTGTCCAGGCAATTTCCTTTGAGAGCCTGTTTCATGCCGGATACATCTTCCCGACTGCTCCGCGCCCTGCGCGACCTGGCCATCGCGCTGATCAATGCAACGCTGATCCTCGTTCTGCTCTGCCTGATCCTGGGTTGGAGGCTGCTCGACCGGGTGGATCACATCGCGACGAACTTTGCGCGCAACATCGTCAGTGTCGAACCGCTTCGGGACGATGTGCAGTCCATGACAACGGAAATCGCCGCGCTGCGCGCCGACCTGGCGGAGGTCCGGGCAAACTCGGATCAGGCGACCTCGGAGGCGGCACAGGCCGTTACAGCACGGCTGGAAAGCTTCGAAGCCCGGCTTGACACCGTCAATGACAGGATGACCGCGTTCCGAGAGCGTGTTCAGTCCATCGAACTGAACCCGGAGGTGCTGGTCACACATGCGGTGGAAACCGCGGCCAACCAGTTCGTCACCTCGGCGGGACAGCTTGCAGGCTGCGAGATGCCGGCAGCGGCAGTATTGAAGCCGCTCGTGCCGGAGCCCGGCGGTTCGGGCGCCAACTGACGCCCGAACTGGTCAGGAACGCAGCAGAAGCGCGCTGCTGTCCAGCGCTGCCGCGATCGTCCGGTACTGCTCCGCGTGTTCCTGCGAGCGGGACGAGGAACGCAACAGCAGCGCGCTGGCTTCCTCAAGGATTGCCGCCGTCTCGGCGACCGCCGCGGCTTGCGCCTCCGGTTTCACCGCGATCAGCGGGCGGCTCGTCGAAACAGGGTTGGGTCCGGGCGTCTTGACCCGAATACGCGGCTCGGAACGGTCGCGGTTTTCCCGGGCGACCTTCTCGATCTTGCGCGATGCATCGCCGAGCACCTTGCGGACCTCGTCATTCGCCTTGCCCGCCGGAAGCGTCGTGGCAATCCAGTCCAGCCGCTCGGCAATGCAATCTACCAGATATTTTTTAGGTAAGGCATCGCAGAACGGCTCCGCCGCAGTGATCGCGGCCGCGATATTCGCTGCGAGCGTCGCATCGAGTGGAAGAACTCGATTCGACAGGTCCACGCCGAAGATCGACTGGCTCTCACTGAGTATCGACTGGTCCACACCGAAAGATGGGATCACGCCAGGAAGCGACTCGTGGATTCTCGGCAGGTTGTTGTGGACAACTGGATTGGTTGGAACGTCTACCGGCGTATCCACCGGAACATCGACCGGCACATCAACCGGAACGTCGACAGGCACATCAACCGGCTGTTCTACCGGAGGTTCCGTGGGTGTTTCCTGGGCCGTTGCGCCAAAGGCAACGATCGCGAAGGCAGCCACGGCAGCGGCGCGAGACAGCTGGCGGAGAGCGGCGAAAACGGGTTCAGAAGACATTGCGAGCGATCCAGTTGACCGAGAGGATGACATTGAAGCCGACACTTTCGAGCCCCGGCAGACGGAACGAGGCGCCAACGTCCACGTTGCCGCCGTTATAGGCGACGGACGTTCCGAAATGCTCGGTCAGCCCGATGCCGGCACCGGCAAACACGCCCGATTCCGTGCCGAACTCCCGCACCCGGTTGCCCGCGCCAAGGGTGAGCATGAGCGGGTAGACATCGCCGGCGATACGCACCAGCGGGAAGGTCGTCAGGGTGCCTGAAAGCGAAAGCTCATCGTCTTCGGAGTCAGCGTCGCCCCAGGGCCCGATACGGCTGCCCCCAAAGGCCGAGATAGGTCGGGATACCGCCCTGATCGAGCCGCTTGGAGGCGCGTACGCTCAAAAAGCCGGAATCGCCGAAATCATCCTGCAGGGAGGTTATATGCGCGGCGAATTGCAGGTCGAACAGGTCGTCGCCCACACCGATGCCGAAACCGAAGGCTCCGGAGCCGTCGGGATTATTACCAAAGCCATTGCGCCTGTCGGTCCAGGCGAGCGAAGCGAAGACCAACCCGTCGGGCGCCACGGTCGCGGCGGGAATCCCCAACAGGGTCATGTTCTTCTTGTAGGCCTTGACCTTTTCTTCGTAGCTGAACCCATCCTGCGCGACGGCCATGGCGGGCAGGGCGGATAGCAGGAGAGCCAGCAGAAGGCGAGCCAGGCTAAGTCTAAACGGCCGGTAACGGCCAAGGGTGCAGATCATGTAAGCCTCCGGAGCTTGCGTCCACGGGTTTCGTACCGAGACTGCCAAAATTTGGCTGCCAAACAATAGGAATTGACCCAACGAAACCCGCACTTTCCGCTAACTGGCAAAAAGGTGTCACTCCTCCAGACCATATGCACGCCGCAGCCCACGATTCGTTCCGGGACCAAAAGAACCGTCGATGGCGCCGGTATAGAAATCACGCTCCTGGAGGCGGCGCTGAAGGGCGGCGCGGGTTTCCCGCGTAAAAAGTTCCGGCTTCTGCTGAAGTGTCACGAGCACTTCCGTGACCCCGGCCCGAAGCGCCGCATAGAGATAGTCCGCGGCATCTTCCGACCCCTTGCCCGGCACCTGCCCACGGTCGATCAGAACAGCGAAATTATGCTGCGCCTTCGGGTGGCGCTGGTTGGCGGCGCGCTCGAAATACTCCATCGCCTTCGATACATCGGGATCGAAACCGAGCATGCCGTGGAAGTAGAAGAAGCCGACATCGTTGAGTGCATCGGCATATTCCTGATCGGCCGAGGCCATGTAGAGCGCCTTGGCACGGGCGGGATCAGGCTGAACGAGAACGCCTTCCTCGTAGAGCCTTGCAAGTTCGAACTGCGCTTGCGGATCGCCCGCTTCTGCGGCCCGCGAATACCAGGACACCGCATCCGCGGGACGGAAATCCCCGCCCCGGTTGAGCCGGCGCGCGGCGAGAGCGACCATGGAGCGGGTATCGCCTGTTTCGGCAAGGGCGACCAGTTCGGGCTCGCGTTCCTTGGGCAGGGAGGACCACGCGGTAACGAGGTCGTCCACCGGCAATGCCTCCTGGCCCTCCGCCGGACCGGCAAGGTAGAAGGGAACGCCCGAAAGTGAGCCGTAGGAATAGGGCTCCTGCCGGTTTCCCGTGTCTTGCAGAACCTTGTCGCGCACCTGCCGGAACATCAGGCTGATTTCCAGCCCAGGCTGCGGCAGGGTCTCGATCAGCGCGCGCGCGAAGGGGCTATTGGTACCGGCGCCGTCGAGTGCGACATTGCCATCCTTGGCGGCATAGGCGACCAGCGTTCCCCGGTCCGGTGCGGAAGCGGCCAAGCCGCCCCCCGCCATCACGAGCCCGCGTGCGCCGGTCGCGTCCACCTGTTCTTCGGAACTGGCAAGGGAAATGCCGCCCCCGAAGGGGTTGTTCCGGCAGGCATCGAGAATGACGATCCGCATCTTGCGCGCCCGGTCGACCACGGCCAGCAGGCTGTCTAGCGAAATGGCCTGGCGTCTCAGATCGTCGTTGGACCGCGGCTGAACATCGACCGGCAGCAGGAAATTCTCGCCCTGCACCTGAACGCCGTGGCCGGCGAAATAGATCAGGGCAAGCTCGGCGGTCTCGGAACGAAAGGCAAAATCCTCCATCGTCTTGAGAAGCGTCTGCAGGGGGGCATCGACGAGTTCGGTCACTTTGAAGCCGATGTCTTCGAGCGTTTCGGCCACGGCGGTTGCATCGCGCACCGGGTTGTCGAGCGGCTCCACGTGCTCGTACTTCCCCATGCCGATCACCAGCGCGACACGATCCGCCGCGCCAAGAGCGGGCAGCGGCGCGACAAGGGCAATTGCGAACAGGATTCGTGTCAGAATGGACATGAACGACTCCATTTCAAGCGGGACTCTGCGCCCCTATAATAAACCGGCTTCGCGCCATTCGAGCACTTTTTCCTTGCTCACTTCGAAATGCATGGAGTCCTCGCGCCGGAACCCCGCGCCCCAGATCCAGCCTTCCTCGTGGAAGAAATCAGCCATGATGGTCAGGCCCAGTTGGGTGGTACCATCGGTGAAGGCGTCCAGCCTGTCGCCGATCTTGAGATCGACCGACAAGCCGAAGGAATGGGTCGAGACGCTGGTCGACCCACGGATCCGACGCACGCAGAGCGAACCGGCGGTCTGGATCATGTCATGCAGCTTGGGATCGACCTTCTCGACCTCGGCAAAGACCCGGCGCAGCGACTCGATGGCGGGCTCCAGCATCTGGACCCGGATCGGTCCTACCTGCTCGACCCGCAGTTTGGAATTCAGGTCCGGGTTCTGCATCGGCTGACAATCGTCGGTCAGAACCTGCCGCGGTGGTCCCAGTAGATCGCTCAGAAATCGGGGCGAGGCGACGGTCAGCGGCTTGTTGAACGCCGTCCGGTCGATCCACTCGACCACTTGCGTGTAATCGCTTGCCGACATTTCCCCGATGGGCGCCCGGCTGCCGCCCTGGCCCGAGCTGGTGCGGCCGCCGAACATGATCGCCTGGGCGAGCTCGGCCTCGAGTTTCTGCACCCGCATGTTCAGCTTCTGGATCGAGTCGTTGAGCGCCTCGACACTGTCCTGCAGCTCGAACACCGTGTTCTCCCGGTCCATGTTCTCGAGGATGATATCCTCGATCGCGATGACGATGCTGCGCATGTCGGCATCGGGCCCCAGAATCTGGGGACGACCGCTGAACGCCTTTGGCAACACGATCCACAGGACAGGTGCAATCAGGAGCGCTACCGCGATGATGATTGCCGGAAGCAAACGCATTTCTTCATCCTGTTACTTCATCAAATCCGTTCCTTTCATACTAAACGCGGCGCGCCCGCTGCATGCAAGCACGGAGAATTTTCACAAGGCGCTCAAGGACGTTGCTGCAAATAGGGTGGTGGTATAACCTGCTTTCAGTTTTTAGCATGCATTGGGAGAGTCCCATGACCCACAAGACCGTACTGGCTGCCCTGTGCCTCGCAATTTCCAGCCTGGCAGTTCCGGCGATTGCTCAGAGTACCGACGCTTCGGAACAGACCGCGGAGGAGCTTCAGGAAATTTTCGAGCAGCAAAAAACACGCGGGCTGGTGATTGCCCCCGCACCGGGCACCGATACCGCCCCCGCCACGTCCCAGGCGCAGGTTGCCAAGGCATCCGTTTATACGCCAGTGGACGAAGGCACGGAGATCAACGTGCGCATCTCCTTCGATTTCGACTCCGCGCTGTTGCGCGAGGACCAGATGCCGAAGCTCACCACCCTGTGCGAAGCGATGACCAACATGTCCGGACAGGTGTTCCGGATCGTCGGTCATACAGATTCCAAGGGCAGCGAGGCCTATAACGAGAACCTGTCGCTGCTGCGCGCCGTCGAGGTGAAGCGCTACATGGTCAATACCTGCGGCATCGAGGAGGATCGCCTGCTGGCCATCGGCGCGGGTGAAAGCCACCCGGTCAATAACAGCGACACGACCGCCGACGAGAATCGCCGGGTCGAATTCCAGCTTATCAGTTGACCAACGGAGCGCCGTCCGGAAGGAATAAGCGCATGGTAGCGACACGACTATGAACAGCCGGACGGGTGATACCGAGTTTCGCATCGGCGATGTGCTGAATAACACGTTCCGTATTGAAGCCTGCCTCGGAAGTGGCGGCACATCGGAGGTATTCCGGGCCCGGAACGAGATTTCCGGCCGGCTTGTGGCCCTCAAGGTCCTGAAAGCGGAATTGGCGGACAAGGAAGACTTCCTCGTGCTGATGAAGCGCGAGGAGGAGATGCGGGATATCCGCCATCACGCGGTTGTCGGCTATTCGGAGAACCACCGGACGGCGGACGGGCATGTCTATCTTGTGATGGACTATGTCGAGGGCCCGTCGCTCGAAGACAAGATGAAGGCCGGCGGCATGTCGGCCGAGGATCTGTTGATCGTCGGCCGGCGCGTGGCCGAAGGCCTTCAGGCGGCCCATGACCGCCGGATCGTCCACCGCGACCTGTCGCCCGACAATATCATCCTCAAGAACGGCGATCCCGCGAAGGCGGTTATCATCGATTTCGGCATCGCCAAGGATGCGAACCCGGGGGCGAAGACGATCGTCGGTACCGAGTTCGCCGGCAAGTTCAGCTATGCCGCGCCCGAGCAGTTCGGCGGCATGGCCGATGCGCGCACCGATATCTACGCTCTGGGAATGACCCTGCTGGCGACTTATCGGGGGAAATCCCCGCGTCTCGGCGGCAGCCTGATCGAGATGCTGGAAGTCAAGAAGCAGGAAGTCGACCTTCAGGACGTGCCGCAGCCTTTTGCCGGCCTCCTGGCCCGGATGTTGGCCCCCGCCCCGGCGGATCGCTTCCAGTCCTGCCAGGAAATCCTCGACGAGATCGACCGCATAACCGGGAAAACCCTTGCCACGAGCACGGCAACAGGGGCGGGCTCCCTGCCCCCGGGGCTGCTGGGATTGCCCGGCACCGAACCCGAACCGGTCTCGAGCGAGAAATCCGTGCCGCCAAAGGTGAACAAACCGGCGAAGGCAAAGCCGGAACCGAAGAAGAAGCGTTCCCTGCTACCCCGCCTGCTGGTGGTTCTGCTGGTGGGCGCACTCGGCGCCGGGGGCTGGTTCTTTTATTCGACCCAGATCGCCTCGCGCCTGCCCTTCGCAGACCCCTACGTTCTGACCGCCGAACGCGGCGAGATCGGCGGGCCGGTGCTGAACGGGAATGTCCCCACGCAGGAAATGCTCGACAGCCTGACGGAGCGCGCGGCCCGGCAGAATGGCTCGCAGAACCTGAGCCTTGCCCGGGGCGATATCTCCGAGGGCTGGCCTTCGGCGGTCGCCGAGGTCCTCAGCGCCGCGGATGTTCTGAACAGTTACAAACTGCGGGTCGAGGGCAACAACATCACCATTTCCGGACACACGACGGATGCCGGGGTGAATGAGAACGTGCAACAGTTCCTACGCACGGCCTCCTTGCCGGACGGGATGCAGGTTTCGGGCCGTATCGACTTCGTCCCGCCCATTCTCCCGGTCGCCGAGGTACGGGCGATCATCGACACCGCGGCCGATTGCGGCGCGCTCCAGCTGATCTCTGCTCCGGGCGAAAGCTACGAAATTGACGACACGATCGAAGTCGGCGGCACATTATCCAGCCCCGAGTCCCGCCAGGACCTTTTCGACTCGCTCAACGCCGTTGCCGAGGGGCGCGATATTTCGATCACGACCGAATTGCTCAACCCCGCGCTCTGCGTGATCGAGGGACAGCTGCCCAACCTGCCCTCACGGGGGATCGAAGTTGCGCTGGAATTCGGCGCGACCGGACACCCCAACCCCTCCGGCGAGTTCTTTGTCGGAGAGAACCCGGTGATCGACGTCGTGCTGCCCGCCAACCTGCAGGACGGGTATCTCTACGTCTCCATCATAGACGTGACGGGAAGCGTCTTTCACCTGTTGCCAAACGTGGCCCGGCCGGAAAACAGCGTTGCCAAGCTGCGGAACGGGAAAAGCGGGACGGTTCCGATCCGGGTTGCCTATCCGCGCTCGGAAGCCGCGCCGGACAAGATCGCCTTCCTCGTGGATGACAGCCTGCTGGGGAAGAGCAAGGTGCTCGTTCTGCACACCGCCACCCCCATATTCGACACTTTCCGCCCGATATCCGAAAGCGCGGAAGGCTATGCAGAAGCCTTGAAACAGGTAAATTCGAACGGTGAAGTCACGATAGATGCGCTCGACAGCCGGTTGCTGACCCTGTCAGTGCCCGGCTGACGGGCTCACACGGCTCAAACGTCCACGACGATAACCGACACATTGTCCGCGCCACCACGATCCAGCGCGATCTGGACCAGTCGCTGGCTCACCGTCTCGATCGGAGACGCGACCAGTTCCGCCTGAAGCTCGTCGAAACCGATATACTTGTTCAACCCGTCGGTGCAGAGCAGAAACCGGTCGCCCGGCTGCAACTCGCCGCGGCGTTTCTCGATTTCGAGTTCGTCGCCCACCCCGACCGCCCGCGTGATCGCATTGGCTTGCGGGTGATGATCGGCCTCGTCCCAGGTCAGCTCGCCCGCCTCGACAAGCGCCCCAACAAGGGAATGGTCATGCGTAAGCAACTCGATATGAGCGTTGCGCAGACGGTACAGGCGGCTGTCGCCCACCCAGAACGCCATAAAATGCGCCTCTGACAGCAACAGGACCACAACCGTCGCGCCAACCGTTCCGAGCCCGCTCGAAATCGCGTAATCCTTGATCCTGGCATGGGCCTCGTGCAGCGCGGCCCGGATCGCCCGCATCCGCTCGCCCGGATCGCCGGTTTCCGGGGCGGTCACGATGGTTTCGACCACGGTCTGGCTGGCAAAATCGCCGGCGGCATGGCCTCCCATGCCATCGGACACCGCCCAGACCTGCCTTTCGGGCAGCGAGAGCAGGCAGTCCTCGTTGATCTCACGGACCCGGCCCACATGCGAAATTGCGCTATGACGAACCTGTCTCATACCGTTGTCTCCGATGACCAATACACATCGCTCGGGTCGAACATCGCAGCCAGTTCCCGCCCCGCCGGCAACATGGGGGTTCCCAGGAACTCGGTTCGTTCGCCAATGAGCGCACTCCAATAGCCGCGGACACTCTCCCGCGTAAATGTCTCGGGAATGGAAGCGGCATCGCCTTCCGGCATCAGCACGAAGCTGCCTTTCAGCGTGGCAAGCCGACGGCGCAAGGCTTCCTGGGTCATCGAGAAATCGAGCGCGTCAAGAGCCAGCGTCTCAAGCGCATCGAAAATGCCGCCACAGGACATATGCCCCATCGGGCTTGCGGCCGAAGCCCCGACCGGGACCGTCAATGTCAACGGGAAGGCGCGGCCCACCCGGTCCACCGAGGGCATCAGCACTCCCAGCAATGCCTGGTTCGCAACTACCCCCGGAGCCAGCGAGAAACGCCAGATCGGCGCGGTGTAATAGCATTCCTGCCAGCGCTCCCCGAGATATCCGCGCGCCCGCTTCAGGCTGTTGCTCAGCCATTTGTCCCAAACCGCGGCAAAGCCTCTTGGCAGGTCGATCCAGAAGAAATCGCCCTGTGAGGGCATCTTGCCAAATGCGCCGACCGGGCCGAGGAGATCGATCCCGGTCATCAGAAGTTCGTCGGGCACTTGAATTCGCTCAGCGCTGCCATGCCGAACGGGTTGTTGACCGAACCGAGCTGCATCAGCAGCACAACCCGGCGGCCGCCCACGCTGAAATACAGCCGTCGACGATCCTCGGTCGTGCTGCGCACCTGCCCGGTATCGATCAGGCGGAACATCGCCCAGGGGCCATCGCGCGAAATCGTGCTCTCTCCATTTGGAAGCTGCGGCGCGACGGTCAGGCGGGCAAGCCCGACAGACCCCGGCCACTCGACATTCTCTGGCGAGGCCCGACTGCCACGCTGCTGACGCACCTTGACCCCGTGCAACTCCAGCAACATTTGCGTGGCCTTCGCATCGATGGCCTGCGGTGTGAGTTGCACCGTGAATCCGAGTTGGCCGGTGGCAAAGAAGGTTTCGCGGATCTGCGTAGCGCGCTGGAACTGCACCAGCACCGCCGGAGCAATCCCCAGCTCCTCGCCCGTACCGCCCCGGAAGGTCCATGGGTTCGCGTGCATGTCCACGAACTCGGCAAGGTTCTCCGAGAAAAATCCGTCGATCAGCCCCCCTGGCGAGAAGAGCCGGGTGAAATCCTGCAAGGCGACGTCGGCCTGCGCGCGCCGGTCGAAGGGATAGCGGTTGCTCAACGCCTTCTCGCAAAGTGGCAGAACCTCGGCCTGCCATTGCGAATTCAGCTTCGCACGCAGCCCCTGCCGGCCCAGCCCGGTCGTGCCGGAAGTGATCTGGGTCGACCAGCGCTTGAGCGGGTCGGGCTTGAGGTTCGCCATCTGCTGGAAACCGGTGATGACAGGGTTGGAGAGCAGGTCTCCCGTGCCGCCGCTGAAGGTCAGCTTGTTGAATTCGAGGTAAACTTCCTTGAGCTGGGAAATATACGCGTCCAATTCGCTCGGCTGCCCGTCGGGCCGGTCGGTCATGTTGTGCAGCCAGGTAAAACGGCGTTCGACCTCGGAGCCCAGCGGCAGCGTCTCGTCGCCCGAACTCGCCGCAAGGCTGGCTTGCACCGCATCCTTCAGGACACGTTGCGGGAAGCTCAGCCTCGCGCGCAAGACCCGTTCCACGCCCTTGCCCACGACGCCGCCAGCTGCCTCGGCTGCTTCGTCTACCGCGTCGCAGGGTTCCGTCAACCTTGTCTGGTTGGCCACCTGCTCCAGAACGTTCAGGATCGGCGAAGCCGGTGTCGACAGCACGTTGGTCACTTCCGCCGCGCGTTCAGGCGAGTCGAAGGGAACGATATTGAGATCGGCGAGGATCGCTTCGTAGCGCCCCACCATATCCGTGAAATAGAGCTGGAAGACGCCGACCGTGGTTGCCGTCTTGAAGTCCTCCGTCCGGTCCTCGGAGACCTCGCCCAACACCCAAGCCTCGTTGGCCAGCTGCTCATTGACCTGCAGGGCCTGCGGCACAAAGACATCGTGGAAGGCGCAGCGGGTATAGATGCCCTCGATCCCGTCGCCCAGCGACGCCCCCGAGGTCCGCCGCATGGCGCGCCCGATCTGCGAATTGCCATCTGTCGGGCGCCATTGCGGCAGCGCGCGCACCTCGGCGTTGTTTAGAATGCCTGTATAGATCCGGTCCGATTGCGGCATGGCGGAAATCTCCGCCCGCGCCTGTTCGACCAGGTGACCGTTCAGGTTCACCTCCAACATCGGCTGATCGAGCAAGGCTTCGAGATGCCCCTCCAGATCCGCCCGCAATTCCTCGTTGACCGCGCCGGAATAGAACTGTTCCCAGTCCTGCCGCATCCAGTCCAGCACCAGCTCCTTGTTCATCGGCCCCTGCTGGCCCAGCATCAGGTAGACCTTCAGCGCCTCGTAGAGCCGGTCCGGATCGCTCATCGAGGATTGCATCTGCTCGTCGAGCCGCAGGAGCACCCGTGGCAACAGGTGTTGGTTGAGTGCGGAGCGATAGGTCTGGGCCACCGAGTTGCCCACCAGCTCGCCCTGGTAGAGACCGAAACCAAGCCGCGTCTCGGGATCGACATCCTGCGTGCGCGGGTTGGTCGGCATGTCGCGCAGGATATTCAGCGCCGGAACGACGATCGGGAAATCGGTATCGCCGATCGGGCTGCCCGGGATCTGTGCCGCGGCCTCCTGATAGGCATCAACCCGCGTTGACGCCTCGGCCAGCAGGTCACGATTGCCCAGGTAGGAGCGTGCCCAGAGCCCCCCGACGCCAAGTACGATCAGCACGGCGGCGGCAATGGCGATGCGGCGCGACCAGCGATAACGGCGTGCCACCTTGTCGTCGATATAGACCAGCCCTGCCTCCGGGAACACCACGCCCTCGAAAAGCCGGGTCAGGAAATAGGAACGTCCCTTCCCACGGCCCGAGCCAATCGCCTGACGGCCAATGCCGAAGGTCTGCGCCATGGCCAGCAT
The DNA here is from genome assembly GCF_900099935.1 of Aliiruegeria lutimaris. GTDB lineage: Bacteria > Pseudomonadota > Alphaproteobacteria > Rhodobacterales > Rhodobacteraceae > Tropicimonas > Tropicimonas lutimaris. Next base: position 175,455 of record NZ_FNEK01000002.1, on the reverse strand, counting down.
CAACCGGTCGAGCGGGTTGCCCTCCTGCGTGCCGGAGGTGAAATAGACACCGCGCAGGATGTGACGCTGTTCGTAGCGGCTGTCCACGAAGACCTCGGACAGGAAATCATGCGCTACCTGCCGGATAGAGGCGACCTGCCCGGCGAACCCGGCAATCAGGCTGCGGCGGGCCGGATCGGTCTCATGCTGAAGCCGCTCCAGGGATTGCGCATTCAACCGCTCCAGAAGCGCACCGAACTCAGCATCGAAATTCTCCATCGGCGAGCGCTGGCCCTTGCTCTTGTCCAGCTCCAGCGTGAAGCCCCAGACCTGCTCGCGCTCCTCCTTGCCCATCGGCTCGAAGGTCTCGGTAAAGCCCGCGATCAAGTCGGCCTTGGTAAAGAGCACATAGACCGGGAAGCGAACGCCCAGTTCGTCGCGCAGTTCGGTCAGCCGGCGACGGATCGCGGCGGCATGGCCCTGCCGGGTCATCTCGTCCTGCAGCGAAAGGTCCGAGAGCGAAATTGCGACGATCGCGCCATTGATCGGTTGCCGCGCGCGATACTTGCGCAGCATCTTCAGGAAGCCGAGCCAGGCTGCGTTCTCGGCATCGGCATTGCCTTCCTGCGTGGTGTAGCGCCCTGCCGTGTCCAGAAGCACCGCGTCCTCGGTGAACCACCAGTCGCAGTTGCGCGTACCGCCCACGCCGGCAATCGAGCTCTCGCCATCTTCCCCCGCGAAGGGAAGGCGCAGGCCGGAATTGACGATGGCAGTGGTCTTGCCTGCCCCCGGCGGCCCGATGATCACGTACCAGGGCAGCTCGTAGAGATGCCGGCGGCCGGTTTTCGAGCGGCGCAGTTGCGTCATCGCCCCGCGCAGCTTGGACTTCATCTCTTCCAGTTCGGCCTGAACGATTTCATCGTTCGGGTCCACATCCTCGGCCACGCTCTCGACGATCTCCTTGGCCATCTTCTTGTCGCGGCGGGAGCGGCGGATGGCGATGATCAGGATCCAGAGCAGCGCAATGAACCACATCACGCCGACAACGACGCTCCGCCAGAGATACCCGGCAAAGGGCTGCCAGGTCTCGCCGCCGATCCACGGGCTGAAGAACCAGAAGCAGAGTGACAGGATCAGCGTCACGATGAAGATGACGAAGTAGGCAGAAGTAAAGAAACGCAGAACGGCGGACATCAGGGTTCGTTCCTCATCAGCACGACCTCAATCCGCCGGTTGGCGGCGCGGCCTTCCTTCGTTTCATTCGACGCGATCGGTTCCTTCTCGGCGCGCCCCTCGGAAGAGAGCCGCCTGGGATTGTCCAGCATCGCGGCAATCATCTTCTCGACCGACTTGGCCCGGTCGAGCGACAGCTCCATGTTGGAGGCATAGCGCGATGAGCGGATCGGCACCGAATCCGTATGGCCAACCACGATAATCGCTCCGGTCTCTTCGTTGAGAGCCTCGGCCAGGCGGTTGACCGGCTTGTGGAACTTCTCCAGCAACACATTGGAGCCAGACGCGAACATGCCCGCGCCCTTGATGCGGATCGTCACCGTAGAGGCATTGCCAAGCACTTCGACGAGCCCTTCCGTGATCTCCTCGGCCAGGAATTCCTTGAATTTTTCCGGAACGGCGATAACCGGTGCAGGCGGCGGCGGCGGCGGCGGCGCCTTGATGTCGATCGTCGGGGGCACGTTGGATTCCAGCCGCGAGATCTGTCCGGTCACGCTCTCCGTCGAACCGCCGAGCGCCCAGGTGAAGGCAAGGAAGGCCAGCATCAGCATTACTGCCGCGATGCTCATCGCGATCAAGACCGGGCGCCAGATCGAGCGGGGATTGTTGGGAACCTCGAGCCCCTTCCAATGCGGCGAGATCTCGCGCTCGACCGGGCCGCGCTGGTTGCGGATCAGCCGGGCAAGCCCCGCCCGCACTTCAAGGTGCCGCGCGGGCCCGTTGGGATCCACATCGGCGCGCAGCCGGCCTTCGAAACCAAGCGACATGCACATGTAGAGGAATTCGAGCAGCTCGATATTGTTGGGCGGGTCCTTTTCCATATGTGCCAGCACGTCGTAGAAACGGTCGCCGCCGACAACCTCGCGGTGGAAAGTCGCTACCATGCTCTGCAGCGACCACGAGGAGTTCTCGCCCCAGGGCGTGTTCAGAACGACGTCATCGAGCGTGGCGCAGATCGCGTAGCGGGCCACTTTCACATCCTGGTCGGTGCAGCCGGCCTGGTGGGCGCGGCTCTCGAACTCCCGCACTTCGCCCACGACATTCTGCCGTAGCCGGTCCGGGTCGGCATGCTGGGCCCGGTTCGAAATGCGGCTGACCAGAGCGAAAAGAGGCACGGCACAGGCAATCAGCCGGTTCATTCCGGTAAAGGATTGCGGCAGCAGCGCGGCTTCCTCGGCCGCGTTCGCGCGACTCGATGGCGTCGACGAACTCGGCACCCCGAAACTGGCAGCGGGCGCCCCTGACTGGTCAGGCTGCGGCGCGGAATGTTGCGAAGGGGCACCGGCGGGCGCCGCCTGCGGGGCGGCGGCTGGCTGGGCAGGCGACGGGCGCCGTCCACCGGGATTGGGCCGGATAACCGTGCGTTCGCTGTCTTCGGCTTCGGAGAAAGGATCGTCGCTTGCCATGATCTGCTCGCCTTGCTCCTATCAGTTCTGGCGGATCGCCCAGAGCTCCATCTTGAGCCCCGGATAGGTTCCGGACACATGCACCGCGATGCCACCCGAGGTCGTCATCTTGCCCCAGTACTGGCTCTTGGGATCGAGCTCGAAATAGACAGAACCGGCGGTATAGGGGATCTGGCGCGGCGCAACCGGCAGCGGCCGCAGCGTGATCCCCGGCAGGGCCGAGTTGACCAGTTGCCGGATTTCCTCCACCGGGCCGATCTTGGATTGGCCGGCGAAATGGCGCCGGACATTCTCGGCCGGCGCGTCGGAAGTGACGGCGAGCACGAAGCCGGCGGTGGTGATGAGCTTGCGGTCGGCGATGAGGCCGACGGAAATGCCGTATTTGCGCGGCTCCAGCGGGATGGAGATCGCGTTTTGCTCCAGCACCGCCGAGAGATACTGCCGCAATTGCCGAATAACCGGCGAGAAGCTCTTGGTCAGGTCGTGATGCTGATAGGGCGGGAAATCGGGCGGGCGCATCTTCGGGTCGATAAAGGTCGCAAGCTCCCCTGTCACGGCAACGCAGAAGCGATAGAAGCTCTCCGGATGCAGGTTCTCGATCGCCAGCATATGCCTGACCTGCGGCAGCACCCGGTTGAGCGTGAGCAGCAGCAGGAAATCCTGAATCTCGGCAGCCCCCTTGGTGCCACCCTGCGTCAGACGCCCGGCAAGGGCCGTCGCACGATGGTTGAGAAGCCCTTCCAGTTCGTTGAGGAAACTGTGCAACGGACGGGCCGCGCGCACATCCATGCAACTGGGCACGAAGCCGGTATCCAGCACGATTTCGTTGTCGGATTTCACCTCGATGATCCGGGCAATGGGAATCGCCAGGCGATCGGACAGGTCGTCCACATCCAGCGCGAATTGCAGCCGCAGCTTGCCCACCGCCATCGTCGCCGGCTTGCGCCCGGTTCCGATCGTGTCGGTCACTTCCAGCTCGGCGGGCCGCAGCCGGGCCGCCGAGAGCTCCGCCCCGGTCATGTCCACTTCGAGCGCGCCCTGCCGGCGGATCGGAATGGTGAGATGGACGATGCAATCCTTGATCGTGGAGGGCACCTCGAGCGAGGGCGGCTGGTCCTCGATCTCGGGCACGCGGAAAACCGAGCCGTCATGGGTGACGCCGGAACAGGAGGATATCGCGAACTGGCCGGTCTTCAGCATCTCCTCGTTGATCTTCAGCTCGCTCACACCCCAGCCATAAGGCCGGATCCGCCCTGCCAGCCCGCCAAGCTGGCTTTCCATGTAACGGTCGGCCTGCTGGAAATGTTGCGGTTGAAGGAACAGCCCTTCGCTCCAAAGAACCTTGCTCTCCCAGGACATCAGCGTTTCCCGCCCTTGTTCATGATCCGCCCTTCAACTTGTTGAGCTGTTCCTGGTAGGCACGGGCGAATTCCCGGCTGAACAGCTCGTGAAAATCATTCTCTGCCGCATCCGCCACGTCGGCATAGATGCGTTCATAGGTTTCCCAATAGCGCGCCTTGCGCCCCTTCAGCAGGCTGCCGATGCCACCGGCACTGGTGATCTCGGACTCGAGTGCCTCGGGCGAGAGCCGCCGGAGCACGCCTTTCAGGGCCGCTTCCATTCCCGTCATCGTTGCGACCTCGTGCGCCTTGATATCCTGCAACGCCTGATCCGCGGCCAGTTCGGCCGCGAGGTAGCCGCGGCGCGGCGGTCCCACGAGCGCCTCAACGGCCTCTTCCGGCGTCACCGAGAATTTCAACGCATTGTTGCCACTCGGCGAAATGCGCGTCTGGTCAATGCGGAACTCGGACTTGATGGAGCTGCGCGTCATCAGGATCTCGCGCAGCCCGTGAATGACGATCCGCAACACGTTGCCGAGGCGCTCGGCAGTAACGACCGGAGCTTCCTCGTCAGACAGGTCGACCTCTCCGACGCCCGCCGCATCGAGAAGGATCTTCAACAATTCCGCATCCTGCGTTCCGGGTTGGGGCGCTGCGGGTGCGGCTGCGGGTGCGGGCGGTGTAGCCTGCGCGGGCGAAGGTGCAATGACAGGTTCGGCCGGGGGCGCAACCGGTGGGGCGGGCTCGGACGCCAGTGGCGCCGGCTTTTCCGCCGCTGTTTCGGGCGCGGGCGTGGTTTTCGCGGGCGTCCCGCCTCCGGGCGCACCGATACCGAGATCGAGATCCTCCGGAATGAAGGCCGCGCCGGACCCAACCCCGGACGGTGCGCTTCCCGGTATGGAGGATTCGGCAAAGGGGTCTTCGGCAAAGGGGTTTTTGTTGTCGGCCGGCGCATCCCGGCCGAGCGGGCTGACGGGCAGATCCAGGTCCCAATCGTCAGGTATGGTGGAACTCGCCGTTTTCGGCAGGTTCATGTGGTCATTCAACGAGGAGCTGTCCAAGCCCTGACTGGCGCCCAACAGCGAGTCCGGATCGGGCCCCTTGCCAAGGATGTCATCTTCCTCCCCCTCGCCCAGCGGCGGCAGTAGCCCGTCCTCGCCCAGCTCGGGCCGCATGATGCCCTTGGGGCCGACCGGGCCTCCGGGAGAGTCGAGCAGTTCGTTGATCACATCCTTTTGCTGGCTCATCGAGGGCGCATCCAGCAGCCCCTCCAGGTCCTGGTCGGGACGCGCGCCGCGTGGCGAAACGGACCTGCCCTGGACCGGATCCAGCAGGGCCGGCTGCCCGGTCTCCTTTCCCGTCGAGATAGCCACGGCCAGTTCGTAATTCCCGATGCTCAGAATATCGCCGTCGTTGAGCGGGGTCGGCACCTTGCCCAGAGGGATCTTGCCGTAATTCAGGAATGTGCCGTTGGTCGACAGGTCGATGACCACGACATTTCCGTTCTGGTCCTCGATGGCGCAGTGATTTGACGAAATCAGCCGGTCCGGGTCGGGCAGAACGAGGTCATTATTCTTGCCCCGCCCGATCGTCAGCGAGTTGCCGACCATGGCGACCGGTCGGCCATCGCCCGGGATCGAGCCCGACGACTGGAAGTGCAAAACCACATTCATTGAGGATACCCGCGTGTCTTTCCGTACCCCGTAACTTTCAGGCACTTACGCGACGAAAGCAACGGTCGAGACGTCATTCGTCCTCCCCGTTCTTCTGCTCCACATGCCCGTTGCCGCCCCGTGCGATATCCAGCGCCCGATCCAGCATCAGGTCTGCCGCCTCGGTAAAATCGCCACCGCGTGCGTCGATCGCCATGACGTTCATCCCGAAGGCGATCGCGGCGGCCCCGCCCTCGGGGGCCGGAAATTCCTTGAGATCGCCGGGACCCAATGTTCCGTCCGCATAGACGGCAAGCAAGGCGCAGAGCGAGGTATTGTCCCTCGGCCCGGCGGCCTCGCTGGCACGAAAGGCGGCTTCGCGGGTCTCTTCCGACGGTCGGAAAACCCACGCTTCGGCAGCCGCCAGTGTCGCTGGCGGCGTGGCCTCCTGCCCGATCACGTCGCGGCCCGCCAGACAGGCCCACCATGTCAGTTCCCGCGGCGGCAGGCTCGCCGCCATAACCTTGAGCATATCCACCTTCGCGGTCACGGCTTCCCGCCCGCCCAACTCAGCCAGCACTTGCGACACACCCGCCGATGCCGGTCCTTCCAACTCGGTCTCCAGCGACAGGTTGGTCTGGGCCATTATCCGCGCTGCCGGCACTTGCGGTATCTTGTTGAGGTCTTCGAACCGTCCGCCCATCTCGTGCTCCCAGCCTTAGTTGATCTTCACCAGGCCGCCCTGGATCATGACCATCCCGCTACCATTAATCTTGACCATCGGCGCATTGGTCTGGGCCATCGCCTGCGCCTCAATCTTGACCATGATGCCTTTGATGGTGACGCCCGATTGGTCGATCTTGATCGAGTTCGCTCCTACTTTGAGTTCGATCGACTGCATTGCCTCATGCTCGGTCTTGCCCAGCGACACTTTCGTCGTGTGGTTGCCCATCGAGATCGTCTCTTCGAAATTGCCCATCGAGACGGTGTTCTTCATGTTGCCCTTCTTGACGGTGTTCTCGTGGTCGCCCTTCTGGACCGTTGTCTTGAAATTGTTGCCAATGGTCTCGGTGCGGTCATTATAGACCTCGTGCGTCATGTCGCCCGGGCTCTTGCCCCCGTCGCCATAGCCGATCTTCACCTTCAGATCGTTGCCGACTTCCTCGGTCTTGTCGTGGTAGATCTCCTGCGTGAGATCGCCCTTGTCCATGTCGTCGAAGCCGATCTTGATCGTCGCGTCATTCTCGACGACCTGGTTGTAATTCTTCTCGGCGTGGAAATAGACCTCCTCCTCGCCCTTCTTGTCCTCGAAACGCAGCTCGTTGAAATTCTGGTTGCTGCCCTCTTTCGTGGAGCGGGACTTGATCCCTGTCTGGGTCATGTTGGCGGGCAGCTCATAGGGCGGCATCGTGTCTGCATTGTAGAGCATGCCGATGACGAGCGGCCGGTCCGGATCGCCCTCCTCGAACTGGACAACGACTTCCTGGCCCATCCGCGGGATGCCGATCATGCCCCATTTCTTTCCCGTCCAGGGCATCATGCAACGCACCCAACAGGTGGATTTCTCGTCCATCTTGCCCAGCCGGTCCCAGTGGAACTGGATCCGGATGCGGCCATACTTGTCGGTATAGATCTCCTCGCCGCTCGGTCCGGTGACCACGGCGGTGTGACATCCGGCAATCTCGGGCCAGGGGGTGACCGGTGCGGGGCGGAATTTCTCCTGCTTTGGAATCGCCAGGACCCGAACCTGGTAGGGATCGTTGAAGTCGATCTCGGCACGCACGGAACCGGAGGGGAAATGGCTGATTTCCAACGTGTTCAGCTCGCGTTCGTTGAGCTGGAACAGATGGGTCGCGGAGCGCACGACGAATTCCTCGCCCTCTCCCGTCACCTCGTGCTTGGAGACCTTGAATACCTTGCCGACCTCGATATTCGACACCAGCCCCGTGCCGCGCCATGTGCGGTAATGGATCGCGCGTTCTTCCATCCGCACCTTGGAATAGAACTCGCCATCCGAGGTTTCCCGGTAATGGCCGGGATAGTCGTATATCTCGCGTTCTTTCAGGTCGTGCTTTCCCTTGGGCAGGGAGCGGAAGGTTTCCAGATCCGCCTTGGGTTTCTCGAAATTGTAATCCGTCTGGGTGTATTTTCCGGTGGTGGCGGCATGGTCGATATACCACTCGAAGAAATGCTCGAGGTCACGCCGGCTGGGATCGTTCAATTCCAGGAAACGGATCGTGTCATCGGCGGGCACTGGGGTATGGGCCGCAGAATCGTCATGCAGCACCATCTTTTCGTCGCCATCGTACTCGAAGAAATAATGGATCCCCTCCTCCTCCATCAGGCGATGGATGAAAGCGAGATCGGTCTCCCGATACTGCACGCAGATAACGCGGGACCGATAACTTTCGCTCAGCCGCTCGTCGAAAGTCACGCCGTAATCCTGCAGCACTTCCTTGATGATGTCCGGCGCGGTTTTGTCTTGGAAGATCCGGCAATCCTTGTTGAGCGAAAGGAACCACATCCTGGGCCGGATTTCGGCCCAGTAATGGCAGGCCCCGTCATAGGTGCCGACGAAACGCGCATTGACGCATATACCGACATGCTTGCGCTCGCGGGCGCCCGATTCGAGCCTGTCGGCGCCGTCCGGCACCTTGGCCGTCAGCGAGATACCGCGGCCCATGAGATCGTCCAGATCGATATTGGGAGTATCGGAGATGAACTCGATCCGGGCCCTGGAAGGCTCGTTGAAACCTTCGTCGATACGCGCCGCCACAAGCACCAGCGGGTCGGAACACGAGCTGCACTCCATCCGGATCGGGAAGTCCTTAATCTTGCTCTTGTCAATTTTAATACTCATGGCCAATCCAATCATTCAACCTGCCCGAGTCTACACCCGGGCAGGCAATGCTCCAAATATCCAGACGCCTGAGCGTTCAGACGAAATCATAGGTGAAATCGCCGTTGGCCGCGTCCACCGTCACGCCGTTGATTTCCTCTTCCATCATCATCCGCCGCAGGAACTCTGCCGAGACCTCGGGCAGCATGGTGTTGGTGACAATGGCGTCGATCATCCGCCCACCTGACTCCAGTTCCTGGCAGCGCCCGACAATGGTGTCGACCACGGCGTCGGTATAGTTGAAGGGCACGCCATGGCTTTCCTCCACCCGCTTCTTGATGCGGTCGAGCTGGAGAACGGCGATCTTTCCGATCACCTCCGGGGTCAGCGGGTAATAGGGGATGGTCACGAGCCGGCCGAGCAGTGCCGCAGGGAAGATCTTGAGCAGCGGGTCGCGTAGCGCCTGCCCGATCCCCTCCGGTTCCGGCAGCAGGTCCGGATCGGAGCACATGTCCATGATCAGCTCGGACCCCGCATTCGAGGTCAGCAGAATCAGCGTGTTCTTGAAATCGATCACGCGGCCTTCGCCGTCTTCCATCTGGCCCTTGTCGAAGACCTGGAAGAACAGTTCATGCACGTCCGGGTGCGCCTTCTCGACCTCGTCGAGCAGCACCACCGAATAGGGCTTGCGCCGCACGGCTTCGGTCAGAACGCCACCCTCGCCATAGCCGACATAACCCGGAGGGGCGCCCTTGAGCGAGCTGACCGTATGTGCCTCCTGGTATTCGGACATGTTGATGGTGATGACGTTCTGCTCGCCGCCATAGAGCACTTCGGCCAGCGCCAGCGCCGTCTCCGTCTTGCCGACGCCCGAAGTACCGGCCAGCAGGAAGACACCGATCGGTTTCTTGGGGTTGTCGAGCCCGGCACGGCTGGTCTGGATGCGCTTGGAAATCATTTGCATCGCGTGGTCCTGCCCGATCACCCGCTTGGCGAGGTGATCCTGCAGGTGCAGGACAGTGTCGATCTCGTTGCGGACCATCCGGCCCACGGGGATGCCCGTCCAGTCGCCGATGACGCTCGCCACCGCCTGCGCATCAACGATGGGCAGGATCAGCGGGTGCTCGCCCTGGATCGCCTCCAGTTCCTTGTTCTTGGCGCGCAGCTCCGCAATGAGCGCTGCACGATCGATGCTCTGCTCAGGAGCGTCTTCTGCCGCTTCGGGCGCATCGCCCGCTTCGGCGGCCGCGTCGGTGGCAGCTTCCTCGGCTGTGGCGGCCTCGCCCTCTGACGCGGAACTCTCTTCCAGGTGTTCGTCAACAGGCATCCCGCCTTCGCGCAGCTTCGCCCGGAGCGCGAGGATGGCCTCGACCACGCCCCTTTCCTGCTGCCAGCGTTCGTCCAACCCTTTCAGCCGTTCCTCTTCGGCGGCTTTCATTTCGATGGTTGCGGCGCGGCGCTCGTCCACGTCATAACCGGCAGTCTCGTCGCGGTCGATAATCTCCAGCTCGGTCGTCAGCGCGTCGATCCGCTTGCGGCAATCATCCACCTCGGCGGGAACCGCGTGCTGGCTCACCGCCACGCGGGCGCAGGCCGTATCAAGCACCGAGACCGACTTGTCCGGCAATTGCCGCGCCGGGATATAACGCGCGGAAAGCTTCACCGCCGACTCGATGCCCTCGTCGAGCACCTGCACCTTGTGGTGCTTCTCCAGCATGGAGGCGATGCCGCGCATCATCTGGACGCCCTTCTTGACGTCCGGTTCGTCGACCTGGATCACCTGGAAACGCCGGGTGAGCGCCGGATCCTTCTCGATATGCTTCTTGTACTCGGCCCAGGTGGTCGCGGCCACGGTGCGGAGCGTGCCGCGTGCAAGCGCCGGCTTCAGCAGGTTCGCCGCGTCGCCCGTTCCCGCCGCACCACCGGCACCGATCAGCGTGTGCGCCTCGTCAACGAAGAGGATGATCGGCACTGTCGACGCCTGCACCTCGTCGATCACCGAGCGCAGCCGGTTCTCGAACTCGCCCTTCATCGAGGCACCGGCCTGCAAAAGGCCCACGTCGAGCGAGAGCAACCGCGCATCCTTGAGCGAAGGCGGCACATCGCCCCGCGCGATCCGCTGGGCGAACCCCTCCACGACGGCTGTCTTGCCCACGCCAGCCTCGCCGGTGAGGATCGGGTTGTTCTGCCGCCGCCGCATCAGGATATCGACGATCTGGCGGATCTCGTCATCGCGCCCGACAATCGGGTCCATCTTGCCCTCTCGCGCCTGCGCCGTCATGTCGGTGCAGAATTGCTTGAGCGCTTCCTCCTTGCCCATCTGCGCCGGCGCCATCGCGCCCGATGCCTCGCCAGGCACCGCGCCGCCGCCGGTGACGGAGCCGTCCTGCGGGCGCAGCCTGTCCTCCGGCGAGCCATCCACGACGGTCGGGAAATTGTCGGAGAGGTCATCCGCGCCGACCTTCTTGAACTCGCCCGAAATGCCGTGAAGCACGTGGCGCAGCTCGGAGGTCTTGACCATGCCGAGGATCAGGTGGCCGGTGCGGACCTGGTTGGAATTGAACATAAGCGAGCCATAGACCCAGGCCCGTTCCATCGCGTTTTCCAGATGCGTGGAGAGGTCGCTGATCGAGGTCGCCCCCCGCGGCAGCGCATCGAGCGCGCGCTGCATGTCCGCGGCCAGTCGCGCCGGCTCCAGATCGTAATGCTTCATGATACGGTGAATATCGCTATCAGGCAGCTGCACGATCTGCGTCAACCAATGCACGATTTCGACATAGGGGTTCCCACGCATCTTGCAGAAAACCGTGGCCCCCTCGACCGCCTTGTACCCCAGCTCGTTGAGCTTACCGAAAAGTGCTACCCTGCTGATTTCCGACATGAAATGTCCCTTCCCTCCAAGAACCGCGGCCCTGTTCAAGCCGCCGGTCGAATATCCCTCTCGGGCGCCACGAACAGATCATCCGCGTCGCCCATCTCTGCCCGGTCCCCGATCCAACTTGTCAGTCCCAGCTGCGTATCCGCGCCCAGCTTGGCCGGCGGTACGTCCTCTGCCCGCAGCACCAGGTTCACGTCCCAGTCGAGCGTGTCCCCGACATGGTTGCGCACGATCGCCGCGAGCCGCCTGAGCGACTCGCCGCCCGGCAGAAGCCGCTGATAGGCCTCCCTGGACAGCGGGCCGAGCGTGAGCCGAAACTTGGCCGAGCGCGTCCAGACCCGGCTGCCGATGGCCGTCGCCTGCCCAAGGCCCGCGGGCGCGCCCAACTGCCAGGTGTCTTCCGGTTCCAGCTCCAGCCAAGAGCCGATGAATTCCTCGATATGGGCATCCGTTCCGAAGAACAGCGACAGCATGGAGACCAGCGCCTCGGGCGTGCGCGGCCCCGGCGCCAGGTGGCCCGCGAAATGCCGTTTTGCCAGGTCCGGCATGGCATCGCGGTCCCTGAGCGCGCTGCCATGCAGCCGCGACAGCGCCGCCACCGCAACTTCCACCGGTCCACCCGGACCACGGTCGAAATCTGCTGCCGGCTGCCCCGTCTTCCAGGCCCGGAAAAGCAGCGTGGCCAAGCGGTGGGTAAGCATGTCGGCGAAAGCCACGAGTGTCGGGTCGCGCTCGTTTACCAGCCGGTCATGGGCAAATTCGGTCAGATGCAGCGGCAACGGTCCGTTCGGACCGAAAAAGCCGAAGAAGCGATTGATGAGCACGGCCGGCGTTTCGCCTTCGGCGGGGCGAAACTTCGTAAGGGTCGTCGGCGGGAAGGACAGGGACGGCTCCTGGCCGAAGCGCATCTTGTCTTCCACCGGCCGATGGGTTGCACCCAGCCCGCGCTTGCCCTCCCGAGCGGCGTCGAGCAGCCGCATCGCCAGGTAGATGTGGTAGTCGCCGGGGCGCTCCTGCAGCCCGGCGAACCAGTTCAGATGATCCGGCCGTGGCCCGTCTGAGGACGCCATCGCTTCAGCTCTCCTCGCTGCTGGCTAAACAAAGCGGTTTCGGTAAAGGAATTGATCGTTGCATGGCCGCGGAAGAAATGCTCGAGCACCGCGCCCAGAAGATAGACGGAACCACCCTCGAAGAAGCTCTCGTCGAATTCCAGCTTCACTTCAAGCCCGCGCACGGCAGTGGAGAGGACCTCGTCCGTCATCCGGCGCACCTTTGGCGAGGAGGAGACGCGGGTCAGTCCTTCGAGCTGCCGGCGCATGCCGCGGTCTCCCTCGGGCACGTAAAGCCCGATCAGCTCCCGGATCGTGGCCGCCGCAGTGCCGCCCTCGCTATCGGCAATCGACAGGTAGTTGAGCCCCAGATGCGAGATCAACCGCCAAGCCGCGTCGCCATGCGCGAAGGACGGGCGCGGCCGCGTGGGCGAGACCGGGGTCGTCACCATGCCCACCGGCCCCCCATCGGGCAGGTGGAACACATCCGGCGCCCCGGTGGTGAGCAACATCGGAAGGTCGCGGTTGGTCACCATCGCCCGAACCGCAAGCTGGCTAACTTCGGACTTGTACGGCGCGTTGTCGCCATCCACGAGCGAGACGAAGGTTTCCGAGCCAAGGTAATTCGTCCGTCCGCCCCGCAGCCGCTCACGCTCCGTGCGCTGGCGCATCTTGCGCCGGATGGTATAGAAACAGCGCCCGCCCTCGCCCAGCGGCGTCAGGTCATCGACCGAGTAGAAGGGTTGGAACGGAACATCCAGCTCTCCCTCGGTGCCGATCGCGGTGACGCTCTCCAGCGAATAGACCTCGTAGTCGAGCGGTGCGGTCCGGTCGACCACGATATGCTGCTCGAAATCCTGGTTGACGACATGCACCCGGTCGCAGCGCTTGTGAAAGAGGTTCACCGCCGGCACGCAGTTCAGCTTGAAGGCTTCGGGCCGCACCGTGGGCGCGATTTCCGGCATCCCGTCGCGCAGCAGGATGTAGAGATCCACCTGCGCATCGGCGGTCTGCAGGATGGCCCTCGACAGGCCCGTCGCCTCGACGAAGAAGAACCGCTCCGGCATGGCGAAATATTCCTGCAACAGCCGGTAGCCGTCGAAACTGCGCCGCGGTGTCGGCAACAACGCCTCGCGGGGGGAGAAACCACGGTGGCGCAACTCGCCCTTCAGCGGCTCCACCCAATCCGCGCGCCGGTCGGTCGAGCGCGCGACAAGGCCCAGCGTCTCGGTGCAGAGAAGTTCCAGCAGCTTCCAGCCCGGCGCCCCCTGCCCGCCGACAAAAAAGGTCAGCGCGTCGAGCGACAATTCGTTGAGCGGGTTGCCATCGGGGCGGCGGATACGCAGCCGGATCGCGGCACGGGCCTCGGTATTGCAGTCGACCTGCGCAGCGAGCACATCGGCGCGGCTCTCGATATATTCGGCCTCGGAAATCTCCACCGGCCAGAGCGTCAGGTCCATCCCGGTGCGAAAGATGCAAGGCACCGTGGAGCCGTCGGGCGAACTGGAGCGCAGCGCGGTTCCACGCTCCACGACATAGCCATCGGTCAGCACGGTGTTATCGAGATCCGGATGAAGCTGCGCGACCATCATCGATGGCGTGGGCGCCAGGTAATGCGGATAGACCAGCTCCAGCAGATGGCTGGTGAATTGCGGATATTGCAGTTCCAGTTCGAGCTGGACGCGCGCCGAAAGGAAGGCGGAGCCTTCCAGAAGCCGTTCCACGTAAGGGTCGAGAACCTCGAGCCCGTCCATGCCCAAACGGGCGGCGATCTTGGGATAGGTTTCCGCGAAGTTCGCGCCCATCTCCCGCAGATAGGCCAGCTCGGATTCGTAATGGCGCAGCAGCCGGGTGTCCATCCGTTCAGCTTCCCTGTTCCAGAGTCATGTGGCCAGTCATCAGGTCGATCTCGGAACGCAGGTAAAGCTCCATCGGCAAGGGCTGCGCCCACATATCCCCGTGAATATCGAAGAACACGGACATATTCGTGGCGCTTTCCTCGTCCCGGAGCAGAACTTCGAGCGATTCCGGTCGCATCCGCGGCTCGAACTCCCGCACGGCCTGCATGATGGCTTGCCGGATGTTCTCGACCCGCCGCTGCGTCGTGCTTCCACCCGCAACGGGTTTGACGCCATAATTCAATACAGACCTGAAGGCGTGGGGATATTTCTTCCGGTCAATGAAACTCTCGTTATTGGTCGTGTTCAACAGCCAGGCGAGGTCACGCTTCAGGATCTCACGCAGTTTACGAACATCGATGACCCTCGTGTCCCGAGACTCCGACATCTGGTCGGGCGCGTCATCCGTGAGCCGGTCGAGCAAGGACGGCTGTAGCCTGTCGTCGATGGTCTTGTCGGCCATGGATCAGCCCCCGGATGGGGGCTCGGAAGCCTCCTCAGAGTCTTCAAACCGCAGGTTGCGCAGATCCATTAGGGCAACATCTTCGCTATCGGTTGCCAGCAGGCGCTGGCCACGGCCGATAAAAGTCTCTGCCCCCGCATCCGACCACGTCGTCATCCGAGCCAGCATTTCAGCCCCGTCGCCCGCCTCGGTCGTTCCGGGATAACGGGTGGGAATGAAAGCCGTGACTTCGCCACCATTGCGCAGCGTGATCCGCGCGCCGGTCCAGACGGCGTCACGCAGGTCGGTCGGTTCATCGACATGCATTTCGTGGATCGCGGCAAACGGCATCCAGAAATACCGGCCGTTGACGACCGCTTCCAGAACCGGGCCAAGACGCATATCCGCGTCGGCGATCCATTCGAAGGCCTTGCCATTCACCTCGCCGGCGATGGCCGGTGCCGCTTCGAAGGCCTGGGCACGCAGCTCGGCTGCCTGCTCCGCCTTGCCGGCGGCAAGCAGCTTGAGCGCCTCCATCAGCAGCGCAATCCAGCTATTGGGCTCTCCAAAGACGAGCGGCTCGCGCTCTCCGACGAAGACCTTCTCGCGGAAGACCTCGCAGCGGATGACCTCGCGATAGGCCTGCGCCATCTCCAGCGCGTCTTCATCCATGGTCGCGGAAAGCTTCAGTTGATTGATCGCCCGTTTCCAGTCGCCCAACACGCAGAGCAGTTGGAAAAGGAATACTCTCAACTTCGGGTCAGCAGGTTTTGCACGCACGGCATCCTGCAACTCTTCAAGAGCCCCGTTCAGGTCATTGGCAAGCAGAAGCTCATGGGCACGGCTTTGCACGGGGGTCTCCAATCTTCAGGTCGTTCAGGTCGAGATGCACCACCGTATAAATCTCCGGTGGTGCAATTCTTGCGCAAAGTCTTAGACTTGCACGTTCTCGGCGATATTCCAGCCGAAGTCCTTCTCACTCTCTACATCGCCAGCCGGGCTCTGCTGCTTGTAGTTCACTTCGATCTGACGGAAGTTCAGCGTCACGTTCTCGGTAAGACGATCTTCACCGCCGGAACCGCCGGTCGAAACGGACGTGATCAGGACGTCGGTCATCGTCATGACGATGTACTCAACGGGCGTTTTGCCAGCCTTGCGGACTGTCAGGACCGCACTCTTGAAGTGATCCCCGTTTGCGCAATATAGCATCAGGACAGGGGACGACACATCGACCCACTTGGTCACGGAGATATCCTGAAAATTGGCCTTGCCGGAACCGCCACCGCCACCGACGTGGAAGGTGCCGGACTGGGACATACCCCATGACCATGCCAGAACGTCGATTTCTTTCGAATGTTCGTAGTCTTGAGATTCACCTTCGATCTCACCCTCGATATCGAGGAACATGTCAACAGCCATAGTGCTCTCTCCTTAAATAATCCGGCGGTCTTTCCGCCTTTGAGAATGATCGGGCGACGGCCGATGACGCCCGATCTACGATCACTGTCCCTTTTCGGACGGCAATTTGGCTACCAGCCGGAGAGACACGGTAAGTCCCTCGAGCTGGTAATGAGGCCGAAGGAAAAACTGCGAGGTATAATATCCGGGATTTCCTTCGACCTCTTCCACTCTCACCTCGGCCGCCGTGAGTGGCTTTCTAGCCTTGGTCTCTTCGGTGGAGTGCGCCGCGTTATAGTCCACGTACTCATTGATCCACTTCTTCAGCCACGTCTCCATGTCGTCACGGCTCTTGAAGGAGCCGATCTTGTCGTGGACCATTTTCTTCAGGTAGTGCGCGAAGCGGCAGGTCGCGAAGAGGTAGGGCAGGCGCGCGGCAAGATTGGCATTCGCCGTCGCATCCGGATCATCGTACTCGACCGGCTTGTGCAGAGACTGCGCGCCGATGAATGCGGCAAGATCCGAATTCTTGCGGTGGATCAGGGCCATCATGCCGTTCTTGGAAAGCTCGGCCTCCCGACGTTCCGGGATCGAGATTTCGGTCGGGCATTTCATGTCCACGCCACCGTCCGCCGTTGGGAAGGTATGGGTCGGCAACCCTTCCACGACGCCACCCGATTCCACGCCACGGATGCGCGAGCACCAGCCATAGAGCTTGAAGGACCGGGTGATGTTGGCCGCCATCGCATAGGCCGAGTTGGCCCAGCTGAAATACTCGGATTCGGCGTTGCCAGTCTCTTCCTCGAAGTCGAACTCGTCCACCGGATCGCCCTTGGCGCCATAGGGCTGGCGGGCCAGGAAACGCGGCATGGTAAGGCCGAGATACCGGGAATCCTCGCTGTCGCGCAGGCTACGCCAGGCGGCATATTCCGGCGTCTGGAAGATCTTGGTCAGATCGCGCGGATTGCTGAGTTCCTGCCAGCTATCGAACTGCATAAGCGAGGGATCTGCCCCTGTGATGAAGGGCGCGTGGATCGCGGCCGAGATCTTGGCCATTTCGCCCAGCAGCTCGACATCGGGCGGGCTGTGGTTGAAATGATAGTCGCCGACAAGGCAGCCATAAGGCTCGCCACCGAAGACACCGTATTCTTCCTCGTAGAGCTTCTTGAAGATCGGCGACTGGTCCCAGGCGGTGCCCTTGTAGCGCTTCAGGGTCCTGTGCAGCTCCTTCTTGGAGATGTTCATCACCCGGATCTTCAGCATCTCGTCGGATTCGGTGTTGTTCACCAGGTGATGCAGGCCACGCCAGGCGCTTTCGAGCTGCTGGTATTCTTCGTGGTGGAGGATCTTGTTGATCTGGGCGGTCAGTTTCTGGTCGATCTCGGCGATGATCGCCTCAAGCGATTCCAGCACGTCATCGGAAATCGTCGCGGTGCTTTCGAGCGCCTGCTGGGCAAGCGTCTTGACCGCGCTTTCCACGGCCGCCTTCGCCGTGTCCGTGCGTGGGCGGAATTCCTGCTGAAGCAGTGCCGAGAAATCGGATTCCGTTGTTACTGCGGCCTGTGCACCGGCCGCGGATTCGAGGGCTTCTTCTGCCATGGCTTATTCCTTTCCCTCACTGTCGCCACTATCGCCTTCTTCGGTCGGAGCGGCCTGCGCCGCGAGCGACTTCATCAGCGCCGGATCGGCCATGACCTTGGCCATCAGGTTCTCTGCTCCGGGCTTGCCATCCATGTAGGTCATCAGGTTGGACAGCTCCTTGCGGGCCTCGAGCAGTTGCCGGAGCGGTGCGACCTTCTCGGCGACGGCAGCCGGCGAGAAATCTTCCATGCTCTCGAAGGTCAGGTCGACCGACAGGTTGCCCTCGCCGGTCAACGTGTTCGGAACGGAGAAGGCCGCGCGCGGCTTCATCGCCTTCATGCGGCTGTCGAAATTATCCACGTCAATCTCAAGGAACTTGCGGTCGGCAACGCCGGGCTGTTCAACCTCGGATTTGCCGGCGAGGTCGGCCATGACGCCCATGACGAAAGGCAATTGTACCTTTTTCTGTGCGCCATAGAGTTCCACGTCATATTCGATCTGGACTCTTGGCGCGCGGTTACGACCAAGAAACTTCTGTGAACTGGACATCAGATTCTCCCTTTATTTCGGTCAGCCTCCGGCCAGGGCCGACCTCGTTATTCGCTAGCCTTTCTTTCCGCCTTTTTCGGGCTTCGGATCGGCTTTTTCGTCAGTTTCCAGACCACCAACCAGCCGGACATGATCCAGCCCGAGCGGTGCGAGGTCGTTGACGATCGTAATGAAATCCGCGCCCACCAATCGGCGCGCGCGCTTCAGCAGAATAGGCACCGGGTTGGACGGCTCGTAACGGGCATAATACTCGATAATCTTGTCGATGGCCGCGAGCACGTCGCGGTCGTTCAGAATGGCACCGGGCGGGCCACCGGAGCCGCCGGGGCGTCCTGCGGGTGCAGCCTCTTCAGCCGCCTCCTCCACTTCTGGCGCGGCCTGGACATCCATGCCGGTTTCCGCCGAAAGGATCGAAAGTATCCGCAAGAGGGTCTTTCTCGCCTCGCTCAGATCCGGGCCGAGGCTTCCGATCTTTTCATCGAACGTCGCCTCGATCGCGGCAATATCTTCAGACGCCTGACGGACAGCGTCGATGATCCCCTTCATCACCTCTTCGTCGGTATCCCTGAACGCCGCCGAGAACCCGCCCGAGTCGGGAAGGTGCTCGTCGCCATGCGGGTCGATCTCGCCGTCGAGGATCATCTTGTGGCGCAGGCACATCCGACCGAAATTGTTGCTGTCGGTCATGTTTGCGAGGCGGAGCGCGTGGATTATGGTTTCGGGCGCCGCCAGCCCACGCACGGCGTTCACACGCATCGTCGGATCGCCGTCATCCTCGTCCAGTTGCGGGTGGAACGTATCCCAGAACTGCGTGACGCATCCACGGATATAGCTGGTGGCCTCGGCAAAGCCGACGAAGCCGTTCCGACGCAATTCCGCATTCGCCAGGTGAATGGCGGCACGCACATCATGACTGTGCTCCAGAACCGCCTTCGCTTTCTGGATCACATCGCCATAGTCGGGCTCTTCCGCGGCCACGATCTCAGAGCCCATCTGGCGCTCCTGACCGGGCTGTGCCGCAATCTCCAACTCAGTAAAAACCGACTCGTATTCAAGGTTTTCACCGCTTGGTGACTCTTCTCCAAAACTGACGAGTTCCAAGACCAAGTTTTCAATCTCCCTAGGGCGCCAGCGACGAAATAATGCCGCAGCACCTTATGTTACGGTAACAGAACATTCGTACAAATCTACGATTCATTTTTCACGCGCGACATTTTCCGCATCGGGAAAGGGCCCGAACCAACCGATCCGGTCACCGAGCGGAATCACGCGGATAAAAAATTGCGCACGGGAGTGGGTGGCGCGCTCAACTCTCTGGAATTGCCATATTCTCCAGGAGTGTGGCCGGGCGGATGGACGCCCGGGCGAACCGGGTCAGCGCTTTGGCCTAGGGCGCAGGACGTGCGGAATTTCCGGGTCGTAGAGCGCCGAATCCGGGAAGTCATGGTCCTCGAACACCCGCCCCACGAAGACAAGCGCGGTGCGGGTGAGCTTTTCGGCGCGCACCTTGTTCCGGATGTCCGACAGAGTGCCCCGGATATACATCTCGTCCGGCCAACCGACGCGATAGGCAACGATCACCGGGCAGTCCGGCCCATAGATCGGCGACAGTTGCCGCTCGATCTCCAGCAGGTTGCGCACAGAGAGGTGAATTGCCAGCGTGGCCCGCGAGGCACCGAGCGTGGCCAGGTCCTCACCCTCGGGCATGCCAGTGGATTTCATCGAGGTCCGGGTCAGGATGACGCTCTGCGCCACTTCCGGAACCGTCAACTCCTGCCCCATTCCGGCGGCGGCGGCGCAATAGGCCGGCACGCCGGGCGTGATGTCATAGGGAATGCCGAGCGCGCGCAGGCGGCGCACCTGCTCGGCGATGGCGCCATAGAGCGACGGGTCGCCGGAATGGACGCGGGCGACGTCTTCACCGCGCGCATGGGCGGCTTCGATCTCGTCGATTATCTCGTCCAGCGCCAGCGGCGCGGTGTCGATCACCCGCGCGCCCTCAGGGGCACCTGCAACAACCTCGGCCGGAACCAGCGAACCGGCATAAAGGCAGACCGGGCAGGAGCCGATCAGCCGCTGCGCCTTGAGCGTGAGCAGTTCGGGGTCGCCGGGACCTGCACCAATGAAATGAACCGTCATGCTGTTTCTCCGTCGATCCGCTTGGCATAGCCGCGCGGGGTATAGATCCACTCGCCGTTCGCACCTGCGGAAATGTCGCCGCTGGTGATGCGCCGCGAGGCGGAAGAGCCGATGAGGACGATGGTCATCATGTCCACCTCGTCCACTTCCAGTTGGTCAAGCCGCCTCAAGGTAAGTCGTTCCTCCGGCCGCCCGAGCGAGGTCGCCAGCAGGACCGGCGTATCGGCCGGGCGGTGCTCGAGCAGGATCTCGCGCGCCTCGGCCAGAAGCGTCCGGCGGCGGCGAGAGACCGGGTTGTAGAAGGCGATGACGAAATCGCCCTGCGCCGCCGCGTGCAGGCGTTGGACTATAGTCTCGCGCGGGGTCAGAAGATCCGAGAGCGAGATCGCGCAGAAATCATGCCCGAGAAGCGCGCCGGCCCGCGCCGACGCGGCCTGAAGCGCGGAGATACCGGGCACATGGGTCAGCGCCACCCGCCGCGCGGCAGCGGACACACCGCCCTCGCTCTCGTCGCGGTCCAGAAGCTCCATGACCAGCGCCCCCATGGCGAAGATTCCGCCATCGCCGGAACAGATCAGCGCCACCTTGCGCCCCTCGCCGGCGGCTTCCAGCGCGTAGCGGCAGCGTGCCTCTTCCTCGCCCAGCGCGAAATCGCGCCGCATCCGGCCGCGCGCCTCGCGGCCCAGCAGATCGATATAGAAGCCGTAGCCGACAAGCTCGTCTGCCTCGGCAATCAGCCGGGTCGCTTCCGGTGTGCGCCATTCCTGCTGCCCCGGCCCGATGCCGATGACGGAAAGCTGGCCACGTCGAGCACCCTCTGCACCGCCCGCCTCCAGCCGTGCAACGGCACAGGTCGCATCTGCCGATTTCACCTTGTCCACGATCAGGAAGCCATCCGGCCCGGCGGCGGCCAGCGCTGCGCCTTCGGCCACGCCGTGGCAGCCGACCTCGGCAAAGACCACCTCGGAGGGATTTGCCAGCCGCGGAGCCTCCGCTTCGAGCCGCTCGGCTGTATGAAACCGCACCGGTACGTCCAGATGCGCGGCCAGCGCGTGGATGGCCGCCTCGTCCGATTTGAGGTCGATGGAATGGATCGCGGCGACTTCGCCCGCCGCGATGCCCGCCTCGGCGAGGGTCTGGCCGGCAAGGCCGATCAGTTGATCGGGGTCGCAGCCGCGCGCACTGCCGACGCCCAGAACCACCGAGCGTTGGCGATAAATCAGGGGCGCCGCCCCCGGCACGCTCAGAACGAGCGGTGCCTCGGAATCGGTGGGCAGCCGATCCACCGCACCGCTCTCTTCCAGCGGCGCGAGCCAGGCGGCCTCGGGTCCCGAGATCCGCACCTTCTTGCCCGACAGCAACGCGGACATGACCGACTTTGCGTCTTCAGGATTGTCCAGCTTCCACCCCTCGGGCGGCTCGTCCAGCGCCACGCCGAGAGTGACGTCTCCGGCGGTGGTCACCGCCGCCTCGCCACCGATCACATCGGCGATCCGGCGGGCCAGCGCATTGGCCCCGCGATGCCCGCCCAGAAGCGGCACCACGGCCGAACCATCCTCGGCCACGGCCAGAACCGGCGGCTCCTTGCGCTTGTCGCCGAGATATGGGGCAAGAACGCGGATCAGGATCCCGGCGGAGGCGATGCCGATCACAGGGTGCCCGGCCTGAAACAGCGAGCCCAGATGCGGCGCGACCGCGTCAAAATCGCTGCCGCGAATATCGAGCCGGGCACCAAGCGCCTCGGCAATACGGCGCCCGAGTGGTTCGGCTGTGGGAAGCAGGCAGAGAACAACCGGAGCCAGCTCAGACATGCGCGTCCCTTCCCGGCACGAGGATCATGGAGAAATAGGGCGCCTTCTCCGGTGCCTCGGCCAGCGGGCAGACGACCTGCTGCGGCAGGGAGGCATGGGAGACGAAGACGGCGCGCTCGGCCATGCCGAGACGCTCCAGCACGGCGCGGGTGCGCTCGAAATGGCGGCCGATCTTCATGATCGCGGCGGCATTGGCGTCGCGCAGATGCTTCTCCAGCTCGGCCTCCTCCAGCGTCGCCGGGACCACGGTCAGCACCTCTTCGCGGGCAATCAGCGGCTGGCGAGCAACGGCTGTCACCGCGCCGAGCGAGGAGACGCCGGGCACGATCTCGGTCGGGAAACGCTCGGCAAGCCGCGAGAAGAGATACATGAACGAGCCGTAGAAGAACGGGTCGCCTTCGCAGAGCACGACCACGTCCTCACCGGCCTCCAGCGCGGCGGCGATAGTCTCGGCGGCGGCGTCATAGACATCCTGCGCGGGGAAACGTTCGACCCGCATCGGGATGACGATGGGGATCTCGCGTGCGCCCTCGGGGATGTAGTCTGCCACAATGGCACGGGCAAAGCTCTCGCCGCTATCGGGAGCCGGATAGGCCACCACGCCCACCGCGCACAGCAGGCGATGCGCCTTCAGGGTCAGCAATTCCGGGTCGCCGGGGCCAACGCCTAGGCCATAGAGGGTTCCGCTCATTTGGTGAGACTCCATTGGGTTACGGGCATCGCCGGCTTCCAACCGTGCATCCTGCCGACAGGCGAGGCACGGGAGACCGCGATGCGGATCAGAGAGCCGCCATGGCGTGCATACAGCGCGGCGAGGACTGCTTCGGATTCGAGCGTGACCGCGTTGGCCACGAGACGGCCGTGCGGTGGCAGGGCGTCGAGGGCGGCGTGGGCCACTTCCTGCGACAGGCCACCGCCGATGAAGATGGCATCGGGTTCGGGCAGGTCGGCCAGCGCTTCGGGCACGCGCCCCACCTTGAAGTCCAGCCGGGGCGCTCCGAGTTGGACGGAATTGGCCGCAGCCATGGCGAGCCGGTCGCGCGATGTGTCGATGCCGACGGCGCGCGTATCGCGCGCGGCACGCATCCATTCGATCGCCACCGAGCCGCAGCCGACGCCGATATCCCACAGCATCTGTCCCCGCCGCGGTGCGAGCGCAGAGAGCGTCAGCGCGCGGATCTCGCGCTTGGTCATCTTGCCGTCATGGATGAAGAGATCGTCGGCCAAGCCGGTGCGCGGCGGCACGGTCGCGCCCTGCTCGCCAAGGCATTCGACAGCAAGAAGGTGGAAATCCGGCGGCTGCGCCGACCAGTCCGCCGCGGTCCCCTCGATCCGGCATTCGTCGGGACCGCCCATCGCACCCAGAACCGTCAGGCGGCTGGCACCCAGCCCACATTCGCGCAGCAGGCTCGCGATCTTGGCCGGCGTGCCGGCATCCTGAGTGAGCAGTAGCAGGCGTTGACCGTGGCCAAAGAAGGGGATCGCCTGTTCGGCGGGGCGGCCATGGACGGTGAGCGTCTCCACGTCGGCCAGCGACCACTTCATCCGCACGGCGGCAAGCTGGAAGGCGGATAGCTGCGGGTGAAAGAGTACCGCATCCGGGCCGAAGCGGCGCAGGAAGAGCGCGCCGGCGGAATACCAGAGCGGATCGCCCGTCACCAGCACAGCCACCTTGCGGCCACGCCAGCCGTCAAGCTCCTCGGCCAGTTCCCGGAAAGGCGAGGGCCATTCGACCCGTTCTGCTGGTAGGTGTTCAACAAGCTTGTGGTGGCGCGGGCCACCGATGATGATCTCTGCCGCCTCCAGCCGCACGCGGGCCGACGGGGAAAGCCCCTCCCAGCCATCCTCACCAATGCCGATCACGTCCAGCCAGGGCGCATTCATGTTCCGTCTCCCTTTAGACCGAGCGTCAGCGCGTTCACCGCCGCCGCCGCTATGGCCGAGCCGCCGCGACGGCCCAGAAGCGTCACGAAAGGCACGCCGTGGGGAAGCGTGCAGAGCGCCAGCTTGCTCTCCGCCGCGCCGACGAAGCCGACGGGGAAGCCGAGGATCAATGCCGGTTTCGGCCAGCCCTCCTCGAGCCGCTCCAGTAGGCGAAAGAGCGCTGTGGGCGCGTTACCAATGGCGACGATGCTGCCTTCCAGCCTATGCTTCCACAGCTCGACGGCGGCGGCGGAACGGGTGGTACCGAGGGCCTTGGCGAGTTCCGGCACGGAGGGGTGGTTGAGCGTGACGACCGCTTCAACGCCATCGGGAAGCGCGCGGGCGATGATGCCGCGCGCAACCATCTCCGCATCGCAAAGGATCGGGGCACCCGCTTGAAGGGCTGCCCCCCCGGCCGCAACGGCATCGGGCGTGGAACGCAGATCATCCAGCGCATCCACCATCCCGCAGGAATGGATCACGCGGACGGCAAGCGGGCGGATCTGTTCGGGCAGCGCCGCCAGATCCGCCTCTTTCTCGATGGTCGCGAAACTCTGGGCGTAGATCGCCTTCGGATCGCGCTCGTAGCTCAGCGTCATTCGCTCTTCAGATGCTTGCGCACGCTTTCCGGGCCCAACGGGTGGTCGGCGTGGGGATAGCGCGGGTGGTGGTGACCGTGGTCATGCCCGTCCGCGTGGCCGTGATGGTGATGCCCGTGGCCATGATCGTGATCGTGGCTGTGGCCGTGATCATGGTCGTGATCGTGATCATGATGATGGTGGTGATCATGCCCGGCATCGAGGCGGCAGGCACCGGTGCAGAACGTGTCGCACAGCGCGCAATCCTCGACATTGGAACCCGGCGCGCTCGCGCCCTGCCCTTCGACGTGGTGGTGATGGCTCTCCTGCGGGGCACCGACCTCGCTCTCAAAGCCGAGCACCTGCGTGCGGTACTTGCAGAGCCCGCAATTCATGTCGTTCTTGCCCTCAAGGATCTCGGTGATCCGTTCAGCAAAGGTTGCCAGCACCAGCGGGTGGTCGTTCAGGTAGTCGGCCTTGACCCACTGCGCTTGCGGATTGGCCGCGGCCACCATGTCGGTGAAGCCATAGATGCGGTCGATCAAAACCCCGGTGAAAAGGAAATACGGGAACACGACGTAGCGCTTGAAGCCAAGCTTGGCGGCCTGTTCCAGCGCCGGCTCCACCAGTGGGAAGGTGACGCCGGAATAGCCGACTTCGCACCAGCCGAAGCCCATGCCTTCCCAGAGCATCCGCGCGACCTTGGACACGTTGGCATTGGCGTCTGGATCCGACGCACCCCGGCCGATCACCACGAGGCAGGTCTCGTGCAGCGGCACCTCGCCCTGCTCGGCATCGGCCTTGGCAACGGCGGCCTGTACGCGCTCGGCGGCGGCGGCGATCATCTTTGCGTCGACGCCAAGGTCGCGGCCATAGTCGACCGTGATGCCATGTTCGGCGGAATAGGCGTTCAGCACCGAGGGAATGTCATTCTTGGCATGCATGGCGGCAAAAAGCATGCCCGGCACGGCGAGGATACGCTCGCAGCCAGCTTCGCGCAGGTTGTCGAGGCCGACGCGGATCACCGGGTTGGCAAATTCGAGATAGCCATAATCGACCATCCAGTCCTCGGGTAGCAGCGCAGGCAGTTTCTGCGCCAGGACGGCGAACTCATCCACCGCCGCTTGAGACCGCGATCCATGCCCGCACAGCATCACACCGATCTTGCTCATCCGCGGGTCTCCCCACGAAGGGTCGTCTGGACAGCTCGCATGGTCTGGCTCCTTCGCTTGCCTGGCCTTGGGCAATACGGGGCCATCGCAAGCGCCGCAAGCGCTCACCCGGACGACGATCGGTCGCTCCCCCGGTGTGGGTCGGAGCGTCCTTTCTCCCGTTCAGCCTTTCGGCATCGTCGCGGGTTGCCTAGCAGCGCGCCCGATGCACGGCAAGCCACCGCGCTTGCCGCAGTGGCGCGACATGTTTGAGCACCGGGCCGATTTCACGGGATTTGACGCCTATTCCTGCGATGCGATCACGTAGCGGATCACTTCGATATCCGAATTGAGCGAGTCGAGTTCGTCGCCGCAGGCCTCCCAGGTTCCCTGCGCGGAAATATGCATCTCGCCGCCGACATGGAAACTGGTTCCCAGCTTGCTCGCCTGGCTCGACGTGCCCGAGGCAAGATGCGCATCGCCCGCAATATAGAAATCCACGTTGTTGGTTTCCACGCCGGCGGGCACGCTGAAATCGCCCTGTGTCATGACGATGACCTTTTCGGTCGACGGGCAGGTCAGCAGGTTCGAGCCGATCCTGGCCTTGGCAAAGGCGCTGATCGACTGGTTGGAGGTCGAAGTCGTGATCACGACGGAGTTCGTGATATGGGCTTCCGTGCCGAACTTGATCTGGCAATCGGTGATAACGGCAATATCGGAC
This sequence comes from Aliiruegeria lutimaris, assembly GCF_900099935.1. Taxonomy (GTDB): domain Bacteria; phylum Pseudomonadota; class Alphaproteobacteria; order Rhodobacterales; family Rhodobacteraceae; genus Tropicimonas; species Tropicimonas lutimaris. The sequence continues at coordinate 148,888 of NZ_FNEK01000002.1, read as the reverse complement.
ATGGCAGTGCCCGAGCCGGTCTCCATCGACAGCGTCTTGACGTTTCCGGTGCTGGTGGAACAGTCCTTCTTCTTGCTGTTGCCATTGCAGTCGGAACTCGCCCCCGTCGGGCTCAATGCACCATCGGCATCCAGTTCGGAGTCGCAATACACCGCGTAGACCAACCCGGAGGGAACGCGGTCGAGGCTCTCGAAATCGCCGGCGGCGATGGAGATGATCGAACCCTTGCCGATCTTGTTGGCCTGATAGCCCAGATCCGTCAGCGGGCTCATATCCGTGTCGAGCACCACGGAATCGACGAAATCATCCGCGGGCTCGTAGTCGTCACTCAGCCCGAGCAGGGAATTCATGACGGTATTGATATGCGTGGAGACATCCGTGAGCAGCAGGTTGCCTTCGAACAGGGCATCCTCGACCCCGGGGTTGTGATCGTAGGTGCATTTCGAGCAATCATCCGTGTCCGGCATGCCGATGCCGGAGCCGGTTATAAACTCGTTATGATTGGAAAGCTCGACCGCATCCTTCGAGTAGATGCAGAAACCGCTGCCGATTTCGAGATGTGAGGTGATCTTGATCTCGCCTTGTACATAGATGCCGTCATTGCCGGCGCAGCTGTCGATTTCGCCGAAATGCGCCGCGCTGTTCGCGATGATGTTCCACGAGTCCATCCCGACGAAATCCAGCAGGAAGGTCGGAACGGCATTGCCGAGCCGTGATGTCCGCCCGAGCGACACATAGACCGCATCGTTCATGGATGTCAGGCCCTGGGAGACAACGCCATTCTCGTAGGTGCCGATGGTGATGGTTGCCGAAGATGTTCCAAGGGAATTGCCGAACAGGCCCACTGGCATGTTCGCTTCGACGATCTCGGCCACGCGCTCCCGGACCTCCTGGTCCGAACCACCATTATACAGCTCGACCACGCCGGCATGGGCGGCGATGTCGGCGGTTGTCTGCAATTGCTCACGCGCGCGAAGGCCGTTCGTGCCGTCGATCGCCAAGCCAGCCACGACCACGCAGATGAGGAAAACAAACAGGCTCCAGACGCCGGCACTACCATCTTCTTCCACTGCCAGGCGATGCCCCCCTGACACGATACTCTTTAACATCCAGCACTCCATTTCTGCGCCAGCGCTTCCCTCGATCAAACCTTTTCCAAGCTCCGCTCTCCCCCCAGAAAGCGGTGCATGCGGTCGCCGTCACGAACAACCCTGACAGCTATTTATGTAACCATTGTGAGCCTTTTGCGGCAAATGCGAGGAAGCAAGAGGACATAGACAACAACACGTTAACAGTTTCGCGCCGCTCTGCCGCATTGTCGCCGAGACACACTCCCGAAGCACCAAGTCGCGTCCGTCCCGGATTGACATTCATTACCCGACGTGAGCACAAGATTTTCATCTTCGGTTCCCCGGACGCAGCAAGCGCGAGGGGACGAAAGAGGGAACACGGTGCGGCGTACCCATCAGGGACCAAATCCGTGGCTGCCCCCGCAACTGTGAGCGGCGAGCGCGGTCGATCATGCCACTGGGGCAATCCCGGGAAGGCCGGCCAAGCAGAGACCCGCGAGCCAGGAGACCTGCCGAGGAAGGATGCACGGTTTGCGCCGCGCGTTCATTTCCACCGGGCGCCGGGGTGAGCGTCTGGCGCGAAGCGGTCAGGCGCAGCCCGTCCGATTCGAGCCAAAACCCCGTCCGTCTTTTCAGATCGGCCGCATTCGTGGCGATATTTGAGAGGCGACGTAATGAACGTTGTGAGACCCTTGCTGGCCGGCATCGCCAGCCTGTGCATGTCTGGTGCCGCTTCGGCGCATTTCCAACTGGCCTACACTCCCGAAACCATGATCGCGCGGCCCGGCGATGTGCCGGTCAAGCTGATCTTCTGGCATCCGTTCGAGAACGGTCATGTCATGGATATGGCGCGGCCGCTCGAATTCTATGCTGTGCATCGTGGCGAGAAGATCGACCTGATGGACCGGCTCAGCCCGATCACCTTCACGGGCGCGAGCAATGCGGGGGCGGCTTTCGATGCATCGGTTCCTGTAAAGCGTTCCGGCGACTACGTGCTGGTGGTGGTGCCGGCGCCCTATTTCGAACCGAGCGAAGAGATCTACATCCAGCAGATCACGAAATCCTACCTCAATCGCAACACGATCCCGACGGATTGGGAGGCGCCGCAGGGCCTGCCGACGGAGATCCTGCCGCTCAACAAGCCGACCAATGTGATCGCCGGCTCCACCTTTACCGGCCGCGTGCTGTCGGCGGGAAAATCCATACCGGGTGTGGGGATCGAGGTCGAATACATGGCGGCCGAGCCGGACATGACGACCAACACGGCAGGCCCGGCCACCATCGTGCCGCCCCCGGCCGGAACGCTCGTGGTTATGTCCGACGAGAACGGCTACTTCACCTTCGGCATTCCGAAGGCCGGCTTCTGGGGCTTTGCCGCGCTCGGAACCGGGCCGGAAAAGGAATTCGAGGGCAAGGAACTCAGCCAGGATGCCGTGATCTGGATCCGGGCCTGGGACATCGAGTAGGAGCCGCCATGCATATCGTTGACGGAGCCCTTTCCAACCCGGTGGTGATTGCCGGAGCCGCGCTGACAATCGGCGGGCTTGCGCAGGGTTTGCGCAAGCTGCCGATGGAAAAGATCCCGGTGGCGGGCGTGCTGTCGGCCACATTCTTCGTGGCCTCCCTTATCCACGTTCCGGTCGGGCCGTCATCGGTGCACCTGATCATGAACGGTCTTGCCGGGCTCGTGCTCGGCTGGGCCGCCTTCCCCGCGCTTTTCGTGGGCCTGCTGCTGCAGGCGGTGTTCTTCGGCTTCGGCGGGCTGACCGTGCTGGGGGTCAACACGCTCCTCATCGCCGGGCCGTCCGTTCTGGTCGGACTGCTGATCCGGCCGCGTGTTCAGGGCGCCGCGCCGCGCCCCGCCGCGATCTGGGCCGCCATCGCCGGCGGGCTCGCCATCGCGCTGACGACGGTTTTCGTGGCCCTCGCCCTCGCGATCACGGGCGACGAATTCCTGCCCGCGGCAAAGCTGGTCTTTTTCGCCCATGCCCCGGTCATGTTCGTAGAGGCGATGCTGACCGGTGCCGCCGTCTACCTTGCCAAGCAGGTCAAACCCGAGCTTTTCGACGATTTCCAGGGGGCCCTCCAGTGATCCGCCCTGCCATTCTCGCCCTCTCCCTCGCCATCGCCCCCCTGCCTGCGCTGGCCCATAAGCTCATCATGGGGATCTTCCCCTCCGGCAACCAGATCGAGGGGGAACTCGGCTTCTCCAGCGGCGACGCCCCCGAAGGCCAGCTGATCGAGGTTTTCGACAAGGCTGGAGACAAACTTGGCGAGACTGTCACCGATGCCGATGGGTTTTTCCTGTTCACACCGAGCGAGCCTGTCTCTCACCGCTTCAGAGCCGATATGGGCGCGGGCCATGTTGCCGAAAGGGTCATGCTCGCCGAAGAGGTCGCGCCGATCGTCGCCAAGTCGAACGGGAGCGCAGCGGCCACGATCTCCTGGACCGACAAACCGGTCGCGGCGGCACAGCCCGAAACATCGGCATCCGCCCCGGCAGTGACAGCGACGACACCACAAGTCGTGCCACAGGTGGTTGTCGCCGCGCTGAACCAGGCGGAGTTGGACGCCATCGCCAAGGCCGTGCGCGACGAGACCCGTCCGCTGCGGCAGGAAATCGCCGCCTACAAGGAAAAGAACGATCTGCAGACGATCCTTGGCGGGATCGGTTATATCGTCGGTCTGTTCGGGTTCGGTTTCTACATCGCCGCCCGCCGCAAATTGAAGGACGCCGCATGACGCCCGTCATCTCCACCCTCGACAAGCCGCTGACGGCAACCGGCGCCAACCGACAGCTGAGCTGGCTCGGCCGTATCGATCCACGGATACGCATCCTCTGTGCCGCCGCCTTTGCGGTTGTCGTCGTGGCCTGCGAGGATTTCGCCCCGCTCGGGCTGGCGGTGGCGATTTCGCTCTTCCTGCTCTCGGCCTCCCGCCTGCCCGCCCGCCGCACGATGATGCGAGTGGCGACGATGGATTCCTTCATCCTGTTCATCCTGCTGCTGCTGCCCTTCACCGTGCCCGGCGAGCCGATCTTCACGCTCTGGGGCTTCGCGGCCTCCTGGGAAGGGCTATGGCAGGCCATCGAGATCGCGCTCAAGGCCAATGCCATCGTGCTGGCGCTCATGGCGCTGGTCAGCACCATGGAGCCGGTCACGCTGGGCCACGCCCTGCATGCGCTCAAAGTGCCCGAAGGGCTGGTGCATCTGCTGATGTTCACCGTGCGCTATATCGACGTGTTGCGGGAGGAGTACCTGCGCCTGAAGCAGGCGACGAAGGCACGCGGCTTTCGCCCCGGCACCAATCGGCACAGCTACCGAACCTATGGCTATCTCGTCGGCATGATGCTCGTGCGCTCGCTGGAACGCTCCGAACGGATCCTGGGCGCCATGAAATGCCGCGGCTTCACCGGGCGCATCCCGCTTCTCGACCGGATGGCCTTCGGCCCGTCGGACGTGCTTTTCGTCACCGGCTTCGTCCTTGTCCTCTTCGCCATCGGCGCAATGGAGCTCGCCTATGGCGCTTATTGAGCTGTCCGGCGTTCACTTCGCCTATCCGCACCACGCCCCGGTGCTGCACGGCGCCGACATGGCGCTGGCGGCGGGGGAGCGGCTCTGCATCACCGGGCATAACGGCGCCGGAAAATCGACCCTGCTGCGTATTGTGGTGGGCCTCTTGAGCCCGTCCGCCGGCCGCGTCACCTGCTTTGGGGAAGAACGGCATGCGGATGCGGATTTCCACGACGTGCGCCGCCGTGCAGGCTTCGTGTTCCAGGATCCCGACGACCAGCTCTTCTGCCCCACAGTGGCCGAGGACGTGGCTTTCGGACCGCTCAATCTGGGCGCAAGTCGTGGCGAGGCCATGGAGATCGTCGACCGGACGCTGGAACGGCTGGACCTGATGCATCTGCGCGACCGGATCACGCACAAGCTTTCGGGCGGCGAGAAGCGGCTGGTGACGCTGGCGACAGTCCTTGCCATGGATCCGGAGGTGTTGCTGCTGGACGAGCCAACCAATGCGCTGGACGAGAAGAACGAAGCTCGGCTGGTAGAGATCCTGCTGAGCCTGCCGCAAGCGATGATCATCGTCAGCCACAACCCGCATTTCCGCAACCGGCTGGGCACCCGCACCCTGCGCCTGCAGGACGGGTTGCTGGCCGCCCCGGACCCGAACTGCCGCCACGCTCTAAACGCGTGATCCTCCGCGGCCCTGCGGCCGGCCCTCTCCGATGTCCGCCGGGCGCGAAGCGCGCGGCCACGCCCGCCCGAAGGCGACGCATCTTCGATGCGGCGCAAGCGGGCGGGAGCCCCCTGCCTCCGGCGGAGGGATATCCAGATGACATGGAGGCAACGCCCGACAGGCATCATGCAAGCGACCCGGCCATTTCAAAGCGGTTGAAACGCTCGCATGGACATCTGCGCAAGGTCATCGAGATGATCGAGGAGGGACGCCCCTGTGCCGAGATCGCCCAGCAGCTTTACGCGGTGGAAAAGGCGGTACAGCAGGCCAAGAAGACGCTGATCCACGACCGCATAGACCATTGCCTGAGCAACCCGGCCGAGCATGACGACCCGCAAGCGCTGGTCACCGAGTTCCGCGAGATTTCGAAATACCTGTAAGAACCGCAAGCGCCACTGGATGCGCGGATTCCTCTCGACCTGCTGCTCGGTCTACCCGTCCGCCAGAACCTTGTCGGTTATATTGAACGGATCCGTCGCGGAGCGATACTTCGATCTGATCTTGATCATAAACGGCAGGATCTCTTTCCAGGACAGCTTAATACTGCCCGTCTCCATGCGGTAAAGGGTTGCCAGCTTGAAGGCTTCGTCCACCAGGGATGTCCCATATGTCGCGGGTTCGGGCAGCTTGTTGTTTTTGTAGTAGATCGCCTCCGCCAGATATGCCGCAGCTTCGTCCTGCCCTCGCGAGGTGTTCTTCCATTTCCTGAGATCGTTCAACGCGTGAACACCTTCATGAACGATGATCCCGCTTTCCCGTAGCGAAGGTTTGCTGGTATTGAACCCGGTTTGCAGAACGATCGCGTTGTGCCCTTGGTGGTAGACCGCATGCGCATCACCACCGGGAACCGGTCCGATGAAACATTTGACCTTTCCGATCCTCAGAGCTTCTCCGACCTCCGCGAGTTCCACGCCCTGTATCGCGAGGCCTGCAATCTCGAAATTGATCCGCCGCACCTCGTTCTCGCGGAAAATCGCGGCCACTCTTTCGAGCGGCGGCCCTGCGAGCTTTGTCCAACCGCCAGCCATGTCCGAACCTCCCCGATCGACACGAAGAATTCTTCCGTTACGTTAGTCTCTGCGCGCAGAGCGAGCCATGCGCTGGATCAATGACCCGGCAGGTTTTCCGCACCAAATGCGCTGCGCACTTCAGGCTTGTTCCGACATTTGATCCAGCATGGAAGCAGACCGGCCGGTAAACGACCGGTCTGCGAAGAGGCGCTTACAGGGAGTTTTCATCTCCAGAAGGCAATTGGACAACCGCAAGTCGAGGGATCGCCAGCGTGTCTATCGCCCCGAACCGGCCGCGAACACCGCCTCAGGTCACCGCGCCGACCAGCCAGGGCAGAAACTCGTTATCGCCGAAGCCGAGCGCCTCGCTCTTGCTCTTCTCGCCCGAAGCCATCGTGAGGAAGCGCTCGAATATCCGCTGGCCCATCTCCTCGGTGCTGACGCCTTCGGAGATCACCGCGCCGCAATCGATGTCCATGTCTTCTGACATGCGCGCATAGAGTGCCGAATTGGTTGCAAGTTTCAACGAGGGCGCCGGCTTGTAGCCGAAGACCGAGCCGCGCCCGGTGGTAAAACAGACGATATTGGCGCCCGAGGCAACCTGCCCGGTGACCGAAGCGGGATCGTAGCCGGGGCTGTCCATGAAAACAAAGCCCGGCGTCGTGACCTTCTCGGCGTATTCGTAGACGCCGACGAGATTGGTCGATCCGCCCTTGGCAGAGGCTCCAAGCGATTTCTCCAGGATCGTGGTCAGGCCGCCGGCCTTGTTGCCGGGGCTAGGATTATTGTCCAACGAGCCGCCATTGCGCTCCATGTAGGCTTTCCACCACTCGATACGTTCGAGCAGTTTCTGGGCCACTTCGGGGCGTTCGGCACGGCGAGTGAGCAAATGTTCCGCGCCAAATATCTCGGGCGTTTCGGCGAGAATCGCCGTGCCGCCATGGCGCACGACAAGGTCCGCTGCGTGGCCGAGGGAAGGGTTGGCGGTAATGCCGGAATATCCGTCCGAGCCACCACATTGCAGCGCTACGCTGAGATGCTCGGCGCCGACCTCTTCACGCTGAGCGGCGTTCGCCGCCGGCAACATCGCCTCCACGCGGGCGATGCCTTCCTCGACCGTCTTGCGGGTGCCCCCCGACTCCTGAATGACCATGCGGTGGAAGCCTGCGCTTTCGGACAGGCCATAGGTTTCCATCAGCAGCGAGACCTGCGCCATCTCGCAACCAAGCCCGACCATCAGGACTCCCGCGAAATTGGGGTGCGTCGCGTAACCCGCCAGAGTGCGCATGAACATGCGGTAGCCTTCGCCGCCCATGACCTGGCCGCAGCCTGTCGAGTGCACATAGGCCGACACACCATCGACATTGGGATAGTCGGCAAGTTTTTCCGGCGTGAAATGCGCGGCGATCATACGACAGACGGTGGCCGAGCAGTTCACCGTACTGATGACAGCGATATAGTTGCGGGTGCCGACGCCGCCGCCGGGCCGGCGGTATCCACGGAAGGTCGCGCGCTGATTCTGCGGGACGAAAGCGGTCGGTGTGGCACCGGCGCAAGGCTCGAAATTGCGTTCGAAATCGCCGCGATAAACGCAGTTCTCGGTGTGCACGTGATCACCTGGAGAAATCGTTTTTCCTGCAAAACCAATGACCTGACCATATTTTCGGATCACCTCTCCTGCGGCGATTTCTTCCACGGCGATCTTGTGCCCCCGTGGCATGCCGGACGCGGCCACGAGGCCTCCGTCAAGTGTCTCACCCGCTTCAATCGCGCGGAGCGCGACAAGCACGTTGTCGCTGTCGTGAAGGCGGAGGGTGGAATGGGTATGGCTTGTCATGGCTCACCTGCGGGATTCGTTCGGCGCACCATAGCGTGTCCGTTTTAGCTTTCAATCGGTAAAAAACATTTCTGCAAGCATCGCATAACGGGGCTCAAAAATTTGCATATCAAATAATTTGTGTATTGAATCTTTCAAAATACGAAGTAATTAAGCGGCTGGACAGAAGGAGACGACCGTGAACGACCCGAAGAACTGCTTGTTCGGTGACGAGATCCAGCGGATTCCACAGGAGCTGCGGATCATTTTCGGAAATTTCGTCCTGACCCATGCGCTCGAAGAGCGGATCGGCGACGTTCAGGACCGGGAGCAACTGACCAAGTCCGAACGGCATATGCTGATCAATCTCGGGATCCCGCGCCGCATGGGACAAATGGCGGAGGACCTCAACACCCTCCCGTCCAAGGTGACGGCAATCGCTGACCTGCTGGAAAAGAAAGAACTGGTCATACGCGAACGGGACCCCGACGATCGCCGCGCCTGGCAATTGCGGCTCACCGAACGCGGCCAGCAGGCACGCACTGAACTGATCGCGTTGACGGTCAAGATATTCCAGGACGTTACCGGCCTTTCGTCAACCGAAATCGAAGACCTTTCCGCTCTCATGGATCGTGTGACCGCACATGTTCTGGAGACCGGTTTCCCCAAGGGTATGACATTATGAAAACGAGAAACGCCATCGTGTTGGCACTGGGTGCCGGTATCGTCGCGCTCGCGGCCTTCGCACAGACGACCATGAGCTCCGAAACGGAACCCAAGTTTGTCGAGCAAACGCTCAAACCGGTCAAGCTGATGGTGATCGAAGGCGAGGACCGGGTGCTCAAGCGCCAGTTCTTCGGCAAGGTCGTCGCGCGCCGCACCGTGGACCTCGCCTTTCAGGTCAGCGGCCAGATCCAGAAACTGCCGGTGACCGAAGGCAGCCGGATCGGGAAAGGCGCCATGATCGCCGAGCTTGACCTGCGCCCCTTCGAGCTTGCCCTGCAACAAGCGAAACTGTCCAAGGAGCAGGCGGACCGTACCGTCGACCGGCTCGAGAAACTCAAGGGCAGCACCGTAGGACAGGTCGCCATCGACGATGCCGTCACCTCGGCGCAACTGGCTGAAATCGCCGTCGAGAACGCCGAGATCGCCCTGGACGATGCGAGCCTGCTCGCCCCGTTCGACGCGCTTGTAGCCTCCCGGAGCGTCGAGAATTTCACCACGATCGGCGCTGGCACACCGGTGGTGCGTTTGCATGACATGTCGGAGATCCGGGTCGAAATCGATGTGCCCGAAGTTTTGGTGCAAAAAGCCCAGATCGCCGACAATCTGACCGTTCTGGCCAAGTTCCCGGCCTCGGACGCCTCCTATGCGATGACAGTGCGCGAATTGACGGCGGAAACCGCCGCCATCGGCCAAACCTATCGCGCCACGTTCGGCATGCCGCCGCCGGACGGGCTTGACCTGCTGCCCGGTTCCTCGGTCACGGTTTCGGTCTCGATGAACCGCGAAGGCCAACGGATCATCGTGCCCGCCTCGGCGGTCATGATCGACAATGACGGCTCGACCCATGTCTTTCGCTACGACCCCAAAGGCGCCGAAGAAGGCACCCTGAGCCGTATTCCCGTCTCCGTCTCTCCGACCGAGGACGGACGGGTCGAGATCGTTGCCGGCATCAGTATCGGCGACGAGATCGTGCTCGCAGGTGTGAACGAGCTGGAACACGGCCAGAAAGCGCGCCGTTTCACCGGCTTCGGCAAGTAGGGACATTCCGATGACGATTGCACGCGCTTCCATCGAGAAGCCTATTTATACATGGCTCGTGATCCTCGGCTGTCTGCTGGGCGGGCTCTGGGGGTTCAACTCCATCGGACGGCTCGAAGATCCGGCCTTTACCATCAAGAACGCCGTGATCGTCACCACCTATCCCGGCGCCACCGCCGAACAGGTCGCGACCGAGGTCTCCGAACCCATCGAGTCCGAGATCCAGAAGATGGGCGAGGTGGACACGATCACCTCCATGAACCGCCCCGGCTATTCGCTGATCGAGGTGGAAGTCAAATCCACCTATGACGGCGATAAACTTCCCCGGATCTGGACCGATCTGCGCAACCGCGTGGCCGATGCGTCCCTGCCCGACGGGGTCAGAACGCCGTTTGTGAACGACAGTTTCGGCGACGTGTTCGGCCTGTTCTACGCCATCACCGCGCCCGGTTTCTCCGACGCGGAAAAACACGAATTGTCGACCTTCCTGCGGCGGGAATTGCTGGCGGTGGAAGGGGTTGCGGATGTCGAACTGTCCGGGCTGCCCGACGAAGCCATCTTCGTCGAGCCGAACATGGCGCTCGCGGTCAACCAGAACATATCGCCTGCCGCGCTCGCCGCGGCCATCGCAACAGCCGATTCCGTCTCGGATCCGGGCGCCGTGGACCATGGCGCCAACCGGACCATCATCCAGCGCCCGCAAGGCGACGACTCGGTATCGGCCATCGCCGGGCTGACGGTCGGCGTCAGCGGCGAGGTGATCAACCTGTTCGACCTGGCCAATGTCTACCGGGCCCGGCAGGACAATCCCTCGCTGATCATCCGTCACGACGGCCAGGATGCCTTCACCCTGGGTGTTGCCGGCCTGTCGACCGAGAATATCGTTGCCGTCGGGCACCGTGTCGATGCGCGGCTGGCGGAACTGAACAACGAGATCCCGTTCGGCGTGCAGATCCACCCGATCTATCAACAGCACGTGGTGGTCGAGCAATCGGTCAACAATTTCCTCAACAGCCTCGCCCTGTCCGTCGGGATCGTCGTGCTGGTGCTCGCCATCGCCATGGGCTGGCGGGCGGCTATCGTGGTTGGCGCGACGCTGCTGCTGACCGTTGTCGGCACGGTGTTCTTCATGAACATGTTCTCCATCGAACTCGAACGGATCTCGCTCGGGGCGCTGATCATCGCCATGGGCATGTTGGTGGACAATGCCATCGTCGTGGCCGAGGGTATGCAGGTCGCCATGTTGCACGGGCGCAAGGGGCCGCAAGCCGCTGACGAGGCCACGCGGAAAACGCAGATCCCGCTGCTCGGCGCAACCGTCATCGGCATCATGGCCTTTGCCGGGATTGGCACCAGCCCAGACGCAACCGGCGAGTTCCTGTTCTCGCTCTTCGCCGTCATCGGCATTTCGCTGATGCTGTCCTGGATCCTGGCAATCACGGTCACGCCCTATCTGGGCAACAAGCTCTTCCGCGAGATCGACGAGGGCGAACATGACGCCTATGGCGGGCCGCTCTTCCGCCTTTTCGGGCGGACGCTCGAGATCGCCCTGCGGCTGCGCTGGCTGGTTGTGATCGGGCTCGTCGCGCTGACAGCGATCTGTTTCAACGCCTTCGCCAAGCTGCCGCAGCAATTCTTCCCCGACAGCAACACGCCGATCTTCTTCGTGCACTACAAGCTGCCACAGGGCCATTCCATCGAGGCGACATCGCAACAGATGCGAATACTCGAAGACTGGCTGGAAGAGCGCGACGAGGTCGTCTCGGTTACCACGTTCGTCGGCCAGGGCGCGTCACGCTTCATGCTGACCTATTCGGCCGAGAACCAGAACCCGACCTATGGGCACTTGATCGTTCGCACGCATGACCTCGAGGAGATCCCGCAGATCAAGGCCGATCTCGACCGCTTCGGCACCGAGGCCCTTCCGGAGGGCGAATTCCGAACGAAACGGCTGGTCTTCGGTCCAGGCAGCGGCGCCGATATCGAGGTGCGCCTGTCCGGCAACGATCCTGAGGTTTTGCGCAATCTCGCCGACGAAGCACGGAAGATCCTCGAAACCACAAGCGACAACATCACCCGCACTCGTACCGACTGGCGCGAGCAGGAACTGGTGCTCCGCCCGATCTATTCGACCGACCGCGCCCAATCCGCCGGCATCACCCGCGACGACGTTTCCGACACGTTGCAATATGCAACCGACGGCACCCGTGGCGGCACCTATCGCGAGAATGAGCGTCTCATCCCGATCATTCTCCGCGAGGCGCGCGACTCCGACCTGACGCTGATGGACCAGGTCGTCTATTCCTCCTCGGCGCAGTCTTTCCTGCCGCTGGAACAGGTGATCGACGGGTTCGAATACATTTCCGAGAACACGTTGGTGCATCGGAAAGATCGGCAGTTGACCATAACCGTGGGGGCCGACACTGCCGATGGCGTGACGCCGGCAACCGTGCATACCGAAGTACGGGCCGCGATCGAGGCAATGAAATTGCCCATCGGCTACAAGATGGAATGGGGTGGCGAGTTCGAAAGCTCTTCGGACGCGCAGGCAGCGCTCGGCACCCAGCTTCCCATTTCCTTCCTGATCATGGTGCTGATCTCGATCCTGCTCTTCAACGCCCTCCGCCAACCCCTGGTGATCTGGCTGCTGGTGCCGATGTCGGTCAACGGCGTGGTGATCGGGCTCGGCATGACCGGCCTGCCCTTCAGCTTCACCGCGCTGCTCGGGTTGCTGTCGCTTTCGGGGATGCTGATCAAGAACGGGATCGTTCTGGTGGAGGAGATCGACCTACTGCGCTCCGAGGGCCAGGAACTGAAACCCGCCATCATCCGCGCATCGACCTCGCGCCTGCGGCCAGTGATGCTGGCGGCGGCGACAACGATCCTCGGCATGATCCCGCTGCTGACAGATGCGTTCTTCGTCTCCATGGCGGTAACCATCATGGGCGGGCTGGCCTTTGCCTCGGTTCTCACCTTGCTGGCGGCACCGGTGCTCTACTACATCTTCTTCCGGCGAAGCGAGATCCGGGAGAAGCGGGCACGGCTTGCACGAGAAGCGCAGGCGGGTACTGCCTGAGCCACGGCGCAGCACTGCTTTCATAGGCAGTCCAAGGACCGGCGGAACATCATTCCCGTCGGTCCGGCACTTCCGCCTTTCGGACCTTTCTGCCGGTTCGTGGCGCGCGAGGCGCGCGCGAAAACGATCCTGCGGATCGTGCCTCCGGCGGGGATATTTTCTGTCAGAAGAAGACGCGAAACCCGCGCCGTTTTCTTCTGACCTCATATATCCCGGGGGTTTGGGGGCAGCGCCCCCATTTCCGCCACCTGATCGTAGCGGAGCAACCGGGCCTTGGAAATGTGCTCTGTACTATTCGACGATCCAGCCGAATTTCGCCCGCATCTTCGCATGAGTTTCTGCGTTTCGCGCGCCGAGCATGTAGCCATCCGTGATCGTTGGAGAATAGTCACGGCCATCCATCAGGCCTACCTTTCCGCCCGCCTCGGTCAACGCCAGCGCGCCCGCGGCGTGGTCCCATGGCATGAGCTTGAGATCGATGGAGAAGCGGCCATTACCGAAGCACATCATCCTGTAGACGTGGCAGGCACAGCGGATATCCATCACCCGCCCGAACTCCACCAACTCACCGGCCATGCGCACGCGCATATGTTCCGGCAGAAGCCAGGGCGCGCCGAAACCGGCAAAGTCGGTCTGCGGCTGCGGTCCGGTGATATCGAGCCTTTCGCATTTTCCCCCGGGCGTGCAGAACCAGGCGCCGCCGCCCTTTCGCGCAAGGATCCAGTCATCGACCACGGGATCGTAGAGAAGCCCGAAGACCGTCTCGCCCTTTTCCACCACAGCCAGCAGAACGCCGAAGATCGCCAGCCCGCGGGCGAAATTCCACGTCCCGTCGATCGGGTCGATGATCACGCAGGTTTCGGCCTCGACGATGCGATCCAAGAGTGCTGGGTTCTCGGACACGGCTTCCTCGCCGATCACCTCCGCCTCCGGCAGGATCTCCTTCACGGCGGCGCCGATCATCGCCTCAGAGCCGCGATCCGCAACGGTCACGAGGTCGTCGGCATTCGCCTTGGAGCCGATGGAACCTGCGTCCAGATTTCGGAAACGCGGCAGGATTTCGGCCTTGGCGGCGGCACGCACGGCTTCGATCAGGGCATTTTCCTGTTCAACCGTAGGGATCATGCATTTTCCTCTTCCAGTTCTTTGCAGCAATGCCGTCGGGAATCGCTACCGGTGGCCAGATGCCGCGACGCCGGTATAGGTCCTGATGACCATCGCTGTCATCGTGTTGATCCGGCGCACCGCACCAAGGCGGTTCAGCTGCCGTCCTGACGCGCGCGCGCGTAGAGAACCGGGCGCAGGAGGATCCGCCGGAACCGCCCAAACGGGAAGCGCGCTGGCGGACGCGCCATCAGATTGGGCCACGGCAGCGTCGGTCGGCCGGAATGCACGATTTCGGCGAGAAGCCGGCCAGCATAGCTGCCCATGGCCACCCCGTTTCCGTGATAGCACATCCCGGCGAAGACATTTTGCATGCCCGGAACCGCTCCAACGAACGGTGTTTGGTTGCGGGAGAGCGCGACAAAGCCGGACCAGGAATGTTCGGTTTCCACCCCGCGCCACGCGGGGAAGAAACGATCGAAATCGACGCGAGTCTGCCGCAGAACCTCCGCCAGCGCCTCCGGCGTGCCCCGGATCGCGCCGCGCATGCCGAACAGCATCCTGCCATCCGGCATAAGGCGGAAATAGTGCAACAGGTTGCGGCTGTCATAGCACATCTGGTTGCTTGTCCAGCCCTGCTCGGCGCGTTCGGCCGCGCTCATGGGGCGGGTGACGATGATATTGGATTGCAACGGCATATAGCGCCCAGCGAACCAGCGCGGCAGGGCGTCGGAGCTGTAACCATTGGTGGCGAAAATCACCCTGCGCGCGCGCAGGCGCCCAGACGGCGTCGTGAACTCCCAGTACCCGTCGACGCGCCGCATCTCCTCGGCGGGGGAATGGGCGAAAATCCGGACGCCAGCATGATCTGCCGCCCGCGCCAGACCAATCGCGTATTTCAACGGATTGAGCGCGAAGCCGATCGGCGAGGTAATGGCGCCGTGGAATTCCGGAGAGTTGAAGCCGTGCTCGGCGAGCGCCTCGCGCGGCAGGATCTCGCAGGTGGCACCGTGAAAGGCGCCCATCTTGCGGGCGAAGGCCTTGAGTTCGGAAACGGCCTCCGGGCGGTGGGCGAGCATGGTCTCGCCGCGCGAATGCAGATCGGCCTCGATGCCGAGCCGTTCCAGCAGCTCCGCGACCAGTTCCACCGCGCCGCGTTCAGCATTGTAATAGCTCCGCGCTTCCGCCTCGCCATGCTTGCGCACCAGCGTATCGGCGTCCAACGCCGAGCCGCCGAGACAACAGAACCCACCGTTGCGCCCGGAGGCGCCCCATCCGGGGGTCTTTGCCTCCAGCAAGGCGACATCGACGCCCGCTTCCGCCAGGTGGAGTGCCGCCGAAAGCCCGGTATAGCCACCTCCGACGATGGCCGTGTCGCAACGCGCCTCGCCGTCGAGCTGATCCCAGTTGTTCTTCCGGCGGACGGTCCTTGGCCAGAAACTGTCCGCTGCCGGCCCGTCTTCGTAGGCGTACGGCTCATAGATGCGCTTCATGCTCGGACCGCTTCTTGCGTCTCCTTTGCCTGCCGGGCGATTGCGCGCTTGGAAACGAGCGACGCCGAGATCACACCCACGGCCACGATGGCGATCATGATCGTTGAGAGCGCATTGATTTCGGGCGACACGCCGAGGCGGACAGACGAGAAGATCTTGATCGGCAAGGTCGTCGATGAGGGTCCCGCCGTGAAGGAGGCGATCACCAGGTCGTCCAGCGACAAGGTGAAGGCCAACAGCCAGCCTGAAAGAACCGCGGGAAAGATAATCGGGAGCGTTACGAGGCGGAACGCCTCGAACGGCGTACAGCCGAGATCGAGCGCGGCTTCCTCGACGGACCGGTCGAAGGAGACCAGCCGGGAGGATACGACCACCGACACGTAGCACATGGAGAAGGTCGTATGGGCCAGCACGATGGTGAAGACACCCCGGTCAAGCCCGATGGCGATGAAGAGCAGCAGCAGGCTCAGGCCGGTGATGACCTCCGGCATGACCAGCGGAGCATAGATCATGCCGGAAAACAGCGTCCGGCCATAAAAACGCCCGCCGCGCACGATGACATAGGCCGCCATCGTGCCTAGCACGGTCGCCGCGGTGGAGGATAGTACCGCCACCTTGATCGTCACCCAGGCGGCGTCGAGAAAGGCCTCGTTCTGGAGCAGCTCGCCATACCACTTGGTCGAGAACCCGGCCCAGACCGTCACCAGCTTGCTCTCGTTGAAGGAGAAGATGATGAGGATCAGCATCGGGATGTAGAGAAAGGCGAAGCCCAGCGTCAGCGAGACGGCGTTGAACCAGGTAAAACGCTTCATTTGTCCGCCTCCTGCGCTGCCTGCTGGTTGCGCTGGAACAGGATGATCGGGACGATCAGGATCATCAGCAGCACGACGGCCACGGCCGAAGCCACCGGCCAGTCACGGTTGGAGAAGAACTCTTCCCAAAGCACCTTGCCGATCATCAGCGTGCTGGAGCCGCCGAGCAGCGAAGGGATGACAAACTCGCCCAGTGCCGGGATGAAGACGAGGAAGGAGCCCGCCAGCGCGCCGGGGCGCGACAGTGGAACGGTTACACGCCAGAACGCCTCGATCCGGCCACAGCCGAGATCCTCTGCCGCCTCCAGCAGCGATCCGTCGAGCTTTTCCAGCGTCGCGTAGATCGGCAGCACCATGAACGGCAGATAGGTATAGACGATGCCGATATAGACCGCCGTGTTGGTGTTCATGATCACCAGCGGGTCCGAGATGATGCCCGTCCAGAGCAGGAACTGGTTGAGGAAGCCCTCGTTCGACAGGATCCCCATCCAGGCGTAAACGCGGATCAGGAAGGAGGTCCAGAAGGGCAGGATCACCAGCATCATCAGCATCGGCCGAAACCGCTCGGATGCATTGGCCATGCCATAGGCAATCGGGTAGCCCACCATCAGCGTCAGCAGGGTCGAGACGATGGCGATGCCGAGGCTCGACATGTAGGCTTTGAAATAGAGGTCGTCCTCCGTCAGGAAGACGTAATTCTCGAAATCCAGTTCGCTCAGGAATTCCCGAACCCCGGCCCAGCCGGCCGAGAGGTCCAGCGTGGGCATATAGGGCGGAATGGCGAGCGCCGTGTCGCTGAGCGAGATCTTGAAGACGATCCCGAACGGCACGAGGAACAGCGCCAGCAGCCATAGATAAGGCACCAGGATCAGGAAGGATTTACCCGCTCTCATGCTTGCATCCTCACCCTGTCAGTACGACGCCGGCGGTCTCCGACCACCAGAGCCAGACCTCGTCATCCCAGGTAAACCGGCGCCGCTCGATACGGCGGTTATTGGAGGCCTGGGCCTTGATGATCTCGCCGGTCGGAAGCGCCACGTGATAGGTCGAGATATTCCCCAGATAGGCGATATCGACGATTTTTCCGCGCACGATATTGGCTTTTCCCTCGGGAAGCTTCTTGGTGATATGCACTTTTTCCGGCCGGATGCCGAAGGTGCAGCGCGTGCCGTTCGCCACTGGCACCATCGGCGTTCCGACGATGGGCGGGGCCCCCTCGGCCCAGTGGATCTCGACTTTGCCATCCTTGTGATGGCTGGCTGCATTGCCCTCGATCAGGTTCACGTCACCAATGAAATCGGCCACGTAGACCGAATTGGGCAACTCGTAGATCCGGTCGGGCGTGTCCACCTGCACCATGCGGCCGTGATCCATCACCGCAATGCGGCTGGCAACGGTCATCGCCTCTTCCTGGTCGTGGGTCACGATCACGAAGGTGGTGCCGGTCTTTTCCTGGATCTCCATCAGTTCGAACTGGGTCTCGCCGCGCAGCTTCTTGTCCAGCGCGCCCAGCGGCTCGTCGAGTAGCAACAGCTTGGGCGCCTTGGCCAGGCTGCGCGCGAGCGCCACCCGCTGCCGCTGGCCACCCGAGATCTGGTGCGGCTTGCGCCCGCCGAATTTCTGCAGCTGGACGAGCTTCAGCATCTCGTCCACCCGCGCGGCGACCTTGTCCTTCGGCATGTTCGAGCGCTCCAGCCCGAAAGCGATGTTCTGGGCCACTGTCAGATGCGGAAACAGCGCGTAGGACTGGAACATCATGTTGACCGGGCGCTTGTTCGGCGGCACCGGCACGATATTCTTGCCATCAAGCAGGATATCCCCCTCGGTCGGCGTCTCGAACCCGGCGAGCATCCGCATCAGCGTGGTCTTGCCACAGCCCGACGGGCCCAGCAGCGCGAAAAATTCCTTCGCGTAGATATCGATCGTCAGCTTGTCGATTGCCGTAAAATCCCCGAAACGCTTGGTCACGTTGCGGAACTGGATCAGCGGCTTCTGGTCCGGATCGTTCCAGGGGGCGAAAGCGGGCGGCCCGATTGGCGCGGTATCCTCCGACGGAGGAGCCTCGACAGGGGCGTGGGCTTCGAATTCGGACATCTATTTCCTTCCCGGAAAGAAAGTGGCCCCGCGCAAGATGCGCGAGGCCGGTATCGAATCAGGCGCCGGACTTGATCTTGGTCCACAGGCGCGTGACCACGCGCTGCACCTTTGCCGGATAAGGCGTGGTGGTGAAGAGGTTGTCCAGCGTCGCCGCATCCGGGTAGATCGCCGGATCGCCGATCACGTCCTCTTCCAGGAACTCCTGCGACGCCTTGTTGCCATTGGCGTAGTAGACGTAGTTGGAGGCCGCCGCCATGTTCTGGGCGTCCATGATGAAGTTCAGGAACGCGTGGGCACCGTCCGGATTAGGCGCATCGACCGGAATGGCCATCTGGTCGAACCACATCTGGGCGCCTTCCTTGGCCGCGTGATAGGCGATCTCGACGCCGTTATCGGCCTCGGCCGCGCGGTCGCGGGCCTGCAGCACGTCGCCGGACCAGCCGACGGCCACGCAGATATCGCCATTGGCGAGGGCATTGATGTATTCGGAGCTGTTGAATTTGGCGATATAGGGCCGAACCCCCATGAACACCGCTTCGGCCTTGGCGATCACGTCGGGATCGTGGCTGTCGGGGTCTTCACCGATATATTTCAGCGCCGCCGGGATCATCTCGGCCGGAGCGTCGAGGAAATAGACGCCGCACTGGGCCAGCTTTTCCATGTTGGCGGGATCGAAGACGAGCGCCAGGCTGTCGATCGGGGCGCCTTCGCCAAGGGCTTCCGTCACCTTGCCGACATTCACGCCGATCCCGGTGGTGCCCCACATGTAGTTGATGGAATAGGCATTCTCGGGGTCGTACTGCTCGGTGCGCGAGGCGACGACTTCCCACATGTTGCCGTGGTTGGGCAGCTTGGACATGTCAAGCTTCTGGAAGGCGCCGGCCGTGATCTGGCGCTGCAGGAAGGTCCCCGAGGGAACCACAACGTCATAGCCGGAGCCACCGGCCAGCAACTTGGTTTCCAGCACTTCGTTGCTGTCGAATACGTCATAGATCAGGTCAAGGCCGGTCTCCTGCTCGAATTTCTCCAGCAGCTCCTCGTCGATATAATCCGACCAGTTGTAGACACGCACTTCGTCCGCCTGAGCCACCGTGCCGATGGCCGAAGCGGACAGAAGCAGCGTCGCGATTCTCAGTTTCATTCGTGGTTCCCCCGTTAGGTTGTAGGTCGTTGTCCGGTTTTTATTTGATCAAATGTTGCGTTTCACTGCAAGCTTCCCGAGAATGGGTCGGAAAGCAACCCCATCGTCATGGCGCCAGCGCGCTCCGGACACCCGTGACCAAGAAGAAGGCAACGCTCGTGACCACGCAAGAGGCGAAAACACCGGAGCATCAGGCAATTTATCAGCGCCTGCGCGACCTCATCCTTTTCGGAGAGGTTGAGCCAGGACAACCGGTTACGATCATGGGACTGGCCGAGAGGATCGGCGCAGGCATGACCCCGATCCGGGAAGCCATCCGCCGCCTGACCGCCGAAGGGGCTCTGACCACGCTTGGCAACAGGCGAATCTGTGTGCCCGTCCTGACCGAAAACCACCTTGAACAGATTGCTTATGCGCGTCTTTCCATCGAACCGGAGCTGGCGTTCCGCGCCGCAAAAATCGCCGATTCGAGAATGATTTCCGAGCTTCGGGCCATTGACTCCAAGCTCGACGAGGCGATCGAGAAAGGCCATATCCGCGGCTATCTCGAACAGAATTATCGCTTCCATTTTCACCTCTACGAAAGAGCCGGAGCGGAGGTTCTGGAGACCCTTGCCAAGGGGATGTGGATGCGCGTGGGGCCGTCTCTTCGAATCGTTTGTGGACGTTACGGAACCTCGAATCTCCCCGACCAACATGGCGCGACACTCGATGCACTCGCAGCGGGCGATCCGCACAAAGTTCAGGCAGCCATGGAACAGGATATCGCCCAGGGCCTCGATCAGATTCGGCAATCCATGATCGAATCAAACTCGCTCGACGGTTCAACGGGCACAGATTGACAGCCTAAAAAATTTGATCATAACTTTGACGCAAGATCGGCGCGGCCCCGAGTGCCGCCTGCCCCCAATTCATAACACAAGAGCCGCACCGCCCGTTTAGTGCCGCAAAAGGACAACCGATGTCTCGCCATCGCACCAGCTGGATCGAAAATCTGCCAGAGGCTTTCCAGGAATATCTTGGCGACCGTCGGCTTGAAGAGGTCGAGGCGATCATTCCCGACATCGTCGGCATGTCGCGCGGGAAGGCGATGCCCAGCCACAAGTTCCGCCCGGACGAGACGTTTTTCCTGCCGATCTCGCTCTTCTACCAGACGATTTCGGGCGAATATGTCGACATGGAGATCGAGGACCAGTGGCTCGAGCGCGACATAGTTCTTCGCCCCGACATGAGCACCGCGGTCGCCGCGCCGTGGGCTGAAGACGCAACGCTGCAGGTGATCTGTGACTTGGAGACCCGCGAGGGCGCGCCGCTGCCCATCGCGCCGCGCAACGTTCTGAAGCGCGTGCTCGACCTTTATTCCAAGCGTGGCTGGAAGCCGGTGGTCGCGCCGGAGGTCGAATTCTACCTCACCAAGCCCAACACCGATCCCAACGAGCCGATCGAACCGCCACTCGGTCGGACCGGCCGCAAGGGCGCCTCCCGCCAGGCCTATTCGATGGTCGCTGTCGATGAATACGGCGAGGTGATCGACACCATCTACGATTACGCAGAGGCGCAGGGACTGCAGATCGACACCGTGATCCAGGAAGGTGGCGCCGGCCAGATCGAAATCAACCTGATGCACGACGATCCGCTGAAGCAGGCCGACCAGGTGTTCTATTTCAAGCGGACGATCCGAGAGGCGGCGCTGAAGAACGGCGTCTTCGCCACCTTCATGGCGAAGCCCATGCGCGACGAGCCGGGCTCGGCGATGCACATCCACCAATCGGTCGTCGACGTGAAGGGCAAGAACATCTTCTCGGATTCGGACGGCAGCCCCTCGGCGGCCTTCCACCATTTCATCGGCGGCAGCCAGAAATACCTGATGTCGGTCGTGCCGCTGCTGGCGCCCTATGTGAACTCCTTCCGCCGCTTCAATGCCGAAGGAATGAGCGCGCCCACAAACCTCGAATGGGGCAGTGACAACCGGACCACCGGCCTGCGCATCCCCAATTCCAAGCCGATCGCGCGGCGGGTCGAGAACCGGGTGATCGGTATCGATTCCAACCCCTACCTCGCCATCGCCGCGAGCCTCGCCTGCGGCTATCTCGGCCTGGTGAACAAGATCGCCCCGCGTCCGGCCGCCGTGCACGAGGTGTTCGAGTGCGAGCACCAACTCCCCGAGGGGTTGGCTTCTGCGCTCGATCTCTTCGATGAGGATCACGAGGTACGCGAGGTGCTCGGAAAAGACTTCTGCCAACTCTACTCTGACATCAAGCATGCAGAACATGATGAATACAAACGTGAAATTTCGCCCTGGGAGCGCCAGCACCTGCTGCTGAACGCCTGAGACGGAGAGGATACAGACATGAACATGATCACCAACCACCTACCCACCGCCGAGCTTCAGGCGCTGGATTCCGCCCACCACATGCACCCCTTCACCGCCGGCGCGGAGCTGGCCAGGAAAGGCGCGCGGATCATTACCCGCGCCAAGGGCGTGACGCTGACCGATAGCGACGGCAACCAGATCCTCGACGCGATGGCGGGCCTGTGGTGCGTCAATATCGGCTATGGCTGGGACAGCATCGCCGAGGTCGCCGCCCGCCAGATGCGCGAACTGCCCTATTACAACACCTTCTTCCAGACCTCCCACGTGCCGGTGATCGCGCTGAGCCAGAAACTCGCCGAACTGGCGCCGGGCGATCTGAACCACGTCTTCTATGCCTCCGGCGGCTCGGATGCGAATGACACCAATGTCCGCCTCGTGCGTCACTACTGGGCGGCCAAGGGCAAGCCCACGAAAAAGACGATCATCAGCCGCATGAATGCCTATCACGGCTCGACCATGGCTGGCGCCTCGCTGGGTGGCATGACGGGGATGCACGCGCAGGGCGGGCTGCCGATCCCCGATATCGTCCATATCGGCCAGCCCGACTGGTATTCCGAGGGTGGCGAGATGAGCCCGGAGGAATTCGGCCTGATGCGCGCCCGCGAGCTGGAGGCGAAGATCGCCGAGCTGGGCGAGGACAATGTTGCCGCCTTCATCGCCGAGCCGATCCAGGGCGCCGGCGGCGTGATCATCCCGCCCGAGAGCTACTGGCCGGAGATCCAGAAGATCTGCGACGCCCACGAGATCCTGCTGATCGCCGACGAGGTGATCTGTGGCTTCGGCCGCACCGGCAAGATGTTCGGCTCTCTGACCTATGACATTCGCCCGCATATCATGACGGTGGCCAAGGGGCTTTCTTCCGGTTACGCGCCCATCGGCGCCTCCATCGTCTGCGACGAGGTGGCGAACACGGTCGGCGAAGCCGGCGATTTCAACCACGGCTACACCTATTCCGGCCACCCGGTCTCCTGCGCCGTCGCGCTGGAGAACCTGCGCATCCTCGAAGAGAAGAAGATGGTGGAGAACGTGGCCTCGGTCACCGGCCCCTATCTCAAGGAAAGATGGGAGCAACTGGCCGACCACCCGCTGGTTGGAGAGGCGAAGATCAAGGGTTTCATGGCCTCTCTCGCCATGACCCCGAACAAGGCCGCCCGCGCGCCCTTCGAAGCTCCGAAGGGAACTGTCGGCCTGATCGCACGTGGCCACTGCTTCGGCGGCAACCTGATCATGCGCCATGTCGGCGACCGGATGATCATTGCCCCGCCGCTCATTCTGAGCCGTTCGGACGTGGATGTGCTGATCGAACGCGCGGTCAAGGCGCTGGATCTCACGCTGGCCGAGATCAAGGACAAGGGTCTTTACAAGTAAAGGTGTCCGCCATGGACCTGCTGACAGCCAATGACCGGCCCGGGGAGTACCCCGGGTCGTACCACGCATCCATTGCCCGGCAATTGCCGCCCTTCCCGAAGGCCGAAGGCACGATGCGGGCGGATGTCTGCATTATCGGCGCAGGCTATACCGGGCTGTCGGCTGCCCTGCACCTGCGCCAGCGCGGCTACGACGTGGTGGTGCTGGAAGCCCAACGGGTGGGTTTTGGGGCATCCGGACGCAATGGTGGGCACGTTACCGCTGGCCAGCGCATCGAACAGGACGACCTCGAAGCGATGATGGGCAAGGAAACGGCCCACAAGCTTTGGGATATCGGCAATCAGGCCGTGGATCTGGTCCGCACGCTGTCGCGCGACCCGGCGGTAGAGACCGATTTCCATGACGGTATCATCCATGCCGACCACCGCGCCCGCCACGTCGCCCATGGCCACGCCTATGCCCGCAAGCTGCAAGAAGAGTATGGGTATGACCTGATACGCCCGCTCGATCGCGACGAAATGCGCCACATGGTCGGCAGCCCGGCCTATCACGGCGGCACGCTGGACATGGGCTCGGGCCATATCGACCCGCTGCAATTTGCGCTCGGCCTGGCGCGGATGGCCGTCTCTGCGGGCGCACGGATCTTCGAAGCATCCAAGGTGACGCACATCGAGGAAGGCGAACCGGCCCGGGTTCGGACAGAAAGTGCCGAGGTGACCGCCGATCACGTGATCCTGGGCTGTAACGGGTACCTGGGCGGGCTGAACGCGCATGTCGCCGCCCGCGTCATGCCGATCAACAATTTCGTCGCAACCACGGAACCGATGAGCCCGGAGGAGCAGGAAAGCTTAATCCGCGATAACCACGCTGTCTCGGACAGCAAGTTCGTGGTCAATTACTTCCGTTTCTCCGATGATCACCGTCTGATTTTTGGTGGCGGCGAGAGCTATGGCTATCGCTTCCCTTCCGACATACGGGCGAAGGTCATGAAACCGATGCTGGAGATCTATCCACAGCTCAAGGGAGCGAAGCTCTCCCATGCCTGGGGTGGAACGCTGGCAATCACCATGAACCGCATGCCGCATTTCGCCCGGCTGGCGGGCAATATCCTGAGTTTTTCCGGCTATTCTGGCCATGGTCTAGCGCTTGGCACCCTCGCGGGGCAGATCGCGGCGGAAACCGTTGCCGGGCAGGCCGAACGGTTCGACGTCATGGCTTCCGTGCCGACGCCCCGCTTCCCGGGCGGCGCGACGTTGCGCTCGCCATTGCTGGTTCTGGCAATGCTCTGGTATTCGATGCGGGACAAGCTCTGAGCTTGGGCCAGGGGGCTGTCTGCCCCCCGCCCCGGTGCGGTTCCCCCTCGAAGCAGACAGCGGAAAGCGTTAGTCTTGGGCCATGCCCGCCCTTTGCCGAGATTGCCTAGAGAGTTTCGAGACCGGTCGCCGTTGTCCGGCTTGCGGCAGCCCGCGCGTGCTCTCGCATCCCGAATTGTTCGAGTTGTCCATCGCCCACATGGATTGCGATGCGTTTTTCGCATCCGTGCACAAGGCGATGGAGCCCGAGCTGGCCGACAAGCCGGTGATCGTCGGCGGTGGAGAGCGCGGGGTTGTTTCAACCTGCTGCTATATTGCGCGGCTCTATGGCGTTCGCTCGGCCATGCCGGCCTTCCAGGCGCGAAAGCTTTGCCCGGAGGCCGTTTGGGTGAAACCGAGGCACGATATCTACACCCATGTTTCGCGGCAGATCCGTGAGATGATGGAAGAGTTAACGCCCTCCATCGAACCGCTTTCGCTTGACGAGGCCTTTCTGGATATGACCGGAACAGCGCGCCTCCATCATGCGCCGCCGGCTGTGATGTTGGCGCGCCTTGTCCGCCGCATGGAAGAGGAGATTGGCGTTTCCGGCTCCATCGGTCTCAGCCATTGCAAGTTCCTGGCCAAGGTGGCGAGCGATCTGGAAAAGCCCCGGGGGTTCTCGGTGATCGGAGAAGCCGAGACGCTGGATTTCCTCTCCGACAAACCGGTCTCGCTGATCTGGGGCGTTGGAGCCGTGACGCAGCAGGCCCTGTCGCGCGCGGGCATTCGCACTTTTTCCGATCTGCGCCGTTGGGACCGCAAGGCGCTTCACGACAGGTTCGGAAAACAGGGCGACAGGCTATGGCACCTGGCCCGGGGGGAGGATGCCCGCCGGGTGTCCAGCCGCTCTCCGGTAAAATCCATATCCAACGAAACCACGTTCCAGGCGGATATCGGCGCCTTGGACGCTTTGCAGGGCCATGCATGGCGCCTTGCCGAGAAGGTTTCGGACCGCGCCAAGGACAAGGAACTGGCCGGGCGGGTTGTCACGCTCAAGCTCAAGCGCGCCGACCACAAGATCCTGACGCGGCGCCACGCGCTGGAGGAGCCGACGCAACTCGCCCAGCGGATCTATGCGGAGGCGGCGCCGCTATTGGCGCAGGCGCTGGAGGCCGGCCCGTTCCGCCTGCTGGGTATTGGCCTGTCGGAGCTGGTTCCGGCCGCCATGGCGGACCTGACACAAGACCTTCTGGATCCCAAGGCCAGCACCAGGGCGGCCGCCGAACGTGCGACCGACGCCATTCGCGAGCGTTTCGGCAAAGATGCGATTTTCAAGGGCCGGTCGATCCGCTGAGACCGGCCAAGGGGTCAGCGGGCGTGCGCGGCTTCATCCGCATGCGGCTCGTATTCCGCGTCGATCATGTCAGAGGCGATCACGAAATCCGCCGAGGCTGCATTGCAGGCCATGACCACCTGTTCGAGCGTGGCGATCCGGGTCAAAGCCTTCACATCCACATCATGCGGCATAGAGGTCAGTGGGTCCGTGAAAAAGATCAGCACGTCGAGCCGGCCTTCGGCGATCATGGCGCCAAGTTGCTGATCACCGCCGAGCGGGCCGCTCTTGAGCCGCGTCACCTCAAGCTGCGCGCCTTCCGCGACCTTGCCGCCCGTGGTGCCGGTACCGAAGAGCTCGTGGCGCGACAGCACCTCGCGGTTGCGCTTTGCCCAGGCGACGATCGCCGGTTTCATCGCGTCATGCGCAACCAGCGCGATGCGCTTGCGCGCGGGCATGATAGTCATCGGAAAGCTCCCAGGCTGCTTGGTGAAAACAGGGTCCCGGTCGCAACAGCCGAGACCCTCCTCTGTCATATCGACCAGCGTCGCGCTGCTTGCAACAGCTTCCCCCGCGACCTAGGAGCGCCCTTTCCACGGCACGAGCACGCGCTCGGCCTGCCGCATGAGGATGTCGATCCCGTAGCCGATGATCCCGATCAGGATGATGCCCATGATGACAATATCGGTGAGCTGGAACTTGGACGCAGCGATGATCATCATGCCGGCGCCCTTCTGGGCGGCGACCAGTTCGGCCGCGACCACCGTGCCCCAACAGACGCCCATGGCAACGCGCGCACCGGTGAATATCTCCGGCAGCGAGTTGGGAACGATCACGTGGCTGAGCACCTGGCGTTTCGAAGCGCCGAGGGAATAGGCAGCGTGCACTTTCGAGATGTTCACGCCCGACACCCCGGCCCGTGCGGCGATGGTCATGATCCACAACGCGGCGAGGAAGAGCAGCACGATCTTTCCCGTCTCCCAGATCCCGAACCAGATGATCACCAGCGGGATCAGCGCCAATGGCGGAACCGGGCGCATGAATTCGACAATCGGATCGAACCAGCCGCGCACCCAGCCCGAAAGCCCCATCGCGTAGCCGAGTGGAATCCCGACGAGCGAGCCGAGCACGAAGCCCGCGATCACCCGCAGGAGCGACCAACCCAGATGCTCCCATAGGGTAAAGTTCTGGTAGCCGTCCGTGGCGATCTCGAAGAAGCGTTCCAGAACGGCTTCCGGCGACAGCATCCAGATCGGCTCCATCTGCAACCCCTTGTCGGGCTCGAAATTTAGCGAGCCCTTGGCCGTCATCGTCACCTTGCCATCGGCCACTTTCACGCTCTGCTCCGGTGCGATGGGCTGGCCATCCACGTCGACGACCTGTACGCCCTCGCCATCATTCTTCACCGCCCGGATCAGCACCGAGCGCCAGGCACCGACGGTGGCGGCATCGTCTTGCGCCCAGCCGTCTGCGGGGGCCAGTTTCCGTGCAGTTTGACGATAATTTCGTCGGTCGATGGATGCCCCGGCCTTCTGGCCTTCGAAAATGCATCCTGCGAGCGGTTCGAGGGCTTCCAGCCGCCTGTTTTTTTGCTCCCAGCGGCCACGATCCCACCGGCAAGGAGCGCTCCCGCCGGTTTCCCTCGCTTCAAAGAAGCTCTGAAAACGGTTGGGGGTGGCCGCGCCTTCGGCGCGGCGGCCGTTGCAAGGGCGGGTCGATCATCTGCCCATCACAGAAGGCTCGCACATCTTTCGCGATCTTCGCCGGCGGCGGCATGGATCCAGTCGGAAAAGATCCGGACCTTGGGATCGTGCCATTTGTCCCGGTGGGCAATCAGGGAGATATCCCCAAGAGGCGAGGCACAGACCCGCTCGGGGAAAGGCAGGCACAGCAATCCGCGCTCGAGTTCCTCCCGACACAGGACGAGGTCGCCCATGACGACCCCTGCGCCCAACACCGCCGCGCGCGTCGCCATGTCGAGATTCGGGAACACGTCGCCGGACCCGGCGTTCACCCCGGCCACGGGGAAGGCGTCGAGCCAGGCACGCCAATCCGCACGGTCCGCGGTCTCGTGCAGCAGTTTGTACCGGACCAGGTCCTCGGGTTCCGACAGCCGGTTCATACCTTCCATCATCGCCGGCGCGCAGGCTGGCGACAGCAGGATCGGGAAGAGCGGGCGGTTCTCGATCTCGGGGTGCCGGCCGGGCCAGAACTCGCAGGAAAAGCCGATATCGTAATCGGTAGACACGTAGCCATCGCCGCCGTGAAAATCCGTCGTCAGGCGCAGCCGGATCTCGGGATACTCGGCCCGGAACGCCTCCAGCCGTGGAATCAGCCAGCGGATCGAGGTGGCCGGCGGGCAAATGATCCGCAGATCCGCGGCCCGCTCCGCCAGCCTGTCCGAAGCTTCGGCGATCTGACCGAAGGCATTGGTGAGCACGGGCAGAAACTCCCTGCCTGCTTCGGTCAGCTCGACGCCCCGCGCATGGCGCCGGAAAAGCGGCACGCCCACATGGGTTTCCAGGGTTTTTACATGACGGCTGACGGCGCCGCGCGTCACGCAAAGCTCATCGGCGGCAGCGATGAAACCGCCATGCCGGGCGGCGGCCTCGAACGCTTTCAATGCATTGAGAGGGGGAAGTTTCATACTAGCCCATGGATCAGTTTTCCTGGTCCATCCTAGCAGTTTTACTGGTTTGAGGGAAAGTGCCGTGTCGCGCTACGCTCGTCCTTGAGATCATTTTCGAGGAAATAGAGATGTCGATTGCCGAGAGCTTCCCAAGATTCCGACCGCTTGCTTGTCCACTCCTTCGGCATTCCAAGCCTATGAAGGTGATGAATACTCACCCTCACCCAATGGAATCGCATCGTCGGGACCTCCTGTGCGCGTTCGAACGGTTTGCGGCGACTGCGCCTCACCTGCTGGAGGATATCGGGTTTCGTCGGAACGCGCGGCTCAGCTCCCCGGAACGCAGCATCTGGGAGCAGGACGGGATGCGCATCGCGCTGGAGGCAAAGACCGGACAAGCGTATTTCCTTCCGTGCCCCGAGGCCGCCAAACAGTTGTGATGGCCTGAGAGCGGGCAGCGCGGTAAGATAAGTCCAGTCTCTCCCGTCATAGGGCCAGATATGGCAATTCCCGCGGAAACCTTCTTTCTCGATCCGGATAGCGACCGGACACTGCAGCAGCAGATCCAGAAATGCACCGCGGAAGCGATCCTGTCCGGGCGTTTCCGGCCCGGCGAAAAGATGCCCTCGACCCGAAAGCTCGCGGAGCATCTGGGCATCGCCCGGATCACGGTGACCATCGCCTATACCGAACTGGTGGCGAACGACTATCTCACCTCGCGCGGCCGGTCGGGCTATTTCATCTCGGAAAACGCGCCCCGCCCGCCCGATTTCCCCTCCTCTCAATCCAAACCCTCGGCGCAGGTCGACTGGAACCGGGCCCTGGGACGGCGCTATTCCGGCTATGTCTCGATCACCCGCCCGCCCGATTGGAACAGCTTTCGTTTCCCCTTCATCTACGGACAGGCCGACCCGAGGCTTTTCGACCACCAGAACTGGCGTCTCTGCGCGCTTCAGGCACTCGGGCAGAAGGATTTCGAGGCGCTCACCTCGGATTACTACGAGCGCGACGACCCGCACCTGGTGGAATATATCCTGCGCCATATCCTGCCCCGGCGCGGAATCGCGGCGCGTCCGGAGGAGATCCTGTTGACGATGGGGGCGCAAAATGCGCTTTGGACGGCGGCACAGATTCTGCTGACGCAGCGGCGCACGGCCGCGCATGAAAGCCCGTGCTACCCGGGCCTTCGGGAAATCCTGACCCAGACCCGCTGCAACACCGTTGCTGTGGATGTCGATTCCGAGGGCCTTCCGCCAGAGAAATTGCCGTCGGGAGTGGACGTCGTCTTCACCACCCCCAGCCACCATTGTCCGACCAACGCGACGATGCCGATCGAACGGCGCAAGGCGCTGCTGGAACGCTCCGTCCAGGAAGGGTTCCTGATCGTCGAGGACGATTACGAGTTCGAACTGTCTTTCGTCAAATCTCCCTCGCCAGCGCTCAAGTCGCTCGATAAGGCCGGCACGGTCATCTATACCGGGTCCTTCTCGAAATCGCTCTTTCCGGGGCTTCGGCTTGGCTATCTCGTTGCCCCCGAGCCGTTCATCCAGGAGGCTCGCGCCCTGCGCACACTGGTGCTGCGCCATCCGCCCGGGCATATCCAGCGAACCGTGGCCTATTTCCTCTCGCTCGGCCATTACGACGCCCAGATCAACCGGATGGGCCGGGCCTATCGCAAGCGGCGCGGGGTGATGGAGCAGAGCCTCCGGGAACACGGCCTGACATTGGCCGGCACAGAAACCTATGGCGGGTCGTCCTACTGGATGCAGGCGCCCGAAAACGTGGACACCGGCGAGCTTTCGCGGCGGCTACGTGCCGATTGCGTTCTGATCGAACCGGGGCAGGTCTTTTTCGGCCCCGGCACAACGAAGCGGCGCTGTTATCGAATCGCCTATTCTTCCATCGCTTCGGAACGCATCCCTGAGGGCATTCGGCTTATTTCAGAGGCGATCCAAGCGGCCGAGCCAACCTGATGCGCGTGTTGCAGCGGTAGACCGCTCATCAAGACCGGGACGATTGATCCCGGTGCAAGCTGTGCTAGCCAGATTTACTGGAGAATCTATTATTTTGCCTGGCCGCAGAGCAGAGATCGACCATGAGCGCAACGCCACCTGATAGCAATTTTCGTACGGAACGATTCGTCTGCCATGCGCTTGATACCATGGGCACTCACGGCGCTGCTGATCGGCCTTTTTTGGGCCGCACAACTCCAGCTTCTGCCGGCGGGCGGCTACCATTATTACGACGAGTACCACACGCTGGACCGCACGATGGCCTTCGCCGCGCATGATGACTGGTTCACCGTCTATTCCTACCAGGAACCGAGTTTCCGCAAACCGCCGCTGCAATACTGGATCGGGGCGGTGTTGCTGGAAGCCGGTGTTGACGAATTGACCGCCCTGCGACTTCCGTCCGTCATGTTCTCGCTGGGCAGTTTCTTCGCCGTAGCGATGCTGGCGGCAGCCATGATGCCTCAAAGCCTTTGGGCCCCGCCCGGCGCGGTCCTTCTGCTTGCAAGCTCCAGCATGTACTGGGACCACGCGCTCTCGGCCATGCTCGACATCGGCGCGGCACTTTTTGCGACACTTCCGCTCGCAGCAGCCATTCTCGCGCTGAAGCGCCCCGCATGGTGGTATTTCGCGGGAATCACCATCGCCCTCGGCGCCCTGCAGAAGGCGCCGATCGGCCTAGTCCTTGTCGGCTTTTTCCTACTTTTTCTGTCGCTCACGCAGCGTTGGCACGGGCGGGATTTCCGCACCATCCGCTCTGAACAGGCCTTCCGCATCGGGTTCTGGATCGCGCTGGCCGGCACTTTTTCCTGACCGTTGCTGCAAAGTTTCACTTATGGTTTCAGCGCCTTCGAGGATTCTTTCGGCAAGCAAATGCTCCAGCGCTTCACACCGACCGACAAGGGCGATGACATCCGTTCCATGGCAGACCTCAACGAATTGCTCATCAGTGGTGAAGCCTTGCTCCGCGGGCTTGGCATCGCTGCCCTCGCCTGGTTGCCCTGGCGGCTCAGGCGGCCGGAACTGCTGCCTTTGCCGATGCTCTTCGCCCTCTACGCGCTGGCCATGACCGTCGCGGGCGCCCATGTCACCCCGCGCTACACGCTGGTCTTCCTGCCGCTGCTGGCCGCCGCGCTCTCCTGCATATTCGTCTCGTTCCTGCCGCGGCGCGAATGGGGCGCTCTCGCCCCTTCCGCGGGCATCGCCATGCTGGCCGGAGGGCCGATAAAGACCCAGGCCATGATCGAGATCGCGCCCAGCGCCAGCGACGCCACGCAGATCAACGCGCTCACGGCGCTCAGCGCCTCTCTTAAGCCCTCCGAAACGCTCGTTATCTGTGCCATGCCCGGCTCCCATGCCCGCATCACTCCTGCGCTTGCTTCCCGTTATGCCGCAAACCGGCGTCCTTTCGTCGGGCTGCGGGACCCCGGCCGACAATTCTAGGAGCAGTATGCGGGCGGACGCCTTGAGGGCCCATTGCGTGGCATCTGCGCGCCCGAGGATCTCGAAGCCTACGAGGATCGCTTCCCGGGCCTTGAAACCGTGCAGGATTTGCCGCCATACGTCATCTGGACCGCTCCCGGAGCGCAATAGACGCGGAGATCGGCGCCCTTCGCCACTCTGGCATTAACGCGCACAGACATCTGGACCTAACGAAACCGGGGCCAAGGTCGTTACAAAGCTGGTGACTCTGCCCCATTCCGGGGGCAGGCGATTTAGGAGTTTACCGATGAAGATGACGACCGAAGAGGCCTTCGTCAAAACCCTCCAGATGCACGGCATCGAACATGCATTCGGCATCATCGGCTCGGCCTTCATGCCGATTTCCGACCTGTTTCCCAAGGCCGGGATCACCTTCTGGGATTGTGCGCATGAGGGGTCCGGCGGGATGATGGCCGATGGCTACACCCGCGCCTCCGGCAAGATGTCGATGATGATCGCCCAGAACGGGCCCGGCGTCACCAATTTCGTCACCGCGGTGAAGACCGCCTACTGGAACCATACGCCCCTCCTGCTGGTCACGCCGCAGGCGGCCAACAAGACCCTCGGCCAAGGCGGATTCCAGGAAGTCGAGCAAATGGCGTTGTTCAAGGACATGGTCGCCTATCAGGAGGAGGTCCGCGACCCCTCCCGCATGGCCGAGGTCCTGAACCGGGTGATCATGAATGCCAAGCGCGCTTCGGCGCCGGCGCAGATCAACGTGCCGCGCGATTTCTTCACTCACCAGATCGATATCGAGCTTCCCGCCATCGTCGAATTCGAGCGCCCCTCGGGCGGCGAGGCCGCTGTCGCGCAGGCGGCAGAGCTGCTTTCGAACGCCCGCTTCCCGGTGATCCTCAACGGTGCCGGTGTCGTGCTCGGCGGCGCGATCCCGGCTTCGATGGAACTGGCCGAGCGGCTGACCGCGCCGGTTTGCTGCGGTTACCAGCACAACGACGCCTTCCCCGGCTCGCACCCGCTCTTTGCCGGCCCGCTTGGCTATAACGGCAACAAGGCCGGGATGGAGCTGATCGCGCAGGCGGACGTGGTGCTGGCGCTCGGCACCCGGCTCAACCCCTTCTCCACCCTGCCCGGTTACGGCATCGACTACTGGCCGACCAAAGCCAAGATCATCCAGGTTGATATCAACCCCGACAGGATCGGTCTGACCAAGCCGGTCAGCGTCGGCATCGTGGGCGATAGCAAGAAGGTCGCCACCGCGATCCTGGCCAAGCTCTCCGGAACCGCCGGCGACGAGGGCCGCGAAGAGCGCAAGAACCTGATCGCGACGACGAAATCCACCTGGGCCCAGCAGCTTTCCTCGATGGATCACGAGGAGGACGATCCCGGCACCACCTGGAACGAACGCGCCCGCGCGGACAAGCCGGACTGGATGAGCCCGCGCATGGCCTGGCGCGCCATTCAGGCCGCCCTGCCCAAGGAGGCGATCATTTCCTCCGATATCGGCAATAACTGCGCCATCGGCAACGCCTACCCGACCTTCGAAGAGGGCCGGAAATACCTGGCCCCGGGCCTTTTCGGCCCCTGCGGCTACGGGCTGCCCTCGATCATCGGCGCCAAGATCGCCAAACCCGACTCGCCGGTTGTCGGCTTCTCGGGCGATGGCGCCTTCGGCATCGCCGTGACCGAGCTGACCGCCATCGGTCGCCCGGAATGGCCAGCCATCACCCAGATCGTGTTCCGAAACTACCAGTGGGGCGCAGAAAAGCGGAATTCCACGCTCTGGTATTACGACAATTTCGTCGGCACCGAGTTGAACGAGGGCGTATCCTATGCCGGCATCGCCAAGGCTTGCGGGCTGCAGGGCGTGCAGGCGCGGACCATGGAGGAACTCACCGCTGCCCTCACCCAGGCGCTCAAGGATCAGGCCGAAGGCAAGACCACGCTGATCGAGGCAATGATCAACCAGGAGCTTGGGGAGCCCTTCCGGCGCGACGCGATGAAGAAGCCGGTTGAGGTAAGCGGTATCGCCCCCGCCGACATGGTGAAACAACAGGAAGCGTAGGACAAAAAGCTGCGGCCAGAGGGACGGCAGCTCCCGGACCATTCGCGGATGTGAACGATCCTGCGGATCGTGCCTCCGGCGGAGATATCTTGAGAAAGATGAATGCGCACCTCGTATGTCATCATCTTTCTCAAATATCCTGGGGGGAGCGCTCGAATGAGCGCGGGGGACAACGCCCCCTTCCTCCCCGCCCCCCTCTTCTGGCAGATATCCCCCACGAGGAACTCCAATGTCCGACGCCATCATTTCTGTCGAAAGCCTCCGTGGACAGGCCCAAAGGCTCGCGCCCGGCATCGCGGTATCCGCCCTGGTCGCCGTCACCGCGCAATTCCTCGCAGAGCATTACGCCACTCCGGCCATGCTCCTCGCATTGCTACTTGGCATCGCGGTCAACTTCCTCGGGGAAGAGGGCGCCAACGCCCCCGGCATCGCTTTCTCTGCCCGCAGCTTGCTGCGACTCGGTGTGGCGCTGCTTGGTGTGCGGATCTCAGTGGACCTCATGGCCGATCTTGGAGCAGAACTCATAGGTCTTGTGATCGCCGGCGTCTTTTTCACCATCCTGTTCGGCCTCGCGATTGGGAAACTCTTCGGCCACAAATGGCGTTTCTCGCTGCTTACCGCCGGTTCCGTCGCAATCTGCGGGGCCTCCGCCGCGATGGCCATCTCCGCCATCCTGCCCAAGGATGAGCGCTCCGAGGAACGGCTCATCTTTACCGTTCTCGGTGTCACCGTACTCTCGACCATCGCCATGATCGCCTACCCGATCCTCGTGGAGACCATCGGGCTCGACCAGCGGCAAGGCGGTGTCTTCCTCGGCGGCACGATCCACGATGTGGCGCAGGTCGTGGGCGCCGGGTTCTCGATTTCGGAAACGACGGGCGATACGGCCACGCTGGTCAAGCTCATCCGGGTGTCGATGCTGGCGCCCGTCGTGCTTGTCGCCTCGCTGCTCATCCGCCGCTTTGCCGATGCCCCGGCTGATGGCAAGCGCCCTCCCCTGCTGCCCAGTTTTGTCATCGGCTTCCTCGTCCTAGCCGCGCTGAATTCGTTCCATCTCATCCCGGCCGCTGCGGTCTTGTTCCTGTCGCAAGCCTCCCGCTGGTTACTGCTGACGGCCATCGCCGCGGTCGGCATGAAGACCCATCTCAAGGAAGTGCTGAGCGTGGGCCGGCTCGCAATTGCGCAGATCGTGGCCGAAACGCTGTTCATCGCGGTCTTCATCCTTGTTGGCGTGAAGCTCATCGGCTGACGCCGGTGTCATCTCGAATCACAGCCGCGAGCTTGATCGGCAAGGGCTCCGGCTTTGAACGCGTCACCCCGGGACAGCGTTTCGTTTGCTGATCGTTTTTCATCCCGAACCGCGTCTTTAGCCTCACTTTTTTTGCCGCGGGCGTGGCGGCCCGCAAGACCAAAGAAGCCGGCGCGTGAAATTTTCTTTGACAATTTCACGCGCCGATATGAAATTTCGCGCAAGAATTTCACGGATACGCCCCTCGCCATGAATGACGCCAATACTCTCGGACGCGACCTGCGTGCGCTGCGCACCTCCCGCAAGATGACGCTGGAGGAGCTTGCCGCGCAGCTGGATCGTTCCGTCGGCTGGCTGAGCCAGGTGGAGCGGGACATCTCCACGCCGCGCATGTCGGACCTGCGAGAGATCGCGGACGTATTCGGCGTGCCGCTCTCCCTGCTCTTTGGAAATGCCAAGGCGCCGGAGGAGGAACAGGGCCGTATCGTGCGTGCCGCCGCGCGCCGGGTGATGGGCGAGGCGGATATGGGGCTGGTGGAGACGCTCATCTCGCCCGACCTCACGGATAGCTTCGAGGTGATCCACTCGACATTTCAGCCCGGCTCCCGCCGCGCGAAGCCGATTTCACGCCCGACACAGGAGGTCGCCTATCTCGTCTCGGGCAAGCTCGACATCTGGCTCGACGAGGATCCCTTCACGCTCAAGGCCGGTGACTCCTTCCGCATCCGGGAGCAGTCCTATCGCTGGGCCAACCCCTATTCCGAACCCGCCATCGCAATCTGGGTGATTTCACCCCCCGTCTACTGAGGAAACGCGCATGTCACTTCCTTCTACCGCTCGTGTCGTCATCATCGGCGGCGGCGTTGTCGGCGTCTCCACGCTCTATCACCTCGCACGCGCCGGCTGGACGGATTGTGTCCTTCTGGAGAAGAACGAGCTGACGGCCGGCTCCACCTGGCACGCGGCGGGCAACTGCCCAAGTTTCTCGGCGTCATGGTCGGTGATGAACATGCAGCGCTACGGGCTGGAGATGTACCGGACGCTGGCCGAGGCGACCGACTACCCGATCAACTACAATGTGACCGGCTCCGTCCGCCTCGCCCACAGCGACAACCGAATGAAGGAATTCGAGAAGGTGGCCGGGATGGGCCGCTACCAGGGGATAGAGATGAAGGTCTGCTCCCCGGAGGAGCTGCAGCATTACCATCCGTTCATGGAGACCCACGATCTCGCCGGTGGCCTCTGGGACCCGGTGGATGGCGATATCGACCCCTCGCAGCTGACGCAGGCCATGGCCAAGGGGGCGCGGGATCTCGGCTGCCATATCGAGCGCTTCTGCCCGGCGACCGGGGTCAGCCGCGCGAATGGCGAGTGGGTCGTGCATACCGACAAGGGTGATCTGCGCTGCGAATACGTGGTGAACGCGGCGGGCTATTACGCCCAGAAGGTCTCCGAATGGTTTGTCCCTCATGGCGGGCGCGTGGCACCAGCGGCGACCATGGCGCACCAGTATTTCCTGACCGAGGAGATCCCCGAGTTGAAGGCCTGGACACAGGAAAAGGGGCACAAGCTGCCGATCCTGCGCGACGTGGATAGTTCCTACTACCTGCGGCAAGACACGTTCAGCCTCAATCTCGGTCCCTATGAAAGAACCTGCAAATCGCATTGGAACACGCCGGACGACCCATTCCCCGAGGATTTCTCCTTCCAGCTCTACCCGGACGATTTCGACCGGATCGAGTGGCATATCGAAGACGCCATGGCGCGCGTGCCGATCCTCGGCAGCCAGGGTGTGCAGCGCAATATCAACGGGCCCATTCCCTATGCGCCCGATGGCAACCCGATGCTCGGCCCGATGCCAGGCGTGCCGAACGCCTTCGAGGCGCACAGCTTCACCTTCGGCATCGCGCAGGGCGGAGGTGCGGGCAAGGTGGCCGCGGAATGGATCATCCATGGCATGACAGAGTGGGACATGTGGTCCTGCGACCCGCGCCGCTTCACCGATTACACAGACCCGCAATATTGCATCGACAAGGCCATGGAGATCTATGGCAACGAATACGCGATGCATTTCCCGCATCACGCCTGGCCGGCGGCGCGGAATCGCAAGCTGTCGCCGGTCCACGATAAGGTCGTCGGGCTTGGCGGCCAGATGGGCGCCTATAACGGTTGGGAGCGGGCGAACTGGTTCGCTAAAGCCGGCGACGATACCTCCGAGGACGCAACGCAGACATGGAACCGCTCCGGCCCGTGGGAGATCCGGATCAAGGAAGAATGCGAGGCGGTGCGCGACGGCGTCGGCGTGCTGGACCTGCCGGGATTCTCGCGTTTCGCGCTTTCCGGCGAAGGAGCGGCCGAGTGGCTGCGGGGCAGGATCGCGGGGTCTCTCTGCAAGGTGGGCCGGATGACGCTGGCCTATTTCCCCGACAGGCGCGGACGAATCCTGACCGAAATGTCGATCCTGCGCCACGGCGAGGACGATTTCACCCTGATCACCGCCGCCGCCGCGCAATGGCATGATTACGAACTGCTGAAGAAGGACCTGCCGGAGGGGCTGGCGCTGGTGGACCGCACAAGGGAGCTGTCCACGCTGATCGTGACGGGCCCCGGATCGCGGGATCTCTTCACCGCGATTGCCGAGGCTGACCTGCAGGCGGGTTGGCTGAGCCATCAGCAGGCCAAGGTCGCGGGCAAGCCGGCGATGCTGGTGCGCGTCTCCTTTGCGGGCGAGCTTGGCTGGGAGGTGCATGCTTCCTTCGAAGACATGCCGACAATCTATGATGCAGTACTGGCCGGGGGCGCAAAACCCTTTGGCATGTATGCGCTGAACTCACTAAGGATGGAAAAGGGCTACCGCACCTGGAAGGGCGATCTTTCGACCGACTACACCCTGCTCGAAGCCGGCCTCGACCGGTTCGTCAAGCTCGACAAGACGCAGGACTTCCCCGGCAAGACTGCACTGGCGGAAGAGCGGCGGCAGGGCGTCAGGAAGCGCTTCGTGCAGATGATCGTCGACGCCGGGGAGAGCGACGCGCCTTACATGTCGACCGTCTGGCACGGCGACACCGTGGTGGGCGAGACGACCTCGGGCGATTGGGGACATCGCGTGGGGGCTTCCATCGCCTTCGGGACGGTGCGGGCCGATCTCGCCGAACCCGGCACGGAGCTTGAAATCGAGATCTTCGGGCAGCGCTGCAAGGCCGTCGTCCAGCCCGACCACCCTCTTTGGGATCCGGCGAACACGCGCCTCCGGGCCTGAACCGCAACCGATGCCCTCCAGCGCGAAGAGGTGAGCATGACCGAAACTCCAACCCGCCGCCGTTCCGGGGGCCGCGCCGCGAGAACGGCGGCGCGTTCCCAGAAGCTCCATGCAGATATCCGGCCCGTTCGCCCCGGCCTTCCGGGCGGCCAATACAGGCCGTTGTCGGACACGGATGTCCTGCGCATCCACGAGGCCGCACTTGCCGCGCTGGAAGAGATCGGCTTTGCCAAGGCGCCGCCATCGGGGGTCAGGATCCTGACCGGAGCGGGCGCCGAGATGGGCGCGGATGGCCGCATCCGTTTCCCGCGTGCGCTGGTCGAGGACATGCTGGCCAAGGCCAGCCGCGGCATCACCCTGCATGGCCGCGACCCGGCGTATGACCTCCACCTCGAGAGGACCAACACCCATTACGGCACGGCGGGCGCTGCCGTTCACATGGTGGACCCTTTCACCGGCACCTATCGCGATCCGGGGATGCAGGATCTGTATGATGCCGCGCGACTGGTACAGGCACTCGACAACGTGCATTTCCTTCAGCGCCCGGTTGTCTGCCGGGAATTCACGGATAATGCGGAGCTGGACCTGCACACGCTCTACGCGGCCTGCGCGGGAACGACAAAGCATGTCGGCACCTCCTTTACCGAGGCCGCCAACGTGCCGGCCTGTATCGAGATGTTGCACGAAATCGCGGGCGGAGAAGCGGCATGGCGGGAGCGGCCCTTCGTCTCCAATTCCAACTGCTTCGTTGTGCCGCCGTTCACCTTTGCCGAGGAAAGCTGCGAGGTGATGGAGGCCTGCATCCGGGCCGGCATGCCGGTGCTGTTGCTCTCGGCCGGACAGGCCGGGGCAACGGCCCCCGCGCCCATCGCCACGGCCGTGGTACAGGCGGTGGCAGAATGCCTCGCGGGTGTCGTCTACGTCAACGCACTCGCACCCGGGCACACGGCCATCTTCGGCACATGGCCCTTCGTCTCCGACCTGCGCACCGGGGCAATGTCGGGCGGGTCGGGCGAACAGGCCCTGCTGACAGCCGCCTGCGCCCAGATGCACCAGTTCTACGGCCTGCCCGGTGGCGCCGCCGCGGGCATCGCCGATTCCAAGCTGCCGGACATGCAGGCAGGCTGGGAGCAGGCCATTTCCAATGTCATGGCCGGGCTTTCAGGGCTGAACATGATCTACGAGGCGGCCGGAATGCACGCCTCGCTCATGGGCTTCTGTCTTGAGAGCCTCGTGCTCGGGAATGACCTGCTTGGACAGGTGCAACGCTGCGTGCGTGGCGTTGAGGTCCGCGACGAATACGTCTCCATC
The DNA here is from genome assembly GCF_900099935.1 of Aliiruegeria lutimaris. Lineage (GTDB taxonomy): Bacteria > Pseudomonadota > Alphaproteobacteria > Rhodobacterales > Rhodobacteraceae > Tropicimonas > Tropicimonas lutimaris. The sequence goes on along the minus strand of NZ_FNEK01000002.1, from coordinate 108,931 downwards.
GACGTCATGAAATCGGTGATCCTGGAGGGGCCGGGCCATTACCTCGGCCATGCACAGACGCTGCGGTTGATGCAGACCGAGTACATATACCCCGAGCTTGCCGACCGCTCCTCGCCCAAGGAATGGGTCGAGAAAGGCCAGCCGATGCTGCTCGACCGTGCGCGCCAGCGCAAGGAGGAGATCCTTGGCCGGGATGGGCACATGTTCGCCCCCGATCTGGAAGCCCGGCTTCGGGAGAGATTCGATTTGCGGCCATTGAAACGGGAGTGACCCAATGGCGGATATCGTTCCGCTCGACGGCTGCTGCGAGGTTCGCCCCGAACATATCGCAGAACTCGCCCGCCGCCCGCGCGCGGCTGGTCACAGGATTGTCTGAGGGCCCGCGGCCCGCACTATGGAGACTCGAATGGAAATCCCTTCCAAAGCCCGCGTCGTTATCGTCGGCGGCGGCATTGTCGGCGCGTCTGTTGCCTATCACCTGACCAAGCTCGGCTGGAAGGACGTCGTTCTGCTGGACCGCAAGCAGTTCTGCTCGGGCACAACGTGGCACGCCGCCGGGTTGATCGCGCAACTGCGCGCGACGCAGAACATGACGCGGCTGGCGAAATACTCGCAGGAACTCTACGGCGAGTTGGAAGCCGAGACCGGCATGGCGACGGGTTTCCGCCGCGTTGGTTCCATCACCGTGGCGCTGACCGAAGAACGGCACGAGGAGATCCTGCGCCAGGCCTCCATGGCACGCGCCTTCGGGGTCGATGTGGAGCCGATTTCCACCACAGAGGTGAAGGCTCGCTATGAGCATCTGAATTGCGATGACGTCGTGGGCGGTGTCTACCTGCCCAAGGATGGCCAGGGCGATCCGTCCAATATCACGCTGGCAATGATGCGCGGCGCCAAGACGCGCGGCGCGGTGGTTTGCGAGCATATCAAGGTGACTGGCATGGCGAAGACCGGTCGCCGGTTGACAAGCGTCTCATGGGAAAGCGCCGAGGGGACCGGCGAGATCGAATGCGAGCACGTGGTCAATTGCGGCGGCATGTGGGGCCACGAGGTCGGGCGGATGGCGGGGACCAATGTGCCGCTGCATGCCTGCGAGCATTTCTACATAGTCTCGGACAAGATCCCGGGCCTTTCGCAGTTGCCAGTCCTGCGCGTGCCGGATGAATGCGCCTATTACAAGGAGGATGCCGGGTCGATCATGCTGGGTGCCTTCGAGCCGAACGCCAAGCCATGGGGGATGAAAGGCATTCCCGAGGATTTCGAGTTCGACCAGTTGCCGGATGATTTCGACCATTTCGAGCCGATCCTGGAATGGGCCGTCAACCGGATGCCGATGTTGGCGGAGGCCGGCATCCAGACCTTTTTCAACGGCCCGGAAAGCTTCACGCCGGACGATGCCTATCACCTCGGGCTCTGCCCGGAGATGGACAATGTCTGGGTCGCCGCCGGTTTCAACTCGGTGGGCATCCAGTCCGCTGGCGGCGCCGGGATGGCGCTGGCCGAATGGATGGAGACGGGGCAGAAGCCCTTCGATCTGGGCGATGTGGACATCTCCCGCATGCAACCGTTTCAGGGCAACAAGCATTACCTCTTCGAGCGCTCCAAGGAGACGCTTGGCCTGCTCTATGCCGACCACTTCCCTTATCGCCAGAAGGCCACAGCGCGCGGCGTGCGACGCACGCCCCTGCATGAGCACCTGAAGGCGCGCGGAGCGGTTTTCGGCGAACTGGCCGGCTGGGAGCGGGCGAACTGGTTTGCCGGCGCGGGGCAGGAGCGGGAATATCGTTATAGCTGGAAGCGGCAGAATTGGTTCGAGAATTCGGCGCGCGAGCACAAGGCGGTGCGGGAGAATGTCGGCATCTACGACATGTCCTCCTTCGGCAAGCTGCGCGTGGAGGGGCCGGATGCGGAGGCGTTTCTGAACTACGTGGGCGGCGGGAATTACGCGGTGCCGGTGGGCAAGATCGTCTATACGCAACTGTTGAACGCCCGCGCCGGGATCGAGGCGGACGTGACGGTGACACGCCTGAGCGAGACAGCCTACCTCGTCGTCACGCCTGCCGCGACGCGATATGCCGACGAGACCTGGCTACGCCGGCATGTCGGCGATTACCGGGTGGTGATTACCGATGTGACAGCCGGCGAGGCGGTCATGGCGGTGATGGGGCCCGCGTCGCGCGCGCTGTTGCAGGCCGTCTCGCCCAACGACTTCTCCAATGCGGTGAACCCCTTCGGCACCGCGCAAGAGATCGAGATCGGCATGGGGCTCGCGCGGGTGCATCGGGTGACCTATGTGGGCGAACTCGGCTGGGAGATCTATGCCTCCGCCGATATGGCAGGCCATGTCTTCGAGACGCTGATGCAGGCGGGCGAAGGCATGGGCGCGAAGCTCTGCGGCATGCACATGATGGATTCCTGCCGGATCGAGAAGGCTTTCCGCCATTTCGGTCATGACATCACCAGTGAGGACCATGTGCTGGAGGCCGGCCTGGGCTTCGCCGTGGCAAAGGACAAGCCCGACTACATTGGCCGCGCCGCAGTGGAGCGCAAACGCGAGCAAGGCCTGCAGCGCCGGATGGTGCAGTTCCGCCTGAAGGATCCCGAGCCGCTGCTCTATCACGCCGAGCCAATCCTGCGGGATGGGGAGGTCGTTGGCCATCTGAGCAGCGGAAATTACGGTCATACACTCGGCGGGGCGGTAGGTATGGGGTATGTCCACTGCCCAGGCGAGAAGCCGGCCGAGCTCCTGTCCTCCAGTTTCGAGATCGAGGTAGCTGGAGCACGTGTCCAGGCCGAAGCGTCGCTCAAGCCCTTGTATGATCCGACATCCGAAAGGGTGAGAGCCTGAGCTGCTTGTGGCGTTTCGCCTGCTGACGCTGGCGACCGCCCCCCCCCCCGGCCCCCAAGCGCGATCACCGAAGGTGAGCGCAACCAGCAAGGTTGTGGCTACAGGACTTTCTCCTTTCGCAAGGTTGTCACCAAGATTTCGGGATATTTCAGACATTCTCTTGCAGATTCGTGCAGCTTGTGTGTCAATCGGTCTATGAAACAGACCACTCTCGATCATATAGACCGTGCCATCCTGCGGAGCCTCCAGCGGGACGCATCACTTTCGCAACGGGATCTGGCCGACAGGGTCGGCATCTCTCAAAATGCCTGTTGGCGGCGCCTGAAAGCCCTGAATGAAAACGGCATCCTGCAAGGCTCGACCGCGCGGGTGGACCGCAAGGCGCTTGGACTGGGCCTCGTCGTCTTCGTCATGCTGCGCACACGGCACCATTCGGTCGACTGGCTGGAGGCCTTTCGTCGTCACGTAAAAACCATCCCGGAAGTGATCGATTTCTTTCGGATCGGCGGCGATTACGACTACCTGCTCAAAGTCGTGACCGAATCCATGGAGAGCTACGATTCTGTTTACCAGCGGCTCATCGCGGGGGTCGAGCTCGACTCGGTGACGTCATATTTTGCAATGGAGGCAATTTCCGAGCAAAGACCGCTCCCGTTGTGATACCCGCACGGTGCATTCGTCCCATGACATGGCTGGGGGATGAATGCCGCTACCTGCCGCGCTAAGTTCCGAGCATAGCCGACCACTTTCGGCAGCAAGGAGTCATTCATGGCACGTACAAGCTTTCTCGGAGACCTGCTCACTTCGCTCACCAAGACCAGATGGCCATTGGGCGGTGGCGGTGACCGCCGCTCAATAGAGGACCTGTGTCGCGCATTGCTCTCGACCGCAGGCGAAGTCTCCGGCCTGCGCCTTTCCGCGACGATCCTCGCCCGCTACAAGCAGATGAATACCGCGGATCGCCTCGCATTTTTCAAGTTTCTCAACGACAAGCTGGACGTGGATGCGGGCCGGGTTGCCGGCCTTGCACAGGCCTATTCCGAAGACCCAAGCACCGAAAACTTCACGGCCCTTGTTCGGGCGGCGGAGCCGCGCCGGCAGGAGCTTTTCCGGCGGCTTCATGAAATGCCCGCCGCAACGGCGGAGCTGGTTTCGGCCCGTGTGGACCTGCTGGAGCTGCTCAAGGAACACCCGGAGCTGAAGCGCACGGATCTGGACCTGGTCCACCTGCTGCGGAGTTGGTTCAACAGGGGCTTCCTGCGCATCGAGCAGATCGACTGGCACACCTCCGCCACGCTTCTGGAGAAGATTGTCGCCTACGAGGCAGTGCACGAGATCCACGACTGGGACGACCTGCGCCGCCGCCTGCACCCGACGGACCGGCGCTGCTTCGCCTTCTTCCACCCGGCAATGCCGGATGAGCCGCTGATCTTCGTCGAGGTCGCCCTGACCAAGGGTGTTCCGAACTCGATCCAGGGGCTTCTGGCCGAAGACCGGGAAGCGCTCGCGGCGGAAGAGGCCAACACAGCCGTGTTCTACTCGATTTCGAACTGTCAGAAGGGCCTGAAGGGGATCTCCTTCGGCAATTTCCTGATCAAGCAGGTCGTGGCCGAGTTGAGTCAGGAACTGCCGGGCCTGAATACCTTCGTGACGCTCTCGCCCATCCCCGGTCTGAACCGCTGGCTGGAGACACTCGATGGCGACAAGCGCGCGGAACGGCTGCTGGCGGGCAAGGCCAGCGACACCGAAGCCATGGCGCTCGCGGCGCGCTACCTGCTTGAGGCCCGACGGCCTGACGGGTTCCCGCGCGATCCGGTCGCCCGCTTCCATCTTGGCAACGGCGCCATCGTGCATGATGTCCATGCCGGCGCCGATACCAGCGCCAATGGTATGGCGCAGTCGAGCGGGTTGATGGTGAACTACCTCTACGATCTTGGCCAGACCGAGAAGAACCACGAGGCCTTTACCGCCGACAAGAAAATCGCGTCGAGCCGTGGGGTTCGCGCGAAGAGCCGAGCGGAGAAAGCCGCCCCGGCCGCGCCAGCCACGCCCTTGCTGGCTCCGGCGGAAGCCGACGCCAAGTAACAGAGGCTTGGAGACAAAACGCCTTCCGTGTGCGGACACGTAAGGCGCTTTCTGTTTGCGTACGCTTCAACAGCGGCACGGAGCTTGTTCGACGTTGCTTCCCGCTGATCTCGTGGCGCGGGAAGGCCGGCTCGACAGGTTCAACTGGTGAAACTCAGTTTTCCGAACAACCGCTTCACCGTCGGGATCTGGCTCAACACCAGCGCGATGTTGAGCGACAGCAGGATCGCCGCGCCCGGCCGGGTCCAGAAGGTGGAGAGTTCTCCATCCGAGATCAGCAGCGAGCGCCGGAAGGTCTCGTCGAAGAGCGGGCCGAGGATGACGCCGATCACCAGCGGCGCGATCGGGTAATCCATCTTGTTCATCGCGTAGGCGACAAAACCCACCGCCAGCATCAGGTAGAGATCGTTGATGCCGCCGCCGACCGAGAAAGAGCCGATGGTGGTCAGCACCATGACGACCGGCAGGAAGATGGTCTGCGGGATGCGCAGCACGTTGATGAAGACCCGTGCGGTGAGCAGCCCCATGATCGCCATGGTAAAGGACGCCATGACCAGGATCGCCACGACATGCACGATAAGCGCGGGGTCGATGGTAGGGCCCGGGATCACGTTGTTGATCTTGAGCGCGCCGAGCAGCGCCGCCGCCGGGGGCGAGCCGGGAATGCCGAGCACGAGAAGCGGGATCAGCGCCCCGCCGATGGCCGCGTTGTTGGCGGCCTCCGCCGAGAGCAGACCGTTGACCGAACCGGTGCCGAAATCCTTGCCATCCTTGCAAACGGCCTTGCCGACACCGTAGGAGACCCAGCCGGCCACGTCCTCGCCCACCCCCGGCAGTGCGCCGACGCCGGTGCCGATCACGCCCGAGCGGGCAATCGTCGGGAAGCGTTTGAGAACCGTCCCGACCTTGGGGACGATCTTGCCCACATCGACCTTCTGGCCAATGGAACCTGCGGCGCGCATCCCGTCCATGATCTGCGGCACGGCAAAGGCGCCCATGAGCACGGGAACCACCTGGAAACCGGACATGAGATAGGACCAGCCAAACACATAACGAGTCTCGCTGAGGATCGGGTCGAGCCCGACCATGGCCATCGCCAGCCCGATCAGGCCGCTGATCCATCCTTTCAGAACAAGATCCTTGCTCATCAGGGTGCCCGAGAGGAGGATACCGAAGAGCGCGAGCAGCGCCTTTTCCGGGCTGGCGATGTTCTTGGAGATCATCAGCAGGAGCCAAACGAAGACCAGCAGAAAGAGCGTGCCGATCAGCGTGCCGATGAAGCTCGCGGTTGTCGTCATGCCGAGCGCCTCACCGCCCCTGCCCTTCTTCGCCAGCGGGTGGCCATCCATCGCCGTCGCGGCCGAAGCCGCCGTGCCGGGGATGTTGAGAAGAATCGAAGGGTAGGAGCCGCCATAGATCGCGCCGACATAGGCGCCGATCAGGGCGATGAGGGACTGCTCCAGCGGGAACTTGTTGCCGAAGAAGCCCGTGAGGATGGTGACGGCCAGCGTCGCCGTCAGCCCCGGCAGGGCCCCGAAGACGATGCCCAGGAAGACCGAGCAGATCAGGTAGGGATAAGTGATCGGATCCAGCGCGAGGTTCGTCAGCGCGGTTCCGAATTCCGAGATCTGGTGAATGAAGAATTCCATGTCGCCCCCTTACTTCTTCTTGGCCCAGAGCGGTTTCAGGGTGACGTAGTAGTGGTATTCGATCTGGCTGAAGAGCAGCCCGGAACGGTTCGGCACGTTCTGGCGGAAGCCGAAGGCCATGGCGAGAACGAGGATCAGCGGCACCAGGATCGCCATGACCGGTGCGATCCGGACGGCATATTCGTCGCGGTGATTGATCAGCGTGTAGATCGTCAGGCCGAGCCAGAGCGCCAGCGTGACCCAGTCGTCATCATGCGGCTTGGCCCATTCGGACTGCGGGAAATTCATGACGAACGCATACAGGCCGGCGGCGGCGACGATGGCGGCAGCGCGCTTCGTCCGCTCCGGGTGGCCGTCATGAAAGCCGTAGATCATCGAGGTGATCAGGAGCGCCGAGCAGATCACGAAATCGACCCGTGGCACCAGCGCGAAGATGTAGAAAAAGAGGATGATGGCGATGCAGCCCATGCGGATGAGTTCAGCCCGTTCCCAGCCGACACCGGCGCCGCGCAGGGCGCGTTCAGCGCCACCATCCTTGATCGAGATCGTCAGCAGGCCGAGCGCGCAAAGCAGCATCAGGCCAAAGATCCCGTAGGGAACGACGGCGGCGGAGTTGTACCAGTCGCCGGAGGTCACGCCGCCGGTCTGGGTGTCGAATAGTGGAATATCGGTGGTACACCAGAGAAAGAAGACGCAGGCGGCGATTAGGACCAGGGAGGTCCAGAAATCCCGCGCTCTCAGGGCGGTCTTGTCTTCCATGTTCGCTCCCGGGGAAGGAAGAACGGGGCCACGCGGGCCCCGTTCAGCAGGTTGCAACTTTTACGGTTTCTCGATGCCGAGCGATGCCGGGTCGACCTTGGCATTGCCGAGATCCTGCAACGTGTAGGCAAAGTTGCTTTCCAGCGCGCTGAAGAGCTTCTGGGCTTCCTCGCCATATTGGCCGCCCACGTCGTAGTAGTTGTCGGCCGCCCAGTTGGCGACGATCTCGGACGCGATGGCCTTTTCGAAAGCGGCGCCCAGGGCGGCTTTGACATCGTTGGGAGCCGAATTGTGCACGGCAAAGCCGATGGCCTGCTTGAGCGGCAGATAGGCATCCAACCCGTCATAGATGTCGAAGGCGGAGGGGATTTCCATATCGCCGATCTTGGCGGATTCCGGTGTCAGCGTGGCAAGCGGCTTGAGCTCGCCGCCCAGGATCAGCGGGGCCTGTTCGGCAAGCGAGGTCACGACCAGCGCGACTTCACCGGCAAGGGCCGCTTCCTGACCGGGGGCCGAACCCTTGTAGGGAACGAACTTGAAGCTGGCTTCCGCGCCCTTCTCGATGGCGAGCAGGTTCAGGTGGTGGATCGAGCCTGCGCCCGACGCGGCAGCCGGGATCGAGCCCGGATCGGCCTTGGCGGCGTCGACCAGTTCCTGGAGCGTGTTGTAGGGCGAGTCCTTGCCGACCGAGATCAGGTCCGGCGAGCCGCCGACGATGAACGGGTACCAATAATCGAACTTCTTGTCCCAGCCGCCTTGAACAGCCGCGGTGACGTTGGATTCGGACAGGCCCACAAGCGTGTAGCCGTCGTCGGGCTGGTTCATGACATAGACCATGCCGTTTGAACCCGCGACGCCGCCGGTCTGGTTGATCACGTTGATCGAGACAGGAAGTTCCTTCTCCATCTCTGCCATGATCATCCGGTTGATCGTGTCCGTGCCGCCGCCAGCGCCCCAGACGACAGCTGTGGTGATGTCGCGGAACGGATAGTCCTGCGCGAAGCCGGTCCCGGCCATGGCAAGGGTGGCAGCAGCGGCAATACCGGTCAGTGCGATTCTCATGATTCTCCTCCCGTTTGAAAACCCAAATTATCTATGCATTGGCTTACGTATACATTCAATGTATATCTTGTCGGATACGAAGATTTAGCCACTTTTGTCACACCCCTGACGTGGAATTTCCGGAAAACGCATGGGAAAATGGCCCTGCCTGATATGCAGGCAGGGCCATTTCGGTCGAGTTAGGTATCCGGAAGCAGAGTTAAGCGAGGGCACCCGCGGCTTCAGACGCGGTGAAGCCTACTGCTCGGACTGTTCCGGACGTGCGCCCGCCAGATCATCGAGGATCGGGCAGTCGGGGCGGTTGTCGCCGGCACAGCAATGGACCAGATGCGCAAGCGTCTTCCGCATGGCCTTCAGCTCCACGAGTTTCTCGTCGATCCGGGCCAGGTGTTCTCGGGCGATCCGCTTCACATCCGCACTGGCACGATGGTCGTCCTGATACAGCGCCAGCAGGCCGCGGCAATCCTCGATGGTAAAGCCCAGCGACCGCGCGCGGTTCAGGAAAGCCAGCCGGTGCAGGTCGCTCTCGCGGAAGCGGCGATAGCCATTGTCGTCGCGCAGCGGCGTTACGAGGCCGATTTCCTCGTAATAGCGGATCGTCTTGGCCGGCAGGCCGGACAGGCGGGACACGTCACCGATATTCATCTTACCCTCCTTCTCAGGCCACGCCCGGTTCCAGAACCGGCTGCATACGGCGCAGCCGGAGCGCGTTGCTGACCACCAGCACCGACGAGGCCGCCATAGCGCCCGCCCCCAGCATCGGCGAGAGCAGGATGCCAAAGGCCGGGTAGAGCAGCCCCGCCGCAACCGGGATCAGGGCCACGTTATAGCCAAAGGCCCAGAACAGGTTCTGGCGGATATTCCGCATGGTCCGCCGGGAAAGGTCGATGGCGTTGACCACGCTGCGCGGGTCGCCGGTCATCAGCACGACATCCGCGCTTTCAATGGCCACATCCGTGCCGGTGCCAAGCGCGATGCCGATATCGGCGCGGGCCAGAGCCGGCGCATCGTTGATCCCGTCACCGACAAAGGCCAGACGCTGCCCGCCTGCGCGCAACGCCTCCATTGCCGCAACCTTGCCCTCGGGCAGAACCTCGGCGGTGATCTGGTCGATTCCAAGCGGGCCAGCAATTGCCTCGGCCGCTGCCTTGCTGTCGCCAGTGATCATGGCGACGGAGATCCCTTGCGCGTGCAGCGCCGAAATCGCGGCCTTTGCCGTCGGTTTCACCTCGTCGGAGATCGCCAGCACACCGCAAACGCGCTGACCGACCGCCACGTGAACGACTGTACAACCCTTCGCGGCAAAGAGCGCCGTATCCGCGTTCAGCGGTCCTGCCCGGTGCCGCTCCTCGTCCATGAAACGCGGCGCCCCGATGGTGACGACCTGCCCATCGACCGTCGCCCGAACTCCCCGGCCAGCAAGGTTCGTGAAGCCCTCGGCCGTTGGCAGTGTTTCCGGAGCCGCCTCGACAATGGCGCGCGCAAGAGGATGCTCCGAGAGCCGTTCGACGGACGCCGCCAGTTCCAGAATGCGCTCCTTTGTCCAGCCGGGTGCGACGGCGATGTCGGTCAGGCGCGGGCGGCCTTCCGTCAGCGTGCCAGTCTTGTCGAAAGCCACGACGCCCACGCCCTGCAACGCCTGCAACGCATCGCCCTTGCGGAAAAGAACGCCGAGTTCCGCCGCACGCCCCGTTCCGACCATGATCGAGGTCGGCGTGGCGAGCCCCATCGCACAGGGGCAGGCGATGATCAGCACCGACACCGCCGCAGTCAGCGCGTAACTCAGCACCGGATCGGGCCCGAAGACCAGCCAGATACCGAATGTCACCGCCGCGACCGTCATGACGACCGGAACGAACCAGAGCGTGATCCGGTCCACCAGCCCCTGGATCGGCAGCTTCGCCGATTGCGCTTCTTCGACCATGCGCACGATCTGAGCCAGCACCGTATCGCTTCCAACCCGCGTTGCCCGAAACTCCAGGCTGCCCTGGCCATTTACGGTCCCGGCCACGACCTCGTCGCCCTCGCCTTTCGATACCGGCAGCGGCTCGCCCGTCAGCATGGATTCGTCAATATGGCTCGCGCCGCTCACGACCACACCGTCAACGGCAACCCGTTCGCCCGGACGCAGGCGCAGATGGTCGCCCACGCGAACTTCCTCGACCGGCCGCTCCGCTTCCGTACCATCGCGCAAGACCATCGCAGTCTTGGGCCGCAGGCCGACGAGGTTGCTGATCGCCGCCCCGGTGCGCCCCTTGGCCCGCGCTTCGAGCGACCGCCCCAGCAAGATCAGGACAACGATGACGGCGGCCGCCTCGAAATACACGGCCCGCGTTTCCGCCGGCAGCAACGCCGGCAACAGCGTGGCGACAACGGAAAAGCCGTAGGCCGCGAGCGTTCCGACCGCCACGAGGCTGTTCATGTCCGGCGCGCCGCGAAGCAACGCCGGCAGGCCCTTGGTATAGAAGCGGCGGCCAGGCCCAACCAGCACAAGCGTGGTCAACAGCATCTGGAAGAGCCAACTCGCCTGCTGGCCGATAGTCGCCATGACCCAGTGGTGGAAGGCCGGGACAAGATGTCCGCCCATCTCCAGTACAAACACGGGCAACGTCAACGCAGCCGCGATCAGCATCTGCCGGCGGAGTTCTTCCGCCTCCGCCTGCTTGCGCGCGCCCTTGTCCGAAGCCTCCCGCGCAGACGTCGTAGCCTGATAGCCCGCGGCGGTTACCACCTGTGCCAGTTCCTGCGCGGTGATCTGCCCCTCCAGGAAACGCACCCGTGCGGATTCGTCGGCAAGGTTTACACTCGCCTCCAGCACGGCCGGCTGTTTTTTCAGAATGCGTTCGACACGCCCCACGCAAGCCGCGCAGGACATGGATTCCACGCTCAAAACGGCTTCTTGTACCCTTGCCGGGTAGCCCGCCTTGTCCAACACCTGCACGATCAGGCCCGCATCCGCCGCGCCTTGGAACTCTACGAGTGCGCTTTCTCCGGCGAGATTGACCGATGCAGACTCGACCCCCTGCGTTGATTTCAATGTTCGTTCGACCCGTCCCGAACAGGCCGCACAGGACATTCCGTCAATGTTGAAAGACAGCGTTTCATGCATGCTCATGGGCTTCACCTCGTGGCTTTGCACTAGCAGGTAATGCTTCCATCTACTGGAAGGTCAAGTGCCAATCGAATTTCTCTTGACCTTCCAGTGGGGGAAGGGTTCATCAACCCGAAAAAGGAGAGACAACCGTGAAATTCAACGTACCCGATATGAGCTGTGGCCATTGCACGGCCGCCATTGAAAAAGCGATCCTGGAGGCAGACTCGTCTGCAAATGTGACCTGTGATCTGGATAGCCGGAGCGTAACGATCGAGAGCGGCCTTCAGGCCGATGCCGTTGCCAAACTGCTTTTGGATGCCGGATACGAGGCCGAAGCCGCTTGATTGGTTTCCGCCGTCTGAAAACCAGGACGGTCATCAATGTCCCGATTCCAAGTATTGGGGGCGCTGCCCCCAAACCCTCGGGATATTTCTCGTCAGAAGAATGCAAATTGGCACGTCAGGTTTCTTCTGACTGAAAATATCCCCTCCGGAGGCACGATCCAAAGGATCGTTGACGCGCGCGCCGCTCACACCATTGAAAGAAGCCGCGTACGAAACGCGAACCGATGGAAAAGAAGGACGGTTACTTCACTTCCGCAATCGCGATCCTGTCCATATCGGCGTCGAAGCGGGGATTTTCCTCCATGATCCGTTGGGTGAAATCGACGCTATCGCGTTGGATGACCTACGGCATCGAGCGGCGATTGATCCCATCCTGCGAGCAAAGGCCCGACTGGTACACCATCTCCCGCCTGTCGAGGATGGATCAGGTGACCACAGCATCAAATTCGTCGAACACCAGATAGCCCGCTCCTGCAGGCACCACTCTGCCAAAGGTCAAGCGGTCACAATAAGTGCCGATCGGGCGGACTTCCTGTTCGGCCAACAGGCACCAGGTCTCGCGGACGACCGCTTCCATCCGGGTTCATCAGCCAGCGGCTCCAGCGAAACGCCTATCTGAAAGTTCATGCGGTAGATGTCGTTGTCCGGGGAGAACGATATGTTGGGCCGGATCGGGAAAGCCTCCCTCAGAGCACACCAGCGCGGATCCGCATGGCCGAGCGGGCTTGCGATTGGCATCTCTGCAACGGTAGGTTAAAGCTCTCTGGCAAGGCTTCGCGCCTGCATATCTAAGGGAAATCATGAGACCGGATTCAGAAGGGCCAAGCACCTTCTCCTTCCACAGGTTCGCGGCCGTTCCGGCCACTGGAACCTAGCCAACTGATATGCTAGCGTTAGAGTCAAGTCTAGTCAGCGAGACACCATGTCCGATCAACCCTCTTTCCGTTCTCTCGATCCGATCGTTCGCCCAAGCGTGGCCGACCAGGTGTTTCAGGAACTTCACAAGCAGATCGTCTGGCTGACCCTGCCGCCGGGCGCGCGCCTGTCGGAAGTGGAGGTCTCGAAGGTTCTCGGCGTGTCGCGCCAGCCGGTGCGGGATGCGTTCTACAGGTTGTCCCAGTTGGGGTTTCTCGAGATCCGGCCACAAAGGGCGACGCGGGTAAGCCTGATTTCCGTCGACGCCGTCTTGCAGGCGCGTTTTGTCCGCACCGCGCTCGAAGTCGAAATTGTCCGCGCGGCCTGCGGCGCCATTTCCGAGCCGTGGAAGAAACGGTTGAACGACAATCTCGCACAGCAGGAAGACGCGGTTCGAAAGGACGACCGGAACAGGTTTCATCAACTCGACGACGAGTTCCACGAAATGCTATGCCTTCTGTCGGACCACGCCTTTGCCTGGCAGATCATCCAGGAGAGCAAGGCGCATCTCGACCGTGTCCGGCTGCTGTCGCTCTCCTTCAACCAGCAGTTCACGCTGGAAGAACACAAGGGGCTCGTTACGGCCCTTTTGGAAGGCGACGCCGATGGGGCGGAAAAGAGAATGCGCGACCACCTCTCGCGGCTCTATCACGAGATCAACCGGATCCGGTCCGAAAACCCCGACTTTTTCGCCGAGGAGTAACGTCCCGAACCAGCGGTTGATCCGCGCCGGGCTTCAGGCCCCGGCGTTCCATATCTCCTTGGGGATGATCGCGCCCGGGCAGGTAATGACACGCGCGGCACATTCATGGCCAGCCAGAAGTGCGGCACCGATCCCGGCTCCTTGGGCATATTGCGACAGGAACCCGCCGATAAAGCTATCGCCCGCAGCCGTCGTATCGACCACCTTGTCGACCATCCGGTAACTATTGGGCGTATCCAGAGAAACCCCGATAGGCAGCGGGCCTTCACCGCCACGCTTGAGTGCACCATAGGGCACGCCATAGCCTTCGAAACGTTGCATCACCGCTTCGGCGTCGGCATCGCCGAACAGATCCATCTCGTCATCGACCGACGGGAAGGCGATGTCGCATTTGCGCCACGCGATCTCGACATCCTTCTGCGCGGTGGCGAGATTTTCCCACAGTTTTGGCCGAAAGTTGGAGTCAAAGGCGACCTTGCCACCGGCGGCGCGGAAACCATCTATCCAGGCAAACAGGTCCGCCCGCTGTGCCGGGCTCAGGATCGCAAGGGTGATTGCCGAGAAATAAACGAGATCAAACCTCGACAGCGCCGCAAAAGTTTCCCCACCATCATCTGCAAACAGCGTCCGCGCCGCCGAAGCACTGCGCCAGTAAGTAAAACTGCGCTCACCCGCGTCATCCGTCGTTATGGCATACAGGCCCGGAATGCGATCCGGATGGCGGCGCATATGTGCCACGCCCACCCCTTCGCTCTCGATGAAGGCCAGCATCCTGTCGGAGAGCGGGTCAACGCCAACCGCAGAGACGAACTCCACTTCGTAATCCTCGGGCAGGAGCCGACGGAGATAGATCGCGGTATTCAGCGTATCGCCGGCGTATCCGACTCGCGCGGCGCCCTCGGAGGCCCCAAGCGACAATTCGATCATTGCCTCACCGACGCAGGCAATCCGTTTAAAGGTCTCCGGCATTCTCGTATTCTCCCGTGCTCCGGCCCTGGCAAGCTTCCGTCACCGCTTGTGCAGGTCCGGTCAGTTGGTCGTACCAAATTGCGTACCGGGATGAAATGCCTCCCGTGTGAAAATCGGGTTTGCGCCAAACACATCCTGCCTTGCGAACCCCTCTCGGAGGGCCCGAAAGGCATGCCGTTTAGCGACGAAACAACGGATTTGGAATCGAACTCCCGAAACGGCGGGCCGTCACCGGTGCTTTTTTACGGCGCGATCTCCTTTGCAGACATTTCGTCATCTGAAGTTTCGCCCGCGGTTTGCGCCTCTCATTGATATGATTCTGCCTTGTTTCTCGGTTCGGACAGTTGCGCATTTTCGCCCTTGCAAGCCCGCGCCGATATCAGATCAAACCTCACGCCTGACGCTCATGGTGCCTCATGTTGGCGAGCAACCATGTCGCAAAACGTTCAGCCGGCATCGGTCGCGCCCCGAGATAGCCCTGGTAGTAGCGACAATGATATTTTTCCAACACGGATAACTGCGTGCGCGTCTCGATGCCTTCGGCAACCACATCGGCCTTCATGACCTGGGCCATGGCAAGTATCGTGGCCATCAGGTTTTCCGCCTCCTCGTCTTCGCCCACATCCTGAAGCAGGCTTCGATCCAGCTTGAGCGTATCGAAAGCTAATCCCTTCAGGCGGCCAAGATTCGAATAGCCGACGCCGAAATCGTCGATCGCGAGCCGGGTTCCGACCTGCCGCAGCCGCTCCAGTTGCCGCTCAATGGCCGCCCCGTCCGTCATCGCCGTGTTTTCCGTGATCTCGATCTCGATCGTGCCGGGAAGCAGGTTCGCACCATCGATCTGCCAAAGCAGTTCCTCGACAAAAGCTTCATCGGCCAACTCGTCCACGGAGAGGTTCATCGCGAAGGTCAACGGAACATCGACGCGGGGAAGTATCTCGAAAGCGGACGCCAGCGTCTTTCTGACAACAAGCCGCCCGATCTCGGGAAGCAGGCCGGCACCCGCGGCCACGGGCAGGAACATGTCCGGCCTCAGGAGGCCGCGTGTCGGGTGGTTCCAACGCACAAGCGCCTCCGCACCCGACACCTGACCGGTCGCGACGAAGAACTGCGGCTGAAGAAAAATACTGAACTGGTCCTGCTCCACGGCACTGCGGATCTCGGCGGCAAGCTCCAGCCGCTCGATCGACAATTTGTGCTGGTCGCCATCATAGAAGGCAAAGGTGTTCCGCCCCGCCCGCTTGGCCTGGTACATGGCAACATCGGCATGTTTCAGGAGAAGCTCAGAGTTCGGTGCATGTTCTGGAAAATTGGCGACGCCAATGCTCGTCGTCGCCCGCAAACTCAACTCCTCGAGGACGAATTCCGACTGCATCGCTTCGATGATGCCTTCGACAAGCTCCCGGCACAAAAGTGTGGGCACGATGATCGTGAATTCGTCACCTCCCAGCCGCGCTACCACCGCATCGCCGTCGAAACGGTATTTCGCGGCATTTCGATCCGATCCGACTTTAAGGGCGGCTAGCCCGATCTCGGAAACGCAGCGGCGCAGCCTTTCGGCGAACAGAACGAGAAGCCGATCGCCGACATGGTGCCCGTGGTTGTCATTCACGGATTTGAAATCATCAAGATCCAGGAAAAGAACCGAGAAGCTTTCCTTTTTCGCGGACGCTTCGATGGCGATCTGGTCCAGTTGCAGGCTGAGCCAGGTCCGGTTGGGAACGCCGGTTAGCTTGTCCCTGTAGGCGATCTCGTGGATTTCCTGGATCGAACGACGCAAGGCGACCAGCATGGTGTTGAACGAACTTGCCAACCGCTCGATCTCGTCATTCGTCCGCACGCAGATGGTCTGGTCGAGATCACCATTGGCGGCGCGTTCCGTGGCGCGAGTCAGCCGGTTGAGCGGCCCGACCAAGCGGGTCGCGACGAGATTCGACGTGAACAGGCCGACGAGCACGAACAGGACACCGCCAAGCGCATTCCGCGACCAGACCTTGACGATTTCGGAACGCTCCTCGTGGGGATCGAAATCCAACCGCAGCGTGCCATAATTCACGCTGCCGATCATGAGAGGCTTTGCGACCTTGCGGATTTCCGGCAGGTCCAGCCGCTGGATTTCCGACGTTTCCGCGGCTTTGTTCGCCAGGGGATCGTTGGCAGGCTTGAGGAAATCGACGTCGCCCTGCTCCTCGCTCTCGACCACCATGATCCCGTCCTGATCGATGATGAAGATGTCGATCACATCGGGTTGTTTTCTCAACTCCTCGAAAATGACATCGAGCTCGGCCGCCCGCCCCTCGATCAGGTAGGGAAGCGATACCTCGGTTGCTATTTCCAGAAGATGAAGAACGCGAAGCTCCAGCCGCTCCCTGACTAGTTGAAGCTGGGTCTGCACATTGATGAGGATGACCGCGGCAACGATGGCCGTGATCAGCGCACCAAATACATAGGATAAACGCCGGCCGAGCCCCGATGTCGCCATTCGGGCCCGGTCGGAAAATGCCTTGTAGACGTGCCGATTCATCTTCAGCTGCCCGAGGCACTCCAGCGATCGAGATCATCGAGCAGTTGGTAAATCGGAGAAAAGGTTGCTTCGACGCCTTCGGGAAAACGGTCGAATTTCGTGGTCTTGTGGAATTTGTTTAAGGCTTCCTCTCCCTGCGGGCTCTGGTCCATGGCGAGAAGAACATCGCAGACCGCCGCTGCCAGCGCCGGATCCGTGCGCGAGTTCATGATCACGGTCTGACGCGGCACTTCTATGCTCCGGGTCAGCTCCCGGTATCCCCCGGGAAACGCGTCCTCCAGCTTGCGAAACCCTTTCGGATCGGTTGCGGCAGCATCGATCCAACCGCGAGACAACCACAGGATCGTGTTCTTGTCGTCACGCGTGAACACGTACCCGACCGCATCCTCAGGGCCCTTTGCCTTGAAATTCGCGATTTCCCGAACGGGCAGGTTCTTCCGCAGGATCATTCCCAGAGGCAACAGGTAACCAGAGGTCGAATCAGGATCCTGAAAGCCGATCTTGCGCCCCACGAGGTCTTCAAGCTCTTGGACATCGCTGCCCCAAGGCACGACCATCACGGAATGATAGCTGGCCACGCCCCGTTTCCAGCGGCGCAAAACGGGAATCGCGCCGGCTTGCCGGGAGATTTTCGCCGCCACGACCGGGCTGTCGAAGTAGAAATCGACCTCCCCATTGGTCAGCGCCTCCGTCATCGCAGCGGAAGTGGGGTATACGGAGATCTTGACCGAATCGATCCCCTGACCGGCCAGTTCTATTTCGAGATATTCCGCCAGCGGCAAGTAGCGTTTCACATGCTTCCGCACATTGTCGTTCACGCTTCCAAGCACCAGCTCCCCGGCGGGTGCCTGCGCGGCAAGAAGACCAAGAGCAAGCGCCAGCACCCGCAAAACAGATTTCAAAGCCATGGAACCCACTCCCGTTTCCGCCAGACACGTCCAACCACTCACCGGCTGTTGTCGCGCGCGGCCTGTAAACAAAGGGGAAACACGGGCCACTCAGGCGGGAGAAAAGCGATTCAAATTGTTCACGATTTCGATCCTGGAGGGGCAGGTACGCGCAGCTAATCTTCATTTGTGCCGCGCTAATTCCGATTATTCAAAACGCTTGCACTTCGCGGCGAGAGGTCTAGACAGAAATCATGCCACAAGACAGCAATGGAAAACAGCGCGAGCGGGGCTCCGGACTGGGCAAGGTCTCCGGAAAACAGCGCGTTACGATGCAGGACATCTCCCGAATTGCCGGTTGCTCGCAATCGACGGTTTCCTTCGTTCTGAACGCCAACACGTCGGTAAAGATCTCCGAGCCGACGCGCCGGCGGGTGCTCGAAGTGGCGCGGGAATTGGGGTACCGGCCGGCCAGCCTGCCCGGCCTCAACCGAAACCGGGGCCGCAGCGAAGGCACGATCGCTTTCGTGATCGACAAGATCTCGACCAGCCCCGAAGGCATCGTGGCCCTGGACGGGGTGCGCCAGATCGCGCGAAATCTCGGGGCCATTGTGCTGGTGGCCGAAACCGATGGCGACCCGATGCTGGAGCCGCGCACGCTGGAAATGTTCATCGAGATGGGCGTGCAGGCCATCATCTATGCCTGCATCTTCACCCGCGAAGTCAGCCTGCCCAACGCCTTGGTCGAAACGACAACCCCGGTTGTCCTGCTCAATTGCTACACACCGGACGGCCAGCGCCCCGCCGTCGTTCCCGGCGAGATCGCGGGCGGCCACCGGGCCACCGCGGCCCTGCTGGCAGCGGGCCATCGCCGCGTGGGCACGATCACCGGCGAGGTTTTCATGGAGGCCACGCGGGACCGGCTTCAAGGCTATCGCAATGCGCTGGCCACGGCCGACATTCCCTTCGCGCCGGAACTGGTCGTCGAGGGCGACTGGTCCGCCAGTGCGGGTTACCGCGGCACACGGAAACTCATGGCGCTCGATCAGCCACCGACGGCGATCTTCTGTCAGAACGACCGCATGGCGGTCGGCTGCTACGAGGCGCTCAAGGAGATGGGCAAGCGTATCCCGGAAGACATCTCGGTGGTCGGTTACGACGACGAGGAGATTGCCCGCCACCTCTCGCCGCCGCTGACCTCGCTGATCCTGCCGAGCCGCGCGATGGGGCGCTGGTGCGTGGAGCGGATCATGCAGGGGGACATGGAATCCGACGATGCCGGTGCGCTCGTGAAGCTGGAATGCGAGTTGGTGGAGCGGGACTCGATCGCGCCGCCTCCCGAGGCAGTCTAGACGGGTTTACGGCAGACGTTCCATTGGCCAGAGTGGCGCCGCCCGGCTTCGGAGGTCTGCCTTGTTTCGTCCCCTGTCCTTTCACACGCTCGATGTTTTTACCGACAAACCCTATCGGGGCAATCCGCTGGCCGTTGTGCTGGAAGCCGACGGGCTGAGCACCGCCCGGATGCAAGCCATGGCGCGGGAATTCAACCTTTCCGAGACGATCTTCGTCATGGCGCCGCGCGACCCGGCGAACACGGCCCGGGTCCGCATTTTCTTTCCGACGGCGGAGATCCCCTTCGCGGGCCACCCGACACTCGGCTGCGCGGTGCTGCTGGCGACGCTTCGCAACGGCGAGGGAGATTTCACCGACAAGATCGTTCTGGAAGAGGAAGCCGGGCTGGTGCCGGTGGAACTTGCCCGCAAGGACGACCTCGTGACCGGCCGGTTCTGCGCGCCCGTCCTTCCGCATACCCACGCAGGCGCGGCGCCGGTCGGGCTGCTGGAACAGGCCCTTGGCCTGCCCGAAGAAAAGATCGGCTTTGCCAACCACCAGCCGGCGACCTACCAGGGCGGGCCGGCCTTTCTCTATGCCCCAGTGGCCGACCTTGATGCGCTCGCCGCCGCACGCCCGATCGAGCCCTATTGGTCTGAGCTGATGGAAGCCGGACAGGTGGACTCGGCCTATCTCTACACGCTCGCCAGCACCGGCAGTTTCCGTGCCCGGATGTTCTCTCCCACCGCCGGCGTCCCGGAGGATCCCGCGACCGGTTCGGCCTCGGCCATCCTTGCGGCCCAGCTTCTGCAAAGCGGCGTCCTGCCGGAAGGCGAGAGCCGTTTTTCGCTCGTGCAAGGCGTGGAGATGGGACGGGAAAGCCAGATCGGGCTGAGCATTCGCGTGACCGACGGGGCACTGGCCGAAGTCCGAATCACAGGATCCGCAGTTACACTGGCGCGCGGGGAAATCTTTCCTCCCCCGGAGGCCCCATGAAGATTACCGGGGCGCTCGCCCTCATCGGGCTGACCACCCTGCCCGCCGCGGCAGGCGAGATTGCCGAAGCGCCCTACGATGCGCTGACCAGGGAATTGACGGAACGGGTCGATTTCGAACGCCTGCCACGGCGCGAGGAGCCCGGCTTCAACCTCGACATGCCGCTCTATGCGAGCGGTGCGTGGCTGGGCGAGCGGTTCGAAGGGCAGTCTGTCGAAACAGACCCCAAGGGCCATGACCGGATTGCGGCCGACGATGTGGGAGACTGGCTGCGCATCGCCGGCGGCGCGCCGCGGCGAAACCTGAATGTCGCCTTTCACCGGGGCTTCGGCTCCAACGCGGTCTTTCCGCTCGGAGAGGCCGGCTTTCCCGAGATTTCGGCCCGCGGCGAAGGATCGCTCGCCATCCTTTTCGATCACGACCAGAAGGCCACGGGCTTCCGTGTTCACACCGACTATGCCGACCCGCTCGGTTCGCGTCCGTCCACGCAAGACGGCATCGAGGTTCTGTTCTACTCCCGCGATGGCCAGTTGATCGACCGCCTGCGGCACAGCCCCGGCCCCGGCATTTCCAGCTTTGGCTACAGGCTCTCGACCGGCGCGCCCGGTATCGCCGGCCTCGTGATCCTGAATACCGATCCCGGCGGCATCGCTGTTGACGATATCATCTTTGCCATGCCGCCATTGCTGGGCTAGCAATGGGATATCGGAGGAGAAGACCATGCAAAAAGGCTATTGGGTCGCGCATGTCGACGTGAAAGACCAACGGATCTTCGAGGAGTACAAGCAAGCCGCCGCCAGGCCCTTTGCCCGTTACGGCGCGAAATTCCTTGTCCGGGCCGGGCAATATGATCTGCGCGAAGGCGAGCTGCACCCGCGCACGGTGGTGATCGAGTTTCCGACCTTTGCCGATGCGCTGGCCTGTTACGACGACCCCGAGCACCAGGCGGCCAAGGCGATCCGCGATCCGATTGCCGAAGGCGACCTCGTGATCGTCGAAGGCCACAGCGTCTGAAGCACCGCAGTTGCTGGCTCCGCGATTTCCGGGCTTGATGCCCGCAGACGGGATCGGCATAGGAGAAAAATGTTCACCGATCTGCTCAACCGATTGTTTCACCCCGATCCCGCCCCGCTCCCCGAACTGGACGGACGCCACGCACTGGCCGGATTGCTGGTACGCACTGCCAAGACGGACAAAAGCTATGCCGTGGAGGAGATCCGCCGGATCGACCGCATCCTGGCCGCGACCTATGACCTGAACCCGGTAAAGGCCGCCCAACTGAGGGCACGTGCCGAGAAGCTCGAGGCGCAGGCCCCCGAGGATGGCCGCTTCGCCGCCGCGGTCCGCGAAAGGCTTGACCCGGAGCATCGCGAGGCGGTGCTGGTCGCGATGTGGCGGGTTGCCCTGTCCGACGGGGTGGAAAAAGACGAGGAACAGGCATATCTCGCCCGAGCCGGCGAACGGCTGGGGCTCGACGCCGACGCCATACTTCGCGCCCACAAGGCCGCCGAACAGGCGGACCCGTTGAACCGCTGACCGGCAAGCGCCGGCACCTCGAATACTTGGGAATTGGTGATGTTTGCAGACCTGCTCAAACGGCTCGTTTCTCCGGACCCCGCGCAACTGCCGGACCCGGACGCCCGGCTCGCGCTGACGGCGCTTCTGGTTCGGGTGGCGCGCTCCGACAACGATTATGCCGAGGCCGAGATCGACCGGATCGACCGGATTGTCGCCAAGCGCTATGAATTGTCTCCCTTCGAGGCCACCGATCTGCGCGTGCAGGCCGAGGCGCTGGAGGACGAGGCGCCCGATACCGTGCGCTTCACCCGCGCCATCAAGGACGCCGTGCCCTACGAGGAGCGCTCCGCCGTGGTGGAGGCGCTCTGGGCCGTGGTACTGGCCGACGGGACCCGCGACGAGGAAGAAGACGCGTTGATCCGGCTGGTGGCGAACCTGCTCGGTATCAATGACCGCGACAGCGCGCTTGCCCGCCAGCGGGTCGAGGCGAAGGGCTGAACATGTTCGCGGCGCTCCCGATGTATGACCACCCGGGCGTTCGAGCCGAGACCGACGCGCTCTGGGCCGCGATCCGGGACCGTCTGCGCGACGCCGGGATCGATGCCCCGCAGGACCTGCTGCGCAAGGACGACCTGCATGCGCAATGGGAGAGCCCGGAGCTGCTGCTGGGACAGACCTGCGGGCTGCCCTTCCGGACCGACCTGCACTACCGCGTGACCCTGCTGGGCTCCATCGACTACGACCTGCCGGAGACGCCGCCGGGGCATTATCACTCGATTTTCGTTGCCCGGAACGACGACTCGCGGAGCCACGTCACCGAGTTCAGGGGTGCCTTGCTCGCCTATAACGACCGCCGATCCCATTCCGGCTGGGCCACGGCCTGCGCGGCGCCAGTTCGTTTTCGGCCCGGCCCCGAAACGGGCAGCCATCGCGACAGCGCCCGCGCCGTGACATCCGGAGAAGCCGATATTGCCGCGCTCGATGCGATTTCGCTGCGCCTGCTCGAGGAACACACCGATCTTGTGCGGGGCCTGAAACGCCTCGGACGCAGCGGAACCAGCCCCGGTCAGGCGATCATCACCGCCGTCCCGGAATACGAAACCGCTGTGCGCTCCGCTCTGGTCGCGGGAATCGCCGCCCTGCCGGAAAAGGCAAAATCCGCGCTCGGGATTCGCGGTTTCTTGCGGACCTCCCCGCAGGACTATCTCTCGGTCCCCAATCCGCCTAGTCCTGAGGCATATGGTTCCGCAGCGGCGTGATAAAGGCGCGTGCCGTAGGGTCAAATTGCCTTTCCGCGTTGCAATTGCCCTGTTTTTGCGCCCTACTCTGCCCCCGAAATAGCCATTAAAAGTGAAGTGCCCGTGACTGAAACCACACCGCCCGTCATCGAAATCCGCGATTTGCACAAGGCGTATGGAGCGCTGGAAGTCCTCAAGGGTGTGGACATGGTCGCCGAGAAAGGCGAGGTGGTGTCGCTGATCGGCTCCTCGGGGTCCGGCAAATCCACGCTTCTGCGCTGCGCCAACCTGCTGGAAGACAGCCAGCA
Source organism: Aliiruegeria lutimaris (assembly GCF_900099935.1). Lineage (GTDB taxonomy): Bacteria > Pseudomonadota > Alphaproteobacteria > Rhodobacterales > Rhodobacteraceae > Tropicimonas > Tropicimonas lutimaris. Next base: position 85,700 of record NZ_FNEK01000002.1, on the reverse strand, counting down.
GGGAGAAATTCGTTTCGAAGGCGAGCCAGTGCTGTGGCACGGCACTGGCCTTGGCCGCCGCCCGGGCGATCACAAGCAACTCATCCGCATTCGCACCAACCTGTCTATGGTCTTTCAGCAGTTCAACCTCTGGGCCCATATGACGATCCTCGAAAATGTCATCGAAGCGCCCGTGACCGTGCTCAAGCGCGACCGCCACGAGGCCGAGGCGCTCGGCCGGGAATTGCTGGCCAAGGTCGGCATCGGCGACAAGTGCGACGCCTATCCCGCGCAGCTTTCGGGAGGCCAGCAGCAGCGCGCCGCCATTGCCCGCGCGCTGGCAATGGAACCGAAGGCACTGCTCTTCGACGAACCGACCTCGGCGCTCGACCCCGAGCTGGAGCAGGAAGTGGTCAAGGTCATCAAGGCACTGGCCCAGGAGGGGCGCACCATGCTGCTGGTGACACATGACATGCGGCTGGCCGCGGATGTGTCAGACCATGTCGTCTTCCTGCACCAAGGCAAGATCGAGGAAGAGGGCCCCCCCGAGAGCCTGTTCGGCAATCCGCAGACCGAACGCTTGCAACAATTCCTGTCTCATAGCCAGGACAGATGAAACACCACTAATCACTGACCAAGATGGGAGAATATCCATGCACAAACTGATCCTATCTACCGCTGCGCTGGCGCTCGTCGCCGGAGCTGCGACCGCGGCCGATGTCGTCCGCATGGGCACCGAAGGCGCCTACCCTCCGTGGAACCTCATCGACGATAACGGCGAGGTCGGCGGTTTCGAGCGCGAGTTGGGCGACGAGCTTTGCAAGCGTGCCGAGTTGACCTGCGAATGGGTCACCAATGACTGGGATTCGATCATCCCGAACCTGGTGTCGGGCAACTACGACACCATCATCGCCGGCATGTCGATCACCGACGAGCGCGATGAGGTCATCGACTTCACCCAGCCCTACACGCCGCCGGATCCGTCCATCTTCGTGGCGATGGACGCGGACGTTGACCTGACCGGCGGCGTCGTCGCCGCCCAGACGGGCACCATCCAGGCCGCTTACGTTGCCGAGAGCGGTGCCACGCTGGTCGAGTTCCCGGTTCCCGAGGACACCGTCGCCGCTGTCCGCAACGGCGAAGCCGACGCGGTTCTGGCCGACAACTCCTTCCTCGAAGGTGTCGTGGCCGCCGACAGCTCACTGATGATCGTCGGCGATCCGGTCGCCCTCGGCGGCGGCGTGGGCATGGGCCTGCGCGAGAGCGATACTGGGCTGAAAGCCAAGTTCGACGCCGCCATCCAGTCCATGAAGGACGATGGCAGCCTGAACGAGCTGATCAAGAAGTGGGAAGTCTCCACCTTGTGGTAAGGACTTCCGCCGGGGCGCGCGCCATCGCTGCGCCCCGGCACCCCGAAAAACAGAATTGACGGGCCGAAAGACAACAGCCCGCGGGACGGATTGCCATTTTTTCCTTTTGTTCGGACCCCAAGACCCTTGAAGGCCTGACCTGGCTCTCGTGCTACCTGACCAATGGCAAGCACATGCTGTTCTACCAGTCCTTCCTGACGGTTCTGTTGCTGCTGGCGATCACCGCGCCGGTCTCGCTAGCCTTCGGATTTGGCGGCGCCGTGGCGTCGCGGTCGCATTTCCTGCCCCTGGCGTGGTTCGGAAAGCTCTACACCTCCATCGTGCGGGGCGTACCGGACATCGTCTTCTTCCTCTTCTTCGTGATCGCCCTGGACCAGGGCATCGAATGGGTACGCCACCAGGCGCTCTGCCCCGACTGGACCGAGCCGATCCGGCAAGGCAGCGATTTCCTCGTCTGCCCGCAAGCCAAGGCTCCGCTCTCGACCGCGCCGCAATGGATCCACGAGGTCTACAACTTTTCGCTGGCCGTCTTCACCTTCGCCATCGTCTTCGGCGCTTTCGCGGCCAACGTGCTCTACGGTGCGATGAATGCCGTGCCGCATGCGCAACTCGAAACCGCGCATGCCTATGGCATGAACAACCGGCAGACCTTCTGGCGCATCCTCGTACCGCAGATGTGGGTCTATGCCCTGCCCGGCCTCGGCAACCTGTGGATGATCCTGATCAAGGCGACGCCGCTTCTGTTCCTGCTGGGCGTGCGCGATATCGTCTACTGGGCGCGCGAGCTGGGTGGCTCCAAAACACCGGTTTATGACTATCCACATGGCGACTGGCGGATCTATTACTTCCTGTTCCTGCTGGTCTTCTATCTGGCTTTCACCCGCGTCTCCGAGATTTTCATCGAACGGATGACACGGAAACTCTCGCACGGGCAGGCAACCGCCGGTGGCGAAGCATTGAGGCGCGAAGCATGACCTGCGTTGAAACATTTCAGGCCTATGCGCTGCGCTCCCTGGGTTTCGGCGAACGCCTGCTGCCCAAAACCGACATCACGCTCTGCGATCAGGTCGTGCTGATCGGCTCGGGGTTGATCTGGAACATCTACTTCGCCGCCATCGCGTTGCTGGCCGGTTTCATCCTCGCCACCGTCCTGGCCGTCGCCAAGGGCACGAAGAGCCGCTGGACGCGCAAGCCGGCGGAGTGGTTCATTTTCGTCTTCCGCGGCTCGCCGCTGTTTATCCAGTTCTTCCTTGCCTATCTCGCCTTCGTGCAATTGCCCAAGGTGGGCGTGGAATTCAGCCTGATGGGCGTCGAGTTCGACGCCGGCACGCATTGGCTCACCCGCGCCTGGCTCGGGGCGACGCTGGTTCTGGTGATGAACACTGCGGCCTATTCGGGCGAGATCTTCTATGGCGCGCTGCGCTCGGTTCCCAAGGGCGACCTGGAAGCCGCCGACGCCTACGGGCTCACGGGCTGGCACCGGTTCCGCCGCGTCGTCTGGCCAACCATGCTGCGGCTGGCCTGGCCGGCCTATACCAACGAGGCGATCTTCCTGTTCCACGCCACGACGCTGGTGTATTTCTCAGGCTTCCCGGCCCGCAAACAGATGGGCGACGCGCTCTATTACGCGAGTTACTTCGCCGACAAGACGTTCAACCCCTTCGTGCCCTATCCGATCGTCGCCGGTTATTTCATCCTCGGGACGCTGATCATCATCGCGATCTTCGGTTTGATCAATAAAAGGCTCAACCGGCACCTACCACGGGCTCGACGCAGGAAAATTAGCTTGCGTCTCAACCTGATCAGGTAGTAGCAATTTGATCAAATTCCGGAGGCGCCTGTGATACGAGATCAATTGCTGATGAAGAACTGGCTGCGGAAGAACCCGCATGTCCAGGCAATCCGGGTGGCTGCGGCCGACCTCAACGGCCAGCCGCGCGGCAAACGTGTGCCGGTGCGATTTGCCGACAAGGTGATCGAAGACGGCACCCGCTTTCCGATGTCGGTGCTCAACCTCGACATCTGGGGCGAGGATATCGACGACAGCCCGTTGGTTCTGGCCACCGGCGACCGGGACGGCGTGCTGCTGCCGACCGAGCGGGGGTTCATGCCGATGCCCTGGCTCGATACGAAGACGGGTCTGCTGCCGATCTGGATGTTCCACGAAGATGGCCGCCCCTTTGCCGGCGACCCGCGCCACGCGCTGGCCAACGTGGTCGCCCGCTATGCCGAACGCGGGCTGACGCCGGTGGTGGCGGTGGAGCTGGAGTTTTTCCTCATCGACGACAGCGGCAAGAAATTCCAGGTGCCCGCCTCGCCGAATACCGGCAAGCGGCGGATGATGGGTGAGATCCTGTCGTTGCGCGCGCTGGACCAGTTCGACAGCTTCTTCACCGAGCTTTACGACGCCTGCGAGGCGATGGACATTCCCGCCGACACGGCGATCTCGGAAGCCGGCTCGGGCCAGTTCGAGATCAACCTGATGCACCAGGAAGATGCGCTGCGCGCCGCCGACGACGCATGGCTGTTCAAAATGCTGGTCAAGGGGCTGGCTCGCCGGCACGGTTTCGCGGCGAGTTTCATGGCGAAACCTTACGATGACTACGCCGGCTCCGGGCTGCACATGCATTTTTCTGTGCTCGACAAGAATGGCGCCAATGTCTTCGACGACGGCACCGATCAAGGCTCCAACCTGCTGCTGCACGCGGTCAATGGCTGCCTGAACGCGATGCCCGGCTCGACGCTGATCTTTGCGCCCCACGCCAACAGCTACGAGCGGATGGTGCCCGGCGCCCATGCGCCGACCGGCATCTGCTGGGCCTATGAGAATCGCACCACTGCCGTTCGGATCCCCAGCGGCAGTCACAAGGCGCGCCGGATCGAGCACCGCCTGTCGGGCGGCGACGTGAACCCCTACCTGACCATCGCGGCGGTGCTGGGGGCGGCGCTGAACGGGATAGAGGATGGCAAATTGCCGCCCGATCCGATCCGCGGCAACGCCTATAACCAGGAACTTCCGCGCATCCCAACCGACTGGGAAAGCGCGATCAACCGGTTCGAGAACTGTTCGGAGGTTGCCCGAATCTTTTCGCCCGACCTCGTGCGGAACTACCTGATGACCAAGCGGCAGGAACTTCGCTACATGGCGGAGACTACCAGGCAGGAACAGATCGAGCTTTATATCGACACGGTCTGAGCCAGTGCGGCACGCTACGAACACTGAAAACGGGAATGGACAGATGCGTATCGGCATCCTGATGACCGGCCACGCGCCGGAAGAACTGATCTCCGAGATCGGCGATTACCCTTCGATGTTCCGCAGACTCCTCGACGGGCATGGTTTCGAATTTCAGAGTTGGGCCGTCGTAGACGGTGTTTTTCCGAACAGCATCGGCGACGCCGATGGCTGGCTGATCACCGGCTCCAAGCATGGTGCCTACGAGGACCACCCGTGGATTCCCCCGCTGGAGGATTTCATTCGGGACGTTCATGCAAGCGGCCGTCCGTTGGTCGGTATTTGCTTCGGTCATCAGGTCATCGCCCAGGCGCTTGGCGGCAAGGTCGAGAAATTCGCCGGCGGATGGTCCGTCGGACCGACGGTCTATGAACTCGAAGGCGAACAAATCGCGCTCAATGCTTGGCACCAGGATCAGGTCGTCGAGCTGCCTGAAGGAGCGACGGTGATCGGTTCGTCCAATTTCTGCGAGAATGCCGCGCTGCTCTATGGCGACACGATCCTGTCCATCCAGCCGCATCCCGAGTTCAACGCCACCGTGATCGACGGATTGATCCGGATACGCGGCAACCTGCTTCCGGCACCGATCGTCAAGAGGGCGCACGAGACATTGGCAACGCCTACGGACAATGACAGTTTCGGACAAAGGATCGCTTCGTTTTTCCTCGCCGAACGAAAGGGATAGCCCATGGTTCGTAGTCTGATAGAGAAGCTGCCGGAGGCCGCGCAGGCCTATCTGGCGCATGGCAAGCTGGACGAAGTGGAATGCGTGATCTCGGATCTTGCCGGCGTCGCGCGCGGCAAGGCGATGCCCGGCAGCAAGTTCGCCAAGCAGTCGCATTTCTACTTGCCGAACTCGGTCTTCCTGCAAACGATCACCGGCGATTGGACCAATATTCCGGGCATGGCCTATACCGAGCCGGACATGGTGCTGACGCCGGACCTGTCCACGGCCACGGCCGCGCCCTGGACTGCGGACTGGACGCTGCAAGTCATTCACGACGTCAATGATCAAGAGGGCACCCCGGTGCCGACCGCGCCGCGCAACGTGCTCAAGCGCGTGGTGGCGCTGTTCGAAGAAAAGGGGCTGTCGCCGATCGTTGCCCCGGAGATGGAGTTCTATCTCGTTGCGCCCAACACCGACCCGGCCAAGGCCGTCGAGCCGCCCATGGGCCGTTCCGGACGGCGCGCAGCGGCGCGGCAGGCCTATTCACTCTCCGCGGTGGACGAATACGGTCCCGTGATCGACGACATCTATGATTTCGCCGAGGCGCAGGGTTTCGAGATCGACGGCATCATGCAGGAGGGCGGCGCGGGCCAGATCGAGCTGAACATGCGCCACGGCGACCCGGTGCGACTGGCCGACGAGATCTTCTTTTTCAAGCGGCTAATCCGCGAGGCGGCGCTACGGCACAACTGCTATGCTACCTTCATGGCCAAGCCGATCCAGGACGAACCGGGCAGTGCCATGCATATCCACCACTCGGTGGTGGAGACGGCCACGGGCCGCAATATCTTCACCGACGAGACCGGGCAGGATTCCGTCGCGTTCCGGCATTTCATCGGCGGGTTGCAGCGCCATGTGCCATCGATCATCGCGCTGATCGCGCCTTATGTGAATTCCTACCGCCGCTACGTCCCGGACTTCGCCGCCCCTATCAATCTCGAATGGGGCCATGACAACCGGACGACCGGGCTGCGGGTGCCCGTCTCCGGCATCGCCTCGCGCCGTGTCGAGAACCGGCTGGCAGGGATGGACTGCAATCCCTATCTCGCCATTGCCGGTTCGCTTGCCTGTGGCTGGCTGGGCATGAAGGAGGCGCTCGACCCCGCGCCCGAGTTCGAGGGCGACGCCTATAACAGCAACGAGGGCATTCCCCGGACTTTCGGCGAGGCGCTACCGCTCTTTGCCGAGGCCACCGAGGTGCACGAGGTTCTGGGCGAGGAATTCTGCCGCATCTACAGCGCGGTCAAGGAAACCGAATATAGCGAATTCCTGCAGGTGATCAGCCCGTGGGAACGCGAGCACCTGCTGCTCAACGTCTGACCTGAGTCTCTTACTTTCGGATGCCTGCCCGGCGGAGAGTTTCCGCAGGAGGGCCTTTTCGTCGTGAAATTTTTTCTTTCCAGTTTTCCGAATGATCTTTAAAGATTTTCTGAAACAAAAGTGAGACCATTGCATATGCCCCAGATCGACGCCCCCAATGTCTATGACGCCGAACCGATCCCCGAAGCCGCCCGCACGGAAATCGACCGGCTTCTGAGAACGGGGGACCTGTTCCGCTACACGGCTGCTGCGGACGCGCCGGTCACGCTGTTGGAGCGCGAGTTTGCCGAGGCAATGGGCTGCAAATACGCCCTGGCGGTCTCGTCCTGTTCGGCGGCGCTGTTCCTGTCGCTCAGGGCGCTCGGCCTGCCGCGGGGGACCAAGGTGATGATCCCTGCCTTCACCTTTGCCGCGGTGCCTTCCGCCATTGTTCATGCCGAATGCCAGCCCGTCCTCGTGGAATGTGGCTCGAACTACCGGATCGACCTGAAGGATTTCGAGGCCAAGTTCACCGACGACATCGGCGCGATTATCATAAGCCACATGCGCGGCCATACCTCGGACATGGACGTGATCATGGCACTGGCCGATATGCGCGGCGTGCCCGTGATCGAGGACGCGGCGCATTCGCTCGGCACGCTCTGGTCCGGCCGCAAGATAGGCACCATCGGCAAGATCGGCTGCTTCTCCTTCCAGTCCTACAAGCTGCTCAACGCGGGCGAAGGCGGTGTCATGATCACCGACGACGCCGATCTGGTGGCGCGTGCCGTGATCATGTCCGGCGCCTACGAGCATAACTGGAAGAAGCATGACGGCCTGAAGGAGGCGTTCGAACGCTGGCAGAACAAGCTGCCGCTTTACAACCTTCGGCTTCAGAACCTCTCCGCGGCTGTGATCCGCCCGCAGCTGAAAGAGCTGGCCCGTCGAGTGAATGACGGTCGCTCCAATCACGACTACGTCGCCGACCAACTGAACCTCTCGCCCTGGCTCGACGTGCCGCCGCCGCTGGCGCAGGAACTGCGCGCGCCGGATTCAATCCAGTTCAACCTCGTCGACATGTCGGATGACGAGGTGACGGCCTTCATCACCGCTGCAGAAGCCGCGGGCGTGAAGGTCCAGGTTTTTGGCAAGAGCACGGATAATGCGCGCGCCTTCTGGAACTGGCAGTTCATCGAGGGCGAAACACCGGAGCTTCCGACGACCCGCGCGATGCTGATGCGTGCCTGCGATGTGCGCCTGCCGGCCCGGTTGAAAAAGCCGGAGCTCGATTTCATCGCCGAAGCGCTGGTGGGGGCTGCCGCAACTGCAATGGAAGAACAACGCGCCTACGGCACTTGAGGGGCACTAGAGCAGCTTCAATTCTCCGTCGAGCCACGGCATGCGTTCCACGGCGGGTGTCACGATCATCTCCTGAAGGAGCGGCTTGAGCCGCTCCACCAACCTGCCCGGCATGTCCTGAATCTCGGCGGAGCGTGCGATCAAGGAGATACGTCGCGAGAGCGGTTTCATCGGCAGCGGCAACACGTCCACCGCATCACGGAACCTGCGCGCGCGCAGGTAGCCCAGCGGCGTCAGGATAGTCCAGCCAGCCTCGGCGGCGACCATGGCCATGATGGCGTGATAGCTGTCGAGTTCGAAACGGCGCGAGAGCTCGATCCGGTTTTGCTCCAGATGAACCGAGATCTGCCGCCCCATCAAATGCCGTTGAGTGTAGTGGATGAAGGGGATCTTCTGAAGCCGCTGCAGCAGGTCCTCGCCGCCGGATAATCCGCGCGGCACGGCGGCTACGAAAGGCTCCTCCATCAGCGGGTGTACCTCGGTCCAGTCCGCTTCTGTCTCGGCAAGCTGCGCTGCCACGATCACGTCCAGCGCCCGCGCCTCCAGCAGGTCGAACAGACGGTGGCTGGCGCCGGTTTCCAGCAGGAAACGGCAGTCGCGCAGCTCCTCGGCCATGTTCGACAGAAGGCGGGGCGTCACATCGGCATCGAAATCCTCGATCATGCCGAGACGCAGATCCGTCAACGCCCGCAGATCACCCGTGGCCAGTTCCGCGCGCGCGCGCAGCGCCTCGTTCCAGATCCGTTGCGCCCTTTTACGGAAAATGCTTCCGGCCGCAGTCAACTGCGCCGGTCGTCGGCTTCGGTCGATCAGAACCCGGCCAAGCGCCGATTCCAGGTTGCTCAATTGCTGACTGACCCCGGACGGGCTCGCGCCAAGCCTGCGCGCGGCGGACGAAACGGAGCCTTCCTCGGCCACGGCCAGGAACACTTCGATTCCCCATAGGGTCACGCGACCGGCCGTGTCGGTCATCTTCGTCCTCGAACCAAAGCCCCGACCAACCGGAGGCGGTTACTTGTTCATCCGCGCCAGTTTGGCCTGAAGATCGGCAAGCTGGCTCTTGATCTCGTTCAGATCTTCGCCGGTGGTTTCCTTCGGCGCTTCGTCGCCCTTTTGCGGCGGCCAAGGCCCCATGCCGCCGGTCATCGCCTTGAGAAATGCGGCTTGCTGTGCCTGCATCGCCTCGAAACCGGGCATTGAGGCCATGGGGTGTATCTTGCCCATGTTCTCCATCATCTTCGACTGCCCGTCGCGGAGCATCTCGAAAGACATGGCCAGGAATTGCGGCACGACCGAATTGGCCGACGAGGTGTAGCTGCGCACGAGATCGGTGAGAACGTTGATCGGCAGGACGCTGTCGCCCTTGCTCTCGTGTTCGGCAATGATCTGGAGGAGATACTGGCGTGTCAGGTCATCACCGGACTTCAGATCGATGATCTGAACCTCGCGCCCCTCGCGAATGAAACCGGCAATATTCTCAAGCGTCACGTAGTCGCTTGTCTCGGTATTGTAGAGCCGCCGGCTGGCGTAGCGCTTGATCAGAAGCGGTGTATCATCGGCCACGCATTTCCCTCCCCTGTTGCAGTGCAGCAAAGCCTAAACCACGTATGCTCAAAAGAAAAGGGTGGGCGTAAACGCCCACCCTCAGGTTCTCACGGGTTAGGGAGGAGGACACCCGCATTGAACCTCTCACCTTGAGCCTTACTTGGCGGCGGTGGCTTTCTTGGCAGCGGACGTCACCTCGTCGGTGGCCTTCTTGACGGCGGCCTGCGCATCCTCGGAGAAGTCCTTGCCGGCGGCCAGCATCAGTTCGACGGTTTCCATCTGGACCTTCTTGGCGACCTCGGCGAAGGCAGCCATGGTCTCGGCGACCAGCTCGGCTTGGGCAGAGGCGTAATCGGTCATCGCCTTGGAGTAATCGGCCGGCTCATCCTTCAGCTTGGTGACTTCACTCAGCTTGGTGATGGTTTCCTTGGTCCACTTGGAGGAAATCTCGGTCGACTTCTCGGCAGCTTCCAGCGCAACCTTGGAGAACTTCTCGCCCAGGGCAGCCTGGGATTTGAAGGCGTCCTGCATGGCGGTCGCGTCCACCGGGAACGCGGACAGCATGTCTTGCATCATCTTGGTCATGTCATCGGTCTTGGTCATGGTCTTGCTCCTTGCGAGTGCGACCCGGGCCGCCGGGCGCTGCTGTTGTTCGATGACCAAGATATACTTTCTGCACCGCAGCATTTCAAGCCTTTTTGCTGCAGCGCAGAATTTTTTACCTTTCGAACACCCAACCCATCGGAGTCACGACGCTTTTTCTGCTACCACGTAGGTGCCCGGCGCCGGGGCGAGCGGCGGATGCGCCGAATCACCGGGCGTGCGAGCCGGGATCTGGGCGCCCGAGCGTTTTTTCAGCCAGGCTTCCCAACGAGGCCACCAGGATCCCTCGTGGAACTCCGCCGTCTTTTGCCATTCCTCGGGCGACAGGCTCAGATCCTCATTGGTGTAATGGCCGTACTTCTTCTTGCTGGGCGGGTTCACGATGCCGGCGATGTGGCCGGACTGGGACAGGATGAAGGTCTTCTGCTTCGAGCCCATCTTCTGAACCCCGCGGTAGGAACTCTTCCACGCCGCGATGTGATCCGTCTCGCAGGCAATGGCACAGAGCGGCACATCCACATCCTTGATCGAGAGCGTTTCTCCGCAGACCTTGAACCCCTCGCCGGTGGCGAACTCGTCGCGCTGGCACAAGCCTCGCAGGTATTCCACCGCCATCCGGCCCGGCAGGTTCGTGCCATCCCCGTTCCAGTAAAGCAGATCGAAAGCGGGCGGCGCCTCTCCCAGCATGTAGCTGCGGATCGCCGGGGCGTAGATCAGGTCATTGGCGCGCAGGAAGGAGAAGGTGCGCGACATGTAGAATGAATCGAGCACGCCCGACTTGTTGCATTCCGCCTCGATCCCGTCGACGAAATCGTCCTGGAGGAAGACGCCCACCTCTCCCTGGTCGGAAAAGTCGGTCAGCGTAGTGAAGAAGGTCGCCGAGCGGATGGACTTGTCGTTGCGTTTCTTCATCAGCGACAGCGTCAGGCTCAGGGTGGTGCCGGCAATGCAGTAGCCGATGACGTTGAGCTTGTCCTCGCCGCAGATCGACTTCACCTCGTCGATCGCGGTCAGGTAACCTTCCTCGATGTAGTTATCCATGCCGATATCGGCATAGGAGGCGTCCGGGTTCACCCAGGAGACGACGAAAACGTTGTAGCCCTGATCGACGATCCACTTGATCAGCGAGTTGGCCGGTTTCAGGTCCAGAATGTAGAATTTGTTGATCCAGGGCGGGAAGATCAGCAGCGGCGTGCGATGCACCTTCTCCGTGGTCGGCGCGTACTGGATCAGCTCGAACATCCGGTTGCGGAACACGACCTCCCCCTTGGAAGAACCGATATTCTCGCCAACATGGAATGCATCCTTGTCGGCGAGTGTGACGACGAGATCGCCGTTATTGTTTTCCAGATCCCGCACGAGGTTTTCCAGCCCGTCCACCAGCGACTGTCCCTCGGTATCAACCGCTCTCTGCAACGCCTCCGGATTGGTGCCCAGGTAGTTCGCCGGGCTCATCATATCCACGATCTGCTGGGTGAAATAGGTCAGCCGTTGCTTGTCCTTTGGATCGAGGTAGTCGAGATTGGCGACCGCGGAACTGATCGCGTCGCTCGTCATCAGGTATTGCTGCTTGAGGAAGTTGAAATACGGATGGCTCTGCCAGAGCTCACCGGCGAATCGTCGATCCCTCGGCGTGTTGTCTTCCGGCGGTTGCAGCTTGCCAGCGGCCAGAACCTGTTGCGCTTCGATATAGTGCTTGAGGGTCTTGCCCCAGAAATCCACCTGATGTTCGAACACCTTGGCCGGATTTTTCATCATCTCGGTCCAGTAGGCCGAGGTTGCTTTCATGTAGAGATCCTGCCCAGGGCCCTGAAGAGAAGGATCAATCTGGCGCTGATGCGACAAGGCTGCCACAAGCCGTTGAGAAAGCGACTCGATTTTCGCCAGATTCGCTGTAAGCGTGTCCTGATCCGGCGCACCGGTCTCATGATCGGTTGTCATCGAAGGCCCTTTTCCATTAGTTTCGTCGCGATGAATATATTCGCAGGAATGTTCCAGCAAAGCGACCAATTGTTCCGGTCGACCTCGGGGCGCGCCACACAAGGAGTTAGTGACGCATGAAATACATGGCAACCTATGACCTGATGGAGAGCATCCGGCTCACCAATGCGTGGCTGGGCTCGACGGCGAAGGCCGCGTGCTCCCATCCGGCGTTCGGTCTGTCGATGAACCCGCTCCTGCAGCTTACCGCGGCTTGGGGCGAAGTAACCGAACGGACGTTCCAGCGCATGCAAGCCAAGCCGGACTGGAACATCAATTCCGTCGTTGGCGCCGATGGGCGCGATCACCTGGTCGACGTGATCAAGAAGCTCGAGAAACCCTTTGGCGACCTCATCCATTTCGAAGTGCAAGGACGGACCGAGAAGCCACGCAAGGTTCTTCTGGTTGCGCCGATGTCGGGTCACTATGCGACGCTGCTGCGCAGCACGGTGGTGTCGTTGCTTCCCGACTGCGAGGTCTACACGACCGATTGGCACAATGCGCGCGACATTCCGGTCTCGGCGGGCAAGTTCGATGTCGAGGATTACGTCCTCTACCTCGTTGATTTCATGAAGCTCCTCGGCCCGGACACCCATGTGATCGCGGTCTGCCAGCCCGCGCCGCTGACGCTCGCCGCCACCGCCTACCTCGCCGAGGAAGATCCGGAAGCGCAGCCAAACTCCCTGACCCTGATCGGCGGCCCGATCGATCCCGGCGCCGCCCCGACGGAGGTCACCGATTTTGGCCGCACGGTGACCATGGGCCATCTCGAACAGCACGTCCTGCAACGCGTGGGTTTCAAATATGCCGGCGCCGGTCGCATGGTCTATCCTGGCCTGCAACAGCTCGCTTCCTTCATGGCGATGAATTCGGAGATGCATTCCGCAGCCTTCTTCGACCAGATCGTGCGCACGGCGCGCGGCGAGGCGCATGAGTTTGACCGCCACAACCGCTTTTACGACGAGTATCTCGCGGTGATGGACATGACGGCAGAGTTCTACATGTCGACGGTCGAACGGATCTTCAAGAACCGTGAAATTGCCCAGGACATTTTCGAGGTGAATGGAAAGCGCGTCCATATCGGCGCCATCACGGATGTTGCGGTCAAGACCGTCGAAGGCGGCAAGGACGACATCTCCGCTCCCGGCCAGTGCGTTGCCGCGCTGGACCTGCTGACCGGTCTCGATGACAGCAAGAAGGCGAGCTATCTCGAACCCGGCGCCGGCCATTACGGTATCTTCGCCGGCAAGTCCTGGCGCAACAACATCCGCCCGCTGGTGCTCGAATTCATCGACGCCAACATGACGCACGAACGCCGGCGAATGGACTTCGCCAATATCAAGTCGCTTCACGCGAGATAGGCAGAATGCGGGGCCGCTTCGGCGGCCCCGCATCGTTTTACTCAGCGCAGGACCAGCGGGCTGTCCAGCCACGTCGCCAGTGCCGCGCTGGTCGCTTCCGGCTGTTCGAGCGTCGGGAAATGGCCCGCATTGGGGATGATCTGGAAATCGGAATAGGGGATGAGTTCGGCCATGAATTCATGCCGCTTCACCGGGCAGACCTTGTCATGCTCGCCACATAGCACCAGCGCGGGGACCCGCATCGTCCGCAGAATTTTCTGCTGATCGGGGCGGCGTTGCAGCGCACGCGACTGCGCGACGATTATGTCCGGCCCGAGCGTCTCGGCCATCTCGACCAACAGGTTGAGGATCTCGCCGCGATGGGGCCCATGCGCCAACGCAGCCGGGCCGATCTCTTCCCGCACCAGACCACCCAACCGTCCGGCCCTGACCGCGACGATCTGCGGCTCGCGGCCCGCCGCGACCTGCGGCGATTCCGGCAGCGGGCTGGTATCCATCAGCGCAACGCGCGTCACGCGCTCCGGCGCCCGGCGCAGCACCTCCATGGCGATCACGCCGCCCATCGATGCACCAACAAGGGCGAACCGGGAGGGCGCGGCATCGAGCACCTGCGCGGCGATCGCCCCCACCGAGGACGCCCCGGTGACAGGCGCCACCATCACCGCCCGTGTCAGACCGAATTCGAGGATCTGCGGCCAGAACATCCGCGCATCGCACATCATCTCTGGCAGGAAAACCAGCGGTTCGTTCATTCCTTGGACCTTATCGAAACTGCCTCTCGCGCTTTTTTCGCGCGTTCGCTCCCATGCTAGAGCGCCGCCACTCCGACCGAAAGCCCGAAACGCGTCACGAAGCCCCGCCGCCCCACTGGAAGGCGCCATCCCGCCCAAGCGGCGAGAACGGGTTGAAGGCCACCTCCCAGAAATGGCCGTCGGGATCGGCGAAATAGCCGTGATGCCCGCCCCAGAACACGTCCTGCGCCGGCTTGAGCACCCTGCCCCCGGCGGCCTCCGCTGCCTGTAGCAGCTCCGCCACCGCCTCCACGCTGCGAACGTTTTGGGCAAGCGTTACCGTCGAGCCGCCGGGCTTGAGCTGTTCCACCGGCACGCCGATATCCTCGGCCAGCTTGTCGAGCGGGAAAAGTCCGAGCGTCTGGCCGAGCAGATTGAAAGCGATCACACCCTCCGGGCTCGGCTCGCGCTGCCAGCCGAGCGCCTCGTAAAAGCCAGCCGCGCGCTCCAGATCGGCCACGCCGAGGGTGATCAGGCTGACCCGCCTTTCCATCGCTGCATTTTCCTTGCTCATGTCACAGCTCCTTCGCCCAGTTGGCGATGATTTTCGCCGTTTCCTCTGTCTGGCCGGGGCTGAGGATATCGCCGGCGATCACATGCGATCCGGGGTCGTCTTCGGCGCCCATCACGCGCAATTCCTGCTCGACCGGGCCGCCCCATCTTGCGGCGGCCTCGTGGGTCTTTCCTGGCGCAACCACTTGATCATGCTCAGAATAAATAAAGAGGGCGGGCATCTGGGCTGCGGCAAGGTCGAGCCCGGCAACATGGCGCACAAGCGCGATCACCGGGATCGTCGCAATCGTCGGATAGCTCGATGTCCAATAGGCTGCGTGATCTTCGTTCCGGATCTCGAAACTTCTCTCCTCCCCCGCGACGAGCGGCACCCATTGGCGCGCCCAGGGCAGCGCCAACAAGCGCGCAGCCGGGTTCGCCAGCCCGAAATTCGGCGAGACCAGGACGATCCCGGCCACGTCCCGCGACAATTCCCGGTCGGCCGCCACGAGTGCGGCCAGCGTTCCCCCGGTCGAGGTGCCCATGACCAGAACGCGCTCGCCCAGCCTGCGGCCGATTTCGAGCGCTTCCGCAGCGTCTTCGATCCACTCGCCCGCCCTTGCCTGCGCAAGCGACGCCCCGTCCTGCCCATGCCCACTCAGGCGGGCGAAATACAGATTCGCGCCAAGCGCCTCGGCCACCTTGTCCGGCACCGGGCGGATCTCCTCGGAGGTCGCGGAGAAGCCGTGCAGATAGACGATGGAAAGCGGCGTCTTCTGCCCCGCCTCCCCAGCCCAGAGAATACGTTTTTCCACCCCGGGCCGTAGCGATGGCACCCCGGCTTCCTGCTCGGCGAGCCATAGGTCGAGATTCTCGCCCAGCAGGTCCGCCTTGAACGCAACCTCCCGATCCACCGGCTCACGCGGCCCGAATACCAGCACAACGGTCAGCAGGATCGCGAAGGCGATCAACAGGGTAAGCACCAGTTTCATGCCGCGCCGCCCGCCAGAACCTCTTCGACGGCGGTCACGATCAGCGAAAGCTCGTCCGGCTCCGAGAAACGGTGATCGGCGCCCTTGACCAGAGTCAGGCGAATGTCGTCGCCCGTTGCGTGATCCAACAGACGCAGCGCCACGGACGGGTCGACATCGGCATCGGCCGTCCCTTGCAGGAACCGGGTCGGGAAAGGCAGCGGCAGCGGGCTGCGCAGGACAAGCCGCTCGCGGCCATCTTCGATGATGCGGCGGGTCACGATCAGCGGGTCGCCATAATCCGACGGCAGCGAAACCTGCCCGGCTTCCATCACCTCCGCGCGCTGCGCCTCGGAGAATTCCGCCCAGAACCCGTCTTCGGTGAAATCGGGCGCGGCGGCGATGGTCACCAGCCCTGCCAAACGTTCGCTCAGATCGCGCGCCAGCAGCAGCGACAGCCAGCCCCCCATGGAGGAGCCGACGAGCACGACCTTGCCCTCGGTCAGCCCGTTCATCACGGCGGCGGCATCCTCGGCCCAATCCCCGATGCAGCCTTCCTCGAACGCACCACCGCTCTTCCCATGCCCCGAGCAATCGAAGCGGATAAAGGCGCGGCCCTGTGCCCGGGCCCACTCTTCCAGATGCAGGGCCTTCGTCCCTTCCATGTCGGAGCGCAGCCCGTGGCAGAACATGACCGTCGGGCCCATTCCCGCGCTTTGATGATAGGCGATGCGGCGCCCCTGCGGCGTCGTCAGAAATTGCGGCTCGCTCATGGCTTCCTCTTTCTTGTTGGCGTCAGACTATCGGAGCGTCACGGCACCGCAAGTCTTGCCGTTGCCGCGCGGTTGCGCCAATCTCCGCGACCATGACAGGCCCTCGTTACACCCCCCTCGCCGCCAGCCTTCCCGCGACCGTGCCGTTCGTCGGCCCCGAGGCACAGGAACGCGCTCGCGGCCGCCCCTTTGCCGCGCGGATCGGCGCGAACGAATCCGGTTTCGGCCCCGCGCCGTCCGTCATCGACGCCATAGCCGAGGCCGCCAGCGGCGCCTGGATGTATGGCGATCCGGAAAACCACGACCTGACACAGGCGCTCGCGACACATCACGGCGTTGCCGCCGACAACATCATGGTCGGCGAAGGCATTGACGGGCTTCTGGGCTATCTCGTCCGTTTGGTCGTCGGCCCGGGCGATGCGGTCGTTACCTCGGACGGCGCCTACCCGACCTTCAACTACCACGTGGCCGGTTTCGACGGCACGCTGCACAAGGTGCCCTATCGCGACGATCACGAGGACCTTCCCGCGCTACTGGCCCGCGCCGCCGAAGTCGATGCGAAGCTCGTTTATTTTTCCAACCCCGACAACCCGATGGGCACGTGGCATTGCGCCGAGGCCATCACACAAGCGATCGAGGGCATTCCCGAAGGCTGCGTGTTGCTGCTGGATGAGGCCTATGTCGAACTGGCCCCGGAGGGCACCGCGCCGCCGCTCGATGTTGCCAATGAGCGCGTGATCCGGATGCGAACCTTCTCCAAGGCGCATGGGCTGGCGGGGATGCGCGTCGGCTACGCAATCGGCCATTCGGAACTGATCCGGGCCTTCAACAAGGTGCGCAACCATTTCGGGATGAGCCGTGTCAGCCAGCAGGCCGCACTCGCCAGCCTCGTTGACCAGTCTCACCTGCAAAAGACCATCGCCCGCGTTGCCGCCGCACGGGAACGGATCGCCGGGATTGCCCGCGCCAACGGCCTGACGCCGCTCCCTTCGGCGACCAATTTCGTCACGCTCGATTGCGGACGGGACGGAAAATTCGCACGCGCGCTTCTGCAGGAACTGATCTCGCGCGATGTCTTCGTGCGCATGCCCTTTGTCGCCCCGCAGGACCGGTGCATTCGCGTTTCCTGCGCCCCGGAGGAAGAGTTGGCCGTTTTCGAACAAGCGCTTCCTTTGGCGCTGGCGTCCATCACCTGAGCATCTGCCCGCCAATCACGCAGAGGTTTCCAGATTTGACTCCGGAAAGCGGCTGCCTTCGGGTTATCGTCTTGGGTGGAGACCGATGATGATGAAACGCCACTCGCTTGGTAGCGCACCCGACTACACGACCGCCGCTCTGGTCACGCTGGGCATCAACCTGTTTTGCCTGCTCTGCGCGATCTGGGCGTTGTTCGGCTTTGCTGCGGTCCTGCTCTTCGGCTTTGCCGCGGACCGCGCCCTCAACTTCCTGCAAAGACGCCGCCGCTAGGCCTTCGACAGAACCCGCGAGGCGGCTTCCAGTGCACCGGGGCCGTGCGGAATGCCGGTGGCCTTCAACCCGGTATCGATCGCTCCGAGCGCCCCCATGACCATCTGGGCATTTACATATCCCATATGCCCGATGCGGAAGAAGCCGTCCGAGGCCGGATCGGCCTCGGTTTCCATGCCCAGGCCAATACCCAGCGTCACGCCAGCATGTGCGCCGACCCAATCGCGCAGGCGGGTGCCGTTTTCCTTGCCGGCGCGGATCGATGTCACCCCGCGGCTACGTATCGCCGGATCGGCAATGTTCAACTCCAGCGGGCCGGCGGCACCCCATCCATCCACGGCGGCCCAGACGGCACCGGCCAGCGCATCGTGCCGCTTCCAGATCCGCTCCATGCCTTCGTCCATCATCAGATTCAGCGCCTTGCGCAGGCCGTAGAGGTGATGGGTTGGCGCCGTACCACAGAAATACTGGTAGAAGGCCTCCGCTGACACGCGCGGCTTCCAGTCCCAGTAGCCGCTGACCAGATCGGCCTGCTCTCGTGCCGCCGCCGCCTTCTCGCTGAAATAGACGAAGCCAAGCCCCGGCGGCGTCATCAGCCCCTTCTGGCTGGCCGTGATCGTCACGTCGACGCCCCATTCGTCCATGCGGAACTCGTCAACACCCAGGCTGGCCACGGCATCGATGACAAGCAGCGCCGGATGGCCGAGCCGGTCCAGCAGCTTCCTGAGCCCGGGAATGTCGTTGCGAACCGATGTGGCTGTATCGACATGCACCGCCCAGATCGCCTTGATATCGTGGCCGGTATCGGCCGCCAGCGCAGCCTCCACCGCGTCCAGATCGATCGCCGCCCGCCGCCCGAAATCCAACCGTTCGACCTGCAACCCGAAAGGCGCGACCATGTCGGCCCAGCCATGGGTGAACCGGCCGGTGCAGAGCCCCAGAACCCTGTCTCCACGAGAGAAGAGATTGGTCGTCGCCGCTTCCCAGGCTCCGTGGCCGTTGCAAATATAGACCGCCACCTGACCGGAAGTTTGTGCCACCTGCTTCAGGTCGGGAATGATGGAGTCGACGATCTCGTGCAGCTCGCCGGTATAGATATTGGGCGCCGGCCGGTGCATTTCCCGCAGCACCTCGTCGGGCATGACGGAGGGGCCGGGAATGGCAAGGTAATGGCTGCCTCGGGACAGGGTCATTGCAGGGTCTCCCACGGGATCGGACGCTTGGTCGTAAGCCGACGCCCACGGCAGGTCAATCTCCCGCCAAGGGCAGGCCCAGAAAGATTCATCTCTCGCGTATCTTGCTGCTTTTCCGAGCAACTTGGCCCAAATTGTCTGCCATCGCCCCCCCCCGGATACGCCCGCGCGCAGGCGGGAAACGATGCCCCGGAGTCACGCAACTTGCCCGATCCGGCCGTTCAGGGTATTCCCGCCCGGCGCCGTGTTCGCGGCAGGTTCCACGATCCGGCAGGTGTCATGTTCAAGCGTATTTCAGACTGGTTCGAAACTACCGAGCGCCGATTGCGCCGTTCCTTCGGCGACGATATCTCGACGCCGGAGCTGCGACGGCAGGCCAAGTGGCACTTCAACCTGTTCGATCACGCCTTCCTGCGCGTCCCCTGGACCAATTTCGACAAGGTCGCGGACGATGTCTACCGTTCCAACCACCCCGGCCCCAGGCGGTTGCTGCGCTACAAGGAAATGGGCATCCGGGCGATCCTGAACCTGCGCGGAGCCGATGGTTATTCGCCCTGGCTCTTCGAGCAGGAAGCCTGTGAAGAACTGGGCCTCGAATTGCGAGTGGCCAAGATCTATGCCCGAAAGGCTGCGAAGCGGCACGAAATCGTCCGCCTGATCGACACCATGCGCGCGATGCCCAAGCCCTTCGTCATGCATTGCAAATCGGGCGCGGACCGGGCCGGTTTCGCCGCCGTGCTCTACAAGGCGATCATCGAAGGCGTCCCGCTGGAGGAAGCGCGCAAGCATCTCGCGGTGAAATACATCCACTTCGACTGGACCGACACAGGCATCGTCGATCACATCATCGACATGTACGAGCTGCGCAATGCGGCCTCCCCGATCGACATGGAAACCTGGTTCCGGACGGAATACGACCATCGGGTTGCGGGCAAAAGCTTCCGGGCCAAGCAGGCCGGCAAGGACTGGAAGGCGAGTATGGCGTTGCCGGCACCTGCGAAACCGGCCACCGCCGACTAGGATTGCCGAGACTGCGTGTAGCCGCGTGCAAGCCGCTCAGGGTCGGCCCCGGCAAGATACCGAATCAAAGTCAGCAGGTTGTGCCCGCCCCGCCGTAGCCAGCCTTCGGAACGATAGCGCTCCGCAGAGGTCGTCAGCACGGCTGGAAGCACGTCGAACCGCCCCTTCAGCGCCCGAGCGAGGGCGACATCTTCCATGAGCGGGATGTCGGGATAGCCTCCGATCTCCGCATAAAGCGCGCGTGAAATCAGCATCCCCTGATCACCGTAGGGAAGCCGGAACAGCCATGTCCGCAGGTTCGCCCAGCCCGCCACGATCCGCGCCGCCGCGCCCCGCTCCCGGAACTTCAACCGAAAAACATGCGCGTGGGCCGGGTCGGCCATCGCCGCCTGCACAATGTTGCTCCACCCTTCCGGCAATTCGCTGTCGGCGTGCAGAACCAGCACCCATTCGCCGCGCGCCGCCGCGACGCCCCGAGCGAGCTGTCCGCCACGTCCGGCGGGACCGGACAGGAATTCCGCGCCAACCGCTTCGGAAAGCTCCTCGATATCGTCGCTGGAGCCGCCATCGCTCACGATCACCTCGCGCACAAGGCCCGTCGCGACACCTCTCATGAGATCGGCCAGCAGGCCCGCCACCTTGGGGGCCGCGTTCAGGGTGGGAATGATGACCGATAGCGGCGCGGGCATTGCAAACTCCGGACTGTCAGGGCGGCGCTCTCTCCCCTATATGACGAAATGGATGGATAGGAGCGCGAAATGACGAGCGAAGCGATCATCGGACGCAGGGTACTTGCCATTGGCGGTGCCGATAGGGCCTCCTTTCTGCAAGGATTGGTGACAAATGACGTGAACCGTCTGACCCAGGACGGGATCCTTTACGCGGCCCTGCTCTCGCCGCAAGGCAAGTACCTGGCGGATTTCTTCCTGGTTCAGGATAACGAACGCATCCTTCTCGACGTGGCCGAACCATTGGCCGATGGCCTCGCCAAGCGGCTGTCGATGTACCGGCTGCGGGCCGATGTCACCATTGAAGAGAGCGGGCTGACCCTCACGCGCGGCCTTGGAGTGCCACCGGAAGGCGCCTTTGCCGACCCGCGGAGCCCGGAACTCGGCTGGCGCCTCTACACGAGTGACGGACCTCTGGAAGATTGCGTCGATTGGGACGCGATCCGGGTCGAAAACTGCATTCCCGAATCCTGTATCGAGCTGGTTCCGAACGAAACCTATATTCTGGAAGCGGATTTCGAACGCCTGCACGGTGTCGATTTCCGCAAGGGTTGTTACGTCGGGCAGGAAGTGACCGCCCGGATGAAGCACAAGACCGAGCTCAGGAAAGGCTTTGTGACCGTCGCGGTCGAAGGGCGGGCACCTGTCGGCACCGAAATCCTAGCTGCGGGCAAACCCGCCGGAACGCTTTTCACTCAATCGGGAACGAAGGCCATTGCCTATCTGCGTTTCGACCGGGCGGCGGGGGAAATGCAGGCGGGCGATGCGACCGTGAACTGGCAAAATGAGTGATCTCGGCCAGCAGGTTCAGGCCCTTTTCGGGCAGGACCCGAAGTCTGTCCGCCCGTTGCACGGTGGTGATCTCTCGCAGGTTCGAAGCCTGGTATTGGAAGATGGGCGTTCAATCGTCGCCAAGACGGGTCCGCTGGTTGGAGTCGAAACGGCCATGCTGCGGGCGATGGCTGCCGCGCAGGCGCCCGTACCCGGCGTTTTGGGAGTGGCCGGGCAGCATCTCTTTCTCGAACACCTCCCCGAATCCCGCGCTTCGACCGCCGGCTGGGCGGCTCTTGCGCGGGGGCTGAAGCAACTGCACAGCCATCACGGCGAAACATTCGGCTGGCCCAAGGACTATGCCTTCGGCTCGGTTGCGATCCATAACAGCGCCCGGGCGGACTGGCCGAGTTTCTGGATTGAAAACCGCCTTCTGCCCTCTCTCTCCCATTTGCCCGCACCCCTTGCCCATCGGATTGAAGCCGCCGCTGACCGGCTTCCGGACCTTCTGCCTGCCCGGCCCGATGCCGCGCTCCTGCATGGAGACCTTTGGAGCGGCAATGTCCTGTTTGGCCCAAAAGGCAGCGCGCATCTGATCGATCCGGCATGCTATTTCGGCCATGGCGAGGTGGACCTGGCGATGCTTACGCTCTTCGGACAGCCGCCGGTGGCGTTCTGGCAGGAATATGGATCGCTCGAACCCGGCGCCGAGATTCGGCTGGCGGCCTACCAGCTATGGCCCGCATTGGTGCATTTTCGTCTGTTCGGTTCCGGGTATCGCGGGATGGTCGAACAGCGCCTCTCCGTGCTCGGAGCCTAGGGTGCCATAAAAACGGGGCAGCCCGTTTGGGCCACCCCGTTCCTGATTTCGTTTTTTTGGCCGGTCGGCTCAGGCGCGCTCGGAATATTCCATGGTCTCGGTATTGACCACGATATCCTCGTCCTGCCCGACGAAGGGCGGCACCATCACCTTGACGCCGTTATCGAGAATCGCCGGCTTGAACGAGTTCGCCGCGGTCTGTCCCTTTACGACAGGCTCGGTTTCCACGACCTTGCAGATGACTTTCTGCGGCAAGGTCGCGCTCAGAGCCTCGCTCTCGTGATACTCTATCTGGATCGTCATGCCGTCCTGCAGGAAGGGGCGACGATCGCCGAGGATTTCGGCCGGAAGCTCAATCTGCTCGAAAGTGTCGCTGTCCATGAAGACCAGCATGCCATCGTTTTCATAGAGAAACTGCTGGTCTTTCTGCTCGAGGCGCACGCGCTCGACTTTGTCCGCGCTGCGAAAACGCTCGTTCAGCTTGGAGCCGTTGCGCAGGTTGCGCAGTTCGACCTGGGCAAACGCGCCCCCCTTGCCGGGTTTCACGTGATCGGCCTTTACAGCCACCCAGAGCCCGCCATTATGCTCCAGAACGTTACCGGGGCGGATCTCGTTTCCATTGATTTTCGGCATATTTGACCTTCACGGCGCTTGAACGAAGTTTGTCGGCTTCTATATCTTGGAGGCTGCGTGCTGACAAGCCGACTAGATATGGCGTTAGGGCCGCGATAGCTATGACGTGAGCGCATAGGAGCCATTCCGAAACGGAAATACCGAATCGCTTCAAAAACGTCATATTCGGCCCCACGCCGAAAAGACAAGAGCAAGAATAAAAAGGACGACGAGATGACTGATTTCGTTGACGGTACGGCATTCAACTACGAACAGGGTCAACGGGCGCGCAAGCTCTTTGCCGCTGTTGTGTTGGCCGCACTGGATGATGCCATCGCCGACGACAAGAAATACGGCAACGGCCCCGAACAAATCGCCCGTTGGGCGCGGTCCCGCGATGGACGTGAAGTTCTGAGTTGTGCCGGGATTGACCCGAATGAACGGGTTGTATCCGGCCTGATGGAATTCGTATCGAACGGCGTCCGGACGTCGGTTGCGCTTTCGCGTGAAGAAAGCGAACGTCGCCAGGCCGCCGAACAGGCCGAAGCCGCCTGATTTTTTTCAAAGCGGTCTACGCAAAAAAGCGCGCGCCTTTGGCGCGTGCTTTTTTCTTTTGGATCGCGTTTGATACTTTCCTTGACGGACTCGTGCCCGGATCACCGGAGCGACACCGAGCACTTTTGCTGCGTCGGGTGCTCAACCTGTGATGACAACCGATTTCCGGAGATGAGTCAGGCGACTTAAGAGGTCACCAAACCGACCTTCATTTCCTTTCGGTTTCGTCAGGAGCGCAAAAGGCCAGAAGCGGTGATTCAGAGTATTTCCTGAACGCCCAGTAGCCGGCGCCTCGGGGCAGATATGTTGCGATAGCTTGGAAGGACATGTGTCGCTACAATGGCGAAGCTATCGACCGGCTGCGCCACGGTTTCGAGCCGTCACATCCAATCCGGCATTCAATCGAAATCCCGGGATGCAAGTGCCCTGTGAATTTCGCGGCGAACCAGCTTGCGCACATTCCGCGTGATCCGCTCACCGAGCGCGCCCCGCAACTCCTTGTGCAACATCTCGGACACCATTTCCCGCAATGCTTCTTCGTCCAGCGCAACGGTTCCGGACGCAAACAGATTGTCCGGTGCTTCGAGCTGCGACTCCTCGTATTCCTCGGAACGCGCTGAGACCGCATCGTCAAGGTCCGCAGACCAGGGGTCCAGCACACCGACCTCTTCCGCGCTGCCAACCGTCAGGTGCAGGTGGGACTCTCGTGGCGCCGCTGTCATATCCGTTTCTGCTTCTGGCTCCGACGCGGGGGGGCGATCCGCTTCGGCGACAGCAGCGGGTTCCTCGATCTCCCCGGCCTCGACAGCATCCGATGCGTCGAGGAAAGGCGCCTGCGGCTCATCCACTTCATCGTCGAACGGGCTATCGTTTTCCTGCTTGCGGAGCGGACTGAACATGAAACCAGCGCGCGGGGCCGGCCGCGCCTGAAGGGTTTCGTCATCCGAAATTTGTTCTTCCAGATGTTCCGAATCAGCCAGATCCGACTCGGCGGCCACGCGCTTCGGTGGCACTTCGGAATCGGCTGGTGTCGTCAGTGGCCGAATGAAGGTCGGCAACTCGAGGGCAGCATCTTCTGCATCCACCGGCTCTTTTGGAGAAACCGCGGAAAACGCCAATTCCTCGGCGGGTTCGCTTTCCAGGCCGCGTGCTGTTTCCGGATCGGGCGCATCGCTTGCCGATGGCTCACGATCCATTTCGCCATCCTCTTCCCAGCGATCGGTCTCCGGATCCTGCAAAACACTCGGCGCATCTTGCTCCTCGGTTTCTTCCACTCGAAGCGACGGCGTCAGAACCAGCGCCTCCTCGCCCTGAACGGGCGGTTGATGAGGTGCCGCATCTTTCGGCGCTTCCGCTTGCGTTGCGTCAGCAGCGCCAGTTTCGTCCGGCTTGTCCCCTGCAACAAGGCGTCGAATCGACGACAGGACATCTTCGATATCAGCGTTGCTTACTGGGTCGGACATGCCTGCTCCTGTTCTTCATCTCACATTAACGAGTACAATCACACAGCATGCCGCCGGCTACAAAGGCCGAGCGGTACCCCACGAGCCCGAGCGAGCGAGAAGCCCGTCCCGGTTGTGCCTATTGCTTACCCAGCTTTCGCAGCACGCGGTCAAGTTTCTGTCCCTGCGGGGACAGCCGCGCGGGCGCAGACTTGACGCTGTTGTAATACCCTGCGGGGTCATAGGTCTGAATTCCAAGGTTCAGGTGATCTACCGTCATCAGACCCATCGCAGAAAGAAGTGAATAAACCGCTACGTACTGCGTGGCGATTGCATCAATCCGTGCCGCCCGTGCGTCCAGCAGTTCCTGTTCGGCGTCCAGAACGTCGAGAGTTGTCCGCGCACCGAGCGTTGCTTCCTCCCGCGTCCCATCAAACGCGATCTGGGCCGCGCGGATCTGCAAGTCCGAGGCGCGTATCTGCGCCGTTGCGGATTCGATAAAGGCCCAGGCGCTGGCCACCTGTTCCTCGATCCCCAAGGTCACCTGCAGAAGGATCGCCCGGTTCGAATCCCGCTGGGCGATCGCCTTGCGCTCAAGCGCCGCGAAGGCGCCCCCGCGATAGATCGGCTGCGTGAAGTTGAGGCTCAGGTAATGCTCTTCGTCCTGGTTCTCCGAGTCGGTCTGCGAAGTGACGGAAGCCGAGATGGTGGGCTTGTAGTTGGTCTTCGCCAACCGCATTCCCAACTCGGCCACGGTCACCTGGCGCTGCGCCTGGCGAATTTCCGGGTGTGTCCTCACACCGATCCGGATCGCCTCTTCGACGCTCGGGGCTGTTTTCGGCAAGGCCCCGGGGAATTCGAGATTGCCCGGGTAACGTCCGACAGCCGTCCGGAACGTCTCGCGCGACACCGCGAGATCGCCACGTGCCGCTTCAAGCTGGCTTACGGCTGCCGCCAGACGGCTCTCGGCAAGAGCGACGTCCGTCCGCGTGACTTCACCGACTTCGAAACGGTCCTCGGTGGCCTGCTTCTCCTGCGTGAGAACGCGAACGTTGTTTTCCCGCAGGGAGACAAAGGCCTTGGCCCGCAGCACTTCCATGTAGGCGTTCACGGCACCGAGCAGAACGCTCTGCTCGAGCGAGCGAAGCGCCTCGCGCGTGGCAAGCACGGTTTCCTTGCTGCTCTCGACGGTCAGTCGGTTCGCACCGCCGGCATAGAGCAACATGGAAGCCTGAAGCTGGTATGTCGCTACGAAATTGTCCCGCGACAGGCCGGCATTGTATAAGGAGGAATAAATCTGGCGATGCGGGTGCGCGCCGCTCCAACTCGTCACGAAGTCGAGCGTCGGCCTGAGGGCAGATTGAGCGGAGGCGACATCCTCGTCGGCAGCCCGCAGCAATGCGCGGTTCTGATCGAGGAGATTGGAGTTGCGATAGGCGTCGATCAGGGCGTCCGTCAGGGTTTCGCCCGTGGCCGGAAGAGACGTGACCGCGAGAACACTTATCGCGATACCAACGAAGTTATATTTGAAACTATTGCCAAATTTCCACACGCGAACTGCTCCTTCTCGTGGGGCCTGCTTTCATTTGGCGCCACTATAGCAATTCAAACATTGCCTTTACAGCACGAAAGAGCCCGCCTCTTCGAAACCGGGCAAAACAGGCGCAGATGCATTAAATGCGAAACGCCAGTTGATCCGCCCGTCGATCTTGTAGCCGATCTGAACCAAGCCGAGCGCACCTTCCATGAAGAGACAGGCGATACGGCCGCCTTCCTTCAGTTGTTCCTCGATCGCGGCGGGAAGCTTGGCCACGCCGCCCTGAAGAATGATCACGTCATAGGGACTGTGTTGCGCGGCCCCTTCGGCCAGCGGCCCGATGACGACGGCAGCATTGTCGACCGCCTCCGAAGAAAGCGTCGCCTCTGCTTCATGCGCCATGGATTCGTCTTCCTCGAGCGCGATCACCGCCTCGGCCAAGTGCGCGAGAACCGCCGTGGAATACCCATAGCCGGCCGCGATATCGAGCACCATTTCGTTCGGCTGAACGTTCAGCGCCTCCAGCATCTTTGCCAGGGTCCGCGGTTCGAGCAGCACGCGGCCCTTGGACAGCGGCAGGTTATTGCCGACATAGGCCGCATCGCGCTGACCGGCCGGGACATAAAGTTCTCTCGGAACGGCCAGCAGGGCGTCGAGGACGGGGTACTTGGTCACGTCCGAGGGGCGGATCTGGGAATCGACCATCGTCGTGCGTTGGGTTTCAAAGCTGCTCATCTGATCCACCTGTCGGTCCGGAAGCGTCGTCGTTCTGTGGCACAATCGTTCCTATGAGGCAAGTTGCCGACGCGCCGCATGTCGGACATCAGGGAGCGCTTTCGGACAGCAATATCAATGTCGGTCGTAGCGGGCCGTCAGAATGATCGCGGCAATGCCCGAGACCAAATTGCCGCCCCACGGATGCTTGTTGAAAATATCCTGGTCATGCAGGGTCGCATGGTCAGTTCGCGTTTCCAGGCTCTTTGCGCTCATGTCTACCTATCTGTCCTCCCTTGCAGCCGCCGCCCTGCTCTTCGGATTATCCACCTATTTCGGTGTTTTCGTACTGGAGTCTTTGATCCGGAGGAGAGAGGCGCAAAGGGAGGCCCAGGTTGAGTCCGCCAGCCACGTTCGTGCGCAGGGCCGGTGGCTTGCCCCGACGGTGTGGATCCTGACGGTCTTTTGGCTGGCGCTGTTCGTCGGGTATTTCATCGCCAGCACGACGCCTCCGAATGGGTCACTGAAGCATTTCAACACACGAGATCTCCCAAGACCTGCCGTGTAGGAAGACGACAGCATGTTTACCCATTCCAGCGCGATCCTGCGTGTTTCAAGGCGCAGCCCCTCTCCATCACCAACAGAAGAGAGCCCGCCGTCGCAACGCGAGCTGAGCTGCAACGCCTGCGGCAACCAATGCCGGTTCGACCCGGCTCAGGAAGCTCTGATCTGCGACGGGTGCGGCAATGCCCAGGTGATCGCGGCGGCCAACCAGTACCGGGCTGGACGGGAATACCCCTTCGATCCCAACTCGCCCGAGACAGAACCGCGCGGGGTGCCGCCTGCGCAGGAACATCAATGCAGCGGCTGCGGTGGCACGGTGCTCTTTTCCGGCACGGCGCTGTCCGAGCGGTGCCCGTATTGCAATGGTCCGATGGTCCTCGTTCCGGGCCGTTCCGGCTACGACGCCATGGCGCTCATCCCGTTTCGCATCTCCGCCGAAGACGCAAGAAAACGCGCATTGGACTGGATTTCCAAGCGCGAGGGCGCGCCCAACCAGCTCACGGAGCACGTTGCCAGGACCGCGAGGACCGCCGGTCTCTATGCGCCGTTCTGGACCTTCGACACATCCGAGGCGCTAACCTACATGGCCACCTGGATGGAGTACGAGCACAAGCGCATGGTGACCCGAAGCTCCTCCGGTCACCATGATGTCGCGTTCGACGATCTCCTGGTGCCCGCCTCGCCGCATGTCACACCCCTGATCCGCGACGGCATCTTGCATGAATTCGCCCCTGGCGCGCTGAGGTCCTTCGATGCGCGCTACCTGGCCGGGTTCGCGGCCGAGCGCCACCACCAGAGCGTTGCCGAGGGGTTCGCCTTCAACGCGCCCGACAAGCGGCTTCGGACGAAGCGAAAGGTCTGCGAAGACCGCGCCTTCGGGGAAAACGTGTCCCTGGCCGTTCGAACAGATGACATTGCTGCAAGATACCGCAGGATCCTGCTGCCGGTCTGGATCTTCCACTACGACCATTCCGGCCGGCCCTACAAGGTCGTGGTGTCGGGCATCAATGGGCAGACGTTCGGCGAGCGGCCCTATTCGACAGCCAAGCTCGCGCTTGTTTCCGGGCTGGTCTCGTTCCTCGTGGTGTCCGTCGGTATCGTGTTGGGGATGGTGCTGGCCTGATCGCCAACGCATCCACGCCTCATCAAACGGTCTGCGTGCAGGTCTCGCAACCGTCAGACAGAGACAGCGCCCTTGAGGTCTTCCTTGGCCAGCTCGGATTTTGAGCCCTTCATCGAGATCTCACCGCGTTTGAGCACGACGAAGCGGTCGGCCACGCCATAGGCAAATTCGAAATACTGCTCGACAAGAACAATCGCCATGTCGCCCCTGTCACGCAGGTATTCGATCACGCGGCCGATCTGCTGAATGATATTTGGCTGGATGCCCTCCGTGGGCTCGTCGAGCAGCAGCAGCTTGGGCTTGGTCAGCATGGCGCGGGCGATGGCGAGTTGCTGTTGCTGGCCGCCGGACAGGTCGCCACCACGTCTGGACATGAACTCCTTCAGGATCGGGAACAGTTCGAAAATCTCGTCCGGTATGCCGTGCTCAGCCTTGGGCAGGCAGGCATAGGCGGTTTCGAGATTTTCCTTCACCGTGAGCAGCGGGAAAATCATGCGCCCCTGCGGCACATAGCCCACGCCCTTTCGGGCAAGCAGATGGGACGGCATCCGGCCGATTTTCTCGCCGTCCAGTTCGATCGAGCCGCCGGAGCGGGGATGTGTTCCGGAAATCGCCTTGAGCAGACTGGTCTTGCCCACCCCATTTGTGCCCATCACGCAGGTCACCTCGCCGGCGGCGGCCTCGAGGTCGATGCCGTGGAGGATCTGGCTGCCGCCATAATGCAGGGTAAGGCCTTCGGTTTTCAGCATCTCTCAGCGCCCCAGATAGACGTCGATGACGTCTTGGTTTTTTGTCACGTGGTCGAGGCTGCCCTCGGCGAGAACCGAGCCCTCGTGCAGCACGGTGACCTTGCATTCCAGCCGGCGGACGAACTCCATGTCATGCTCCACCACGACAACGGCGCGCGTCTTCGCGGCTTCCTTTAGCAGATCGGTCGTGTGTTCACGTTCGGCGAGCGTCATGCCGGCCGCCGGTTCGTCCACCAGCAACAGGCGTGGCTCCTGCGCCAGCAGCATACCGATTTCGAGCCATTGCTTCTGACCGTGGGAAAGCTCGCCCGACTTGCGATAGAGTTGGTCCGAGAGGCCGATCTCCGCCGCAAGCTCCTCGATGCGGGTGCGGTCTTCCGGCTTGGGCCGGAAGAAGAGCACCGACCACGGCGCGCGATCCTTTTTCAGCGCCATGGCGAGGTTGTCATAGACCGACTGGTCCTCGAACACGGTCGGACGTTGGAACTTGCGGCCGACGCCAGCGCGGGCGATCTGGCTCTCGTTCATCTTCAGGAGCGACTGGCTCATATCGCCCCAGCGGATCGAGCCCTCGTCGGGGCGGGTCTTGCCGGTGACGATATCCATGAAGGTCGTCTTGCCCGCGCCGTTCGGCCCGATGATGGCGCGCAGCTCGGCGGAACCGATGGAGAAGCTCAGGTTGTTGATGGCCCTGAAGCCGTCAAAGGTGACGGAAACGCCGGAGACTTCGAGTAGCTGGCTCATTTTTCGGCCTCCTGTTCCTGAAGGCTGCCGGAATCGGGGCCGAGATCCGCGCCATAGCGCTCCGGCGACACGCGGCCTGTTAAGTGGTCAACCAGACCGCCGATCCCCTTGGGCGCAAAGAGCGTGACAAGGACGAAGGAGATCCCGAGCAGAACCTGCCACCAATCGACCCAGTTGATGGTGTAGAAGCCGAGCGGGATGGAGGGGGCCTGTCCGCCGGTGAACCAGGTGGAAAGCAGCGAGACGAAAGCAGCCCCGATGACAGCGCCGTAGAGCCGCCCACGCCCGCCGATGGCGACCCAGACCGCGAGATAGATCGAGGCGATGGGCGCGATCTCGGCCGGGTTGATGATGCCGGCCTGCGGGTAATACAGCGCACCTGCTATGGCGGCGATGACCGCCGTCAGGGTGAAGACGAAAAGCTTGTAGCCCTCCACCGAGTAGCCGAGAAACCGCACGCGCGCCTCGTCGTCGCGGATGCCGCGGATGACGGAGCCGAACTTCCCGGAGACCACCCAGGCCGCGAGCAGGTAGCCCAGCCCAAGGGCAAAGGCGGACGCCCAGAAGAACCAGAGCGAGATTTGAGCCTGCGGGATGGCGTCGGCGCCCGGCAGGTTCTGCAGCCCCGACAGGCCATTATTGCCGCGCAGACCGGAATCGTTCTGGAAGAGGTAGAGCGCGAGCGCGAGCGTCATCGCCTGTGTCAGGATCGAGAGATAAACCCCGGTGACCCGGCTACGGAAGGCCAGCCAACCAAAGACGAGCGCCAGAAGGCCGGGCACGGCGACGACCAGCAGCAATTGCTGGAAGAGCGAGTCGGCGAAGGCCCAGATCACCGGGAAGTCGGAGGACCCGACGACGCCGAAGATCTGGGTGCCGATGGCGTCGACCACTTCCTGCGCGGTGGGCGGGATCTCGGCATTGGCCATGGAGGCCACGACGATCATTTCCGTCCGGGCATACATCAGCCACATGCCGACCATGTAGCCGCCGAGCCCGAAAAACGCCATGTGCCCGAGGCTCAGGATGCCGGCGAACCCCCAGATCAGGTCCATCGCGATGGCGACGAGGCAAAGACAGAGCGTTTTGCCGAGGGTTTTCAAGAAGGAGGTGGAGATCACGTCCGTGCCCATCGCCTCGCTCATCGCCGTGACGCCGATGGTGAAGAGGGCCAGACAGCCGATGAAGATCAGAACGGAGGGATTGCGTGCGAAGAAGCTCTTTTCCATGGCTCAATCCCCCGCCGCGCGGCCCTTGAGGGCGATGATGCCCCTTGGCCGGAACTGGATGAATATGATGATGAAGATGATCATGTAGGTCTGCGCGGCGAGCGTGTTGGACGGGTTCATCCACTCGATCCCCTTTTGCAGGAAGCCGATCATCGAGGCCCCGAGCAGGGTGCCCCAGATATTGCCGACCCCACCGACAACAACGGTCATGAAGCTCTGCACGATATAATCGGAGCCGAGCTCGGAGGTGACCTTGGCATAAAGCCCGATGGCAACGCCCGCGATACCGGCGATGCCGGAACCGAGACCGAAGGTCAGCATGTTGATCCGGTCCGGGTTGATGCCCATCGAGGCCGCCATGCGCGGGTTCTGCGTCACGGCGCGCACTTCGAGGCCCAGCCTTGTGCGTCGCATGATGAAGAGGAAGACGCCGAGGAAGATCAGCGCCAGCACGAAGATCGCGATGCGGATATAGCTGATCGAGACAACGTCGTTGAGCACCAGCGCACCATCGAGCCAGGCGGGCGACGTGAGCGGACGGGCCTGGGTGCCGAAGATGTTCTTGGCCAGCTGTTGCAGCGCGATGGAGATGCCGAAGGTCGCCAGCAGCGTCTCCAGCGGACGGTTATAGAGCCAGCGGATCACCAACCGCTCCATGGCCACGCCGGCCGCGAAGGTGACGGCAAAGGCGAGCGGCAGGGCAACGATGATCGAAACGGTGTAATCCGGGATCACCTGCTGGACAACGTAGCCCGTGTAGGCGCCCATCATGATGAACTCGCCATGGGCCATGTTGATGACCCCCATCACGCCGAATGTGATGGCAAGGCCGATGGCGGCGAGGAAATAGATCGAGGCAAGCGACATCGCGTCAAGCGTCAGGTCGATGAACTGGTTGAAACCGACCTGGGTGTTGATACTGGAGAGCGTGTCGTTGGCGGCCTCGGTTATGGCCGCCGAGGGTTCGGCATATTTCTCGAAGAAGACATGGGCGGCCAGCGCCTCGGCAATCTGCGCCTGGGTTGCCGCTGCGCGCACCAGCCCGGCTTCGGCCAGTGCCTGATAGGCCCGTTCCCTGGCCTCTTCGGTGTTCAACTGCGCGACGGGGACACCGCCGACGCGGGCGTCGGTGATGTTCTCCTGCAGGGCCGCACGCCTGTCCGCGGCGGTGATACGCGGCAGCACCAGGTCTTTCGATACGAGCAGGTCATAGGCTTCGGCTTCGCTGAATGCCGTGCTGCCCGGTTTCAGAACCGCGGCGATATTCACGCCTTCGGGAAGCGTGCCAACAGCCACTTCGCGCGAGGTCGCCACCAAAGGGTTGAGCGCGCCGCGCACATCCACCCCCAGATCGCCCTTGAAGCTCTCGATGGCGGCAATGCGGGCCTCTTCCGTCTCGCCGAAGGAAATGGTCAGAAGCCGGACGAGGCGTTCCTTGCGGTCGCGAATATCCGGGTCGGTCTCTTTCGCGATCGCGCCGGAGAGGGCGACAAGGTGCTCCGCGGCCGGATCGCGCTGGATCGCGTCCAGCGCCTCGATCCGCTTCGCAGGATCCTTGGCCATGAGCTGGAACTGCACCAGCGCGGCGCCGATCAGCGAGCGCACGCCGGAATTCGGCTTGAGCTGATTCAGCTCCTTCTTGGGAAATTCGCCCGCCGCTTCGCCGGTTGCGATGTCGAGCAGTCGGTAGTTCTTGCTGTCGACCTTCTCGACGAAGAAAAACAGCTTGTCGGCCTCGCGTTGCCAAAGATCCTTGGCCTGCCATTTCTCCAGCACGGCCTGCGCCTCGGGAAATCCGCTGTCGCGCAGCGCGTCGATCGCCGGCTGGATCGTCTTGCGAGAACTTTCTTCTATAAGCACCCTGTGCTCCTGCAGGAGCGCCTGGATCGGGCTGTCCTGTGCGGCGGCCATGCTGACGCAAAGCATCAGGGCGGCCAATGCTGCCATTATTAGTCTTGTCATTGCCTGGATATGCCCTGAGGGATCGGGAGGGCGTTGACCGCCCTCCCCTTTAGGTTCGTCCGTATGTCAGATCAGTAGTTGGACTTGATCTGCACGCAGGTCGAGGTCTCGGTGTTGTACATGCCGCAATCGAGATCTTTCCAATCGGACGTCAGGACCGCCGATTCCGGCAGGAAGTCGGTCCAGGCGTCGCCCGGAACTTCTTCGGTCTGGCTGATGATGTCGAACTGGCCGTCCTCGGTGATCTCGCCGATCAGGACCGGCTTGGAGAGGTGGTGGTTCACGCCCATCACGGCGGTGCCGCCAGTCAGGTTCGGGTATTCCTGGCCCCACATGGCGGAGCGCACGGCATCGACATCGGTGGTGCCGGCCTGTTCAACAGCGTTCGCCCACATGTTGAAGCCGATATAGGTGGCTTCCATCGGGTCGTTGGTCACGCGATCTTCGCCCATCTTGGCCTTCCAGGCTTCGATGAAGGCATCGTTGGACTCGGCTTCGGCGGACTGGAAGTAGTTCCAGGCGGCCAGATGTCCGACGAGGTTGGTAGTGTCGAGACCGGAGAGCTCTTCCTCACCGACCGAGAAGGCCACGACCGGGATGTCGTCGGCAGAGATGCCGGCAGCGGCCAGCTCCTTGTAGAAGCCGATATTGGCGTCGCCGTTGATGGTCGAGATCACGCCGACCTTCTTGCCGTCAGCGCCGAGCGCCACGACATCGGCCACGATCTTGGACCAGTCGGAATGACCGAAGGGCGTGTAGTTGACGAAGATGTCCTCTTCGGCAATGCCCTTCGACTTCAGGTAGGATTCAAGGATGTTGTTCGTGGTGCGCGGGTAGACATAGTCGGTGCCCAGCAGCGCGAACTTCTCGACGCCCAGCTCTTCGAGGTAGTAATCGGTGGCCGGAATGGCCTGCTGGTTCGGCGCGGCGCCGGTGTAGAAGACGTTCTTGGAGCTTTCCTCGCCTTCATACTGCACCGGGTAGAAGAGCAGGCCATTCAACTCTTCGATGACGGGCAGCACGGATTTCCGCGACACGGAGGTCCAGCAGCCGAACATCACATCGACATCCTCGACAGTCAGAAGCTCGCGCGCCTTTTCAGCGAAGAGCGGCCAGTCGGAGGCCGGATCGACCACGACGGCTTCAAGCTGCTTGCCGAGGATACCGCCCTTGGCGTTCTGCTCCTCGATGAGCATCAGCATCGTGTCCTTGAGGGTCGTCTCGGAGATGGCCATCGTGCCGGAAAGCGAGTGGAGAACGCCAACCTTGATCGTGTCATCTGCGGCCATCGCGGAGGTCGCGAAAGCAAGAGCGCCAACCAGCGCGGAGGTCATACGAAGTTTCATGTCTCAGGTCCCTGTTCTTGGCGGCCTGAAGGCACGTAAAGAGCGTTCGCCCACACGCTCCGGGCGCATGGCGTTCGCCCTGCCGGGCCGTACCACCTGTTTCTGTGTTGCAGGCGCTGGAAGGAGGACTCCGCTACCCGCGTACTGGATTGCCGGGTCGCTTTGCCCTGCGCGAGGCATCAAAGGGCAGGCAAGGGTTATGCGCAAATCATGGGCGTTCCGAAGCCCCGACTCCGGCTACAATCAAAGCATGTGATCTAAAATTAATCGCCTTTCCCAACGTAATGTCGGTTTCTTGATCAATTTTGATGCAACAGAAGCGTCACGGCCGGGAAATCCGCGCCGATCCAGCAGCCCGGATTACCTGCCTTTTTGGACAGGTCACTTCTTGAGATTCTTCAACAACAGCGACAAAAGCGGGCCAATCACACTCAGACTGGCGGAACTGAAGGGATCCCGGGTCATCTTGCGCACGTTCTGGGCCAACTCCCGAATCTCGTCGGTTGCCTCCTGCAACTCGCCCTCCAGATCGGCCATGGCCATGTCGCGGACCTCGCTGACGGCTTGCACGTCGCGATCCGCGCTCATGCCTTTCGCCAGCGCGATCAGGATTCCGGCCAGAACTAGGTTGGCGCCGGCGACGATCAAGGCCGCCATCGCTGGCTCCAGCCGCGCCGCCAAGACGAGATAGGCGGCGACATTCAGGAAAACGACCGCGATGCCCCCCATCAGCGCCGCCGCCCCAAACAGGCCACCCTTGCGGGTCGCTACGGCCACCTGCCGGCTGGCGATGAGCTTCTCCGAACGAAGAATGATCTGGAAATTCCGTGCAATACGGCTCATGGCGCCCTCCGCTACCGTGCCCGCCCGAGAACGTAACCCAGCACGAAGGCACCGAATAACGTCAACAGGGGCTTGTGTTCCTGCATATCTTCCAACTCGGCCACAAATTCCCGGAACAGCCGCTCCAGTTCACTGCCATCAAGCTGCCCAAGTGCCCAGTCCAGTGTGGATTGCTTGCCGTCACCGCCCTGATCCCCATCTTCCTCCGCCGTCTGTTCGCTGGCTTCCCCGGAGGCGCTGTCATCCGATGATGTCGCGCGTTTGCGCACGGCTTCCAGCTCGCGCTTCAGTTCGGCGACCTCGCGTTCCAAATCCGCTTTGAGTGGCATCTCGATCTCCCTTTACCCGACAGAACCTTTTGCGAAGAACGTCCCGCTCATGCGCGTTCCGCCCCCTCTTGCCCATCCATTTCCCTGATGCCCGACAGATCCCCGTCGCCCGACATTAGAATGGCCAGCCATTGCGTGCACGGAATATGGGCAAAAACGATCAGGAACCCCACCATGATCGGTACCGACAGGAGCGCTCCCGCCACCCCCCAAACCGCTGTCCAGAAGGTCAGCGCAAGGATCACCAGAAAGGGGGAAAGGTTCAATGAGCGCCCGAAAATGGCTGGCTCGAGGATATTTCCGATGGAAAACTGAACCGTGCCGCACCCCAACACGATAACCAGGAACGGCGTGACGGTGTCGAACTGAACCAGCGCCACGACCGCCGGAAGGACAACACCGAGGACCGAGCCGATGGACGGAATGAAATTGAGCGCGAAGGCCAGCACTGCCCATGTCTCGGCAAAATCGAGCCCCATCGGCTTCATCACCGCATAGCTGAACAGCCCGGTCAGCAACGAGACGAAGGTCTTGACGCCGATATAGCGCTGCAGACCGCGCGAGATCGATCGCGTGATCTTGGAAATCTCCGCAGCGGCCCTCCGATTGGGCGCCGCGATCCGGAGCTTGCGTCCCATCGGCCCGGTTTCGACCATCATGAAGGGGATGTAGAGCATGACCAGCAGGAACCCGCTGAGAAACCCGCCCGCCGAGCCGAGCGCCCCGAGAGCCCAGCCGGACATGTCCATCTCCTGCAGCACCTGGCGCACTTCCAGCGCGTTCTCTTCGCCCACCAGCGACACCAGCGAGGCCAGGATGGCCTCCAGCCGCTCGGCATATCGCGGAATGGTCTCGGCAACCCCGTCGGCCTGGCTGGACAGGATCAGGGCAATCACCGCGAAGCCGAACAATACCAGCAGGATGCCGATCACATTGGCCAACCAGAGCGGCACGAACTGGCCCGCCAGCGGGATCGCGGAGACCCGGTCGGCCACGGCATTCAGCAGCACCACGACAAGGGCGGCGAAGGTCAGGGGCACGAGAAACCCGGAGCCATAGACCAGCCCGGTCACGGCCAGCGTCAGCACGAGCAGCAGATCGCGCCAGAACTCCAGCATCATCACCCTTTGCCGCAAGCCTGCTTCTTCCATGTGAAGCTCCTTGTTTCTCCTTCGACGTCTTCAGACCGGCCATCCAGCCCGTCCCGATCCTCTGCCTGCAAGCGTCCCGGTTGCAACAGGAATTTGCCCTGATGACTGAAGTCGCCACCCCGCACCCCCCTGCGCACGAAGATGGTGCATCGAGGCGGGGATTTCGTTGGCGTCCCGGAAGATCGCGAGCCAGTGGATCTTGCCCTGCCTGTTCTGTCAGTAACGATCGGCATATCCGTCAGCATCCTGCAAGTGAACATGATCCAACATGGCTTCCGCCGCGCGCAGGAAAATATCGAAGCGCGCTCCCCGGTCGTAGCACAAGCGTAATGAGCATGTCCGTTGTCGACCGACAGCCGGATTGCAGAGAACTTGAGGCAGGTCCCGCACCGATAACCGGCAACCCCATGCTCTTTCTCCTGGGCTTCCATCCGCCAGCACCGCCCGGACACAATGTGCAAAACTTTAGAGCCCCCATGACCCGACAGCCCACATTTTGCGGCGGCGTGTAACCGGAAGATCAAACAGGCATGGCGTTGATGTATCGGGTTTGAAACGGAAATGTGAAAACCCACACCAAATATGTGACAAAACACAGAGGATCTGGAATTTTTCTTTTAATTTTCATAACATTAAACCATTTCCAAAATCCCGGCCGACAATCGACATGTATACCGAAGCCGACAATTTATCCCTGCCAACGCGCGGCTGGCACCGGCCAAAACCGTTCATTTCTGTGGATAACCTGGTGGACGAAGTTCAGTCGATCCGCGCCACCAACCTGTCGCAGCGCCAGCCAACCGCGCGGTGCAAGAGCAGGGTCAATGCGGCCAGCACGAAGAGCGCGGCGAACATCAGGTCGATTTTTACCCGCCCATTGGCCAGCAGCATCAGGTAGCCCAGCCCGCCGGCCGCGCCCATCCATTCGCCGATCACCGCGCCAATCGGCGCATAGACCGCCGCCAACCGCAGCCCCGAGGCCAGCGACGGGATCGCTGCCGGCACCCGAATGCGCCACAGCAGCCGCGCGGGCGAGGCGCCCATGGTCCGGCCAAGGTCCAGCCATCCCGGCGGGGTGCGCATCAGCCCGTCGAAAAAGGCAGAGGCCACGGGGAAATAGATGATGAGCACCGCCATCAGCACCTTGGACCAGATGCCATATCCGAGCCAGAGCGCCAGGATCGGCGCCAGCGCAAAGACGGGCAGCGCCTGGGTCGCCACGAGCGCCGGCTTGATCAGGTAGCGCGCCGCCGGCGAGACGGCCAGAAGCAGCGCCGTGGCCGCCCCGAAAGCCGTACCGAGCGCCAGACCGGCCAGAACTCCGACGACGGTGAACCGGCATGCCATGCGATCAGCCCTGCATTCGACCACAGCGCCTCCGCCACCCGAAATGGCCCGGGCAGGATAAAGGGTGGCAGGTCTCCAAACGCCACCAGCGCCTGCCAGAGGCCCAGAAACAGCGCCGCCGCAGCCAATCCGCGCTTGAACCCATCCATCAGCGCCACTCCCGCAAGGCCCGCAGGAGCCGCGCCTGAAAGGCCAGCGTCCCGGGGTGGTCCACCGGGCGGATGGTCTGCAGGTTCGGCGGAACGGCCTCGATCATTCCCGCCTCGTCGAGCAGGACGACACGGTCACCCATCCGGGCCGCCTCGCCCGGATCATGGGTAACGAGCAGCACGCTGCGCCCGGCGAGGTGCTCGGCGGCAAGCTCCTGCATCTCGGAAGGCATCCGCGCATCGAGCGCCGAGAAGGGTTCGTCCAACAGAACGACGGGCCGGTCCTCCATAAGTGTTCGCGCCAACGCCACGCGTTGCCTCTGCCCGCCGGAGAGATGGGCGGGGCGTTTCTCCGCATGCGCCTCCAGCCCCAGCCGGGCAACCAACGCACGGGCGGCATCCGTGTCCGCCTTCTCGCCCCGAGCGTCACATTGCCGATCACGTCAAGCAAGGGCATCAGCAGGTCCGTCCGCGCCAGGAAGGCCACCCGCCCTTCCAGCGGCCTGCCATCGGAGCTGTGGATATGCCCTTCGAAGGTTGCCCCGGTTTCAAGCGCCGCGATCAAGCGCAGGATCGTGCTCTTGCCGCAACCCGACGGGCCCAGCAGGCAGGACCAGCCGCCACCGTCGATCTCCAGCGAAACCGGCGGGAAGAGTTGATGCGCGTCGAACCGCGCCGTGCCGGTGAATTCGATCGCCGGTGCCTGCTCCATCCTGCCTCAGCCCTGCGCCAGCCCGCTCATTGCGCACCGAGATCAATCGCCAAGGTCGAAACCGGACGGGTATCCTCCAGCAAACCAGCCTCGTGCATGAAGGCTTCGAAACGTGCATAGCGACCGGCGTCCAACCCCGCCGGGGCAAGCGAGAACCGCGGCCAGGTGTCGGCCCAGGCTTTCGCGTTCATCTCGTCCTGAAGCTCGCGAGCGGTGCCGGAGAACACCTCCCGGGCCTCCTTTGGATTGTTGACGATATGATGCGTCGCCTTCTCCGTCGCGGCGAGGAAACGGGAAATCCTGTCAGTGTCCATCGTCTCCGGGTTGGCCACGTAAATCAGCTCGTCATAGGGCGACAGGCCCTTTTCCTGGAGATAGAAACAGCGCCCGGGCACGCCCTCGATCTCCATCTGGTTCAGCTCGAAATTGCGGAAGGCGCCCATGACGGCATCCACCTGACCCGTCATCAGCGACGGCGAGAGCAACCGGGCGACGTTGATCAGTTCCACATCCGTCATGCTCAACTCGTTATTGGCGAGCACGCGGTTCAGCAGCACCTCCTCGACACCGGCGACCGAGAAACCGATCTTGCGCCCCTTCAGATCCGCGATTTCCTTCACCGGCCCGTTTTCCAACACCAGAAGGCAGGTCAGTGGCTTGCCGATCAGCGTGCCGACCCGGATGAGCGGCAAGCCCTCGGCCACCTGAAGGTGCAGCTGCGGCTGATAGGAAATGGCGAGATCCGCCTTGCCCGCGGCCACCAGTTTGGGCGGATCGGACGGGTCCGACGGCGCGATCACCTCGACTTCCAGCCCGACCGTCTCGAAATATCCCAGCTCCTCGGCCACGATGATCGGGCCGTGATCGGGGTTCACGAACCAGTCGAGGATCAGGGTCATCTTGTCGGCGGCCAGCGCCGGGGTTGCGGCCAGAAGCGCCACGGCGAATGCGAGAATGCGCATGGGAAGTCTCCGTTCGGACAGGCTCAGGCGACGGGCCAGAGCGCGTGGAAGTGGTGGGTGGGGCCATGACCATGGCCGATACCGAGGCTGTCAGCCTGCGCGATGGCGCCCTGAAGCCAGCGGCGGGCGGCAGTCACCGCCTCGGCAAGGTCCTTCCCCCTGGCCAGTTCTGCCGCGATGGCAGAAGAAATCGAGCAGCCGGTTCCATGGGTGTTCTTGGTGTCGAAACGCGGGCCATCGAGCCAGGTTTCGGCTTCCCGCGCAATCAGCAGGTCGGGGCAGTCCTCGGCTTCCAGATGACCACCTTTCATGAACACCGCTTTCGGCCCGTGTTCCAGAAGCGCCAGCCCTTGCGATTTCATCTGTTCCCGACTGGTGGCCGCATCCTTGCCCAGAAGCGCGCCGGCTTCGGGCAGGTTCGGGGTCAGAACGGTCGCCAGTGGCAGAAGCCGCGCGCAGGGCCGACACCGCCTGCTCGGGCAGGAGCGGATGGCCGCCCTTGGCCACCATCACCGGGTCGAGCACGATGGCGCCGGAGAACCCCGCCAGCGCCTCCGCCACGGCCACGGCGATCTCGGCATTGGCAATCATGCCGATTTTGACCGAGTGAACGTCGATA
This sequence comes from Aliiruegeria lutimaris, assembly GCF_900099935.1. Taxonomy (GTDB): domain Bacteria; phylum Pseudomonadota; class Alphaproteobacteria; order Rhodobacterales; family Rhodobacteraceae; genus Tropicimonas; species Tropicimonas lutimaris. The sequence goes on along the minus strand of NZ_FNEK01000002.1, from coordinate 44,527 downwards.
TCGTCGAACACCAACCGGATCTGTTGATAGACGAACTCAGCCGGCACAACGTGGACGCCGGCGACACCTTGCGTGTTCTGCGCCGTCAGCGCGGTGATTGCCGCCATTCCATAGACGCCGCGCGCCGAGAACGCCTTCAGATCCGCCTGGATGCCCGCGCCGCCTGACGGGTCCGACCCGGCAATCGACAATGCTGTTGCAACGCTCATTTTCGTGCCTCCGCTATCGCACTGCCCAAGGCGCGCGCCGCCGCTGCCGGGTCCGGCCGGCCGCAAACAGCCGAGACGACGGCCAGCCCGGCCGCCCCTGCCCCGATCACATCGCCCGCGTGCTGTGGTCCCAGCCCGCCGATGCAGACCGCCGGAACCGGGCAGATTTCGACGATCCGGCGCAGCCCGTCGATGCCCACGGGCGGTGCGTGGTCGGACTTGGTGGGCGTGCCGAAAACCGGGCTGACGCCGACATAGTCGACCACATGCGGATCGACCGCCCGCGCATGGGCCTGATTTTCCACCGACAGGCCCAGTAGCATCTCCGGACCGATGGCCGAACGCGCCTTTTTCACCGCCATGTCACCCTGTCCGATATGCAGCCCGTCCGCCCTCAGCGCGACGGCGGCAGCGACAACGTCATTGATCACCAGCGCCGCGCCGGTTCCCTCCAGCGCCACCCGCAAGGCCCGGCCAATCTCGATCATCTCGGCGGTGCCGGCCTGCTCGTGGAGAAGCTGGACAACGCCGACGCCACCGGCGACAGCAGCCCGCGCCGTCTCGACCATGCCGAGCCCGGCGCAAAGACCGGGATCGAGCACCAGATAGGCCGAAAGGTCCAACTCTTTCCTCATTCCGGGGCAACCCGGTCATCGCCGATCGTTTCCGGCGTGACGGCGGCTAGCGCATCGACGAAGGCGGAGGCGAAGCCCCCCGGACCTTCGACCTTGGCGGCGGCGGCTTCACCGGCGGCCGCGAAATGGCTCAATGCGCCGACGGTCGCGGCGAACCTGTCCTACACGGCGGCGGCATAGGCAGCGCACAGCGCACTCAGCGAACAGCCCATCGCGGTGACCTGCGGCATCAGCGACGAGCCGCCGGAAATCCGCACGGCCTTCTCGCCATCGGTCACATAGTCGACTTCCCCGGTCACGGCGACGATACAGCCAACCTGCTTTGCGACCTTGCAGGCAGCTTCTTCGGCGGCGGCAACCGTGTCGCCCGCATCAACGCCGCGTCCCGCGCTAGCTTGCCCGGCGACGGCTATGATCTCGGAGGCGTTGCCGCTCAGGATACTCGGCCCGACCTGCATGAGCTTCGCTGTCGCGTCCCGGCGCAGGCCGGTCGCAAAACAGGCGACCGTGTCGAGCACCCAGGGCGAGTTCGCCTTGCGCGCCACCAACGCGGCTTCGAGCATGCCTTCCACCCAGCGCGGGCTGAGCGTGCCGATATTCACCGAGACCACCGGCGCAATGGCCGCGAATTCCCCGGCTTCCTCGGGATCATGCACCATTGCCGGCGCGGCTCCCGCTGCCAGCAACACATCGGCCTGGAAATTCATCGCCACGAAATTTGTGATGCACTGAACCAGCGGCGCGGCGGCGCGCATGGCGGCAGGGGATTCCGAGGGGGTGGACATTTGTGTCTCCTGTGGCGGAGACCCCGGGCTGCCAGTCGATACTCGCCTGTCTGCCCCGACTCCCTCCGCCAGCGTCATACTGGTTCAAGTTCAAAGGGTTCTTCTCAGACCGCGTTCGTAGACGCCCCCGTCGATGCCCGATAAAAAAGAAGGTCCCACCGGGAATGTCACGGGCCAAAACGACGCCGACAGAACAGGGACATGCTCGGCGTGAGTTGCGCTGCCGGACAGGCTGCGCCACAAGGAACCGAAGCGAAAAAGGAGGACAGGCATGACACCGCTGGCCGGGCTGAAAGTCGTCGAGCTTGCCCGCATTCTCGCCGGCCCCTGGATCGGCCAGGCGCTGGCCGATCTCGGCGCCGAAGTGATCAAGGTCGAAGCACCCGAGGGCGATGACACACGCCGCTGGGGTCCACCCTTCATCGAGCGCGATGGCGATGTGTCGGCCGCTTATTTCTATGCCGCCAATCGCGGCAAGCACTCGGTCGTGGCCGATTTCCGCACCGAAGAGGGTCAGGCGCGCGTACGCGAGCTGGTGGCCGATGCCGATATACTCGTGGAGAATTTCAAGCTCGGGGGGTTGAAGAAATACGGGCTCGATTATGACAGCCTGAAGGTGCTCAACCCGCGCCTGATCTATTGCTCGATCACCGGCTTCGGGCAGAGCGGCCCCTATGCCACGCGCGCCGGCTACGACTTTCTGATCCAGGGCATGTCCGGCCTGATGTCGGTGACGGGCGAGCCGGATCGGCAGCCGCAAAAGGTCGGCGTGGCGGTGACCGATATCGTGACCGGCCTCTATGGTGCCGTGGGGGTTCTCGCAGCGGTTGAGCAGCGGCATCGGACCGGGCGCGGCCAGCATATCGACATGTCGTTGCTCGACTGCGCCACCGCGATGATGGCCAATCAGGCGATGAACTACCTTGCCACTGGCGAGGCACCGACGCGGCGCGGCAATGCGCACCCCAACATCGTCCCCTACCAGGTGCTGCCGACCGCGGACGGCCATATCATCGTGGCGGTTGGCAATGACGGGCAGTTCCGGCGTTTTTGCGAGGTGCTCGGGCAGCCCTCGCTGGCAGACCACCCCAGCTATGCCAGCAATGCCGCGCGGGTGGAGAACCGGGGGGCGCTGACCGATTTCCTCGAACCGCTGACCGGCCATTGGCCGTCGGCTGAGTTGCTGGCAGCACTGGAGGCCGCAACGGTTCCCGCCGGGCCGATCAATGACATGGCGGGGGTCTTTGCCGATCCGCAGGTGATCGCGCGCGGGCTCAGGATCACGCCAGAGGGTATCCCCGGGGTGCGTGGGCCGTGGCGGTTTTCAGATGCCGAGCTGGCATTGGACAGGAGCGCACCGAAACTCGGGGAGCGGGACAGGTAAGGTCTTGCAGCGCGACTAGCGCTTGAAGACGTGCTTGTAGGTCTTGCGCAGGAGCTTCTTCTGCACCTTGCCCATCGAGTTGCGCGGCAACTCGTCCAGGATCACGTAATGGCGCGGCTGCTTGAAACGGGCCAGCCGCCCGCCGATCCCGGCCTCGATCCCGGCGACATCCAGCACCGCGCCCGGTTCCGGCACCAGCACCGCAACGACGCTCTCGCCAAAATCCGGATGGGGCGCGCCGATGACCGCGCTTTCGAGCACGCCGGGCTGTTCGTCCAACACCAGTTCGACATCCCTGGGATAGATGTTGAAACCGCCGGAAATGATCAGGTCCTTGCCGCGCCCGACAATGGTGACATAGCCATCCTCGCCCTGCACGCCGAGATCGCCGGTGATGAAGAAGCCGTCGGGGCGCAACTCTTCGGCCGTCTTGTCGGGCATGTTCCAGTAGCCCTTGAAGACGTTGTCGCCACGCACCTCGATCATGCCGACTTCGCCGTGTGGCAGGCTCTTGCCGCTGTCGGGATCGGTGATCTTCAGCTCGACTCCGGGCAGCGGCAAGCCGACGGTGCCCGCGCGCCGCTCGCCGTCGATCGGGTTCGAGGTGTTCATGTTCGTCTCGGTCATACCGTAGCGTTCGAGGATGCGGTGACCGGTCCGCTTCTGAAAGGCCCGGTGGGTTTCGGACAGCAACGGCGCGGAGCCCGAGATGAACAGGCGCATGTTGGCGCAGGTTTCCCGCGTGAATTCCGGGTGATCCAGCAGGCGGGTGTAGAAGGTCGGCACGCCCATCATGCTCGTGGCCTGCGGCAAGGCTTCGAGCACCTGTTCGATATTGAAACGCGGCAGGAAGATCATCGAGCCGCCGGCCAGCAGGCTGATATTCGTTGCCACGAAGAGCCCGTGGGTGTGGAAGATCGGTAGCGCGTGGATCAGCACGTCCTTTTCGGTGAACTGCCAAGTATCCCTGAGCACCTGGGTATTCGACAGAAGGTTGCGATGGGTCAACATCGCCCCCTTGGACAGGCCAGTGGTGCCGGACGTGTAGAGCAGCGCGGCGATATCGTCCTCGGCGCGGTCCACCGGGTCGAAATGCGTCGGCAGGAAGGTCGCCAGTTCGGTGAAGCTGCCGGAACCGTCCGCTTCGAGCGTCTCGAAGCGCACGCCCATGCGGTCGCAATCCCTGTGCAGTTCGTCCAGCGAGTCGGCCCGCCCCAGCACCGCCCGGGCGCCGGAATTCTCGATGAAATAATCGACCTCGAGATGGGTGTAGCCGGTATTGAGCGGCAGGAAGACGATGCCAGCCATGACGCAGGCTGCATAGACGGCGAGCGCTTCGGGAGATTTGTCAACCTGCACCGCGAGACGGTCGCCTGGGCGCAGGCCCATTTCGCCCAATGCATGCGCAAAACGCGCCGCCTCCCGCAGGAACGCCGCATGCGTCAGGTCATCCGCCGTGTCCATGACAAGGAAAGGGGTTTCCTTGTCGACATGCGGGGCAAAGAGAGCGTCATAGAGCGGGTTGGGCATGAGCGGATCTCCGGCTTTCTTCCGCCCCTCCCCTACATCCGGGGCGCCCCCTAGGGCAAGGGAGCCGGACGCGTCGCTTTGACGTGGGCGGGCTGTCGAAACGTTGGGCGAGACAGGATGGGTCAGGAGGGGGCTAGCCCCCAGCGCTCTCACGAGCGCTCCCCCCAGGATATTTTCGGAAAGAGGAAAACATGCCTATCGCTGCGGAAAAGATGACGGCGCGCGGTACTGGTTCGAAACCCTTCGGGCGTTTTTTCCCCTTTCCAGGAGGCGCATGCATCCCGCCCCCTTGACGCAAGGGCAGTTTTCCCCGTGCTCAAAATTTGCGCGCGCGGCATCCTGCAATGGAAATCTCCTCCGCGCAGGGTTCCACGGGTCCGACCGCTCGACAGAAGCGGCGGGCATAATAGACGAAACAGGGAGAAGATAATGCATCAGACCATGAAGGCGGGCCTCGTGGCCGCGCTCGGCATAACCTTTGCTGGCGAAGCCCTTGCAACCGAATGGAATGTCTCGCTTTGGGGCAAACGGCGCGCGTTCACCGAGAATGTCGAGAAGCTGGCCGAGCTTGTTTCGGAAAAGACCGGCGGGGAGTTTACCTTCAACATTTCCTATGGCGGCCTGTCGAAGAACCGCGAGAATCTCGACGGGATCGAGATCGGCGCTTTCGAGATGGCGCAGTTCTGTGCGGGGTATCACCCGGACAAGAACCCATCGATCACGGTTCTGGAACTGCCTTTCCTCGGGGTCGATTCCCTGGAGAAGGAGATTGCCGTCTCCATGGCGGTTTACCAGCACCCCGCGACGGTGAAGGATCTCGGCCGCTGGAACGCGACGCTGCTGATGCCCTCGCCGCTGCCGCAATACAACGTGATCGGTGTGGGCGACGCGCCCCATTCGCTGGATGATTTCAAGGGCCTCAGCGTGCGGGCCACCGGCGGAATCGGCAGCGCATTGGAAACCGTTGGCGCGGTGCCGACATCGATGTCGGCCTCCGAGGTGCGCCAGGCGATGGATTCGGGTGTGATCAAGGCGGCGGCCTTTGCCCCGCATGCACACATGTCCTTCGGCACGGTTGAAAACGCCACATGGTGGACGACCAACCTGAACCCCGGCGCCGTGAACTGCCCGGTGGTGGTAAACACGGACGCGCTGAACGCGCTCAGCGACGCCGAACGCGAAGCTCTGCTGGGTTCTGTCAACGAGGCGCTGGCCTATTACGTGGACTTCTACAACAACAACACCATGGCAAAATGGGGCCCGCTGCTGGAAGAAAAAGGCATCGAGCAGGTGACCTTCGACGAGGACACGCTTGCCGCCTTCCGCGAGGCCGTTGCCGGCCCGGCCGCCGAAGCCTGGGTAGAAGACATGAACAAGCGCGGTCTTCCGGCGCAGGAATTGCTCGATCTCGTGAAATCGACGCTGGCCGAGTGACCCTTTTGGGGCGCCCCTGAGCGGGCGCCCTTTTCCTTTTGTAGAAAGAGAGCACATGGCCGGGGCCTCCTCCGTCCTTAGCGACGATTCCTTCCTTTCGCGCGCCGACCGGGCGCTTTTTCGACTAGAGACATTGCTCGCACTGATCAGCGGGCTGGCGATTTTCGCACTGATGATCCTCGCGGTTATCAATGTCGCCGGGCGAAACGGGTTCAACTCGCCGCTTCCCGGCTATGTCGACTGGATCGAGCAATTCATGCCGGTGATCACCATGCTGGGCGTGGCCTATGTCATGCGGCTGGGTGGACATATCCGGATGGATATTCTCGTCGGGCAGCTTGGCGGCCGGGCGCTCTGGCTCTCAGAGGCAATCGCGACCCTTTTCATGCTGGCAGTGACGCTCTTGCTGATCTGGGGCAGCTGGGCGCATTTCCAGCGCAGCTTCGACTTTGCCTCCCCGCTTTGGAGCCGCGACAGCTCCATCGATATCGGCCTGCCGATCTGGCCGGCGAAGCTGATGGTGCCACTGGCGCTCTCGGTTTTGTGCGTTCGGCTGCTGCTGCAGTTCTGGGGGTATTGCCGTGCCTTCCTCCGCAATGATGACCGCCCCGTAGCCGTGCCGCTGATCGAGGATGCCGCCACGCAGGCAGCGCATGAGGCCGAACATGTTTCCGGTTTCGATGAGGAGAACAGCTGATGGAACCCATCGATATCGGCCTGATCGTTACCGGCCTGTTGCTGTTTCTCGTGGTGATCGGCACCCGCGTGGCCTTTGCCGCGGCGATTGCCGGGGTGACGGGACTCGTTTGGATCTTCTGGGCCAAGAAGGGCTATGACCCGTCGCAATTCATGTGGGCGCTGACGGTCGGGGCCAAGACCGCCGGACAGGTGCCGCATTCCAAGGTGGCAAGCCAGGCGCTCAGCCTGATCCCGACTTTCATCCTCATCGGCTATCTCGCCTATTACGCGGGCCTGACCAAGGCGCTCTTCACCGCCGCAAAACGCTGGGTGGGATGGCTGCCGGGCGGGTTAGGCGTGGCGACGGTCTTTGCCACCGCCGGTTTCGCCGCCGTGTCGGGCGCGTCTGTGGCCACCTCCGCCGTCTTTGCCCGTATCGCCATTCCGGAGATGCTGGCCGTGGGCTATGACAAGCGTTTCGCCGCGGGCGTCGTGGCCGCGGCAGGCACGCTGGCCTCGTTGATCCCGCCCTCGGCGATCCTCGTGATCTATGCGATCATCGTCGAACAGGATGTTGGCGCGTTGCTGCTTGCCGGCTTCATCCCCGGCGCCTTCTCCGCGCTGATCTATGGTGCGCTGGTGATCAGCATGGCGTTGGTCTGGAAAAACCTCGGCCCACCGGTAACAGGCTTCACCTGGCGCGAGCGGTTCGCTGCCCTTCCGGCCGCCGCCCCGATTGTCGCCGTGGTGATAATCATCCTCTTCTTCGTCTACAACCCCTTCGGCGGTGACGCCTGGGGTACGCCGACCGAAGGGGGCGCGCTCGGCGCCTTCGTCGTCTTCTGCATCGCGGTCTGGCGCGGCATGCGGTGGTCGCAGTTGAAGGACGCACTTCTGGAGACGGCGAAGCTCTCGGTAATGATCTTCACCATCATATGGGGCGTTCTGATCTATGTCCGCTTCCTCGGCTTTGCCGACTTGCCGGGCGCTTTCTCGGAGTGGATCACGTCCCTGCACCAGCCGCCGATGATGACCCTGCTGCTGATCCTGCTGGCCTATGCCGTGCTGGGCATGTTCATGGACGCGATCGGCATGCTTCTGCTGACGCTTCCCATCGTCTACCCGGCGGTGATCGCGCTCAACGGGGGAGAATATGTCACTGCCGCCGACAGCGCCTTCGGTATGTCCGCCACCGGCTGCGAGATCTGGTTCGGGATCATCGTGGTGAAGATGGCCGAACTCTGCCTGATCACGCCACCGATCGGGCTCAACTGCTTCGTCGTGGCCGGTGTGCGCCCCGACCTGTCGGTGCAGGACGTGTTCCGCGGCACGTCGCCTTTCTTCGTCGCCGATGCGCTGACCATTGCAGGGCTCGTCATGTGGCCGGGCATCGTGCTCTACCTGCCCGGATTGCTGCTCGGACTGTAGCCCCCTCCCGCCCGTGAAATTGTCCCGCGGGCGGGAGAATCTCCGCGATTCCGCAGACGCGAAGTCGAACTGTGGATAACTTTCGATCCATTCGAGGCCTTACAACGCGCATGTTGACCCTGCGTCACACAAACCGCGCACACCGTCAGGCGGGATAGATGCCCGAAACGACGGATCGACGCTTAATGCGCTGATTTATTAATAAAAGGTAAACAAAACGGGCCCTGAGCAACGACCTGAACGCAACGCCAAAATAGTGCCGAAGACGGTTCGATACGCCTGCCGCCGCACCCAGCCTGTGGATAAACTTGTGAACTGAATCGTCAATTCTGCGAACGCTACCGCCGCAACGCGGCAGTATTCGACGATCTCCGCGCTGAGACCACTCCGCCCGACAATTCCCGTTTTCGGTCTCGGCAATACGGGAACCCCGCCCCGATGCGCGATCGGAACGGGGGACGATCCCACTGGGAACCATGGCCTTAGCGGAGACGAAGCTCCGTCTGCGCGTCAAACAGATACGTCTTTTCGATCGGGAAGGTCAGGCCAACCATGGCGCCGGCCTCGGTACGGAAATCGCCGCGTTCCTCGACGATGATCCGCTCCCCGGTCGGCGCCTCCAGATAGGCGAAGGAGACGCCGCCCAGTGCCTCGGTCAGCTCGACCCTGTGGCTGTTGCCGTTGGCGTCCATCTCGAGATGCTCCGGGCGCAGGCCCACGCTCACCTTGCGGCCGTCTTCGGGCATGTTGACCGGCAGTTCCAACTCCTGCGCCAGGCCAGGTACGCTGACCTTGCCACCGGAAATCACCCCGTCGATGAAGTTCATCGAGGGCGAGCCGATAAAGCCCGCCACGAACTTGTTGTCCGGGTCGCGATAGAGATTCATCGGCTTGCCGACCTGCTCGATACGGCCGTCGCGCAGAACCACGATCTTGTTGGCCAGCGTCATGGCCTCGGTCTGGTCATGGGTGACATAGATCATCGTTGCGCCGATTTCCTTGTGCAGGCGCGCGATCTCCACCCGCATCTCCACCCGCAGTTCGGCGTCGAGGTTGGAGAGTGGCTCGTCGAACAGGAACACGTCCGGGCCTCGGACAATGGCGCGGCCGATGGCAACACGCTGACGCTGCCCGCCCGAGAGCGCTTTGGGCGTCCGGTCGAGATAGGGATCCAGCTTCAGGATCCTGGAGGCTTCTCCGACCTTCTCCGCGATCACCTCCTTCGGGTGCCCGGTCATCTTCAGCCCGAAGCCCATGTTCTGCGCCACGGTCATGTGCGGATAGAGCGCGTAGGTCTGGAACACCATCGCCACGCCGCGCTCGGACGGATCCATATGTGTCACGTCCCGCTCGCCGATATGGACCTTGCCCTCGGTGGTCTCCTCCAGGCCGGCCACCATGCGCAGCAGGGTGGACTTGCCGCAACCAGACGGACCGACAAAGACGCAGAACTCGCCATCCTCGATTTCCAGGTCGACCCCATGGATCACCTGCACGTCGCCGAAACGCTTAACAACATTGTTCAGAACGACGCCTGTCATCCCAGTCTCCCTCCGGTTTCGTTCCCCTCCACGGGGAATGCCCAATGCGTTGCCTCCTCGGCAATCGCCTCAACACATTGCCTGAGACGCGGAATATGCGCCTCCAGCGATTTCAGGTCGGTGCGCAAGGTGGACCCGCTCAGGCTCGCCGCGCCCAGAACCCGTCCCTCATCGGACAGGATCGGCATGGCCACGCAGATCACCCCGGCTTCATGTTCCTCGCGGTCGGTGGCAAAGCCACGCGTCCGTGTCCGCTCCAACGACTGGCGCAGCACGGCCTCCGAGGCCAGCGTCGTCGGCGTGAAACGGTGAAAGCTCTGCATCCCAAGGATCTGGTCGAGTTCGTCCGCGTCGAGGAAAGCCAGCATCGCCTTGCCCACTCCGGTGCAATAGGCCGGCGCGATCTTGCCGGCGTCGGAGAACATCGCAGCCGACTCCAACGCGTTGCGCTTGTCCACGTAGAGAACATGCCCGTAATCCATCTGCGCCAGATGTACCGTCAGACCCGTGTCCACCGACAGCGAATCCAGATGCCGGCGGGCGATGGGCGCAAGCGACGCCTGCCTCCAGGCTGCATGCGCCAGGCGGACCAGACGAACGCCCAGGGAGTAGGTTCCGCCTTCTGGATTATGAACCAGCATGCCCTGATTTACTAATGTTTGCGCTAATCTGTATAGCGTCGCCTTTGGCAGCACGGACATGCGCTGAAGCTCGGCAAATCGTATCGGCTTTTCCTGCGCCGCGACCAGGTCCAGCACGTCCAAAGCCTTGCCTACTGTGCCATCACCGGCTGACGACATAAATCTTCCCTCCCGGTCGACGCGACGCACCGTTTTGGGGAACTCGCCCGCTCGACTGTTGACAACCATAGGCGATTCGCAGTTAGAGTTTCAATATTCAAAACGATGTTTCACTATTTGGAACATCCGAATGAAACGCAAACGGGAGGAAACCATGCGTTCCATGCTCTCCGTGTCGATCTCGGCAATCGCCCTGATCGCCGCTTCTGCTTCCGTGGCCGGAACCGTGAAATATTACGGCGATTTCGATCCGGCGCCGCTCGCCGCCATGCAGGAGATCATCGCCGATTTCGAAGCCGCCAACCCGGACATCAAGGTCGAATTCCAGAACTTCGACCACGAAGGCTACAAGACCTCGATCCGCAACTTCCTGTCGGCCGATGCCCCGGACCTGGCCAACTGGTACGCCGGCAACCGAATGGCGCCTTTCGTCAATTCGGGCCAATTCATGGACGTTTCCGACGTCTGGGAAGAGCACGGCCTGAAGGACGCGCTCGCCTCCGCCCTGCCCTCGATGACCATCGACGGCAAGCAGTGGGGCGTGCCCTATACCTACTACCAGTGGGGCATCTACTATAACAAAGAGGCCTATGCCGCCGCTGGCGTCGAGGTTCCGGAAACCTGGGACCAGTTCATCGAGAACTGCGCCGCCTTCAAGGAAGCCGGAGTCGACTGCGTCACCACCGGGACCAAGGCGCTGTGGCCGGGCGCCGGCATCTTCGACTATCTGAACATGCGCACCAATGGCTACGAGTTCCACATGGCGCTGGCCAATGGCGAAGTCGCCTGGACCTCCGACGAGGTGAAAGCCACCTTTGCCGAATGGGCCAAGCTGGTGGAGCCGGGCTACATCACCCAGAACCACGCCGCGCTTGACTGGCAGGATGCTGCCGCGCTCCTCGTTCAGGGCAAGGCCGCCAACTACGTCATGGGCAACTTCGCCGTCGCCGTCTTCAAGGAAGGTGGCATGACCGACGAGACCCTCGGCTTCCTGCCCTTCCCGACGATCAACCCGGACGTGCCGCGCGCCGAAGAGGCGCCGACTGATACGGTCCACATCCCGTCGGGCGCCTCGAACGTGGAAGACGCCAAGAAGTTCCTGGCCTACCTGGCCGGCGCTGACGCCCAGACCAAGATCAACGCGGCCATGGGCCAGCTGCCGATCAACAAGGACGCTTCCGTCAACGAGGACGACCCGTTCATCGTCGCCGGTTTCGAGCTTCTGTCCACCACCCCGGGCGGCATCGCGCAATTCTTCGACCGCGACGCACCGGCCGAGATGGCCAAGATGGGCATGGAAGGCTTCCAGGAGTTCATGGTCAAGCCCGAGCGCGTGGATCAGATCCTCGAGCGGCTCGAAAAGGCCCGCGGCCGGATCTACAAGTGATCTTCCTTCGTGGGGCCGGTTCGACCGGCCCCACCACCCCTTGCCGATCCGACACGCCCGCGGGCTGATGACGGGTCCCACTCCCAACACTTTGCGGAAGGGTTGCGCGCATGAGCTCTGCCAGCACAGAAACCCACTCCCGGTCCTGGTGGCGAGAGAACCAGCAGAAGCTGACTCCCTACATCTTCCTGATCCCGGGTGTGATCTTCTTTCTCTTCTATGTCATCGTCCCGATCTTCGAGAGCTTCTGGCTGTCGACCTATGACTGGGACGGGCTGGGCGAAAAAGAGTTCATCGGAATGGCAAACTACGCCGAGCTTTTCGACGACGAAGCGTTTTACACCTCGCTCAAGAACAACGTCATCTGGCTGGTGCTCTACCTGCTGGCGATTCCCGCCGGTCTCGGCATCGCGATCTTCCTCAACCAGAAGGTCCGGGGCATTCGCGCCTACAAGTCGCTCTTCTTCTTCCCTTTCGTGATCAGCCAGGTCGTGGTCGGCCTGATCTTCGCCTGGTTCTATGCGCCGGGCTTCGGGCTGTTCTACATGATCATCGAGAAGATCACCGGCTCCGAGATCGCCATCCTCGCCGATGAGCGCTTCGCCACCTACGGCATCATCTTTGCCGGCCTCTGGCCGCAGATCGCCTATTGCATGATCCTCTATCTCACCGGCCTCAACGCCGTTGACCCCGAGCAGATCGAAGCCGCCCGGCTCGACGCCGCCAAGGGTTTCAAGATGCTCTGGTACATCATTCTGCCGCAACTCAGGCCCGCCACCTTCCTTGCGATGGTCGTAACGGTGATCGGCGCGCTTCGCTCCTTCGACCTGGTGTCGATCATGACCGATGGCGGCCCCTACGGCTCCACCCGCGTGCTCAGTTTCTACATGTACGAGCAGGCACTCTCCGAATACGGCTACCGCATGGGCTACGGCGCCTCCGTTGCGGTCATCCTGTTCCTCATCATGATGGTCTTCATCACCGGCTTCATCTGGAAGATGGTCGGCGACGAACGGAAAGGGTTCTGATCCATGTTCCCCCGTCCAATCGAACATCAATCCCGCGCGATCCAGATCTCATACCAGGTGATGCTGCCGCTTGCGCTCATCCTGTGGCTGCTGCCGCTGATCGGCGTGGCGGTGACGAGCGTCAAACCGGCCTCCGACCTCGCCGCCGGCAACTATTTCGGCCTGCCGAGCGAGCTTGCACTGTCGAACTATGCCGATGTGTTCACCAACTCGCCCATCGGCCAGTATATCTGGAACTCCTTCAAGGTGACGATCCCGACCGTGATCGGCACGCTGGTCCTGAGCTGCCTGACCGGCTTTGCGCTCGGCATTTACCGTTTCAGGGGCAATATCTGGGTTTTCTTCATGTTCGTCGCAGGGAATTTCGTGCCGTTCCAGATCCTGATGGTCCCGGTCCGCGACATGACCGTGAATCTCGGCCTCTACAACACAACGACCGGCCTCGTGCTCTTCCACGTCGCCTTCCAGACGGGCTTCTGCACGCTGTTCATGCGCAACTTCATCCGCGCACTTCCGCGCGAGTTGATCGAAGCGGCGCGCGTCGAAGGCGTAAGCGAATTCCAGATCTTCTGGTACGTGGTGCTGCCGCTGATGAAACCGGCCATCGCCGCGCTCGCGGTGCTGATCTTCACCTTCATCTGGAACGATTATTTCTGGGCCACGGTGCTGACCACCTCCAAGGAAACCCAGCCCGTGACCGCCGGTCTCTACTCGCTCAATGGCCAGTGGATCGCCCAGTGGCAGCTCGTCTCGGCCGGCGCCATCATCGCCGCCCTGCCCCCGGTTGCCATGTTCTTCCTAATGCAGAAGCACTTCATCGCCGGCCTGACGCTCGGAGCCGTGAAATGAGCCGCGTCTGGCGGCTCGACACGTCCCGCCAGACGATTGCTCTGGCCTCCCGGAACGATCGCCTGCCGGAGGTGATCTACTGGGGACCGGGGCTGCCGGACGACGAAGATCTGGGCAAGCTCCACGATGCCCATGCAATCGATGTGACCGGCGGCATGCTCGATGCCAATCCGGAGCTGTCGATCTGCCCCGAAAGCGCACGCAGCTTCCCCGGCCAGCCGGGGCTCGTGCTTGCCGACGGGCATGGCGCATCGCTCCATCCCCGCTTCGCCTATGAAAGCGAGGTGACGGGCAAGAACCACGTCTCGTTGACCTTTTCCGACGCGGAACTGGGTCTGGTCTACACCGTTCATGTCGCCATCGACCCGGAAATACATATCCTGCAGGCCCGCGCCGTTCTCGAAGCCAACCGCCCCGTGCGGCTGCACTGGTTCTCGGCGCCGGTCCTGCCCGCCCCGCAGCATTGCGACGAGATGTGGGATTTCACCGGCCGCTGGTGCGGCGAGTTCCAGATCACGCGCACGCTCTGGACGACCGGGGCACGGCTTCGCGACAACCGCACCGGGCGCACCGGTCACGAGGCGTTTCCCGGCCTTATCCTGCCCTGTCGTGGTGCGACCAACACCCAGGGCGCGGCCTATGCCTTCCACTACGGCTGGTCCGGTGGGCACCGGATGGTGGCCGAGGAGCTGCCGGACGGGCGGCGGCAGGTTCAGTTCGGCAATGCGAGCGGCACCGAGTTGGAACTCGGAACCCGTTTCGAGACCGCCACGCTCTACGCCACGTATTCCGATAGCGGGCTGAACGGCTGCGCTGTCGCTTTCCAGCGCCACCTGCGCGACCGGATCGTCACGTGGCCGGACCCGGACCGCCCACGCCCCGTGCATTACAATTGCTGGGAAGCTGTCTATTTCGATCACAAGCTGCCGGTGCTCAAGGAGATCGCCACCCGCGCCGCAGCACTCGGGGCCGAGCGTTTCGTGCTGGACGATGGCTGGTTCGGCACCCGCGACGACGACACCAGCTCGCTGGGGGACTGGCAGATCGACCCGCGCAAATATCCCGACGGGCTGGCCCCGCTGATCGAGCATGTCCATTCGGAGGGCATGGCTTTCGGCATCTGGCTGGAGCCGGAGATGATCAACCCGGAATCGGAGACCTATCGCGCCCATCCCGACTGGGCGCTCGGGCCGGAGGATCAGGTTCTCGGCCGCCAGCAGATGTGCCTCGACATGTCGAACCCGGAGGTGCGCGACTATCTCTATGGCTGCTTCGCGGACCTGCTCGGAAAGAACGAGATCGACTACATCAAGTGGGACCATAACCGCGTCCTGCCGATGCCTGATGCAGCGCAGCCGCGCGGCACCTACGAGTTGCTCGACCGGCTGCGCCGGGATTTCCCGACCGTGGAGATCGAAAGCTGCTCCTCCGGCGGCGGGCGGATCGATTTCGGCATCCTGAGCCGCACGCATCGCGTCTGGCTCTCGGACAGCAACGACGCGCTGGAGCGGCTCCGCATCCAGCATAACGCCGCGCTCTTCCTGCCGATGGCGGTCACAGGCTCGCATGTCGGCCCGCGCGACTGCCACACCTCGGGCCGCGTGCTCGATATCCGCTTCCGCGCCTGGGTCGCCGCCCAGCGGCACATGGGCTTCGAGATGGATCCCCGCGAGCTGTCCGAAGACGAGGTCGCGGTGCTGCAACAGGTCACGGCCTGGTGGAAGCGCAACCGGGCATGGATGACACGCGCCGACATCCTGCGTCTCGACAGTTCCGACCCGGCAGTGATCGCCGAGCAGCAACTGGCCGAAGATGGCGAGCGTTTCGTGGTGTTTGCCGGCAAGGCCGACACATCCGCGCAGATCGCCCCGCGCCCGTTGCGCCTGACCGGGCTCGACCCGGATGCGCGCTACCGTGTGGACATTCTCAACCGCGAGGATCTGCACGCTCTCTCGCGCGGCTCAATGGCGCTCAAGGACGGTCCGATAGAGGCATCAGGCCAGTACCTTATGTCGCAAGGCGTGGCGCTGCCCTGGTCCTTCCCGGAGCGTATGTGGATCGTCGAAGGGGAAAAGCTCTGATGCCATCGCGACCCGGCTCCCCCCCGTCTCCCGGAGCCGATACCGGACTCTCGCCCGGTGCGGCCGCGAAACCCGCAGGTGGGTCCCGCCCTCACGCCCATACTCCCTCACGGGCGCGGGCGGGATCCCCTGCATCTCTGCCCTGAACCCTCCCCCTGCTTCCACTCGCCGCCTCGACATTTCCGACATGGTAGCGCTGCATGCTGCCGACATTCCGAACATGTTCGAGCGCAAAGGAATCTGCCATGAGCGGCCATCCTGTTTTTCCTGACCTTGCCGGCGCCTCCGTCTTCATCACCGGGGGCGGTTCAGGCATTGGCGCGGCCCTGACCGAGGGTTTTCTCGAGCAAGGCAGTCAGGTCGCCTTTGTCCAGCGCAGCGACGCCACGGATTTCTGCGACGAGATGGAGGAGAAAACCGGTAACCGCCCGCTCTTCATCCAGTGCGACATCACCGATCTCGACGCGCTCTGCGGAGCGCTCGACACGGCGGCCAGCGCGCATGGACCGATCGGCGTCCTGCTCAACAATGCCGCCAACGACCAGCGTTTCGAAACGCTGGAGATCGACGAGGCGTTCTGGGACGCCTCCATGGCGATCAATCTCAAGCCCTATTTCTTTGCCTCCCAGCACGTGATCCCGGCCATGCAGGCCGAGGGCAAGGGCGCGATCGTCAACATGTCCTCGATCAGCTACATGATGGCGGATGCGGGTTACGCGCCCTACATCACGGCCAATGCCGCGATCACCGGGCTGACCCGGACATTGGCACGCGAATTCGGCCCGGACGGCATCCGGGTCAACGCAATCATGCCTGGCATGGTGGTCACGCCGCGCCAGCTCGACAAATGGCTGACGCCCGAGGGCATGGCCAAACACTTGGAACGACAGTGCCTGAAACGGACATTGGAGCCGGCGGACATGGTGGGGGGCGCGCTGTTTCTCGCCTCCGATGCCTCCGCCGCGATGACCGCGCAGGCGCTTGTCCTTGACGGAGGCACAGTGACAACCGGATGAGCGAACTTGACTGGATAGCGGTGGATTGGGGCACGTCGTCCCTGCGGGCCTGGGGGCTCGACGCGAGCGGCACGGTGCTCTGGGAAGAAAAGTCCGACCGTGGCATGGGCGGGCTGGCACCGTCCGAATTCGAGCCGAACTTTCTCGATCTCGTCGGCGCGCATATTGACGGCGCCGACCGGGTCGAAGTGATTGCCTGTGGCATGGTGGGAGCCCGGCAGGGCTGGGTCGAGGCGAGCTACCGCGCCGTGCCCTGCCACCCGCTGGACTCGCAGATGACCGAGGCCCCGGTCTCGGACCCGCGTCTGCGCTTCCGGATCATCGGCGGCTTGAGCCAGGCGGCCCCGGCCGATGTCATGCGAGGCGAGGAAACCCAGATCGCCGGTTTCCAGGCGCTCAACCCGAAATTCGACGGGGTAATCTGCCTGCCCGGAACGCATACGAAATGGGTCCATGTCAGCGCGGGCGAGGTGGTCAGCTTCCAGACCTGCATGACCGGGGACCTGTTCGCAGCGATCTCGGGCCACACCGTGTTGCGCCACTCGGTGCAAACCGATGACTGGGACGATGCGGCCTTTGCCGAGGCCGTGGACGACGCGGTTTCGCGCCCCGAGAAACTGGCCGCCCGGCTCTTTTCCCTGCGCGCCGAGGGCCTGTTGTCCGAGCAGCCCGCAGGCCGGGCCAAGGCACGCCTCTCCGGCCTGCTGATCGGCGCCGAACTGGCCGCAACCCGCCCCTACTGGCTCGGCCAGGCCGTCGCCATCGTGGGTGCGGGCGGCGTCTCCCGCCTTTATGCATCGGCCCTCGACAGCCTCGGTGCCACCCCGACCCTCGCCGCCGGCGAGGCAATGGTCCTCAAGGGCCTCGCCGCCGCCCGCGCCCTCGATACGAAAGACAAAAAATGAGCAGAAACATCATCGCCATCCTGCGCGGCATCACGCCCGCCGACGCTATCGCCGCCGCCGAAGTCCTGATCGAGACCGGCATCGACCGGATCGAAGTGCCGCTCAATTCTCCTGATCCCTACACCTCCATCCGCGAGATGGCATCGGCGGTGGGCGACCGGGCGCTAGTGGGCGCGGGAACCGTGCTGAACCTGAAACAGGTCTCCAAGGTCTCCGGCGCGGGCGGCAAGCTCGTGGTTTCGCCCAATTGTGTGCCGGAGGTGATCCGCGCCACCAAGGCGCTGGACATGCAGAGCTGGCCCGGCATCTTCACGCCCACCGAGGCCTTTGCCGCGCTGGACGCGGGCGCCGACGGGCTGAAGCTCTTTCCCGGCAACATGGCCGGTGCTGGTGGGCTGAAGGCCATGCGCGCCGTTTTGCCCGCCGATTGCGAAATCTATGCCGTGGGCGGCGCGGGCCCGGAAAATTTCGGCGAATGGATCGCCGCGGGCGCGAACGGATTCGGCATCGGCTCGGCGCTCTACAAGCCGGGCATGGATATCGCCACAATCCGCGAGCGCGCCGAAATGATCGTGGCAGCCTATGACGAGGCCTTCGAATGAGCCAGGTCTTCGACTCCACGATGTGCCAGCTCGGCGAAGGCCCCCTCTGGCACCCGCTGCGCCAACAGTTGTTCTGGTTCGACATCCTCGAGCACAGGCTGATAACGCGAAAGGACGGCGTCACGCAGTTCTGGCAGTTCGATCAATGCGTCTCTGCCGCCGGCTGGGTCGATGAGGATACCTTCCTCATCGCCTCGGCCAGCGAGTTGTTCACCTTCAATATCGAAACCGGCGAGCGCAACCACGTTCTTCCGCTGGAGGTCGACAACCCGGTGACACGCTCCAATGACGGGCGCGCAGACCCGTTCGGCGGCTTCTGGATCGGCACGATGGGCTACAATGCCGAACAGGGCGCAGGGGCGATCTATCGCTATTACCGTGGCGAGCTGCGCGTGCTTTTCCCGGAGATCTCTATCCCCAACGCGATGTGCTTCGACCCGAACGGGCAGTTTGCGCTCTATTGCGACACCCGCGAGCACGTGATCCGAAAGGTCGCGCTGGAGCAGGAGCATGGCTGGCCCAAAGGCCCGTCGGAGATCTTTATCGACATGCGCAAGGATGACTGGGGCCCGGATGGCGCCGTGCTCGATGCCGATGGCAATTTCTGGAACGCGCATTGGTGCGCCGGTCGCGTGGGCGTCTACAATCCGAAGGGAGAGTTCCTGCGGGAAATCACATTCGGGGCGAGCAAGACCACCTGTCCGGCCTTCGGCGGCCCGGACCTTTCGCAGCTTTTCGTCACCTCGGCCGCCGAGGACCTGACAGCGGAAGAACTCGCTGCCCGGCCCGAAAGCGGCATGACCTTTACCGCCCAAACCCAAGCCCGCGGGCAGAAAGAACACAAGGTAATCCTATGAAGCCGGAACTGGGTGTCTGCTACTACCCCGAACACTGGCCCGAGACACAATGGGCCGAGGATGCCGCGCGGATGCGGGAGACCGGCCTTTCTTGGGTCCGCATCGGCGAATTCGCCTGGTCGCGGATCGAGGCCGAACCCGGAAAGTTCACTTTCGACTGGCTGGACCGCGCCATTGAAACGCTGGGCGCAGCCGGGCTCAAAGTGGTGCTGGGTACCCCCACCGCCACCCCGCCGCGCTGGATGCTGGACAAGCACCCCGACATGCTGGCCGTCGATGCGCAGGGCAACCCGCGCAAGTTCGGCTCGCGCCGGCATTACTGCTTCTCCCACATGGGCTATCGCGAGGAGAGCGCCCGCATCGCGCGCATCCTCGGCGAACGCTACGGCAAGAACCCCCATGTGCAGGCCTGGCAGATCGACAATGAATATGCCTGCCACGAGACGACCCTTAGCTATTCCCGCGCCGCCGTGGAGGGCTTCCGCGACTGGCTGGCGCAGCGCTACCAGTCGCCCGAAGCGCTGAATCGCGCCTGGGGGAACGTGTTCTGGTCAATGGAATATGCCGATTTCTCCGAGATCGACCCGCCGAACCTCACTGTGACCGAGCCCAACCCCTCCCATGTCATGGCCTGGCGCCGCTACAGTTCGGACGCGTTGGTTGCCTATAACGCCGCGCAGGTAGGCGCCCTGCGCCCGCTGACCAACGCGCCCTTGATCCACAACTACATGGGCCGGGTGCTGGAATTCGACCATTTCGACGTCGGCGACGATCTCGATATCGCCAGCTGGGACAGCTACCCGATCGGCTTCCTCTCGGACCGGCTGGACGACAGCCCCGAACACAAGCGCCGCTACCTCCGGCAGGGCGATCCGGACATGCAGGCGCTGCACCATGATCTCTACCGCGCCGTGGGCAAAGGGCGCTGGTGGGTGATGGAACAGCAACCCGGCCCGGTGAACTGGGCCCCTTACAACCCCGCGCCGCTTCCCGGAATGGCGCGGCTCTGGGCTTGGGAGGCCATCGCGCATGGTGCCGAGGCGGTCTGCTATTTCCGCTGGCGGCAGGCGCCGTTTGCGCAGGAACAGATGCATGCCGGCATGCTCCGCCCCGACAGTGCCCCCGCCCCTGCCCTTGGCGAGGCCGCGCAGGTCGCCGCTGAGATCGAAGCCCTGCCCGAGATCCGCCTGGCCAAGGCGCCGGTCGCCATCCTCTTCGACTATCCCTCTGGCTGGGCCTGGGAAACCCAGCCGCAAGGCGCGGATTTCGACTATTTCGAACTGATCCTCGAAACCTATCGCGGCTTGCGCAAGCTGGGCCTGAGTATCGACATCCTGCCGGTCGATTCCGATACGAGCGACCATCCCCTGCTGCTTGTTCCCGGCCTCTTCGAGTTGCCTGACGCGCTCAAGTTGCGGCTGGCCGCGCGGAAAGGCATCACGCTGATCGGCCCGCGAAGCGGCACCCGCGGACCGGAATTCAACATTCCACTCCCCCTGCCCCCCGCCCTACCGGGGTTGGACGCCACCATCGCCCTCACCGAGAGCCTGCCGCCGAGCGCTCCCGAGCCGCTTGCCCAGGGCGGCGCGATCATCCGCTGGCTCGAACGGCTCGAAGGGACGGCAGACGTGGTCGAGGAAACGGCCTCCGGGCAACCCGTCCTGATGCGTTCCGGGGGCTTGCATTACCTCGCCGGATGGCCGGACGCGCAGGCGCTCGCCCGCATCCTTTTCCGCGCTTGCGGCGAGCTTGGGATCGAGACCCGAGACATGCCCGAAGGCCTTCGCCTGCGCGACACGGAAGTCTATCGCTTCTACATCAACTACGCCCCCGAAGCCGTGTCTTTCGACGGACTCGAAATCCCTGCCGCCGGCATCGCCTGGAAGGAAACAAAATGACGCGGGACCCCTTTGGCAGCCTGAAAGACGGTCGCCCTGTCGAGCGCATCACGCTGGAGAACGACGCGATCCGGGCCAGCATCATCACCCTCGGTGCGACCTTGCAGGATCTGCGCATGGCCGGGTGCGACCGCCCCCTGACCCTGGGCAGCAACACCGTGACCGACTACGAGGACGGCGGCGATTTGCACTATTTCGGCGCCATCGTCGGTCCGGTGGCGAACCGGATCTACAAGGCGCGGACCGTCTTCGACGGCCGGGAGCTGCAATTCGACGCCAACGGGCTTGGCGGCCATGTGCTGCATGGTGGCGCGGCGGGGCTGCATCACAAGCTGTGGCAGGTGGAGGAGGCGACGCAAACGCGCGTGCTGCTCTCCGCCACTGCCGAGGATGGCGAAGGCGGCTTTCCCGGCAATCGCCGCTTCGAGGCCGAGTTCGTGCTCGAAGGCGCCGGCCTGACCCTCAAGCTGCGCGCCGAAACCGATGCGCCGACGCTGATGAACCTGGCCAATCACAGCTATTGGAACCTTGGCGATAAAGACGATTTCCACGGCCACCAGTTACAGATCGACGCTGACACCTACCTGCCTTGCGACGATACCGACATCGCGACCGGCGAAATCCGCGACGTCGCGGGAACGGAGATGGATTTCCGGATCGCGCGCGCCCTCACCTCCGACGACGTGATCGACAACAATTTCTGCCTGTCAGAGCAACGTGTCCCGCTTCGGCAGGTCGGTAGCCTGACCGGACCGGATGGCGTCCGCCTCGGCATCGAGACCACCGAACCCGGTTTGCAAATCTATGACACCCGCCATCTGCCTGCCGAAGGCGTGCCGGGCCATGACGGTAAGGTTTATCGCCCGCGCGCCGGGGTCGCCATCGAGGCCCAGTTCTGGCCCGACGCTCCGACACACCCGACCTTCCCCGCCATCCGCATGGAACCGGGAGAGGCGTGGGAGCAAACCACCCGTTTCACCTTCTCGCAAGGCTGAGCGACAACAGTCCGCAGCGCAGCTGCGCGCCGCCATTGGCGGCGCCACCGCCGCGCGAACTCCGTTCGGCGGCGGGCGTGCCTGACGCTCCCGCCGTCAGAGACGCGGAAGCGTCTGCATCAATGGAAGGAAGTCCGCCATTTCCGGCCCGCGCTGCCGGCCAGTAAGCGCCTTGCGCAGCGGCATGAACAGCCCCTTGCCCTTGCGCCCCGTCGCTTCCTTGACCGAAGCGGTCCAGCTCGACCAGGTGCTCTCGTCAAACGGCAGTTCCGGCAGCATTCCGATGGCCTGCGCTACGAATTCGGCATCTTCCGGGTCGACCAGCGGCTCGGCGCCGTTCTTGAGCACATCCCACCAGCCAGCCATATCGCCGCGAGTAGTGATATTCTCGCGCACAACCTTCCAGAAGCTTTCGGCCAGCGCGTCCGGAACACCTAGCTCGGCAATCTGCGCGGAGACCGCGTCGAAGGGCAAGCCATGCAGGAAACGCGCGGTCAGCGGATAGAGGTCTTCCGCATCGAACTTGGTTGGGGCTGCCCCGAAACGATTGAGATCAAACCCGTCGATCAGCTCCTGGTGCGAGCTGCGCACTTCCACCGGATCCGACGAACCGAGCCGCGCCATCAGTGACAGCAGCGCCATCGGCTCCACGCCCTTCTCGCGCAGATCCCGCAGCGCCAGCGTGCCCAGACGCTTGGACAGCGCCTCGCCCTGCGGGCCGGTCAGCAGCGAGTGGTGGGCAAAGCTCGGCACCTTGCCGCCGAGGGCCTCGATGATCTGGATCTGGGTGGCTGTGTTGGTCACGTGGTCGGAACCGCGCACGACATGGGAGATGCCCATCTCGGTATCGTCCACCACGGAGGCCAGCGTGTAGAGCACCTGCCCGTCGCCGCGGATCAGAACCGGATCCGACACGGAGGCCGCGTCGATGGAAATCTCTCCAAGGATCCCGTCCACCCATTCGATCCGTTGCTGATCCAGCAGGAAACGCCAGTGACCCGAGCGCTCCGCGCGCAGGGCTGCCTTTTCCTCTTCGGAAAGCTTCAGCCCGGCGCGGTCATAGACCGGCGGCTTTCCCATGTTGAGCTGCTTCTTGCGCTTTAGGTCGAGCTCCACCGGCGTCTCGAAACACTCGTAGAACCGCCCCTTCTCGCGCAGCGCATCGGCGGCAGCCTCGTAGTGGTCCAGCCGGGAGGACTGCGTTTCCACCCGGTCCCAGGTCAGACCCAGCCATTCGAGGTCTTCCTTGATGCCATCGGCATATTCGGTCTTGGAGCGCTCCGGATCGGTATCGTCCAGGCGCAGGATGAAGGTGCCGCCGGCCTGTCGCGCGATCAACCAGTTGAACAGCGCAGTGCGCAGGTTGCCCACATGCAGGTATCCGGTGGGCGACGGGGCGAAACGGGTGACGGTCATGATGCGGCTCTCCTATCCCGCGCCCTCTTCCACAGGGCGGCGTTCTTGTCCATACCGGAGCCATGGATTTACCGGACAGTACATCGAATTGGAACGGTCTCACGGCACCAAACCTGGACGATCTCGCCCAGCTCGCCGAGGAGGTGCGCGCAGCCTTCCCGCCGCCTTTCGCCGATCCGGCGCGGCAGGTTCTGCTGCGTGTCGAGGAACTGGCAAGCGACGAGATGCTCGCGGATCTCGGGCTCGAGGACCCGTTGGAGCTGACCGGGCTTTATGACGGCACCCCGATGACGGAACGTTCGGTCATCGACCCGCCGCAAGGGCCCGATATTGTCTGGTTGTTCCGCCGTGCCATCCTAGATGAATGGGTGGCACGGGGAGATTTCGCGCTTGGCGACCTGGTAGCGAACGTGGTCACGCATGAATTCGCGCATCACTTTGGCTGGTCCGACGCTGACATTGCACGCATAGACCGATGGTGGGAGTAGTCGTGCGTTAAAAACGATTTTTTTTCACGTTTATTTTATTTATCAATTTTCTTCTTGCCGTGTTGACCTTCGGAACTACGATTTGGGCCAGTTCAAACATTTGAGGTACGCCATGTCTCTTTCCATGTCCCGCCGCCAGGCGCTTCTGAGCACGGCCATCGCGCCCGTCGCCGCCGCCACCGCCTTTTCCGCCAAAGCCGCCGACGAGAAGCCCGCGATGCTGCCGATGGGCAAGGCGCGCGGCTTTCGCGTCGGTGCGCTCGAGGGTGCCACCCTGCTGGCCGGAACGGCGCCACGGCCCGAACCGCAGTCGATTTTCGGCCTGAATGTCAGCGCCGAGGAATTCGCTTCCGTCAGCGAGTCCAATTACATCACCACCGACAGTGCCCAGTTCTTCTTTACCCCGACCGTTCTGCGCAGCGGGGATGAGGTGGTGCTCTTCGATACCGGCCTGAACGCCGGCGGCATCACGGCAGCCCTGGCCGAGGCAGGCATGAGCCCCGACGACATCACCAAGGTCGTTCTCACCCACATGCACGGGGACCACATCGGCGGCCTGATGAATGACGGCGCGCCGACCTTCGCCAATGCCAGCTACGTGACCGGGCAGGCGGAATTCGACCATTGGGCCGCTGCCGGCAATGAAGGTTTCGATACCAAGGTGAAGCCGCTGGCCGAAAAGATGTCATTCATCGGCGAGGGCGACAGCATTGCTCCGGGCATCACCGCCATGGCCGCCTTCGGGCACACGCCCGGCCACATGAACTACATGCTGGAAAGCGAGGGCAAGCAACTCCTGATCGCGGCGGACCTCGCCAATCACTACGTTTGGTCGCTGGCCTATCCCGACTGGGAAGTGAAATTCGACATGGACAAGACGGCCGCCGCCGCGACCCGACGCAAGGTGCTGGGCATGCTTGCAGCCGACAAGCTTCCGATGATCGGCTACCATATGCCCTTCCCCGCCGCCGGATTCGTCGAAACCCGTGAGGACGGCTTCCGCTACGTCCCGGTGAGCTACCAGCTTCTGTAACCGTGCAGGCGCCGCGGGCGCGCGACGGGGGCCGGGAGACCGGCCCCCGTTCGCTCGTTCGGAACCAGGCCGGATTCGCAAGGAATCCGTGCTTTGCCGTCCGGCGAGCGTTCACTGCACCGCAGAAATGGAAATACCCGCTGCGGCACACGGAAACGTCACACGGAGACTATAAAAAGTAACCTGATTTTTGTGATATTGATCGGGGATTGCCTGGGTTTTCGCCGCATCATGCATTTGTTGCATATTCGGAATATCAGCAATGCAGACTGCGCTAAAATCCCGCGCCATACTCGGTTGCAAAAGCGCTGTGAATGAGCACTGTGCGCGCAAACATCGAGGAAACGAGGTTACACCCCGTGCACGAAATTCTCACCATTACCCTGAATCCGGCACTCGACATGAATACCGAGGCCGACAAGGTCGTTCCGGACGTGAAGCTCCGCTGCACTGAACCCACTGTGGATCCGGGCGGCGGGGGCATCAACGTGGCCCGGGCCATCCGCCACATGGGCGGAGACGCGACGGCGGTCGTGGCGATTGCCGGCCATAACGGCAACCGTCTGCTCGAATTGCTGATGGAGCAGGGCATTCCGGTCATGCCGATTCCGTCGCCGGGCGAAACCCGCGCCAGCGTGGTGGTGAACTGCAAGAATACCGGTCAGCAATACCGCTTCATGCTTCCAGGGCCGCCCTGGAAGGAAGAACACGTCCAGAAAGCGATCCGGACAACCGCGGCACATGCCCCCAAGGGTGGCCTTGTGATCCTGTCGGGCAGCCAGCCGCCGGGCGTGCCGCTCGATTTCGAAGAGCACCTGTCGGCCGCGATCATGGAAGCCGGTGCGAAGCTGATCGTCGATACTTCCGGCCCCGCGCTGCGCCAGATCGTCCAGGATCACCGCTCGCCACCCTTCCTGCTGCGCTCCGATGACGAGGAGGCCGAAGGCCTTGCGGGCCGCAAGCTGGAAACGCCGGCCGACACTGCCGCCTTCTCCCGCGAGTTGATCGATCGGGGCGTTGCCGAGAACATCATCTTCGCCCGCGGCTCCGAGGGCTCGGTGCTGACCACCAAGGACGGCTCCTGGCTTGCCACCGCTCCCAAGGTCGAGGTCATCTCCAAAGTTGGCGCCGGCGATAGCTTCGTGGGTGGCTTCACGCTCTGCCTCGCGCGCGGTGAAACCCTTCAGGAAGCGGCCCGCTGGGGCGCGGCCGCTGCCGCAGCGGCTGTGGCCACGCCTGCAACCGAGCTTTGCCGCGGCGACGACGTGGAACGCCTGCTGCCGCAATCCAAGCTGATCGAACTCTGATACCCCGATGGGCGACGTTACGATCTATCACAACCCGGCCTGCAGCAAGTCGCGCGACGTGCTGCGGGTCATCGAGGCTGCCGGCTATGAGCCGAAAGTCGTTCAATACATGAAAGCCGGATGGGACCGGGAGGAACTGGTGCAGCTCCTTGCGGATGCAGGCATGACCCCGCATGAGGTTCTTCGGCGCCAACGCGGCCCGGCACAGGAGCTTGGCCTGCTCGAACAGGGCGTGACGGACGCGCAGATCCTCGACGCCATGATCGAGCATCCGGTCCTCGTGGAACGTCCCATCGTTCGGACAGACAAAGGCGTTGCTCTCTGCCGCCCGGTCGGCAAGGTGCTGGACCTGCTGGAAAACTGGCCCGAGGGGCCGTTCGCGCGTTCGAACGGAACCTTGCTGATCGACGCACAGGGACTGCCCGTTCCGGGCGTCTGAAGCGTTTCGGGAAGGCGCTCAGTCCGTGTCGTCCACGTAGACGCGGATGTAGCGCCCTCCCACTTCGATCCCCACGAATTCCTGCTCGAAGGCACGGCACAAGCGCTGGCCGAAGGCAACGACCGCGTCGCTGTCACCGGTCCGGATCCGGGCCAGCAGGATCTTGCGCAGCTTGCCGTCAAACGTCGCATGCGCCTCGTGGATCGCGGCGGAGGGGAAGAAGATATCCGCCTCCTGCGCAAATTTCTGGATATCGGCGCCGGTCAGCCAGCGCATCTGCGTGTTGGGCAGGTAGACGAGGTGAACCTTCTGGCCGATCTCCACCTCGAGATGGCGCAGCGCTTCAGCCCGCCCCTCGACATTCATCGGAACATCGCCGCGCAGGGCCGCCTCCGCCTCGGCGGCGGTTTCGTCGAACAAGGCCTCCAGCTCCGCATTGGCTCCACGTCCCGCATCGACGAGCCGTCTGCAGGCATTGAGATATCCGAGCTTGCGCTCGACATCCCACCCCGCCGGGGCCGAGATCACGACGGATCGCAGGTTCGAGATGACATCGGCCATCTTGATCGTTCGGGAATCCGCCAGTTTGTGCGGCATCCCCGCGATCCGTTCCGCCCTGCGCTTCGGCTTGGGAAGGCGCATGTCATCTGTGTTCTCGACCACCATGCGCGCCACGCGGGTGCCGAATTCGGCCTCGATCTCTTCCGCCGGGAGCTTCGCGTCCTCGATCACGTCGTGCAGGAGCGCGGCCACCAGAAGCTCGGTATCCTCTCCGCCGGTTGCGCGCGCGACAAGCTCCATCACCTCGATCAGGTGGTTGATATAGGGCTCCTGCGCGGCACCCTTGCGCCGTTGGTTGCGGTGGGTTTCCGCAGCGAAGGACAAGGCGCGGCTGAGGGTCAGGATATCTTGGGACATGGGGACCGTGAGTCAGGCATGGGGCAGTTCATAAATAGAAGACCGAGGCGATGGTAAAGAAAATGAGAACGCCGAAGACGTCATTCGACGTGGTGATGAAAATGCCGGTCGCCACCGCCGGGTCCAGTTTGAACGCGCGCAGGGCAAAGGGGATCAGGGCGCCGAAGCTACCGGCGACCATCGTCACCAGCGTTATGGAGATCAGGCAGGTCAGCGCGAGTTGCGCGGGGTTGGCAAAATCGACGAAGGCAGAGGCCAGCAGCACCAGCATGGCCACCACCAGCCCGACGATGGCGCCATTCATCACCGATGCCAGCAGTTCGCGCCCGAGCCGCGGCAGGAAGTCGCCCCGCCAGGTTACCCCATGCCCGAGAGCCTGGATCGACATGGTCGAGGCCTGGATGCCGACATTGCCCGCCGTCGCCATGACCACGGGGATGAAGCTCGCAAGGATCGCGGCCTCGGTCAGCGCCTCTTCGTAGGAACCGATGACGGAGGCCGCGACGGAAGCCCCGATCAGACCGCCGAGAATCCATGGCAGCCGGCGGGCCACGATCTTCAGCGGGCCATCGAACTCGGTCGCATCCGGGTGCAGGCCGCCCATGAGCAGCATGTCTTCCTCGGCCTCCTCGACCGCGATCTGGCGCAGCTCGCGCGGAGTGATACTGCCCAGCAGCCGCCGGTCGGCATCGACAACGGCAATCGAATGGATGCGCCGTTTCTTGGCCAGGCGCAGCACGTCCTCCTGGTCGGTATCGGCGGCGACAACCACCGGATCAGCGCGCATGATCTCGGCCACCGGCGTCTCGTCCGGGCTCATCAACAGGTCCCGCCGGCGCAATTCGCCCAGGACATGACGCCCCTCGTCGATCACGTAGATCCGCTCCAGGCGCTCGATGTCATCGGCATTGGCGCGGATCGTGGCGATCACCTCGCCGACTGTGCTGTCGATACCGGCCGTCATCACCCCGCGCCTCATATGGGCGGCGGCATGGTCTTCGTCCACTTCAAGCGCCTTGCGCAGCGCCTCCTCGTGGGCATGGCCGGCGATTATTTCGAGCGCATACTCATGTGGGAGTTCGTCCAGCAGCGGAAAGGCCGCGTCCGGGTCGAGCTTCTCGATCAGCTTGCGAAAGGTGGAGCGCGTTTCCTCCTCGGCCAAAACCGCGTGCAGGCGCGGGTCCAACTCGGCAAGCACCCCGATCCCGACCTCGTCGGGCATCCATTCCAGCAACCTGCGCGCATCTTTTGTCCGCAGGCCGACAAAGAGCGAGAGCACATCCGACGGCGCCCATTCGCCTATGATTGCCAGCACCTTGCGCCGCTCACCGGACCGGATGAGTTTCTCAACCCGCCTGACGATCTTGTTCGTGGAGACTCCGGCCTGTTTGGTTCCGGACATGCCCAATCCATGGGCAAGATCCTTTTCAGCCATGAAAACCTCGTCAGAGAATGCGTGTCGTACAATGTGTTCCCGGGACCACCGACACCAAGGCATGCGCATCACCTGTCTCTGGATCACGAGACCCGTGATGACCGATCACTCCCCTTCGGACAAGTAAGGGCTTTGGGGTTGCCGTAGGGTCATGGTACTCTCGGTACCATTGTTCAATTTGGATTTACCACATGTTCTTGACAGAAATCGTATCCAACAAGACTCTCATGGCCATTGGCGCCGCCACCGGCTAGGCGTTTGCAACGTTCCTGATGAAACAGGCCGCCGATACCATCTCCGTGACAATTCTCATCGCCATCGCGGTGGTCCTTGCCGCGACCGTGGCTGCCGAGATCGTGGTGATCCGGCATGTCGGCCTTGGTCTGGCCTATATCGCGATCATCGCGACCGAGACCTTGCTGATTCTCCTGTTCGCCTTTCTGGTCGGTGACGCTTTGACCCCGCGGGAAATGCTCGGCGGGGCGCTCGTCGTCACCGGGGCAGTGATCGTCAGCTTCTGATCGTCAGCCCTCGTAGCGGTCACGCCAGCGATTGACGATCGGGTAGCGACGGTCGAGCCAGAAGGCGCGCCGGGTCAGCCGCGCGCCGGGAGCCGACTGGAACCGCTTGTATTCGGAAATGTAGAGCAGGTGCTCCACCTTGCGCACATCCGCGATGTCGAAGCCCTCGGCCACGATCTCGCCGATGCTCTTGTCCTCGTCGACCAGCGCTTCGAGGATGCGGTCCAGAACCGGATAGGGCGGCAGCGAATCCTCGTCCTTCTGGTCCTCGCGCAGCTCCGCCGAAGGCGGCTTGTCGATCACGCGCGGCGGGATCACCACGCCTTCCGGCGCCTTCATCCAGTTGCGGTGATTGGCGTTGCGCCAGCGGCAGGTCTCGAAGACCCGCATCTTGTAGAGATCCTTGATCGGGTTATAGCCGCCGGCCATGTCGCCGTAGATCGTGGCATAGCCCACCGCGACCTCGGACTTGTTGCCCGTGGTCAGCAGCATCTCGCCGAACTTGTTCGACAGCGCCATCAGCAGCAGCCCGCGCAGGCGGGACTGGATGTTTTCTTCGGTCAGATCCGGCTGGGTGCCGGCAAAGAGCGGGGCGAGCGCCTCCGTCACCGCGGCTCGCGGACCGGAAATCGGCAACTCGTCGAGCCGGGTGCCCAGCGCCCTGGCGACGCCCGCGGCATCCTCCAGCGATTCCTTCGAGGTGTATTCGGAGGGCAGCATCACGCAGCGCACATTCTCCGGCCCGATCGCGTCAGCCGCAATCGCGGCGACCAGAGCCGAGTCGATCCCGCCCGAGAGGCCGAGCAGAACCTTATTGAAGCCGGTCTTGCCGAGGTAATCGCGCAGGCTCTCGACCATCACGCGGTAATCCTGCTCCCACTCATCGGGCAGGTGCGCCATCTCGCCCGCCTCGGCGTGCCAGCCATCCGCTCCTTCGACGAAATCGACATGCGCGATCGCCTCGTCGAAAAGCGGCAACTGCACAACAAGCTCGCCATGCGGGTTCAGTACGAAGGAACCACCGTCGAAAACCTGGTCATCCTGCCCGCCGACCATGTTGAGATAGACCAGCGGCAGCCCGTTCTCGATCACGCGGGAGACCATATGCGTCAACCGCATCTCGCGCTTGCCACGGAAATAGGGCGAGCCGTTGGGCACCATGAACAGCTCCGCCCCGGTCTCGGCCAGCGTTTCGCAGACATCCGGGTGCCAGGCATCCTCGCAAATCGGGATGCCGAGCCGGATCGGGCCGACGGAAGTCGGTCCGTGTACGTCGCCGCTCGAAAAATACCGTTTCTCGTCGAAGATATTGAAATTGGGCAGGTGATGCTTGACCACTTGAGTCGCAATCTGGCCGTCCTTGAGGACGACATAGATGTTGAACAGCTCCACTCCCTCGAACCAGGGCAGGCCGATCCCCAGCGCCGGACCGTCTGCGCAATCCGCGGCCAGCTCTTCCAGAACGCCCCGGCAATCGGCCACGAAAGCGGGCTTCATCACCAGGTCCTGGCACTGGTAGCCGGACAGGAACATCTCGGGCAGGGCCACCATGTCGGCGCCCGCCGCCTTGCCGGCGGACCAGGCGTCACGTGCCTTTGCGGCATTGCCGCGAAGATCCCCGACAGTGGGGTTGAGCTGTGCCAGCGTCAGGCGGAAGCGGGTCATGTACGGGCTCCTTCGTGCGGCCTCGGGAGGGCGAGGCCGGAGACCTCTTAGCAGAAAGGCGCGCGCATGGAAGCCGAAGAGGACCTATCGGGGGCAAAAACCGTTGCTCCCCAAGGGGCCGGCAAGTAGGGTTGGCACCCAAACGACCCCGGCAGAAAACCCCGGTCGCACATGGGGAGCAGACATGATCCGACAGGCGAAACCGATCCTGATGGCCTCGGCAATCGCGCTTTTCGCGTCCGGCACGGCCTTTTCGCAGGGCGCAACCGTTCAGACCAAGCAGTATGACAATGGCGGGGTCTACGAGGGCACCTTCAAGAACGGGCTACAGCACGGCAAGGGCACCTATCGCCTTCCCAATGGCTATGAGTATGTCGGCGACTGGGTCGAGGGCGAGATTCTCGGCCAGGGCATTGCCCGCTTCCCCGATGGCTCCGTCTATGAAGGCCATTTCGCCAAGGGCAAGCCGCATGGCTATGGCAAGATCACTTTTGCGGACGGCTCCACCTATGAGGGCGAATGGGTCGAAAACGAGATGACCGGCCAGGGCATCGCCCAATATGCCAACGGGATGCGTTACGAAGGTGGCTTTGTGAATGCGTTGCACGAGGGCCAGGGCACGCTCGTTTCGCCGGACGGCTACAAGTACGAGGGCCAGTGGGTGGCCGGCATCAAGGAAGGCAAGGGCACGATCACCGAGGAGGACGGGTCGGTCTATGTCGGCAACCTCAGCCGTGGCCTTCGGTCCGGTCAGGGCAAGCTGACCAAGCCGGACGGGTTCACCTATGACGGCTCCTGGAAGAACGGTCAGATCAACGGGCTCGGCACGCTGACCCAGCCCTCGGGCGAGGTCTACGAGGGGCTGTTCGTGAATGGCCGCCGGCACGGCGCGGGCAAGGCCACCTATCCCAGCGGCGACACCTACGAGGGCGCTTTCGAGGACGACAAGCGCTCCGGACAGGGCACTTTCACCGGCATGGACGGTTTCATCTATGTCGGCCAGTGGGTGGACGGAAAGATGGAGGGACAGGGCCGGGTGACCTATCCCGACGGGTCGATCTATATCGGCCAGATCGAGAACAACATGGCCCATGGCAAGGGCAAGATCACCTATCCCGGCGGCAATTCCTATGACGGGGACTGGGTCGAGAACGTGATGGAGGGCCAGGGCGTCGCGACCTATGCCGATGGCGGTGTCTACGAAGGCGCCTTCAAGGAGGCGAAATATCACGGCTACGGCGTGATGACCTATCCCGACGGCTACCGCTACGAGGGCGAATGGGCCGAGGGCATGCGCAACGGACAGGGCAAGGCGACCTATACCGATGGCAGCACCTACGAGGGCGGTTTCGTCGAAGGACAGCGCAGCGGCCAGGGCACGCTGACCACGCCTTCAGGCTTCACCTATACAGGCGGCTGGAACGGCGGCGAGATCGACGGCGACGGCGTTGCCACCTACGTGAACGGCGACACCTACGAAGGCGCCTTCAGCGCCGGCGTGCCTCAGGGCGAAGGCACGATGCGCTATGCCGGTGGCGAGGAACGCGCCGGGATCTGGGAAAAGGGCGAACTGGTCGAGGAAGCCACGCCCACCGCTGCACCGGCGGAAACGGAAACACCCGCCGATACCGGAGAATCCCCCGCGACCGAGTGAGCCGTTCGCGCCGTTATTTCGTGGATGCGGGCGTCTTCCGTCCGGAATTCTCCGGCCGAAGCACGCGGCACATGCGGCACAGGACTGTAAAACGCGGCCTTCTGTCCGCCTTTTGCGAGAATTCAACCTTTTCTTTCCGATTTGCCTGCGTATAGTCGCCCCCATGATGACCGACCGGCATATCCATTCCGCCCCTGCCTTTGCGCAGGCGCGTCCGCTTGCCGGTCTTCTCCTTCTCCTTAGCCGCCTCTGAGCGTGCCAGTTCGGCGCGTCCGCTCAGAGGGCTTGGCAAGCGCGCCACAGGATTGAAGGACACCAAGGAACCGACCCCATGACCGACACCAAAGACCGCGTTGTCATTTTTGACACGACCCTGCGCGATGGCGAACAAAGCCCCGGCGCGACCATGACCCATGACGAGAAGCTGGAGATTGCCCAGATGCTCGACGATATGGGCGTGGATATCATCGAAGCCGGTTTCCCGATCGCCTCGGAGGGGGATTTCGAAGCCGTGCGCGATATTGCCGAGGTGACGGAACATGCCGTGATCTGCGGCCTGGCGCGCGCCAATTTCAAGGATATCGACCGCTGCTGGGAGGCCGTGCGCCACTCGGAGCGCCCGCGTATCCATACGTTCATCGGCACCTCGCCGCTGCACCGCGCCATTCCGAACCTGACAATGGACGAGATGGCAGACAAGATCCACGAGACGGTCACCCATGCCCGCAACCTGTGCGACAACGTGCAGTGGTCACCGATGGACGCGACGCGGACCGAGCATGATTACCTGTGCCGCGTGGTCGAGATCGCGATCAAGGCGGGTGCGACGACGATCAATATCCCCGATACCGTGGGCTACACGGCTCCGCGCGAGAGCGCCGACCTGATCCGCATGCTGCTGGAGCGGGTGCCGGGCGCCGATGACGTCATCTTTGCCACCCACTGCCATAACGACCTCGGCATGGCGACCGCCAACGCGCTGGCCGCGGTGGAAGCCGGCGCGCGGCAGATCGAATGCACGATCAACGGTCTGGGCGAGCGCGCGGGCAATACCGCGCTGGAAGAGGTCGTGATGGCGCTCAAGGTGCGCCATGACATCATGCCCTACACCACCGGTATCGACACGCGGAAGATCATGAACATCTCTCGCCGGGTGGCCGATGTCTCGGGCTTCCAGGTTCAGTTCAACAAGGCCGTCGTGGGCAAGAACGCTTTCGCGCATGAGAGCGGCATCCACCAGGACGGGATGCTGAAGAACCCGCAGAATTTCGAGATCATGCGTCCCGAGGACGTGGGGCTGAGCGCCACAAACCTGGTCATGGGCAAGCATTCCGGCCGCGCCGCGCTGCGCGCCAAGCTGCATGACCTGGGCTATGACCTGGGCGACAACCAGCTGAAGGATGTCTTCGTCCGCTTCAAGGAGCTCGCCGACCGCAAGAAGGAAGTCTATGACGACGACCTGATCGCGCTGATGCGTGACGCGGGCAGCGAGGTCGACGACAAGCTGAAGGTCAAGTTCCTGCGCGTGATCTGCGGCACCCAGGCGCCGCAATCGGCCGACCTGGTAATGAGCGTCGACGGGGTGGACCACATGGTTTCGGCCTCCGGCGACGGCCCGGTGGACGCGACCTTCAACGCCGTGAAGCAGATCTTCCCGCATAACGCGCATCTGAAGCTCTATCAGGTACACGCCGTCACCCGCGGGACGGACGCGCAGGCCACCGTCAGCGTGCGGCTGGAAGAGGATGGCCGCATCGTCACCGGCCAGTCTGCCGATACCGACACGGTCGTGGCCTCGGCCAAGGCCTATGTTGCCGCGCTGAACCGTCTGATCGTGCGCCGCAAGAAGACGGGCACGGATCAAAAGGAAATCGACTATCGCGATGCGGTGAGCTGAGATCGATGATAACGGGCGGGCGGGCGCGAGGCGTGCCGGCCCGCCCGCCTATCGGTTCGTCAGGCGATAGATGATCTGGCCAACATATTCCTTGGCGGCCACGTTCAGGCTCTCGAGGTTCAGCGCCAACCACCATCCGGTATTCTCTTTGAAGCTCCATTTCGGCGCGGCGCCCGACACTGCCTGGAAATCGCTGGGCCAGGCGACGAGGCCGGTCCACCCGACCGCCTCGAAGGAGCGCATCGCCCGCGGCATGTGAAAGGCCGAGGTGACAAGCACCCAGGTTTCGTCCGGCGCCGGCTGGGCAAGCGCGAGTCCCATTTCCGCGTTCTCGGCGGTGTTGCGCGAGGCCGGCTCCAGCAGCAAACGCTCCTGCTCCAATCCCATCGCGCTAAAGAAAAGCTCCGCCGTGCCCGCCGACAGGCCCGGCACCGTTCCGAGATCGGACAGCGCCCCGCTTCCGCCGGTGAACATAACCTTGGCCTCCGGGAAACGCCGCGCCAACGTCATCGCTTCTATGAACCGTTCTGCGCCTTCATTCACTTGTGGCTGGCCGTGGATCGGCGCCCATTCGCCACCGCCGAGAACGATGATTCCGTCAACGCGCTCCAATGGCGGGTTCGGGGGGTATTGCGCTTCGATCGGGCGCAAGAGCCACGCCCCAATGGGGAAATAGCCGACGACCAGCACGAAAATCAGCGTCACCAGGGTCGAGACCATGGCCCCCGCAACCCGACGCCGCCACAACAGAAGGCAGGTCGCGACCAGCCCGACCACGATCCAGGTTTCGGGCTTGAGACAGGTCCATACCACCTTGGAGAGTATGAAGAAGATCGTATCCAAATCGCGCCGCCTTGTTCTTGCGCCGCTTCGGGTTGACCGGCACATTCCATGATTACTTGTCGCCTCTTTGTAAACGAGAGCTACTTTAATTCACCGGGAATTGTCCTGCGGGACAAGCCCTCCCGCCATAACCGCACAAGAACGAGTTTCGGGCAGTCGGCGCCGGACCGGCGATGCACCGCCGACGCTCTCTGTATTGTGGCTTTCACATGTCGTCCCGCACGACTATAAGTCCGACGTCCCGCGGCTGGGGAGTCGCCGGGATTGTAATCCATTGGCATGATAAGAACAGGACTTAATATGGCGCTGTTTGGCGGGTTGTTTTCCTCAGACATGGCAATCGACCTCGGGACGGCGAACACGCTTGTCTATGTGAAAGGCAGGGGTGTTATTCTCAACGAGCCTTCCGTGGTTGCCTATCACACGAAGAACGGCCGCAAGGAAGTTCTGGCCGTGGGCGAGGATGCCAAGATGATGTTGGGTCGCACGCCCGGCAGCATTCAGGCCATCCGACCGATGCGGGAAGGCGTGATTGCGGATTTCGACACCGCGGAGGAGATGATCAAGCATTTCATCCGCAAAGTGCACAAGCGCACGACCTTCACCAAGCCCAAGATCATCGTCTGCGTGCCCCATGGCGCGACCCCGGTTGAAAAGCGCGCCATTCGCCAATCCGTGCTCTCGGCGGGCGCCCGCCGCGCCGGGCTGATTGCCGAACCCATCGCCGCAGCCATCGGTGCCGGCATGCCGATCACGGACCCGACGGGCTCCATGGTCGTCGATATCGGTGGCGGCACCACCGAGGTGGCCGTGCTTTCGCTGGGCGACATCGTCTATGCGCGCTCGGTGCGCATCGGTGGCGACCGGATGGATGACGCCATAGTCTCCTATCTGCGCCGCCAGCAGAACATCCTCGTGGGCGACAGCACAGCGGAACGGATCAAGACCTCGATCGGCACGGCACGGATGCCCGATGACGGGCGTGGCGCGAGCATGCAGATTCGCGGCCGCGATCTGCTCAACGGCGTGCCCAAGGAAACCGAGATCAACCAGGCGCAGGTGGCCGAGGCCCTCTCCGAGCCTGTTCAGGCGATCTGCGAGGCGGTGATGCAGGCGCTTGAAGCCACGCCACCGGATCTCGCCGCCGACATCGTCGACCGTGGCGTCATGCTCACCGGTGGCGGCGCGCTGCTGGGTGAGCTGGACCTCGCGCTGCGCGAGCAGACGGGGCTGGCGATTTCGGTTGCTGACGAAGCGCTGAGTTGCGTTGCCCTCGGTACTGGCAAGGCGTTGGAGTATGAAAAGCAGCTGCGGCATGCGATAGATTACGAAAGCTAACCGATGCTCCGGCCCTGATACCGGCCGGCAGGCTGGCAGGAGCAACCCCGCTTGGCACAGAACCGAAACAACTCGGATATCGACTATGTCCGCCCCGTGCGCCGGATCCTTGTCGGCGGGCTGGTTCTGTTCTGCCTTGCGGTCTTTCTCATCTGGCGCATCGACAGCCCGCGGGTCGAGCGTTACCGCTCCGACCTTGTCGACCGGGTCGTGCCCAGCTTCGAATGGGCCAGCGTGCCGCTGACGCATTTCGCCGGCATGCTGGAGGACTTCCAGTCCTATCAGCGCATCTACCAGCAGAACCAGGAACTGCGCCGCGAGCTTCAGCAGATGAAGGCCTGGAAGGAAGCCGCGGTTCAGCTGGAACAGCAGAACGCAAAGCTTCTGGCGCTCAATAGCGTGCGGCTGGACCCCAAGCTCACCTCGGTTTCCGGCGTAGTCGTT
Organism: Aliiruegeria lutimaris; assembly: GCF_900099935.1. Lineage (GTDB taxonomy): Bacteria > Pseudomonadota > Alphaproteobacteria > Rhodobacterales > Rhodobacteraceae > Tropicimonas > Tropicimonas lutimaris. The sequence goes on along the minus strand of NZ_FNEK01000002.1, from coordinate 7,087 downwards.
GCCGATTCCGGCTCGCCTTTCCGGCAGTCGGTCCTGCTGAACGTGGGTGAGCGGGACGGGATCAAGGATGGCTGGGCCACGATGGACGGGCTCGGCATCGTCGGGCGCATCTCCGGCGTGGGCAAGAACACCTCGCGGGTGATTCTGCTCACCGATGCCGCCAGCCGACTGCCGGTCACCATCCAGCCATCGGGCCAGAAGGCCATTCTTGCCGGCGACAACTCCGCCCGGCCGGCGCTGGAATTCGTCGAGGATCTCGACGCGCTAAAACCCGGTGACAGGGTTGTCAGCTCCGGCGATGGCGGGGTGTTCCCCTCGGGCATGCTGGTGGGTCAGCTCGCGCTCGGGCCGGATGGACGCTACCGGGTCTGGCTCGCGGCCGATTACGAGCAACTCGAATTCCTCCGCGTTCTTCGCAGCCACCAGGGCGAGGTGATCACCGATACCGGCGGGCTGATCGTGCCACCCCAGCCGCAACCCGAGCCCGCCCCCGACGAGACCGCGGACGCAAAGGGAGATGGGGAGCCCGGCGAGGATGGTTGACCCGATTACCCTGCGCACGTGGAGCTATCGGCTGTTATTCTGTGCGCTCGTCCTCCTGCTGGCTTTCTTCCAGATGTTGCCGCTGGGGACCGGATCGGGCCACCTGCCCGGGGCGGACCTGACCATTGCGCTGACCTTCGCCTGGGTACTGCGGCGCTCGTCCTATGTGCCGGTCCTGTTGCTGGCCGCGCTGTTCCTTTTCCTGGACCTGCTCCTGCAACGCCCGCCCGGGCTGGGTGCGGCGCTGGTTATCATCGGAACAGAGATCCTGCGGTCGCGCCGGGACATGTCCCGCGCGCTGCCCTTCCCGGTGGAATGGGCAACGGTCACGGCGGTGATGCTGGCCATGGTGGCGCTCAACCAGATCGCGCTTTCGATCGTGATGATCCAGCGACCGCCGCTCGGGCTGGCGCTACTGCGATCACTTTTCACGGCGGCGGTCTATCCTTTTGTGGTCCTCCTGTCGCATTATGTGCTCGGAGTGCGCGCCGCCGCACCGCGTGAGGCCGATGCATTGGGGAGACGCCTGTGAGACGCCCGCCCAAGGATACAGAGGAAAGCGCCCGCCGGATCACCCGCCGCGGGCTGGTGCTTGGCGGCTCCATGCTGGCCTTCATGAGCGTGCTCGCCGGCCGGATGCGCTACATGCAGGTGGACCAGGCCGAGGAGTTCCGCCTGCTGGCCGAGGAAAACCGGATCAATATCCGCCTGATTCCACCGGCGCGCGGGCTGATCTTCGACCGTACCGGCCAGCCGATTGCCGAGAATGTTCAGAACTACCGCATCGTGATCGTTCGCGAGGATGCGGGCGATCTGGACGAAACATTCGCCAAGCTCCGCACCCTCGTGCCGCTCTCGGATGACGATGTCGAGCGCGCCTTGCGGGAAGTCCGGCGGCGCAGCCCCTTCGTGCCGGTCACGATCGCGGATCAGCTTGACTGGGAAGACGTGGCCGAAGTTGCGGTCAACGCCCCTGCCCTGCCCGGCGTGACGCCGGAGGTCGGCCTGACCCGGCACTATCCGCTCAGCGCCGATTTCGCCCACGTGGTCGGCTATGTCGGCCCGGTTTCGGATTACGATCTGTCCAAGCTGGAAGACCCGGACCCGCTGCTGCAGATCCCGAAATTCCAGATCGGCAAGATCGGGCTGGAAGCGAAGCGCGAGGATCAGCTGCGCGGATCGGCCGGCACCAAGCGAATCGAGGTGAATGCCGGTGGCCGGGTGATGCGGGAACTGTCCCGGCAGGAAGGCCAGAAAGGGGCGGATCTCCAGCTCACGCTGGATCACGACCTGCAGAATTTCGTCAACGCCCGGCTGGGCAGCGAAAGCGCCGCGGCCGTGGTGATGGATGTGAACAACGGCGACATCCTCGCCATTTCCTCGGCGCCGGCCTTTGATCCGAACCTGTTCGTGCGCGGGATCTCCGTGAAGGATTACCGCGCACTCACAGAGAATGACCACCGCCCGCTCGCGGACAAATCCGTTCAGGGCACCTATCCGCCCGGCTCCACCTTCAAGATGGTCACGGCGCTGGCCGCGCATGAGGCAGGCGTGGTAACAGCCGGCGAGACGATCTATTGCGGCGGCTACAAGCAGCTCGGCACCCGCCGCTTCCATTGCTGGAAGCGGGGCGGGCATGGCTTCGTCGACCTGCATGACAGCCTGATGCGCTCCTGCGACGTCTATTATTACGAACTGGCCGAGCGCGTGGGGATCGAGAAGATCTCGGAAATGGCAAAGCGGCTCGGCATCGGGATCCGCCATGAGCTGCCCATGTCCGCCGTCGCCGAGGGCCTCGCGCCTACCAAGGCGTGGAAAGAGGCCCGCCGGCAGGAGAGCTGGATGGTGGGCGACAGCCTCAATGCCTCTATCGGACAGGGGTTCGTGCTCGCCTCGCCGCTGCAACTCGCGGTGATGTCCGCCCGGATCGCCACCGGGGAGGCGATCAGCCCGCGGCTGGTGAAATCCGTCGACTCGGTCGAGCAACCCATCCTGACCGATGGTCCGATCGGCTTGCCGCCCACCACCCTGCAACAGGTGCGCAAGGCGATGTTCTCGGTCGTCAACTCGCGGCGCGGAACGGCCTATCGCGCGCGGCTGCTGCCCGACGAGATGGAATTCGCCGGCAAGACAGGCACCAGCCAGGTCCGTTCGGTCGTAGTGAAGAACTCCGAGGTGCCGTGGGAGCAGCGCGACCACGCGCTCTTCGTCTGCTTCGCGCCCTACGACAAACCGCGTATCGCCGTGTCGGTTGTCATCGAACATGGCGGCGGCGGCTCCTCCGCAGCCGCACCAGTGGCACGCGACATCGTGGCCCGCGCCCTGCATGGTGACGTGCCGCCGCTTGAGGTCTACCCGGCCGGCGAGCGGGCCAAGGTTGCCGAGATTTTCGAGTCCATGCCCCTGCGCAGCCGGGAGAGCGGGCCGAATGTAAGCGATCGGGCGTAAGGGGCCGGGAATGTCCTATCTTGAATACCGCGTACAGACCGTCCCAACCGGCTTTTCGAAGGTTCTCTACCTGAACTGGGGCCTGATCCTGCTGCTGACCGCCGTCTCGTCCATGGGTTTCCTGATGCTCTACTCGGTCGCGGGCGGCTCGCTCACGCCCTGGGCCGAGCCACAGATGAAGCGTTTCGCCCTCGGAATGGTCGCGATGTTCGTAATAGCCATGGTGCCGGTCTATTTCTGGCGCAACATCGCCGCTCTGGCTTATCTCGTCTCGCTCCTTTTGTTGGTCGCGGTGGAGTTTGTCGGCACGACAGGCATGGGCGCACAGCGCTGGATCGATATCGGACCGTTGCGGCTGCAACCATCGGAGTTGACCAAGATCACCCTGGTGATGTTCCTGGCCGCCTATTACGACTGGCTCGATATCCGAAAGGTCAGCCGCATCTTCTGGGTGATCCTGCCCGTTCTCATCATCCTGCTGCCGACCTTCCTCGTTCTGCGCCAGCCGGACCTCGGCACCGCGATCCTTCTGGTCGCGGGCGGCGGCATCGTCATGTTCGCCGCGGGCGTGCATTGGGCCTATTTCGCCACCGTCATCGGTGCCGGTGTCGGGCTGGTGGCAGCGGTCCTGAAATCGCGTGGCACGCCTTGGCAATTGATCCAGGACTACCAGTTCCGGCGAATAGATACCTTCCTCGACCCCGATTCCGACCCGCTCGGCGCCGGGTACCACATCACGCAGTCGAAAATCGCCCTCGGTTCGGGCGGCTGGACCGGCCGCGGCTTCATGCAGGGCACGCAGTCGCGGCTGAACTTCCTGCCCGAAAAGCATACCGATTTCATCTTTACCACGCTGGCCGAGGAATTCGGTTTCATCGGCGCGGCCTCGCTGCTGACGCTCTACGGGCTGATCATCGTCTTTTGCATCGCTTCAGCGATGACGAACAAGGACCGCTTCGCCTCGCTGCTGACAATTGGCATCGCGGCGACCTTTTTCCTGTTTTTCGCGGTGAACATGTCCATGGTCATGGGCTTGGCACCGGTCGTCGGCGTGCCGCTGCCACTGGTCAGCTATGGAGGCTCCGCCATGCTGGTGCTGCTGGCCGCCTTCGGCCTCGTCCAATCCGCCCATGTGCACCGTCCGCGAGGCCCGGCATGACGCTCAATATCCTCTTCGCCGCCAACGAAACCGGCTGGGCGGAATACGAGCCGCATTTGCGGCATTGGCTGGCGGAGGCCGGGATCGAGGCACAACTCGGCCCCGATCTCGGGCCCCCTTCCGAGATCGACTACATCGTCTACGCACCCAGCTCGGAGGTGCAGGATTTTCGGCCCTATTCGCGGCTGAAAGCGGTGCTGAACCTCTGGGCCGGGGTGGAGGATGTCGTCGGCAACCCGACGCTGCAGGTGCCTCTCGCACGCATGGTCGATAACGGGCTGACCGAGGGCATGGTCGAATGGGTGGTGGGCCACGTGCTGCGCTACCATCTCGATATCGACCATGCGCTGGCCAACCAGTCCGGCGAATGGCTGCCCAAGGTGCCGCCGCTCGCCCGCAACCGCCCCGTGACGGTGCTCGGCCTCGGCGCGCTCGGCTCGGCCTGCGCGAAAGCGCTCGCGGCGCTCAATTTCCCGGTCACGGGCTGGAGCCGCAGCGCGAAATCGGTCGCGGGTGTCTCCTGTCTCTCGGGGCCGGAAGGGCTCGAACAGGCGCTGGCGCGGGCCCAGATTCTCGTGCTGCTGCTGCCGCTGACGCCCGGAACCGAGAACATGCTGAACGCCCCGCATATCGACCAGTTGCCGGAGGGCTGCTGTATTCTCAACCCGGGCCGCGGCCCGCTGATCGACGACACGGCCCTGCTCGAAGCGCTCGACAGCGGCCATGTCGGCCATGCAACGCTCGATGTCTTCCGCACCGAGCCGCTGCCGGCAGAGCACCCCTACTGGTCTCATCCGCGGGTGACGGTCACGCCGCATATCGCATCCGCGACCCGGGCGGAAACCGCCTCGAAGGTGATCGTGGACAACATCCGCCGTGGCGAGCAGGGAAAACCCTTTCTCCACGTCGTGGACCGCCAGCGCGGCTACTAGGCCCGGGCGCCCTTTACCGGGGCGGGCCCATCCCCTAGGCTTTCCTTCTGAGCGAAACCGCCAAAAGCGGGGAATGGCCGTGCTGCATGAGAACCAGAGCCTTGAGCAGATTGCACAACGCCTTCACGGGTTGCGCGAAGAAATCCATGCCCAGTGCCAACTCATCGCCAGGGAACTCGACAAGGCGGACCGGATGAACCGGCCGGCGATCTTCGCCGCGCAGACCCGGATTACCCATCAGATCCACCAACTGCGCCAGTTGATCCCACAGTTCGACGCCGCCTATCACGCCGCCGGCGAGACGCTGGAGGTGGACGGCGATGCCCGCCAGATCCGCCCGCCGGACTGGCTCGCCTTTTCGGCGCAGGTTGGGCTGATGCGCAACTGGGCCAATGGATGGAATACCGTGCAGGCCCGGATCTCGGAGCAATGCCCGCCGCGCCGGCGCAGCCTCGAATACCAGAGGGAAAAGGCAGGTCCCGTTCACACGGCAGCGCTCGATGCGGCGGACCGTACCATGGCGCAACTGCTATGCGTGCTCGCCCCGAACCAGCCATCCGCCGCGACCGGCAGGGCGGGATACGGCACGCAGACCGGCTTGTCGCAATCCGAGTTCATGGCGCTTGCGCTCGCGTGCTGGCGGGTTCTCAAGGCACAGGACCGCCATGAGCGGACCCGCTTTCTCGACGTGGGCTGCGGTGTCGGCCTTCAGGTTCTCTCGGCATTGCAGTTCTTCGACGAGGCCTACGGCCTCGAACGCGATCCGGACTGCGCGCAGGCCGCCCGGGACCTGTTCAGCAACGCCGGCGCCCCGAAGGCGGGTGTTCTGGAAGGCGAGGCACGAAATTTCGCCTCCTATGACATGTTCGACGCGATCCATATCTGTCTGCCGCTGAAAGCGTCACGCGAGCTTCGGGAATTGGAGGACTATGTCATCGCATCGGCCCGTCCAGAGACGCTGCTGATCGTCGGCCATGCCGGTTTCGCTCCGCGCGCAGAGGCGCTCGGCTGTGCGCGCCTTTCCACGCGGCTCTACCTAACGGGCACCGCGCCAAGGAAAGCGACCTCCCTGCGCCGGAAGGCGGAGCTGATCGGGACCAATGTCACGCCCGAAAGCACACCGCTGCGGTCTGTCTGGGAGCCGATCCTGCAGGCGAGCCGCCGGCGCGGCTACTGAGTTCCGGCACGGTCGGCCTGTCGGGCGCCACGCTCGAACACCGGAACGGCGCGGTGTGCTGGCGCCTCCGAATTGCCCTTTGATACAGCGTCCGATTGCCTGTAAGAGAGGTTCGCGGCCCAGTTACCGGCCCGCCCAAACGGCCCCTTAGCTCAACTGGATAGAGCACGGTCCTTCTAAGTCCGGGGTTACAGGTTCGAGTCCTGTAGGGGTCGCCATCCCTTCTGTAAGATGTTGATACAGCATCATTTTCTTTCCAGTTTACTGCTCAGTTTGGCTTGGTTTACCGTGTTCTGTTTTTGTTCCGGTCCAATCAGCACCCGTTTCCGGTCCGCCTTGACCGTGAATTCTTGCGCCTCTGCCAACGTCTTGTGACCGCTCCACGACATGATCGCATGAGCCGGTGCGCCGAGTTCCGCCATTATTGTCAGGCGTGATTTGCGCAGGCCGTGGGCGCTTCGGCCTTCAATGCCAGCGCCGCGGGCAGCATTGGCAATGACGTTGCTAGCAACTGTGTCTATTCATCGAGCTTAAGACGCCATGGGGTATCGGTTTTGATGATCGCGTTAGCGATTGTGACCAACCTTCGGGCGATTGCGATGATGACGAGCTTGTGTGGCTTTCCACGCTCCTTGAGGCGTTTTGCGACCGGCTTCAGAACCGGATTGTGACAAGCGGCGGCGAGCGCGGCCTGGTACAGCACATGTCGCAATGATCTTCGTCCGCCCGCGATAACGCGTCTGCCTTGCATCGCCCCGCTGTCATGTGGGACCGGTGCCAAACCGGTCATGGCAGCAATCTCACCCGATGACATCCGGCCGGGTTCAG
>NZ_FNEK01000131.1 GCF_900099935.1 Aliiruegeria lutimaris | reverse complement strand
AAACCCTTCAGGCTCGCTACTGTAGCCATGGCCAACAAGTCCGCCCGGATCATCTGGGCAATACTGACAAAACGAGAAGAATACCGGCAGCCAATCGCCTGATGCTGCCAAGAGATGCAAGACGCTTGATGTGATGATGCGAAATGAAGTCAACCAAAAGTAAGGACACTCCGTCGAACGGCATGGCCCTCGAGGTCGTTAAGCCGATTGGAACCTTACTTGCGGAACTCATCAAGGCCAGTGGCAACCGCCACACTAACAGGCCGGACACACGACTGTACTGACAGACCATCGCGACCACAGAAATCTCTTGCAATGCAGGAGCCATCCACACATGTTCGTTCCCAAGAGGACCGCTTCCTGCGCACAACGGACCTTCACCGTGGTGACTCTCTTCGCAGTCGCAGCATTCATTGCGATGTCGCGACCGGCCCGAAGCTGTCATTCGTTGAAGGTGCAGAGAACGGCAGTTGAGAGCCCAAAGTGTCGTATGATGTGGCACGAGCAAACTGGCGCAAAGTGCGGTAGGCGGACGTGGCTCACCGAACATAGGTAGCCTTTATTCGAATGCTATTCTAATTGGAATTGATCCTATTACCTCGCCTAGCTGCGTTGCTCGTTGGCTTCTGTTAAATCGACTGTTGTCGTTTAGGCCATTGCCAATCAGCCGCACGATTTCGGGTGATCCGGCAAACTTGGAGTGGCTTCCTGAACTGGAGTTCTGGATCTTCGACAGGTCAATGGCTACAACCCCAAGTTCTGCAAGCTCGTCTATGTTCGACGCACCGACCCGAGGAATGCCCCCGGCAATAATGCGAGACGTGTTCAAAGCGCTATCGTCTTCGGACAATAGAACATAAAATCGGTCGAACTTTGTGTTGATCTGCTTCAATTGAGAGCGAAAGAGGTCCATGTCGATATCGGGCGAAGCCAGCATGATAGTCTGAATTCGTCCGGAGGCGTTGAACCTGCCGGTCTGCACAGCGTCTTTCATTGCTTCCATTGTCAGGAATGCCCCCATGGAATGCGCAAAGATATCGTATCCTTCCGCATTGGTCCGCTCCAGGATCCGACTGATTTCAGGAAGAGTTGGACGGGCGATCAGGGCACTATTCAAATCATAGACATATCGGGTCAGACTTGCGGCAGATGCCCAGTCGAAAAGCACGGGGACACCCTGAAATCCGCTGTCTTCCACAAACTGCGCCAGCCTAAGAACAGCGTCACTTGTCGTATTGTTATATCCGTGTACAAAAAAGAGAATGTCCCTTTCGCCCCTTGGGATTTTGCTCAGTTCCCGGTTCACGGATGCGATGAAGGCCTCGTCGTTCTTGTAGATGGTTGGGTCGACAACTGCGAACTCTGTCCTTGGATCTGGTGGCAGTCTTTTCGGTCGCTCCAACTCGCCAACAACATGCGTGGGCGGAATCGAAACCTGCACCGAGGCCAGACCCAGGTCAGGCGCGCGCCGACCGGAGTAAAGTGCGCCGACGGTTTCGGTGGGCTCCCGCGTTGTCATCAAGAATATCTTGTGCTTGGTCGCCGCTTCCACGGACGCTACAGGCACTTTAGGGTTATCCACTCCAATGAGTTCAGGTGGCGGCGAGCAGGCCGCCAACAGCACGATCGCGACCACGCAGGAAAGCAAGCGGGACAGTGTCACGCTAGCACCGGAACGTTGGGCCAGTTTCTCGGACTGTCGCGTCAAAATTTTTCCCGGAATATTATTTCTCACATTCACGGTTGCCTCCCACCGTAATCTGGTTTCGACGTCGTAAGGATCACGGCTATGAACAAGCTTGCCAATCCAGCTTACTCAGGAAAAATTTTAACGGATCGAGCCTACAGACGGGGACTGTCGCTACCATACTGGTCGCAGATGCGATTGTGGCACTATTTTTTTGATCAGTTAAGCGCATCGTCTTTCCAATATTTTGTACCGGACGCATTTGCGTTCACGCGCCAGCCTTTCTTGCTAAGCACAAAGAACGAGCGTCCATCAGTGAATTTCACCTCTGTCGCAGTACGTTCCATCCCTTCCATTTTTCCCGCTTCAGCAGATGCATCATATCCATTTTCAACAAAGCGCTCAAAATCGACAGGTGTCTCGAACATAATCACAAACTGAGATTCAAAGCCTCCGATGCCAAATGCGGCACCCACACCCCCGGTACCCATTTGCATGTATGTCCGGGCACCGTCCGTAGCGGAAACCGCAACACCACGACCGTATCCTGCCGAAAGTGGAAAAATGGAAATCCGACGCATATCGAAAGCTGCGTAGCCCGCACTGATTTTATACACTTCAGCAGCCTCGGAATTTTCCGCGAGTAACCGTATCAGGACTTCGTCTGCCATTTTGTCGAGCTTGGCCCTGGTCGCCTCTGGCGTCTCTTCGTCACTTACCAATTCACCGGTTGAATCAACGGCGGCGCCAACAGCATCAACTCCTTTCTTGGCCACGTCTTCAACCTTACCGGCACCTGTCTTTACCTTATCCATAAAGCTTTGTGCACTTACCGGGAAGGCAAGCGTTGAGATCAGAAGCACCAAAAGTGTTTGTTTCATACCACCCCCTCAGTTTACATGACCCTGTTTTAGTGTAGCGCTTCTTGAGTTGCGAAACCTGACAATCAACAAGAGGAGCGCCGCTGGTTTCGATTAGAGTTACTCGACCGGTTTGGGCTCTGGAAATATCCAAGTGCCGTCCAGGATTTCTTGCCCGGGCTTATACAGTCGGACAATGTAGTTCCAACCCGGAACGATGGGCAGAAAGTTGGGTTGGTCGGGGTCGCCGCCAAAGTGAATGGTTATACTTTCGTCCTCATTTTTTTCTGCAGTCACGTTGTTAAATGAATATGCATTGTACTCGTTGACCGGCATCCATCCTTCGTCATCATAGAGGGTAACAGACCAGAATGCCTCCACCGGCACCTCTTTGACGGTGAGCGTGTAAGGGGTCTTACCGTCGTTTATTTCGGGAAACACATTGACATAGGTGGCATGCTCTGCCGGCAGCCCACCCCAGCCAAGTGCCGCCCCGAGCAACCAGTAAACCGGATCCAAGGTCTCTTTTCTTCCGAACATCTTCGAAGAGTCGGTGGCCGTAGAGGCGACGACATTGATCGTGGCCCGCATCTGCTCAACGTCGTCAGCCTTCCAATCGGGTACATCGAACGTGCCGATGTCGGCCTGTTCGACAACGACCGCATCCTGAAGCGCGTGCGCCGCCCTGATATCCTCCTGATCGGTCGGATCCATAAAGGTCCGAACCGTTAGAATGACATATTGCGTCCCGACGATGTCTTGCGTGAGTGTGATCGTTCTAGGACCGTAAACGCCGACCAGCGAATGATCCTGATTGACGATCATTAGAGATTGATATCGCCCACCGGTTTCAGGGAGTTTGATGGTCACTGGAGAGGTCAGGTCGAACACCCCAAAGGAATAGAGCGTGTCGCGGTTGCCTCTCACCGTAATCTGGTTTTCGACGTCGTAAGGATCACGGCTATGAACAAGCTTGCCAAAGCTGTCGAACGTTTCAACGTATCCCCGCAGCTGAAGATCGGACTCGGCGCGGACATAATTCGTGGCAGTCACCGTGAGATCGTCCTCGGCGTGGGCTGTGCCGGCAAGTCCCATACATACAACGGCAATGGCGTAGGCGTAGGCGTTGAACAATAAGCGTTTCATTGGGTTATTCCTTCGTTTTCAATCAGGTTTATGCTGTGGAGGTTCCTTGCAGGACAGGCAGAGTCACACTGTCCTGCAGGACCGATTTTTACGGTTTATTCGACGAGCTCGATTTCTCCGGGGCGCCAGGTCTTGTCGAACCAAGGCTCGAGCGGCCCATAGAGGCGCAGACCTATGAACCAACCTTTGCCGGGGACTGTCTGGATCCAGTTGGCGTCCTTGCCCTCGGGCGCTTCCGGGCCGAAGTAAAGGTCGATTGAGCCATCCGCGTTCGTGTCCATCTCGTGGCGTTGGTTGTTACGTCCTGGAAACGGCTGTCCTGTTTGCAGTTGCGACCGCGTCTGCGGGTCATAGGCGACCACCGACCAGAAATCTTTCGCGGGCACATCCGCCGGAATGTTCAGCTTATAGGTTTTGGCGCCGTCCATGTATGCGCCGGTCTCGTCCACATTGAGCAGGGCATACTGAGAACCGGCCCCGACCATAGGGACGACCATCGCTGGCGTGATGACCGTCGCCATGTAGTGGAACAGAATACGCGCATCGAGGTAGCGGCCCCCGGCGCCGTCGTTTTTCAGGAACTCGTAGCTGCCGCCGACGAAGCCTGTGTACCAGCCCGAATTCTCGTAGTAGTACGTCTCCTCTTCACGTGATCGGATCCAAATCGCCCGCGCTGTGGCATTACCAACGGCCACTGCGTCCTCCAAAAGACTGCGCATGCGGTCGTCAGGTGCGAACTCCTGGCCCTTTTCGATGCCGATCGAGGCAAACAAGCCACGTAATTCAGGGTCGAGAAAGCCGATGGGTTCTCTCTGGATGACTTCGTCCAACTCCTGAAAGAATTCGAAACTGTTGGCATGTATCGTGTTGAAAGGCTTTTCTGAACCGTTGAAGAATTCCATCGCCGGTGGATTAGCGGCCTCTGCCAACGGGTAAATCCGCAGACCGTTCCGGAACATTGCAGAGGCGGCATCCGGCTTGCCGTCCACAAGGAACCCGCGCAGGATCAGCCAGTTCACATAACTTGGCGAACGGGTGACGAACATCTTCTCGATCATCCCGTTTATCTCGACGTCCTGCTCCTGTCCGCCGATCGGGGCTTCCAGCGGGCCGTCATATTCGGGCGGCAATAAGAGATATTTGCCGCCTTTGCCCTTGTCCGGTCCCGGCGCCCCCATGTCGATTACGAAGCGAAAGAACGCGTCATTCACAGTGCCAGGGCCAGAGCCTTCGGGAATCTCAACAACAGTTGGACCATCCCTGTTCAAGTCGAGAAAGGCGAGCGCGTAGACGGTGTCGGTGTTGCCGGTGAGGAAGATCGGATCGGAATCCATCAGGTCATCGAAGATCACGACCTGGTTGCTAGCCGTCGCGCCGAGTTCGACGCTCCCGCGCCGCAGACCTTCGATCGAGGAGGCTGGCATACCGTTGAGAAACGTCTCTACGCCCCGCATGAAATCGAGGTTGTCATAGACCAGCGCCACTGTGTCCGCTGACGGGCTTCCGTCAAAGAACTCCAGTTTTCCGATCCGTGTCTCGAATGAATTCGGCGTCAGAATGGTGTCAGGTATCTTGTTGTTGTAGCCAGGTGTCTCTTGCGCCATCGCAGGCTGCGCAAAGGCCACTATCGTGGCCGCCAGCGCACCACTGAAATGTGCTCGAAAGTCTTTCATGTTTTATCTTTTCCTCTGTTCATTTCCTGATCAGATCTGATGCACCGGCCGACGCCCAGCGCGTACCGTAGAGAGCGGCTACCCAGATATGGGCCAAAGCAATTCTGACAGGCTCGGGGCGCCGCCTTGGCCGTGTTCCAAAGGCCGCAATCATGGTTCTCGCGTTCATGCGGTTGAGCGCAAAGACGACCGGGGCGGGGTCAAACTCTTCGATTAGGCCTTGCGCTTGATCCGCCCGGACGCGGGCGGTTCCTGCGGTATCGAACTCGCCGAGAAACCGCTCCCAGCTCTTTTCGAAACGGGTGTCGTATGCCGCGGCGTCTGAGATGGCTTTCAGGAACGGTCCCCGTTGGTAACCGACCCGGACCAAGGCCTCTATGGTTTCAGACATCCTTGCGACCGGGTCGCCGCCGCTCAAGAGCCATGGTTGGACCGCTCCGAAGATCTCGTCTTTTAAGAGATCCAGAACAGCCTCCATCGGCTCATGCAGGTCGTTGAAATGTGCATAGAAGGTTGACCGGGAATGGTCGGTCAAATTCATCAAGGTCGACACTGTCATTTCGGAGAAAGGGCGTGACCAAGTGAAATCCAGAACAGAATTCAGGATGTCTGCGCGGGTTCGCTCTGACTTCCCTATCTTCTTTGCCGGCTGAGGGCTCGCCCTCAGCGGCGAGGCCGATTCTATTTTTGACATATTGTCAATTTTATAAGTCAGAGTGTCAAAAAACAATGCCCGTCTTTAGACCACGCGACGATCGCTACAGTCGCGAACCGCAGATACCAGCCACTCGCGTTCGGATACCGACAGGCGGGATTGTCCGCTAACGTTCCCTTGTTGTGGGCAGCGGCGAACGTCCGGTTCTCCACTGAAAGAACAGCTTTGGGATGAGGTCAGAAGGAAACGCTGCACTGCAGAGAATGACCGCAAGGTCGGCAATCTACCAGTTCGCGCGGGCCGCAGCAGTCGGGAAGAACCGCCCAGGCCAGAGGTATTCAGACCCAATCATGAGGGGATCATCCATCCAGCATGAAATCGATTTCCGGGTTCCTTCGGAGATTTCGAACCGAACGGGTTTGTTCGTCTTGCTCTGGATGATCGAGGCTCGCTCCTTGACCAGACCAGCGGCGAAGACATCGGCAACCTTGAGCTTCACGAGATCGCACCCTCGCAGCTTGCTGTCGATCGCGAGGTTGAAGAGCGCCAAGTCACGGTGCCGCTCGGCAAGCTCGAGCCGTACCCGAATTGCCCAGACATGCTTCGGCAGCAGCGGTCTCTTCTGGCCGACAACTCGTCCCTTGTTCCAAGGTGGCC
>NZ_FNEK01000142.1 GCF_900099935.1 Aliiruegeria lutimaris | reverse complement strand
AGGTCGGGACGTTCACCTGGTGATGGACAACTACGCCACGCACAAGACGCCCAGGATCAAGGCATGGCTCGCCCGCCGTCCGCACTGGCATGTCCACTTCACGCCCACCTCGGCATCATGGATCAATCAGGTCGAACGCTGGTTCGCTGAATTGACCCGCAAGCAGTTGCAGCGCGGGGTCCATCGTTCGACTGCCGAACTGGAGGCCGACATTGCCGCCTTCATCGAAGCACACAACGAGAACCCCAAACCATACAGATGGGTCAAGTCCGCCGATGAAATCCTCGCATCGGTCAAGCGGTTCTGCCAGCGAACCCAAACCCTATGCGGCGAACTTTAGATTCGGGTGACTAGGCCGTTCTATGAAAATGAACTTATTTCATTTCCATTTTGGCGCTGAGGTGCAACCTCAGTCGCTCTTCAGCATCCGGTCAATGTTGACGATTCGCGAAGTCTATGATCTCCTCGTGAACATATAGCGATCGCTACTGGGGCGTTTTCTTTATGAACCATCCGAATTTTGATCTCGACACTGATGACACCGTGGATCTCGAACGTCGTGACGTACTCGCTTCTCTTGCGAAATACTCTGCTACGGTTGCCGGTTCGTCAACGGTTGTACTGAGCGCCTCGGCGTCCGTTTCGGTCGCGAGTATCAGCGGCGGCGGCGGCCAGAATCCAGGCAACAGCAAGCCAGTTGGAAATGCACCCTTCGACGGCACGCGAGGGCAGGTTCCTTCGGGCATTATCAAGTAAAGCGGGCTGCGACGGTGCTCTGGCACGCTGCTCCGTCGGCGCACATGGTAGACATTGCAACTTCTCCGGATGACTGGCGCGCGGCGCTGCTGGTTTGCGCGCCGTCCATAGAGCGTGTGCCATTAGGCGACCGCTACATCCTTTATTCCGCAGCGTCAGGTGCGATTCTAACGACAGACGATGTCGGCCTCGCAATCGTATCCGATGTCGTTGCACCTTCGGGGAAGGCAGCTTGTTTACCTCCCGAAATCATCGACGCAGTCCTTCGGGCTTGGGAAACCGCGGGTCTTTTCAACGACGTCCAATTGCCGTTTCCCGATCCTGTGACGGATGACGGGCATTCGGTCCAATATCGTCGCGAATACGCGACCGAGTGGGGCGCTCTCTCCGTCGAGACCGACGATGCCATCCTCGCAAATCAACTGGAGAAGCTTTTTTGGGCCTTCGCTTCACCGGTTGGAATGCCCTTGGGAAGCAGTGCTCGGATACGCTGCGTCTCTTGCGATGGCAATGGTCTCGGTGTGTTTCGCGACGGGCAAGCACTCTGGGGGCGAGCATCGATAAATGCCGCGCGCTACCTAATCCTGCGGGAGATGGCCGAGGCTCTCTGCGGGGCGGATCGCGTAGGAGCAGTCCTTCACGGCGCCGCTGTGCTCGGTCGGGCGGGCGCACTTTTAATCCTGGGTGACAGTGGTCGCGGCAAATCCACTCTTGCTCAGGGCCTCATCGATGCTGGCTGCGGCTTCCTTGCCGACGATCACTTGCCGCTCCATGTCGATGGCGACCGGCTATTCGCCTTCCCGACCGGTAGTGCGATCAAAAACGGCGCACGGGATCTGGTCGAGGTACGCCGCTTAATGGCCCTTCATGGCGATTGCAGAAGCGAACGCAACGGCGTTTCCTATGTGCCTATTGCTCCTGCAGTAGCACCAGGAACATCGGTTCCACTCGCCGCAGTCGTCTTTCCAGAGTTTGTGTCGGATGCGGACGCGCACATGACGCAGATGGGCCGCGAGACCGCCTTCATCGAAGCAATCGCATCGGGTAGCCGTCCGTCGCGTCATCGCGCCCAAATCGCCCCCTTGGTCAAACTCTTCGCTACGGTGCCCGCCTACGCGTTGCGTTACGGCACCTCTGCCCAATCCGTCGAGGCTTGCCTTGAACTACTCGACGCATGACCTGTTTGCTGACGACTGTCCCGCGGAAAGGCAGGCTCTTTTCGGTCTCGCTGCAGTCGCTGTCTCTGACCGTGTTCCCGTCGACCTTGCGAACACGTTGGCGGAAAGCGACCCCTTGGTCTTGGCCAAGGACGCGCAGCGCATGCAGGTACACACATTAATTGGCCCCGTACTGACCCGCCACTCCGAACTCGCAAAGCAAATTCCAGACGATCTTGTCCTGTTTTTCCGCGCAATGCATGCCTCGAACCGGCAACGAGCGGCAGAGGGGCTTTCACAGTTGAAGGAAATCGGCGCCGAGTTGAACGCCCGGGACATCCCGGCGGTGGTGCTTAAAGGTGGTGGTGATTTGCTTTCGCCAATCCATGCCGACTCTGCGATACGCTACGTTGGCGACCTCGACATCCTAGTCCCGATTGATCGTGCCGAGGATGCCCTCGCCACCGCGCTGAGCATAGGCGCCACATTCGCGTCACCGCCGGTAAACGAGACTTCGAGATTCGACTGGCGAGGCCAGCGCCTACCCGAGCATCACCTACCACGCCTCGTTCGCGCGGACTGGACGTTCCCAATTGAGATCCACGTTCATTTGGGATCGGGTGCCGTTGCCGATGTGCTGGATGCCGCAGAAACACTGGACCAATGCGTTCCGGCCGCAGTCCGGGGTCTTGCGGTGCCCAGTTCCGAGGATAGGGCCTGTCACTTGGTCACTCATACGACACGGCACAACGGGATAGTTGACCTGCGCGCCTGGGTCGACTGGTGCAAGCTGCGCCGCCACTGCGACCGCGCAGTCGTCGAGCGCCGGCTTAGCCGCGCAGGCTACGGTCAAATGTTGGCAACCTGTGACTTGATGGCCGATCTTCTTGAGGCAGCAAACACCCTTCGCCTCTCCCGAAAGGAAACCACAGTGGCCCGAAAAGCCCTCTGCACGTACTGCGCCACCGGGAACCAGTCGGTCGTGGATGTCGCGAGCTTCTTTTTTCGTCGAGGCAGGGGCCTGGTCCTCTCCTCAAGCTATCGTGCGCACATAGCTGAGCGCCTCTTCGAACCCGGCTTCGTACGCGAAATCCTGTCTCGTGTTGGCCGTCGCGGGTCCGGTCGTCGCTAGGAAAGATTCGCATCGGCCGCACAATTCGGCGAGTCCAGATCCTTCTTCCCCCTGAAGACGCCGGTCCACCACTGATCCCGCTGAGTAACCAGCCCCCACCGGGTCCACACCTCTCGTCCGGGGTCCACTTCGGTCAAAAGGCCCCAGAAAGTGCCCCAGTTTAGCCAGTGGGTCAGGGAACCGGATGGGGAGCATCGGTTTACAGGGAATCCTACCACCCCAGCCAGTAGATCCAGCGACAAGTTCTGATGACCTCCGGGAGCGGCTGGGAGGCAGAAAGTGCCCCAGTTAATGCCCCGGTCCAGGATGCTGTTCTGTGGACCTCTGGAGAACCGGGGGTGACGCGGGTGTCGGGTAAAATAGCCGACGGGGGCAGTGCCACAGGTTAGAGCAACGAGTAGTCCATGACAGCGTTTCTCAGGCCCGCTTGGGCCTCACCCGATACCTGACCTTCTACAACACCCGAAGACCGCATTCATCGCTGGACGGGCAAACGCCCGATCAGGCATATCTCAACCTGCCCCGGCCAATCCCGGTCGCGGCATAACTGAGCGGAACATACACTTAGAAAACGGCTCCAAACTGTTCAGACAAACCGAGCCACCTCTTTGGTAACCGCAAGCATTGCTCGGAGTCGCCTTTAGCCATTAGCCATATCTTAGCCATCCGCCGATTTTTCCGATTTTTTCGGGTTTTGACGTATGTGAAAATATACTTTCAAAACAGAAGATTAGTGGCGGAGACGAAGTCAGCCGCACTATTCACGCAGATAGTTGAATTTGCATTGATATTTTTTCAAGACGCAGAATCATACCACACAAAATACCACAGCAGGTATTCCAAACGGCCAGTGATGCGGGCGGCTTGCCTCGTGCAACTCAGCACGAAAATCCCCCAGGGTTTCAAGCGAAATCACTACGGGATTGCGTAGCAGGGTATCCCGAAACAGCGCTGTTGAAAATCTTTGAATTGAGGATGCGTACAAAGGGCAGGGCGCACGGTTTCCGGACTTGAGGCCCTGAAAATCCGAGCCACCCCCTCCCCCCTAGGACGTTGGGCCTCTGCTTTGCCGACAGAGCGAGCACGAACAAGGAGTCCTACATCATAGAAATGCCCGTGAAGTTGTCGTCCGTTGCTTGTGCCAAGTTAGGCACTACAAGCGCAGGGCAGGCGTTCTCGCAAAGCTTAGAGAATGGTTCTAGAGGCGAGTGAAGCAGGCGTCAGAGCTTCGCGCCACCTGTCGAACGACGCTGCTTGTAGCTTAACAGATTAGGCAAAATCTGCTATAATAAGTAGGCGGGCAGAGTCCTCCTTCAGGAAGGGAGTGAGGTATGCTCGATTTTCACTATGGATGGCATCTAGAGCCTTCGGGCTATCCCGTAGACTGGACATACGAATACCAGAAGATTGGCTACTACGAATATACCTACGACTGGTATTGGGTTAACTTCGACTGGTATTGGGTTAACTTCAGCTACGGCTGGATTGGGATTGCGCCGGTCTACTCCCAATATTCGCATTACGACTACGGCTGGCATTACGGCTCGCACTACAACACCTATTGGTACTACGGTTGGCGCTGGGACTTCGGCTGGTACTACGACACCTCGTGGTACTTTGGCTGGGGCACGCACTTCGGCTGGTACGTCGACACCGCGTGGTACTATGGCTGGGGCTGGGACTTCGGCTGGTCCACTTACTGGTACTACGATGCCTCTTTCGGTTGGGACTACGGATTGCACGTTGATTGGTGGTACGACTACACCAGCTACGGTTGGCAATATGGATGGCATGGCGGCACCGGCGCATGGCACTATGGCTGGTATTCATACTCCGGGTGGTGGGGCTTCGGTTGGTACTTTGACCCGATGACGTTTGATTACGGCTGGTACTTCGGCTGGGGTGTTGATTTTACCTGGGATTACGGCTGGTACTGGAGCTACGGCTGGAGTTGGGATGCCGACTACGGCTGGTATCTCGACTACGGCTGGCAGCAATATGGTTACTGGGACTATGGCTGGTACGCGGGATGGGGCTGGCAGCAATTCGGCTACTGGGGCTACGGCTGGAACTACGACTATGGCTGGCACCAATACGGCTACTGGGATTATAGCCTGTTCTATGGCTGGGGCTGGGACAGCGCTGGTTGGTATGCAGCATCGTACTGGTGCTACGGGTGGTGGCCCTACCCCTACCCCGGCTGGTCTTATGGCTGGCCTAGTGGATACTTCATTGGCTGGGGTTGGTCTTATGACTGGTACTACGGCTGGGATTGGAGTTGGGCCTACGACTATGACGCCGGCTACTCATCCTGGGCATTTTGGGACTACGGTTGGTACTTCGGCTGGGACTTCGGAGGGTACGGTGTAGCCTACAATTACTTCTTCGATACGCCCTACGACTACCCTGTGGAATACATGTGGGGACTAGTAGGTTACTGGTGGATTGATTGCAACTGGGGGTGGTGATGGCGTTGCCTCGATGCCGTTAAGAGTTCAAGCCGCGCAGCCTTGAACGGCATGTGTGGATGGCTCCTGCATTGCAAGAGATTTCTGTGGTCGCGATGGTCTGTCAGTACAGTCGTGTGTCCGGCCTGTTAGTGTGGCGGTTGCCACTGGCCTTGATGAGTTCCGCAAGTAAGGTTCCAATCGGCTTAACGACCTCGAGGGCCATGCCGTTCGACGGAGTGTCCTTACTTTTGGTTGACTTCATTTCGCATCATCACATCAAGCGTCTTGCATCTCTTGGCAGCATCAGGCGATTGGCTGCCGGTATTCTTCTCGTTTTGTCAGTATTGCCCAGATGATCCGGGCGGACTTGTTGGCCATGGCTACAGTAGCGAGCCTGAAGGGTTTCTCGGCGAG
>NZ_FNEK01000060.1 GCF_900099935.1 Aliiruegeria lutimaris | reverse complement strand
CGTCTTGCCGCGCTTCACATAAGGTTTGACATAGGCCGCCGGCATGAGCCGAACATCATGGCCAAGCTTGCGCAGTTCGCGACCCCAGTGATGGGCTGAACCGCAAGCCTCCATTCCAACCACACAGCGTGGCAATGTCTCGAAGAAGGCGAGCAGCTTCGCGCGTTTGATTTTCTTGTTGATGATCTTACGCCCGGTAGCCGAAACGCAGTGCACCTGAAAAACGTCCTTGGCCAAATCCAGGCCCACCGTCTTTACTGTCATTGGATGGCTCCTTTCCTCGCAGTCGATGACAACTGCACTTTGGCACGTTCGATGCCGGTGGAGCAGGAGCCATCCACCTCATCCGCTTCCTGTATTGGGAGCATTCTGCATTGGCGAAGTGACCAAATAGCACGAGTGGCAGCAACGCGCAGGTAGCGGCCCTCTCTTGGTGCAACAGTGAAAGGCAGAAACTTCCGCACACCCGACGAAACCCGATTCCGGAACCGGCGCTCCAGAAGCGACCGCGTTTTCCGTTCCGGTTCTGCCGGTCTCCGGGCATCATCCGCGTTCGGTCGTTCTTTCGGTCGAAATCCATGGGGAAAACGACCGAAAAGCGACTCAATCGGGGTTGCGCGAGTCGAACAGAGCGATTCCGGCCCCAAAACCCGCGCCACACCCCCGTTTTGGTCGCCTTTTCGGTCGACCATGCCCCCCGTTTCGGTCATTTCGACCGATCCACCGGCTTGCAAATGCCCTCTGCATCGCTTACCTGACGCATCGAGAGGTTGGCGCGGGCAAGCGCCTCGCCAACCCGGTCAGGTCCGGAAGGAAGCAGCCGCAACGAGCCCCGCTTGGGTCGATGTCCAGCCTCTCACCCACTCCCTATGAACGGAGGTTTCATGGCAGAGCTTGTCACCATCCTCCGGGCGTCCGCCTGAACGGGCCTTCGTCCGACCGTCCTAGCCGCGGCACTATCCGCCGCCCCTTTTGACGTGTTCAGGGATCAGATCATTGAACAACTATACTCTTACCGACCTCGGCTGGTCGGCCCACTTCCGCAAGCAGTGCCTTGACGCGGACGGCATGCCCGCGCGCATTTCCTCGGTCGCACGCGACCGGCTGGAGGCGATTGGCGAGGCCGGAAACGTTTCTCTCACGCTGCACGGCGGGCAATCTGCCGGCGATTTCGCTGTTGGAGACTGGGTTCTCCATGATGACCGCTTTCGCGTGGTCGAACGGTTGGAGCCGAAGACCCGCATTCTGCGCAAGGCCGCCGGGCGCGAGGCCCGCAGCCAGCTCATCGCGGCCAATGTCGACACGCTCGGCATCGTCTCCTCCTGCAATGCCGATTTCAACGCGGCGCGGCTGGAGCGGTACCTTGCCCTGGCCGAAGCCTCCGGTTGCCTGCCTCTGGTGATCCTGACCAAGGCCGACGAGACCGAGGATCCGGTTCGTTTTCGGCGTCAAGCCGAGCGCCTCTCACCTCTGGTCAGCGCCTTGACGCTCAACGCCCTCGACCCCGAAGAGATCGAGCGCCTTGCGCCCTGGTGCTCGGGCGGTCAGACGCTGGCGCTTGTCGGCTCATCCGGCGTGGGAAAGACGACGCTTTCCAACGGGTTGACCGGGCGCGGCGACGCGACCATGGACATCCGTGAGGATGACGCAAAGGGGCGGCACACAACCACCTCGCGGGCGCTGCATCCCACGCTTGCCGGCGGCTGGCTGATCGACACGCCCGGCATGCGGGAACTGCAACTGGCCGACGCCGCCGAGGGCATCGACGCCGTTTTCGCCGATATCGCGGAACTGGCGTTGTCCTGCCGGTTTTCCAATTGCAGCCATCAAAGCGAGCCGGGCTGCGCGGTTCAGGCGGAGATCGGTGCCGGGCGGCTGGATCCGGACCGGCTTGCCCGCTGGGACAAGCTGCAACGCGAGGATGCGCGCAATTCCGAAAGCATCGCCGAGGCCCATGCCCGCGACCGCCGCTTCGGCAAGATGATCCGGAACGTCGTGGCGCAAAGACGCCAGGAGCGCAGCGGCAAATGACAGGCGTTCCGGGGGGGCCATTGCCCCCCCGGATACGCCCCGACAGAAGAACGGAGCGCCGGGGATCAGCCCGGCGTCACCTGGCCCGGGCGCGCCTCGGCCCAATCGGCCAGGAACGCCGCCATGTCGGGAGCGCCGGCAGCCTCGACGAGCGGGCGCGGCAAGGCCACGCCATGTTCCAGCGCAATGCGGGCACAGCCGATATGATCGCGCTCGGCCCGCGCGGGGCAGTTTTCCGATCCGTGCAGGATGGTCGCGAACAACGTGCCGCCATAGCCATTGACATGACCGAGATCGGGCCGTTGCCCGAGCAGCCAGGACATGACTTCGGGAAGCCCTTCCCAGCCGGCGACCTGGATCGGGGTCAGCCCCTCGGCATCGGCCCGGTCGGTCTCGACACCGAGTGCCGCAAGGCGGCGGAGATGGTCGAGCTTGCCCGGCAGGTGCAGAATCGTGCGGATGATATTGCGATAGGCTTCTGGCAATCTCGCAGGGTCGATATAGGCACCGGTCGTGTCGTCGCCATCCGCCGCGCGGGCGAGCAGGGTTTCCTCCGGCGTCAGTTCCGTCGCCGCCCCGCGCGCTTCCAATGCCTTCGCGAGCGCGCGGTTGCCGAAGACGCGGGCATAGCCATAGGCACTCGCGCCCTCGAAGCGGCACGCGGGGTCGGCCCCGGCATCGAGAAGAAGCTCTATCATTCGCGCATCGCACATGCGACGGGCCGCCTGGTGAAGCGCCGGGATGACCCTTGGCTGCTCGCCGCCCACCGGCTCGGCGGCAAACTCGTCGGGGTCCGCACCGGCCTTCAGCAACATTTCGACCGCCACATGGTCGTTGAAATCCATTGCTCGAAGCAGCGCGTTGGTGCCCTTCGGATCTGCGCCGTGGTTCAATAGAAGCGTCAGTCCTTCGTGGTGGCCAAGCTCGGTGGCGTGATAAAGCGACTCGCCGTCATTGGGATCGGCACCATGTTCCAGAAGCCAACGGGCAAGCGCCATGTTGTCGGCATGACCGATCGCGCCGTAGAGGGCCGAAAGCGGGTGGTCATTCTCCGGCCCCACGGGGCAGCTGTCATTCACGTCGGCACCATGGGCCAACAGCGCCTCGGCGATTGCTAGCATCTTCGGCGTCCACTCGGGCCGTGCGTGGATCCAGCGTGAAAAGGCGAGGTGGCAGATCGGCCGGCCGCGCGGACCGTAGCTCTGCGTGGCGCGGCTGGGATCTTCCTCTAGCATCGCCTCGACCGCGTCCCGATCCTGCAGCGCGACCTTGAGCGCGAAGAGGCCGTCCGCAAGATCCGGCGCCTGTTCCAGAAGCCGCTCGATCACGGCGATCCGGCCATGAAAGAGCGCAATCTTGAGACGCTGGGTCATCTGAGCCCTGTCACCCCCCTCGGTCTCGATCGAAAGTTTGAGCCGTGGCCAGGACGCGAAGCCCTGTTCCTGCGCGATAACGTGGAGGTAATCGGCATGTTTGAGCGGACCAGATACCTTGGGCGGATGCACGGCCAGCCGGCGTAAGGCTTCTGCATCGCCAGCGTCATGCGCCCGTTTCAGAGCCTTGGCATCACGACGCAGTTGTTCCAGGGATTTCATCGGTGGTTTCTCCCGTCTTCGCCCGGTGGTCCGCCTGTTCGGGCACCGTGAAAAACCGATATGGGTTCTTCGAAGACGAGGTGCCGGCAACGGCTTTCCGCGGACCAGGGAGCCGCCTCAGAGCGGCACGGGCGATCATAGCGGCGTGCATGCGTTTCGCAATGGTGGACCTTGTCCGCGCGGGGCTCTAGGTTGGGCCGGTCAGCGGAGCGAGGCAATATGAGCGAGACGGGCGAGAGCGGCTACCAGGTCCTGGCGCGGAAATACCGCCCCAACACTTTTGCCGACCTTGTGGGCCAGGCGGCAATGGTCCGAACGCTGAAAAACGCCTTCGAGGCGGACCGGATCGCGCAGGCCTTCATCATGACCGGCATCCGGGGTACCGGGAAGACCTCCACCGCGCGGATCATCGCGAAGGGCATGAACTGCATCGGCGCCGACGGCGCGGGCGGGCCGACCACCGAACCGTGTGGGACGTGCGAGCCTTGCCGGGCGATTGCCGAGGGCCGCCATGTCGACGTGCTCGAAATGGACGCCGCGTCCAATACCGGCGTCGACGATATCCGAAACCAGGTGCTGGACTCGGTGGCCTATGCGCCCTCCTCGGCGCGCTACAAGGTCTATATCATCGACGAGGTACACATGCTGTCCAAGAGCGCCTTCAACGCGCTCCTGAAGACACTGGAAGAACCGCCCGCGCATGTGAAATTCATCTTCGCCACCACCGAGATCCGCAAGGTGCCGGTCACGGTGCTATCGCGCTGCCAACGCTTCGACCTGCGCCGGATCGAGCCGGAGGACATGCTGAAGATGCTGCGCCGGATCGCCGATGCCGAAAAGGGCGAGATTACCGACGACGCGCTGGCGCTGCTGGTGCGCGCCTCCGAAGGCTCGGCGCGGGACGCGACCTCGCTCTTGGACCAGGCGTTGAGCCAGGGCGTGGGCGAGACCACCGCCGATACCGTACGCGCCATGCTGGGGCTGGCCGACCGGGGACGTATTCTCGACCTCTTCGACATGGTGCTGAAGGGTGACGCCGCCGGCGCGCTGGCCGAGCTTTCGGCGCAATATGCCGACGGGGCGGACCCGATGGCCGTTCTGCGCGATCTGGCCGAGGTCTGTCACTGGGTCTCGATCATCAAGATCACGCCGGAGGCCGCGGACGACCCAACCGTGCCGCCCGACGAGCGCGACCGTGGCCGCAAGATGGCCGATGCGCTCTCGATGCCGATCCTGTCTCGGCTCTGGCAGATGCTGCTGAAGGCGCTGGACGAGGTGGCGCTGGCCCCGAATTCCATGATGGCGACCGAGATGGCGATCATCCGCCTGACCCATGTCGCGGACCTGCCGACACCGGGCGACCTCGTGCGGCAGTTGCGCGATGCGCCGCCCCCGACGAGCCCCGGGCCGGGCGGTGGTGGCGGGCAGACGCAGCCAACGGGCGGCCCAACGGACTACGCGCCGCCGCCCTCCGCACCTGCCGGAACGCCGCACGGCGCCGGGCCGGTCGCTGCCCTTCGCGTCGCCCCGGATCAGGCACTGGCGCATTATGCCAGCTTCGACCACGTGATCGAGCTGATCAGTTCCAACCGGGACATTGCGCTTCAGATCGAAGTGGAGCGCACGCTTCGGCTGGCGAAGTATTCTCCCGGCCGGATCGAGTTCGAGCCGACGCCCAACGCCGCGCCGGACTTCGCATCGCGGCTCGGCGCGGCGCTGCAACGCTGGACCGGCAATCGCTGGGCGGTGATCGTGGTCAACGAGGGCGGGGCGCCGACCATCGACGAGGCGCGCCATGCCGAGGAAGAAGCGCTGCGCGCCGAGGCCCTGAAACATCCGCTGGTGCAGGCGGTTCTGGAGCATTTCCCGGAGGCCCGGATCGCTGACATCCGCACCAGCGAACAAATCGCCGCCGAGGCCGCCGTCGAGGCGCTGCCGGAGGTCGAGGACGAATGGGACCCGTTCGAAGAAGACTGACGGCCGGCTGAACGCTGGTTTGAGCCCGATTTCGCGTTCCCAGACACACAGTCGTGCCTCCTTTCCCGTGCAAGGCTTGCAAGCGGCTGGATCGGTGCCCCTCGCCTGTGGCAAGCAGGAGAAAAGGCGGCAGGCCGGGCAGACAGGTGACCGACGAGAACCAGACAGCGCTTCCGACGCGCCGGTTGGCGGATTTCGCCACACCGGGCATTGTGCTGTTCGCCTGTGCGGTGCTGGCGGCGGGCTGGTTCTTCGCGCCGGGGCTGGAGACACTGTTCCAAGCCTGGCAGACGCCCGAATACAGCCACGGCCCGCTGATCCCCGTCATCTCCTTCGCCCTGTTCCTGCGTCATCTACGAGATGTGCCCGTGCGCGAGGGCCCGTTGCAAGGCCGCTGGCAAGGAGCGCTTGTCGTGTCGCTCGCGGTGCTGGCCGGCCTTGCGGGGCGGTTGGCCAATATCGGCGACATCGTCGCCTATGCGTTGATCCTGTGGATGGGCGGCGTGCTGCTCATTTCCTTCGGCTGGCGGCAGGGGCGGGAATTCTGGCCCGCGATCCTGCATCTTGTCTACATGCTGCCGCTGCCGGGCGTGCTATATTACAAGCTGTCGGCCTTCCTGCAGCTGATCTCTTCGGAACTGGGCGTGGCGATCCTGCGCGCACTCGGCGTCACGGTGTTCCTCGAAGGGAACATCATCGACTTTGGCGAGATGCAGCTTCACGTCGCCGAGGCCTGTTCGGGGCTGCGCTACCTGTTCCCGATCCTGTCCTTTTCCTATGTCTTCGCCATCCTCTACACGGGGCCGAAATGGCACAAGGCGGTGTTGTTGCTGGCCGCCGCGCCGATCACGGTGGTGATGAACTCCATCCGGATCGCCATTGCCGGGGTGTTCGTACAGGTCTGGGGCGTGGCCCATGTCCAGAGCTTCACCCATTTCTTCGAGGGCTGGGTGATCTTTCTGACCTCCGTCGTTCTGCTTTTCGGGCTGGCCCGTCTACTGATGCTCCTGCGACGGCCCGCCGACGGCGCACGCGGCGAAGCGCTCGATCTCGACATGTCCGGTTGCCTGCCGCAGCTTGCCCGTATCCGCTTCCTCTGGCCCTCGCCGGCCATGGCGCTCGCCGCGCTGCTGCCCTTCACGGCGGCCATCGGCCTTGCCGCCCTGCCCGAGCGCGGGGTTCAGCAGATCGACCGCGCGCCCTTCGCGCTCTTCCCGCGCAGCGTTGGCGGCTGGCGAGCCGGACTGCCGGTCGTGTTGAACGAGGATGTCGAGCAGAGCCTTGCCGCCGATGACTATCTGGGCATCGACCTGTTCCACCCGGAGAGCCGCGCGGCGGTGAATTTCTTCTCCGCCTGGTATGCGGACCAGTCCGCGGGCGGCGTGCATTCGCCCGAGATCTGCCTGCCCGGCGCGGGCTGGGAGATCGCCGCGCTCGACCGGATCGACATCGCCGGAGAGATCGGCTGGCCCACACCCTTCAACGTGAACCGGGCAGTGATCCAGAAGGGAATGGTGCGCCAGCTCGTCTATTACTGGTTCGACCAGAAGGGCCGAAAAGTGGCCTGGGACTTCGCGGCCAAGGCGTGGTTGGTGGTAGACGGGGTGCGCAGCGGGCGTATGGATGGGGCGCTTGTCCGGCTGACAACGGTCATCCTGCACGGGGAGAGCGAAGCCGAGGCCGAAGCACGGCTGCGCGATGTCCTGGGCGAGGTGGTTCCGATCTTGCCGGAGTTCCTGCCCACCAGTGAACACTAAGGCAGCAGCCCCGCAACCTGCTCCCAATGCCAGACGCAGATCGCCGCCGCGCCCGCCAGCCCAAGTGCCGTCATGCCCAGATCCTGCACCGGGTCCCAGGCATCGTAGCGGCGCGCAAAGGCGGCGCGCAGCGGATAGGCGGCAATTGCAGCCAGCCCCGGAGCGAGGATCGCCCCTACGACGCCAAAGGCGGCGATGCCGACAAAGAGCAGGCCGGTCTGCAGCACCGCCGTAAGCAGTTGCGCCACCAGTGCCCGACGGGAATCGCCCATGGCCAGCAGCATCGGCCCGGTCATCGATAGAGTGATATAGGGCACAAGCGACAGCGCGAAGACCGTGATCATGGGGCCTGCGGCGAGGTACCTGTCATCATATAGAAGATCGATCAGCCAAGGCCCGATTGCTGCAAGAAACAGGCTTGTAAGGACCATTGTCCCGGCCTGTATGCGCCGGGCGCGAAAAATCTCTGTGCGGTTTGCCGCGCTCTCGGAAAATGGCCGAAGCCGGTAGAGCGGGAACACAACCTTGTTTTGGAGAGATGAGGCAACGTTCCTTGGTATCACCGCCATAGAGAACGCGATATGAAAGACCCCGAGCTCGGACATCGGAACATAGAGTCCTAGAATGGCGCGATCGCCCTGCGCCACGACAAAACCAGCCGCCGATCCAAGAAAGATATATTTGCCAAAATGAAAAAGGCTCGACAGCGCCTCCCCCTCCAGGCGAAGCCGGTTCCGAGCCGCAGGCAAATACACCCACTGCGCGACAAGCGTCGCGAGAACACCGACATTTGCAGCGATTACCAATGCCCAAACCGAGTTCAGCATCCATGACAGGATACAGGCCGCCAGGATCTGGAAGCTAAAGGCGCAAAGATCGATCGCCGTCACCCTGCCGAGCAGCAAGTGCCGGCTTGCCGTGTGAACCGCCGTCGGCGTGAAGCCCTGCAAGAACAGTGTCAGCCCCATCCAGGGTAGCATCTCGGCAAGTGCCGGCAGCCCATACAAGGTCGAAACCGGCCCGGCGACAAGCCAGGTCAACAGCCAAAGAACGACCCCACGCAGGATCTGTACCGTCCAGGCCGTATCGAGAAAACTCTTTTCGTCGCCGCGACAATTCTGGATGATCGATGCCTGCACACCAGCATCGGAAAACATCTGAAAGCCGGTAATGAAAACTTGCACCATGGCCATAAGGCCAAAAGCCTCTGGAAATAGAAGGCGTGTTAACAAGAGGTTGGAGACAAGCCGCAGGAATTGGTTGCCGCCAAAATCAAGCATGACCCAAAGCGAGCTACGCCGCGTACGAGCAGCGATATCTGAACCGGAAAACAGGCGCGCAAGCCTCTTCAATGTTGAAATCCCGCAGATACCTAGGGTCGAACCTGTGCATGCTGCAAGCCGGGTCCGTAGGCAATAGCCCTGAGCCGCTCCCGGACGGGAAGCCAGTTGTGTCGGTCTTTGGCAACATCCTGTTTCGGTTCCTCATGCCGCCGCAACAACGATGATCCTGGCTTCACGTTTCGTTAAGCGGTTTCTTCCAAAATTGGAACTGCCTTCGGACACACGCCCCAGCCAAGCGGTTCAAGATACATGCATTTCCCCGATTTCTTCATCGTCGGCGCAGCCAAGGCCGGGACGACCTCGCTCACTTCGCAGCTCAAAGCCTGTCCGTCCGTCTTCATGACCACGCCGAAGGAGCCGGAATTCTTTGCCCGCGACGACCGCTTTGCCCTTGGGCCGGAATGGTATGCCGCGCGCTATGCCAAGGCCAAGCCGGGCCAGATCACCGGGGAAAGCTCGACGATCCATTCCCTCGCCCCGTATTTCCCGCAGGCCGCACAACGCATTGCCTAGGCTGCCCCGCAGGCGCGGATCATCTACATGCTGCGCCACCCGGTCGCCCGCAGCTATTCAATATATCTCGAGGTGCTCAAGCACTACCAGAATGACAGCGGCACCGGACAGGTGAACCGCAGCTTCGAGGAGTTCCTCTTCCCTGAACGTTTTCCCGAACGCGCCCCGCGTGCGAAGGTCTTCGCCCGGTTCGACGCGCATCTGCCCGACGATCCGGGCCTGTTTCTCGATGGCAGCGATTACGCGTTGCAAGCAGGCGAGTACTTGCGCCATTTCCCTCGCGACCAGGTCCGTTTCATCCTGTTCGAGGAGTACGTGAAGGACACGGTGGAGCACCTGGCCTCCGTCCTCGAGTTTCTCGGACTGGACCCTTACGAGGCCGAGATTGCCACCGCGCACGAGGCGCGCAACACCTCCAGCGACCATTTTTCCAGAACCGCCCAGCAGCAGCAGGTGGCGGATTTCAAGCGCCGTTTCGTGCCGGCGTGGGTGAATGATGCGTTGCCGGAGAGTTGGCGCGCACGGTTGCGGCAGGCATTGCTGTCGGTCAACCGCGCTACGGGCGTGAAGGCGGTGCTGCCGCCGGCGATGACAGTCGAGACGCGCGCCGAGCTGACCGCGCATTTTGCTTCTCGCTACGAGGACATCGAACAGCTGACAGGTCTCGACCTGACGCCGTGGCGCGAGATCGACATGCGGGCGGGCTAGAGGCCGAGCCGCTCTCGCGCCGGGTCCGAAGCGGTCAGGAAGCCGGCCTCTAACAGATCTTCCGGCGTGGGATCGCCCTGCATTCCCGGCACGCTCAGCGCCATCCGGGGCTGTTTCGCAAAGGCGGCCAGCCGCAACTCGGTCTCGTTGTGGGACAACCGTTTCTCCGTTTGCCGCCGCTGCTCCCGCGCCAGAAAACCTCCGGCGAACTTGTAGTGCTGAAGCGCCAAGGTGAAATCGGCCATGTGCAGGCCGGTGCTAACATTCGGGTGCGGTTGCGGAAGGACATTCGGGCCGGGACGGTAGAGGACATGCTTGCTCAGGCAGCAATCCTCGGCAAAGAGGCTCCGGCGCAGACCACCGAAGAGGATCTTCACCCGGTCGTCCGTCAGGGTGTTCCGGGCGAGGAAGCCGTGGAACGGGATATCCCCGGAATGGTAGGGCAGCGCCGAGATGTCGTTCAGGCTGTATTTCCGGAACCTCTCCCGCACTGCGTCGAAGCCCAGGTCATCGACATCCGCCAGCGGCCCCTCCGGCACCATTTCCAACATCTGCGCCAACAGGCCGGTATGGCCACGGTCGGACAGGATGCCCGCAAGTGCCGGCAGGTCGATCCGCCCCTCGCCCGGATAGCGCAGGATCTCGTCGGCATCGACGGCCAGCCGCCAGCCGCCCTCGGCATAGGCGCAGCCCAGATGCATCCGCATATAGGGTTGATAATCCCGGAAATTCGAACGGTTTCTCAGCACGATCACCCGCTCGTAGCCCCGCATCAGTTCGACGGAGTCATCGTCGGAGCCATTATCCATGTAGACGAGGTATTTCATCCCGAGCGCGCGGTAGTGCGCCATGAAGCCGGGGATGTAATAGGCGATATTGCGGCCCAGAAGGAGCCCACAGACCTCGTCCGGCGCGAGCTGGAACCGCGCCGGCCCGCTGACATGGCGCGTGCGCAACCGGGTCGCGAGCCGCATCTGGCGGCGCTCCACTTTGCTCCAGATGGCGTCTCGCTGCATGTTCGAAATCCCTGTCCGAGCCGGGCGCAATAACGGTTAACGCGCGTCCTGTGCCGCTTCCAGCCGGGCGATCTCGGCCCGAACCGCTTCCAGATCGGCCGCGGGTAGAAGCTCTCCGGCAAATTCCTCCGCCTTGCGGAAATGCTCCAGCGCGGCGTCCTCCTGCCCGAGCCCGACAAGAGCCACGGCGTAGTGATATTGCACCACCGGATGTTCCGGATAGCCCTCGGCGGCGAAACGCAGATGCGGTTCGGCTTCCTCCAGCCGCCCCATCCGGGCGGCGATCCAGCCATAGGTGTCGCGGAAAGCGGGCCGCTGCGAATCCTGCAACCGGCGTCCGATCCGATAGGCCCGTTCCATGGTTTCTGCATCTTCGCGATGCATCGAGAGCAGGCTGGCGAGGTTGTTGGCGACAAGCTCGTTCGCACTGTTGCGCGCATAAAGCGCTTCGTAGATGTCGATCGCGCCGTCGTAATCGCCGAGTTGCTGCAACTCCCCTGCGCGCGAGAACAGCAGGTTCGCACCATCGGGCAGCGCATTCAGGGCCCTGTCCAGCACCTCAGAGGCGGCCTCGCGTTCGCCTTGGGTGAGTTTCGTGCGATAGAGCGCGATCCAGACCGGCTCGGCCTGCGGGAAATCCTCGAGCAGGGCCTCCAACTCTTGCTCGGCAAGCGCGTACTCGCCGCTCGAAGCCTTGAGCGTGGCCGAAAGGAAGCGCAGCGAGGGCAGGTCTGGATTGCTGGCAAGCGCCTGTTCCAGGCGGTCTCGCGCCTTGTCCGTTTCGCCTCGCGCGGCATAGGTGCGGATGATCGCGACCTCCGCGGCCAGGCCGCCGGCCTCCTGCCCGGCAAGACCCTCCAGGAAGTCGAACAGTTCCTCGTCGCGTTTCTGCCCCGCGAGGAGTTTCGCCTTGAGGGCGTTCAACGTCTCGGCGGCGGAGCGGTCGCCGCTTTCCTGGGATAGTCGCTGCAACGTCTGGACGACCTGCTTCGCGCGCGCCCAGTCTTCCACCGCGACATAGACCTGCCCCAACTCCGCATAGAGCGAAATGTCGTCCCGGTGCAGGCGCAGCGCATCGACAAGGACATCCTCGGCCGGCCGGAAACGCCCTTCCGCAATCAACTTTCGGGCATAGCGCAGCGATTCCTCCGGTGCCGCGCGGGACACCTCGACGGCAAGCGAGAGCATCTCGCGCTGCAGGTCGGTTTCGCCCGCCCGCTCATGCGCCGCGGCCATCAGCGTGAGAATCGCCGGGTCGCGCGGGCTTTCCCGCAGCGCGGCGCGCAGGTTCACGATCGCCTCGTCGACATCGTCTTCCTCGATCTGGCGGCTTGCCAGCATCTTGAGCGCGGCGACATGGCCGGGGTCATTGGCCAGGATTTCGTCGATCATCGCGGCGGCACCTTCCGGATCGCCGGTCAGGGTCCGCATTCGGGCCAGGTCCACCCGGACGTTATCCGCAACGCCGGAGCGAAGCTGGTCTTCGGGAAGCCCGGCAAGCAATGCCGTCAGTTCAGCCTTCGCGGCCTCCGCGTCCCCGCCCTCGAATGTCAGGTTGGCATGCATCGCGCGATAGGTCAGCGCGTTGCCTCCCCCCGGTGCTGACAGCCGTTCCAGTTCCGCAGCCGCGACCTCGGGCCCGCGGGCCTCGTTCAGGAAGCGCACCAGCTGTGTCTGTCGCTCCAGCGCATCTGTCGCCGCCTCGGCGCGACGGCGCAGGAAAGCCTCGGCCTCGGCCAGTTGCCCCTGCCGCGCATACCATCCGACCAGCGTAAACGGCAGCGACTCCTCCTCCGGGAAACGCTCCACCAGCTCCAGCAATTGTTGGGTTATGGCATCGGTCCGCCCGAGTTGCTCCAGCACCCCAAGCCGCAACTGGTAGAGCGGATATCCGTCGGGATCATGTTCCAGCGCGGCGTCGATTTCCGCCAGCGCATCAAGCCAACGCTCCTGCCGGAGCAGCCCGTCGATCACGATCCGGCGGGCATAGGTAAGGCTCGGATCGGACGCGACCAGCGCCTCGGCCTCGGCAATGGCGGCATCGCGTCCGAGACGGTCGCCGTCTGCCTGCGCCGCCCGATAGGCGAGGTTGGCCAGAACGACCCGAACGACCGGCACCTCGCCCAGCAATTCCGCCGCCTGCGCACCGTGTTTCCCGGCCGCGTCCCAATTGCCCAGTTCCATTGCCAGCTCCGCCAGCGCCAGTTGGCCGGCCCCGTTCTCCGGATGATCCTCGATCAATGCCCGGAACTGCTCCACCGCTTCGGACAGGTCGCCCTCCTCGCGGCGGATCTCGGCAAGCCGCTGGCGGGCTTGCTCATGCGTCGGCATGAGCTGCAGCGCGTTCCGCATTTCGAGCACCGCGCGCGTGCTGTCCCCCTCGTCCAGCAATTCCAACGCCGCCTGGAAATGTTCCTCGGCCCTGTCCTCGCTGCTGTCGCAGCCGCCCAGCAGCAAGGTCGCCAGGACCGCGGCAACAGCCATCACTCGATAGGTCAATTTATGTTCTCGCATTTGCCTGCCGGGTCTGCCCGATTTTGTCAGCGACTCTATCCAGACCGCGCCCTTCGCACCACCTTGTCGCGCGTTGCCCAGCCGGATCTGAAAAAAAGTGCCATTTTGGGGGCAGTTTTTGCCACTGACTTTTCGTGCATCATGGTGAGAAAGACGTTTTCGACGCCGCAATTGCACCAAAACTGTTGTATCGCAGCGCCGTTTTTCCTTTTCCGTGGCAACACTCGGCCACTGAAAGGCCATCATCCTTTGAAACTTTTGTTAACGATGATAGGCGAAACAGGCTACCGGAACGGTGGCCGTTTCCTTCGACCCGACAGGCTCCACCATGGGAAGAAGGCAGCGATTTCGCACCGTGGCACAGAAAATCCCCCATGAAGGGGCGCAGCGGAGTGAGGACAAGGCAGTGATTATGTCGCAAGACATGTACGCGGGGTATTTTGGCCTCTCGAAGAGGCCATTTGCGCTCGTGCCCGACCCGAATTTCTTGTTCTGGTCGCCTCAGCACACGCGTGCCTTCGCGGTGCTCGAATTCGGCGTCATGTCGCGCGCCCCGATCACGCTTGTGACCGGTGAGGTCGGCGCAGGCAAGACGACCCTGCTGCACGCGTTGCTCGGCCGGATGACGGAGGAGATTCGCGTCGGGCTGATCTCCAACGCACAGGGCGACCGGGGCGAGCTTCTGCAATGGGCGATGAACGCGCTCGGAATGGAGCTCTTCGAAGGCGAAAGCTACGTCCAGATGTTCAGCCGCCTGCAAGACCAGCTCGTGGCCGATTACGCGGCCGGCCGGCGGGTGATCCTGATCTTTGACGAGGCCCAGAACCTCTCCAAGCGCGGCCTCGAAGAGCTCCGCATGTTTACCAATATCAATTCGAACCAGGACGAGCTGCTGCAGATCATCCTGGTCGGCCAGCCGGAACTGCGCAACGTGATCCGCGCGCCGGATATGCGCCAGCTCGCCCAGCGGGTGGCGGCAAGTTTCCACCTTGAAGGGCTCGACGCCCAGGGAACCGCGGGTTTCATCGCGCATCGCCTGCAGCATGTCGGCGGCACGGGAGAGGAGTTCTCCCCGGAGGCCGCCGCGCTCGTGCACGAGGCGACGAAGGGCATTCCGAGGCTTGTGAACCAGCTATGTGACCTCGCGATGCTCTACGCCTGGAGCGACGAGGAACAGGTTGTCTCCGAGAGCACCGTCCTGCGTGTACTGGAAGACGGCGTGTTCTTTGGTGGTGGGACCCTGGAAGGTGAGACGGCCTGAATGTCGGAAATCAAGTTCTACCTGGATCGCTTCTTCAGACGATTCCATTGGTTCCTGGCCGTGGCGGTCTCGATTTCGGCCATTGCCATCGTCGTGGCGCTGACGCTTCCGCCGGCCTATGAGAGCGAAGTCCGCATGATCGTGGAATCGAACCAGATTCCGGACGAGCTGGCACGGTCGACCGTCGAGACATCGGCAATGGAACAGCTCCAGATCATCGAACAACGGCTGATGACGCGGGAAAACCTGCTTCGGATCGCCAACGAGAACTTTATCGTGCGCGGTCAGCAGGACATGAGCGCGGACGAGATCGTGCGCGCCATGCACACGCAAACCACCCTTAGCCGCAGCTCCGGGCGCAATCAGGCGACGGTGATGACGATCACCTTCGAGGCGCCTTCCGCGCGCGCGACCGCCGGCGTGCTTAACTCCTACCTCTCCGTAATTCTCGAGCAATCGGCGGAATTCCGAACCGAACGCGCCGTGACCACGCTGGAGTTCTTCGAACAGCAGGTCGAGCATCTGGAGCAGGATCTGGACGTGAAAAGCCAACAGATCCTGGAATTCAAGAACCGCAACGCCGAGGCCTTGCCGGAGACGTTGAATTTCCGCATGTCCGAACAGACCCGTCTGCAGGACCGGCTGACCCGGGTGGAAATCGATATTGCCGATCTGAACAACCAACGGACTCAGTTGATCCGCCTGGACGAGGCCGCGCGTCAGATCGGTGCAGATCCGAACAAGGCCACGATCCAGCTGAGTCCGCGTCAGGTGCGCTTGAGCGAATTGCACCAGGATCTTTCCGAAGCCCGCTCCGTCTATTCGGAAGACAGCGCGAAGGTCCGTCACGTGAAAGCCCTGATCGCTCAACTTGAAGAGGACGAGCAGCACGAGTCCGGCGAAACCGACGCAGCGGCCGTTGCAGAGCAAATCGAGACGCGCGAAAGCCTGATGCTGAACATCCAGCTGGCCGATATGGATTCCAAGATCGCCACGCTCGAAGAGCAGCGAGGCAATATCGAGGCCCAACTGGACGCCAACAGCGCGTCCATCGAGCGGACTCCGGCCAACGTGATCGCGCTGGAAGCGCTGGAACGCGACTACAAGAACATCCAGACGCAGTATAACGAGGCCGTCAGCAACCTGAGCCGGGCCAATACCGGCGAACGTATCGAGTTCATGTCGCGCGGCCAGCGCATCACGGTCATCGAACCGCCGGCGGTTCCAGTCGAACCGACCAAGCCGGATCGCAAGAAACTGGCTGTTGCCGGTATGGGCGTCGGCATCCTTGCCGGCCTCGCGCTGGTCTACCTGCTGGAGTTCATGACCCGAACTCCGCGCCGCCCCGAGGACATCGTCGCTCGCTTCGACGTCATGCCGATCGCGACCATTCCCTACGTGCGCACACGCCAGCAGATGGTGGTGGACCGAGGGGTCAGGGTTCTTGTTATATTGGCCATACTGGTCGGGATACCCGCCGCGATCTGGGCGGTGCACGAATTCTACATGCCGCTTGACCTTGTCGCCGACAAGGTCATGAACCGCCTTGGCGTGCGCTGGTAAGGAGCAAGCAGATGGACAGACTGCAAACCGCCATCGAGAAAGCCCGCGAACAGCGCGCCGAGGTCCTCAAGCAACGCCCGACCAACGGGCCGCTGACAGATGTCGGCTTCCTGCCCGAAACGGTGGAACACCTCCCCAGCCGCGAGGAGATCTGGCAAGGTCTGCAATCGGTGGACATGACTGCGCGCGCGCTGCGGGACTTGCGGTTGATGTCAAACCAAGGCGGTTCGCAATCGGTTCCCTATGACCTTCTGCGTACGCGGGTCCTGCACCAGGCGCGCCAGAATGGCTGGCGCCATATCGGGATCGTTTCGCCCACGGCAGCCTGCGGCAAGACGACGGCGGCCGCGAACCTGGCTTTCGCCTTCTCCCATCAGCCGGAAGTGCGCATGCTGCTGCTCGACCTGGACCTGCGACGTCCGCGCCTTGCCGGCATGATGGGCCAGAAGATCGAAACCGGCATGGAAGATGTCCTGCTGGGGCGCGTTCCCTTCACGGAGCATGCCCGCCGTATGGGCAACAATGTTGCCATCGGGTTCAACAACGGCGCTTCCGAACGGCCGTCGGAACTGCTGCAAAGCATCCAGACCGAGGAACGGATTGCCGAGATCACCGAGCAGTTCGATCCCGATCTCGTGCTCATCGACCTGCCTCCGATGATGTCGACCGATGACAATTTCGGCTTCCTGAGCAAGGTCGACGCCGTGTTGCTGATGGTTGCCGCGGAGGAATCGAGCAACGAACAGATAGAAGTCGCGTTGCGCCAACTGGGCGAATTGACCACGGTCATGGGGATCGTTCTGAACAAGTGCCGCCACACGGGAGGCGCCTATGGCTACGACAGCAAGTATTACTATTCCTGATCGGCAGGAAGCGGACGGGAGAGAACGGAACTTGGCAAGCCGGGGAGAGGGAAGGAATGCGCAGCCCTGCGTGGCCTTGCCGCTGCAGGCCGGCACACGGTATTCGGTGCCGCTGACCCATGCCACCGCTGCCGATCTGCTTGCCGATCTCGAGCGCCTGCTTGTCGGGGGCAAGGGGTTCGCGGCCGCCACGGTCAATCTCGACCACCTGGTGAAGCTGCGCCAATCGGAGGCATTTCGCAGGGCCTATTCGGGCCACAGCCATGTCGTTGCCGACGGCAATCCGATTGTCTGGCTTTCCCGACTGTCCGGCCAGCCGGTGACCCTCGTTCCCGGATCCGAGCTGATCGAGCCGTTAGCGGACATGGCCGCTCGAACAGGCATTCCGGTCGGCTTTTTCGGCGCCACGGCGAACAGCCTGGAAAGTTCCTCCGTCGAACTCGAGCGGCGTTACCCCGGTCTCAGCGTCGCAACGCGGATCGCGCCCCCGAATGGCTTCGATCCTTCGGGGGAAGAGGCCGATGCCCGTATCGCCGAGATGGCTCGCTCGCCCGCTCGGCTATGGTTGCTGGCGCTTGGCGCACCCAAGCAGGAAATCTTTGCCGTGAGGGCTTGGCAAAAGCTCCCGGATCGGGGGTTCCTGTCCATCGGCGCCGGTCTGGATTTCATTTCCGGCGAACAGGTCAGGGCCCCGGCGCTCATTCGCGCGCTGGCGCTCGAATGGGCCTGGCGCATGGCCTCGAACCCGCGCCGACTCGCCCCGCGATATGCGCGCTGCGCCGCTGCCTTGCCGGGCCTGGCGAGCGCGGCCTGGAAACAACGTCGAATGGAAGAACGTTGCTGAAGAGCCGCAGCCAGAAACACCCCGGCCACCCATCCGCCGGGGGATAGCAGGTCGGGGTCATGCCAAATACCGTCGCCTATATCGTGCTCTTTGCCTGGCCGGCCATCGCTGCCCTGGCCTTCCGGCGCCTGCCCCTTGCCGCGGGGGTTTCAGCCGCGCTGATCGGCGCCTTCCTGCTCCTTCCTGCCAAGGTCGAAATCGACCTGCCGATGCTGCCCAGTTTCGACAAGGGGCTGAGCGGCATATTTGCTGCCCTGCTGCTCATGGTTTCGGTATCGCGCCCCGCCCTGTTTTCGAGAACAGAACCGGCCATCCGCCCGGGCTGGCTCCCTCGGTCCCGATGGAGCCAGGCCTGTATGCTCGGGGCTCTTGGAGGCTCCGTGGTGACGGTCCTGATCAACGCCGAACCGCTTCTTTACGGGCCGCGCATCTTGCCGGGGCTGCAGCTTTATTACGGGCTTTCCGCGATCCTGAACCAGATCATCGTCTTCCTGCCGTTCCTGATCGCGCGCAAGGTGCTGGCAACACCCGAAGCGCAGCGCCTGTTCCTGCTCACCCTCGGTGTCGCCGCCGTGATCTATGCTTTTCCGGCGCTCTACGAAGTGCGCATGTCACCGCAGCTCAACCGCACGCTCTACGGTTTTTTCCCGGCCTCCTTTGCCCAGCACATGCGCGAGGGCGGCTTCCGGCCGCTGGTTTTCCTGCATCACGGGCTGGCGCTGTCTCTGTTCCTGGCGCTCGGCTTCCTTGGGGCCGTCGCCTGCCTGCGCTACCTCGGCAAGAACCGGCCAGGAAAATATATAGCCGCGTCTCTTTTTCTCTTCGTCGTCCTGTATTTCAGCAAATCGCTCGGTGCGTTCGTAATCGCGCTCATCTTTGCCCCGGTCATGCTGATCGCACCGGCTCGGCTGCAACTTCTCTTTGCCGCCGCCGTCGCGGCAGCCACCCTGAGCTACCCGGTCCTGCGTGGCAACGATCTGGTTCCCGTCGAACGGATGGCGGGATTCGCGCAAAGCATCGACGCCGACAGGGCGGAATCGTTGCGTTTCCGGGTGGAAAACGAAGACGCGCTGCTGGCCAAGGCGAACGAGAAACCCTTCTTCGGCTGGGGCGGCTGGGGCCGCTCGCGCGTGTATGACACCGAGGGGCGCGACATATCCGTCACTGACGGCGCCTGGGTCATTCTCTTCGGGCAAGGCGGGTGGGTGCTCTACCTATCGACCTTCGGCCTGTTATGCATGCCGGTGCTGCTGACCGCCTGGCGAAGCAAGAGCCATCCCCCGGATGGCGTGG
Organism: Aliiruegeria lutimaris; assembly: GCF_900099935.1. Classification (GTDB taxonomy): domain Bacteria; phylum Pseudomonadota; class Alphaproteobacteria; order Rhodobacterales; family Rhodobacteraceae; genus Tropicimonas; species Tropicimonas lutimaris. The sequence goes on along the minus strand of NZ_FNEK01000060.1, from coordinate 12,018 downwards.
CAATCGCTCTCACGTTGCTGCTCTGCGCCAACACGATCGACCTTCTGCCGAATTCCGGGCTTCTGCCGATCACCTGGATGATGGCCGGAGCGCTGGCGGGACGGCTGGAACGGCAATTGCTCGGGGAAACAATACCTGGCGCAGACGCTCCTCCTCCGGGAGGAAATATCGCTGGCCCCGGTTTGTATGCACCCGGGCGTTTCCGCTCCGGTTCTGACAGCCCCACCGCCAAAGGCGCGCTTTTCACACCGACGCCGCGTGCGGCTGCCGCCCCTGAGAAAGTCTTGCACCGAAAGACCATGTTCCAACCGTCGCGATCGCACCGACCCGAAAAAGATCCTTCATGACAGACGGTTCGGCAAACATCGCGGTCATCGTCGTGAACTATGGCACCGCAACGATGGCGCTGGCGGCCGTGGACAGCGTTCTGACGTCGCCCCCCGGCGCACGGGACGTCGAGGTTCACCTTGTCGACAATGCCTCCCCCGGAACCGACGCGGCAATTCTAGCAGACGAAATCGAAGCACGCGGATGGGGCGGTCGTGTACGGCTCCACCTTGAGCGCGAGAATCGCGGCTTCGGCAGTGGCAACAACGTGGTCTTGCACGATCTGTCCAGGCGCGAAGACCCGCCTGATTTGGTCTTTCTGCTCAATCCCGATGCGAAACTTTCCAATAACGCGTTGAACATCCTTGCCGATTTCATGCACGCGCATTCCAAGGCCGGCGCGGCGGGTGCGCGCCTGATCGATACTGACGGAGCGCCAAGCACAGCAGCTTTTCGTTTCCCGTCCATTGCCGGCGAATTCGCCGAGGCCGCGAATTTCGGACCGATCACCCGAATGCTCAAGCGCTGGCGGATTCCGATGGAACCGGAACAGGAAACCGGCCCGGTCGACTGGGTCACGGGGGCCGCCGTGATGCTGCGCTTCACCGCGCTGCAGCAGGTCGGCTTTTTCGATCCGGGCTATTTCCTCTATTACGAGGAGGTGGATTTGATGCGTCGCCTCAACAAATCGGGCTGGCAATGCTGGCATGTCGCCGAGGCAGAGGTGATCCATGTTGAAGGCGCGGCCACCGCGCTGCGCGGCAGCGAAATCGGCCTGCGCCGCCGCCCCGAATACTGGTACGCATCTCGCCGGCTCTACTCCTTCCGCAGCCTCGGCCGGATCGGCGCCATCGCCAATGGCTGCGTGGTCATTCTCGGGGCAGGTCTGAACCACGTCCACAGCCGGCTGCGCGGGCGCAAACCGTGGCTTCCCGAGCGTTTCATTCCCGATACGTGGCGGTTTGTCCTGCGTCCCCTTTTGGCGGGCTGGCGCCCGGACTGAGGAACGTTTCGTTACTTTTGGTAGCGCTTTATCGCAACGCCGCAGCGACCCGTGATCCAGTAATCCAACACCCCCAGCATCTCGGGGAACTTCCCAAGCGTCAGGAAAAAGGCGCGTTCGCCCCCCTCCCGCGGCACAAGACGCAGAACCTGCAGCGGGTAGAGCACCAACGCGTAACGCACCCACGGGCCGCCGCTCAGGACAAGCGCAAGGATGACGACCGGCAGCAGGCCGGCCCAGAAAAGGATGCGCCTCAGCTCGGCAACATAGTGCCGCTCCGGCCCTGCACCGTGCAGCGCCCGGCCTTCGGCATAGGCATACCCGGCCCGCCGGCTTCGGCGCCACCATTGGAAGAACCGGGTCATGTCAGCATCGTGCAGGGCCATTTCCGTTTCGAGCCGCCAGATTTCGCCACCCTCGCGCCGCAACCGCAGGCAAAGTTCCGGCTCTTCGCCCGCCAAAAGGGTTTCACGGAAACCCTCCACAGCAAGAACCTTGTCCAGCCGCATCATCGCGATTCCGCCGATGGCGTCGACCTGTCCGGCCGGTTGGTTCCACTCGGCATCACACAGACGGTTGAAGACGCTTTTCTCCGGATGACGTTCGCGCACCCGCCCGGCCACCGCGACGGCGTTTTCATGCGTCGCGAGGTATTGCGAGGCCGTTTCGAGCCAACCGGGAACAATCTGACAGTCACCATCGATGAATTGCACGAATTCGGGCGCCCCATGTTCTACCAACGCTGCAACCCGGAGTTGCGTGCCCGCGCCGCGGTAAAAGGACGAGACATGTCGAGTTCCACGACCGACGCTCCCGCGTCCCGGGCAGCGGCAACGGATCCATCGGTCGAGCCGGAATCGACATAGACGAGCGGGCCGTCGAAATCCGCCAGCGACTTCAGGCAGGCCAAGAAACGTTCGCCTTCGTTGCGACCGATCACGACGATTCCGATTTGCGCGGTCGAAGTCACTGGATTTCCTCTTCGCAAGATCGCGCAAGGGAGAACCAGATTTCCGCTGTTTTTGCCAGCCCAATCGCCGCGGGAGCTTATTCCACGCCTTCAAAGACATAGAAAATCGTCGATCCGGCTGGTAAATCCGCGACTTCAAGGTGGGGAAGCGCGGAGACGGGCGGCACATCTTGGTGCTGCAACGTCACCTCGCGGGAGGTGAGATTGTCGCTGTTCCATTGCCCGCTTTGCGAAATTCGGGTGACGCGCTGCGTGGTCTTGAAGGGCAAATCGACCATGACCCGCTTCCCGCCATCCCTGTGCGCATCCGGAAGACCCGGCACACGGCGCGACACCAGCATCAACGTCACCCGGTCCCCGGAGCGTGTGGCATAGGCATCGACGAGGGGAGCCGCCTGCACGGCTTGCCGGCCTTTTTCCTCGGGCAGATCGGCCACCGGTACGGCCAGCGTCCGAACCGAGAGCATGTCGCCCGTCCCGACACGGTTGAACAATGCCAGCAATTCCCAGGCCGGCAGGACTTGCCCGCCATGCTGCCAACGGCGATGCGAGGACCAGTGCGAGCCGTCGCCATAGAGAAAGAAGTTCTGCGCGCGCATACCCAGACGCGCGCGGGCGAGGAAGCTGTCCAGCGTCGCGGTTCCCGCCGCCTTGCTTTTCAGCGCCCGTTCCTGCGCATCAGTTTGCTCCGGGCTCATCCGGCGTCCGTTGAGACCGTCCAGAACATATCCGGGGCCAGCCTCGTACATGCCCATGACCGGCGCCTGACCGCGTGCCTCACCGATCCGGGCCGCCGCCGCGATCTGTTTGTGCGCTTGGGGCAGGCTCACTTGCAGAACATGGGTCAGAACCCTGAAAAGCCCGTTGGCAGTCGGGGCTTCGGGCGCAGCGCCATTCTCCCATCCGCCGATATATCCGGCGTGGGCCAACACGTCGGAACCCGGAGAGCGCCGTGCCGCATCCGCGCCGTACCGAAAGCCGGCCCAATCGCCCAACCCGGCGCGTCCGCCCAGAACCGTCCGGGTTTTCGGGGCGAGGGCATCCCAATAAGGGCTGCGTTTCAGGATCGAGAGGACATATTCCTGGTACAGACCATAGACCTCGCCCGCGTTGTAGCTTTGTCCGTCCACCGCGTCCTGCATTTGCGGGAAGACCCAGGGTGCAAAAAGGCCGTTCCAGGTCTCGTTGCCGATCTCCAACGTTATCTGCTTGAAGTTCTCGGTCCACGGAACGGCTTGCCCATTTGCATGGCGCCGGGCCGCCCATGGTTTTCGGGCGGGATCGTCCAAGGACGGATCGTATGGCGCGGCCAGGTACTCGGCAAGCCCGATCCATTCGGCCTCCGTCAGATGCGGCTCGATCTGGAGCCAGGGGTCAACGCCCAGCCGCGTGAATTCGCCCAGAACCTGCGGCAAGGTGTTGCCGCCTTCGGTACCGCTGCTTGCGCCTGCCGGGTTGGTCAATTGCTCGAGGTCGTAGCTGCTCCGTCCGGTGCGGACGAAACCATGCGTTCGCAGCGCTGCCATGCCCGAGGCGGCCAGCCGCTCCACATCCTCGGGCAATAGAGCCAGGTAAGGCGCATCTGCGCGAAACACGCGGAAATTGTCGATGTCGAACTCTCCCGGCCCGGTCAGCACGATTTCCATCCGGCCGGCGCCCCGGCCCGGATTCACGACCGGCACGGAGAAATCCATGCTGTAGCGCCGCCATTGCGGCGTCAGGCGAAACGGGATCGGCTCCAGGGCGCCGCCCTTCGCGCTGGCATGAAACCCGGTGAGTTCGAACCGGACGGTCTGGGGCGTCCTGCCCCGCATCCAGACCTCGAAACGATAGCTCCGGTCGGGTTCGAGCACCGGATACCAGGATTGCGCCAGCCCCGAATGATTGAAACGGCCAATGGCGAAGCGTTCCTTCGCCCCGAGCGTCACGCGCAAGTGTGTCTGTCCCGCGTCCGGAACAGGTGTATCGGCGGGATGCGGCACGAGCCGCCAATCGCCGCCGCCGGCCTCGTCCGACCATTTCGGCACCAGCGGCGGGACAAAATCACGACGCGGTTCGCCGCTGTCCCAGATTCGGTTGCTCAGAAGCTTTTCTCGCTCGGCGCGCAGGAAACGGGTGCGCAGGAGAACGAGATCCCCCTCACGGATGGGCGGCCCGGCTTCCTCAAGCTGCAAATAGGCGCCGCGATGCGCCTCGGGCAGGACATCCGAACGATAGAGCGCATAGCCTGCGGCTCCGGGAACCGCCTCCCAGTGGAGCGCGATCTCGCCAGTCTCAAGCTCCCGCGCGCGCAGCCCGCGCGGCGCCGGCAGACGCTCCCGCGTCGCGTCGGACCGTGGCTCCAGCCCGATCAAGCGGGTGGCATTTCCGGATTTCGGCAGGGCCAGTTCTCGTCGCGCAACAGCCGCCTCCGCAGGCTCGGACAAGCTCCCATCAGCCCCGACAGCGCGAATGGTGAAGTAATAGGGCACACCGGTGCGATACCAGGTGGGAAACGAAAGGAGTGCCTGCGTTTGCCCGCCCGGGACGACCTTGCCCGGCCCGAGCGGGATCCAGCCTGCCACGCGGTAGCCGTCTTGCGCGATACGACTCCGACGAACCGACCGAAAGGCACCGCTCTCGATCCGCAAGATCTCGACCTCGGCACCATCGAGAGCACCGTTTTGCCAACTGTCGCTGTTGGAGAGCATCTCGGCGGAAGCAAGGATCCTGTCCGCGCTGCCCCCCGAAGCCTGGAACATCGTGCGGAAGACCATCGGTTCGAACCCGCCTCCGGGCATCAGGAAATGCCCGTTGCCGAAGGCTCCTATCGTTGCCGAGAAGGGGCCCACGTCGGGTGCGACGACATCGTGCCCGACCACGAAATGGGCCAGCTCGCGCGCATCGTCAGCCGCGCCCGCAGCGCGGGGCAGGCCCGCCAGCAACATCAAACCGGCCAACAAGACCCTACGCAGACGCCAGTGCAAATCCGATCCCTCCGGGTTCATCTTCCGTTTCAGACTATCCCTCTCCCAGAGGCTTGAAAAAAGAGTGAAACTGCCCCGGGGCATTCAATCCATGACATCGTGCGTCAACTCGGGCATCAAGAAAGAAACACACCGTCGAAGAGCGGTACAGGCAACGAGGAGACATATCATGATTCATCCGGTCATTCTTTGCGGCGGGTCTGGCACGCGTCTGTGGCCCTCCTCGCGCAAGGCCTATCCAAAGCAGTTCGCGAAACTCCTGGGCAAGGAGAGCCTCTACCAGAGCACGTTGCGCCGGTTGAGCGGTGAGGGTTTCGGGCCGCCGCTGGTGATGACCAACGAAACCTTCCGGTTCATGGCCTCCCAACAAGCCGCCGCGATCGGGCTGATGGACGCGCAGGTCGTCGTGGAGCCCTGCCTGCGCGACACGGGGCCCGCCATCCTGACTGCCGCATTGATGCTGGAACGCGACGAGGGGGCGGATGCGCTGATGCTGGTCGCGCCCTCCGATCACGTGATTGCGGACGTTCCGGCCTTCCTGAGCGCCGTCCGGCAGGGCGTCGACGCGGCGCAGACCGGCGCGCTGGTCACTTTCGGCGTCACGCCGGACCGGCCCGAGACGGGCTACGGCTATCTCGAACTCACAGCAAAACCCAACGGTTCGGGCGCGGCCATCGCGCTGGCCTCCTTCCGTGAAAAACCCGACGCGGAGACGGCAGCGGCGTTCCTGGCGGCCGGGACATACCTCTGGAATGGCGGGATATTCCTGTTCCGCACGGGTGACGTGATCGCCGCATTCGAGGCCTGCGCGCCGCAACTGCTCGCGCCCTGCAGGGCCGCGCTGGAGAAAGGCGCCGAGGATCTCAACCTGTTCCGGCTCGATCTCGACGCCTATGGCTCGGCGGAGGCGATTTCCTTCGACTACGCGGTAATGGAAAAGGCAGACAAGGTTTCCGCCGTGCCGCTGACCTGCAAGTGGTCCGATCTGGGCTCCTGGGATGCGCTCTGGAAAGAGGAAGGCCCCGACGCGAACGGCGTTTCCACCAATGGCGCCGTGACGGTGATCGATTGCGCGGACAGCTACCTGCGCTCCGAGGAAGAGAATATGCACCTCGTCGGTCTGGGGCTGAAGGACATGGTCGTCGTCGCCATGCGCGACGCGGTGCTGGTGGCCGAAAAAAGCCGCGCGCAGGAGGTCAAGGACGTGGTCAAGACGCTGCGCGCAGCCGCAGCCCCACAGGCCGACGATTATCCGCGCTTTCACCGCCCCTGGGGCTGGTACGAGACGCTCTGCATCGACGAACGCTTCCAGGTGAAGCGGATCATGGTGCATCCGGGCGGCGTGCTCAGCCTGCAGAGCCACCATCATCGCTCCGAACACTGGGTTGTCGTTTCCGGCACCGCAGAGGTGACCGTAGGCGAGCAAACCAAGCTGCTGACCGAGAACGAGTCGGTCTATATCCCGCTCGGCGCCGTGCACCGCATGGCCAATCCGGGCAAGCTGCCGATGTATCTCATCGAAGTGCAGACCGGCTCCTATCTCGGCGAAGACGATATCGTCCGCTACGAGGATGTTTACGGGCGCGGCTGACAGGCTGGAGCGAACTGGACGGCTCATGACGGATTTCGATGCAGTGGTGATCGGAGCGGGCGCGGTGGGGCTTGCCTGCGCAGCGCAACTGTCGCGTTCCGGCCATTGCGTGCTGGTGCTGGAGGCCGCTGCGCATCCCGGCGAGGGCATCTCCTCTCGCAACAGCGAAGTGATCCATGCCGGGCTTTATTACCCGACCGGCAGTCTGAAACATACGCTTTGCGTAGCTGGACGACGGTCACTCTATGACTATCTCGCCGAGCGCGGCATCGCCCATTCCCGAAGCGGCAAGATCATCGTCGCAACCGACGAGGTGGAGCTTGCCACGCTGGAGATGCTGCAGGCGCGTGGACAGGCCAATGGCGTCGAGGGGCTGCGCATGCTGTCGCGGGCGGAACATATGGCAATGGAGCCAGAGCTGTCGATCACCGGCGCGCTGCTCTCGCCGGAGACCGGCTTGTTTGACAGCCACCAGTTCCTGCTCGCCCTGATCGCCGAGATCGAGGCCGGGGGCGGCCTTGTCGCCTGTCGCACACCTCTCACGGCTGCCTTTCCCCGGCCGGAGAGTTTCGAAATTCGAACCGGCGGCGCAGAGGAGATGACGCTCCGTTGCCGCTGGCTCGTCAACAGCGCCGGGCTGAGCGCACCCGCGGTGGCGCAGCACATTGACGGGCTGTCCGCGGAACGGATCCCGCGCTACCGGCTGGCCAAGGGCAATTACTTCCGGTTTACCGGCAGATCCCCGTTTTCGCGGCTGGTCTACCCGGCGCCGGTGGATGGCGGTCTGGGCGTGCATGCCACGCTCGATCTCGCGGGGAACCTGCGCTTCGGCCCCGATGTCGAATGGCTGCCCGACGGCATGTCTGAAGGGGAGGTGTATTACCGGGTAAACCCGGAACGCGCCGAGAGTTTTTATCGTGCCATTCGCCGCTACTGGCCCGGCTTGCCGGCGGGCAGCCTTGCCCCCGACTATTCCGGTTGCCGGCCCAAACTGGCAGGCCCCGGCGCGCCGGCTGCGGATTTCGACATCCGGGGCGGCGAGATTGCAGGTCTGGTGTCTCTATACGGTGTCGAGAGCCCCGGTCTGACCGCGTCTCTGGCGATCGCCCGGCATGTGGAAGCGCTTTTGCAAGGGTGAGGCGGCAAAACCTGTTGCCGACCTCCCTGTTCCGCGGCGCGTGTGGACGCAGGCTCCGGGTTTGGCATTGATTTCCCGCTTCCCGCACCCTTTTCTGCGGCGGCAAGCCCCGAAGCAGCCGGCCCGGTCATGACACTCGCCTATCTGATGAATACCTACCCGATGACGAGTTCGACCTTCGTGCGCGAGGAGATCCGGGCCCACGAGGCAGCGGGCATCGGGCCGGTCCGCCGATATGCGATCCGCCCCTGGGACGAGCAGCTTGTCGAGCCGCTGGACATCGCCGAGCGGGAGCAGACCGATTACCTGCTGACCGCCGGACCAGCCGCACTGCTGGGCAATTTCATCGTCGAACTTTTCCGCAACCCGGTCGGGTTGGCGAAAGCGATCGGCAGTTCGGCCCGGCTGATCGCTGCGGCGCGCGGGCGGGCAATCCATAACGCGGCCTATCTTCTGGAAGCGGTCCGGTTCAAACAGCACGCGACGCAGGCCGGAACAGCCCATGTTCACGTCCATTTCTCCACCAATTCCGCCGCAGTCGCCATGCTCGCGCGGCGCATGGGGGGGCCGGAATACAGCTTCACCGTTCATGGGCCGGACGAGCTTGTCGAACCGGGCCGAAATGCGTTCGCGCTCAAGGCGCGTCATGCGCAGGCGGTGATAGCCATCACCGAGTATTGCCGGGATTTCATCGTCGACCATTGCGGCGAATGGGCGGCCGACAAGACGCATATCGTGGGCTGCGGCATCGATCCGGACGCTTTCGCACTGCGCACGGAAGCGGTCACGAACCAACAGCTTGTCTGTGTGGGGCGTCTCTGCGAGGCCAAGCAGCAGGTCCTGCTGCCCGAACTTGCCCGTCGCCTTGCCCCCGATTTCCCCGAACTGGAGATCCTGCTCGTCGGCGATGGCGAAGACCGCGTTGAAATCGAGGCCAGCATTGCAAAGCTCGGGGTGGAGAAGAACGTCCACCTCGCTGGCTGGGGCACCAAGCAACAAGTGCGCGCGGCGTTGAACGGCGCACGAGCCATGTTGCTGCCGAGTCTTGCCGAGGGGTTGCCCGTCGTCATCATGGAAGCGATGGCACTTGGCTGCCCGGTGATCTCGACCCGGATCGCGGGCATTCCCGAATTGCTGGACGAAACCTGCGGCTGGATCGTGCCGCTCGACGATCTGGATGCGTTGGAAGAGGCCACGCGGGCCTGCTTGCGGGCCAGCCCCGAACAGCTCTCAGCGCTTGGGCAGGAAGGGCGGCGGCGGGTGCTCGAACGCCACGATCAAGCGCGGAATGCGGCCCGGCTGCGGGATGTGATCCTGCCTCAGCCGGACGAGACAGCCTAGCGCCCGCGCGCCCAACTCTCGCGGTCATAGAATCCTGTCCGGCTGGCCAGCGCCACGGCGACATAGACGCCATAGCTGACCGGTTGGCCGAGAAAGAGCCGCGCATGATCGCGCAGGCGAACCGGCGCCTTCTCCTCGTTCCGCGCAAGATCGGGGAATTGCTCGAATAGCTGCCGGTTGCCCTCGTCCCAACGCCGGCGCACCCGGACAAGCGCAGCGAATCCCTCGGCCAGCACCCAGGAGAACGGCGCCTCTGCACGGAAGCGCTCGCTGGGCGCGAAATTCAGATGGGAAAAAAGGTCGTCGGCAATGATCGGAGGAAACGCTCCCCATCGCGCGCGTCCGGAAGCGTTCATCGCGAACAGACCGCAGCCAGGAACGCCGCTGGCCATGAAGGGCAGCTTGAGCCAGAGCCTTGCATAGTTCCGGCTGGCCCAGCTAGACGGCAGCGCGACGGTGAAACGACCGGAGGCATAACGCGGCGCCTCTGTGTCGAGGATCGTGGCCAATTCTCCCAGAAGCGCCGGAGAACAGATGACATCGGCGTCGATATAGGCGCGCGGGCCCGGCGCGGCGGCGGCATCGGCGTGGTTAAGCGCACCCGGCTTGCCGCCTTCGGGGATGTCCAGCAGCACAAATTCCCAGCCGCGGGCCTCGAAACGCGGCGCATAGCCGGCGGCGATCTCGGCGGTTCGGTCGCAGCACCCATTGGCGGCGACGATCACGCGCAGCGCCTTGGGCGCGCCACTGTCCTGGGCCAACAAGCCCTCCAGGGTCGCCCCGATATAGGCCTCTTCGTTGTGGGCCGGGATGATTGCGTTGAACATGGGCGCGCACCAGAAGCCGGATCTCTCCGCGACCCTAGTCCGGGTTTGGTTCGGGTGAAAGCCCGTTCCAAACCCGCAGATGGCTTGCGCGATCCGTGGGTAAGCTCGCCAATTTGGTTTCAATTGCCGCCTGCCCAAGGGTGGCCAATGGCGGTTGGATTACCAATTGTAGGCTCGTTGTTCCTGAACGCCATAACTGCCTCCACGCCGGGAAAATTACGGGACAGCCGGAAAGCCAACCGCTAGGATCGTCTTTGAAACTATCGGAGACGGACACGGATTTGCTGATCAGATTCCTAGTGCTTTCCCTTTTTCTGCTGATCGGTACCTTGGCTGCGTCAGCGCTGGACCGGGCTGCGGTAGAGACGGAATATCAGAAATGGCTCGAACAGGAGATCTGGCCGCGCGCCAAGTCAGAAGGCGTTTCAAGGCAGATTTTCGATCAGGCATTTGAAGGCGTGCGGCTCAATTGGGAACTGCCTGACTTGGTGCCGCCGGGCACAGAAGCCGGCACACCAAAAATCCAGAGACAGGCTGAGTTTGGGTCGCCAGGAAAGTATTTTGCCCGCAACACGGTGGACGGCGCGACCTCTGTAGGCCGTGCAATGGCAAAGCGCCATGCCGTGACCCTCGCCGAGGTTGAGCGGCGCACGGGTGTTCCGGGTCGTATCATTCTTGCCATCTGGGGGCGCGAGAGCGCCTATGGACGCGTCAAGATTCCCCATGACGCGTTTGAAGTTCTTGGGACCAAGGGGTTCATAAGCACCCGCGCGGAATATTTCTCCGAGGAACTGATCGCGGCGCTTCGGATCGCGCAAGCCGGGCATGTCTCGCCGGGCTCCATGCGGAGCAGCTGGGCCGGCGCCTTGGGACAACCCCAGTTCATGCCATCGAATTTTCTTGCCCACGCCGCGGACGGAGACGGGGATGGTCGGGCCGATATCTGGAATTCAGAGGCCGATACCATCGCTTCCATCGGGAATTTTCTGGACCAACACGGATGGGTCGCCGGTCGGGACTGGGGCTTTGAGGTGACCGTTCCTGTTACCGTTTCCTGTAGCCTGGAAGGCCCGGACCAGGGTCAAACGATCCACAAATGGGAAGCGCTCGGGATAAAACGCGCTTCCGGGCGGCCTTTCCCGGAAGGTGAACAGGACGGAGAAGGCTTCCTTCTCATGCCCGCAGGACGGTACGGCCCGGCCTTCATCGTCACACCAAATTTCTACGTCCTGAAAAACTACAACATGAGCGATCTTTATGCGCTCTTCGTCGGTCATGTGGGAGACAGGATCCAGTTCGGAGTTGGAGATTTCCAGGCCAATTGGGAAAAGATTGGCGGGCTTTTTCGCTCAGACGTAGCGACCATTCAAAAGGCGCTTGTCGCACAAGGTCATGATGTTGGCGGCGTTGACGGGTTACCAGGCTACAAGACACGCCGGTCCATTGGGCTTTGGCAGGAAAGCAACAATATCACGCCGACCTGTTTTCCGAATGATGCCTTGAGACCTCTTTTGGCAGAAAAGTGACGCCGAACACTAGAGCGTTTCGCGGCCTATCTGATTCAGGCTTCCCAGATTGGTTGTGATGTGATTCCCTTCTGTTGAGGCAGATATAGGGGTCTCAGATGGGCAAACCACATCCAATAGAGCTACGCGAGCGCGTCGTCGCTTTTGTCGATGAAGGTCACGGGCACCGCGAGGCGGCGCGGCACTTCCGGGTTTCGCCGAGATTTGTGAACGATCTGATCAAGCTGCGGCGGGAAACCGGATCACTGACACCACGACCGCAAGGTAACGGAGGTGGTCACCGCAAACTGGCCGGCGTGACCGGCTGGATTGAGGCGCGCATCGCCGAC
>NZ_FNEK01000023.1 GCF_900099935.1 Aliiruegeria lutimaris | reverse complement strand
TGTTGATCGCTGAACTGCCTGAACTCGGCCGGATGTCATCGGGTGAGATTGCTGCCATGACCGGTTTGGCACCGGTCCCACATGACAGCGGGGCGATGCAAGGCAGACGCGTTATCGCGGGCGGACGAAGATCATTGCGACATGTGCTGTACCAGGCCGCGCTCGCCGCCGCTTGTCACAATCCGGTTCTGAAGCCGGTCGCAAAACGCCTCAAGGAGCGTGGAAAGCCACACAAGCTCGTCATCATCGCAATCGCCCGAAGGTTGGTCACAATCGCTAACGCGATCATCAAAACCGATACCCCATGGCGTCTTAAGCTCGATGAATAGACACAGTTGCTAAATCTACGCCAGTGGCAGGAGGGACCCGCCCCATGATTGATGCCCCGGAAGTGATCGACGATCTCCGTTTCGACCCGCCGATGGCGGTGACCGGCAATGGCTGGACGCTGATCTCCGACCGGGTGATGGGCGGCGTTTCGTCGGGTACGATGTCCCGTGAGACCGTTGGCGCTCGAGACGCCATCCGCATGCGGGGCGGTGTCAGCCTTGAGAACAATGGCGGCTTCCTGCAGGTCGCCCTGGATCTCGGCGATGCCGGCGGCGAGGTGGATGCGCGGCAATGGGAGGGTATCCGGCTCGACGTGTTCGGCAACGGTCAGACCTACAACCTGCATCTGCGAACCTCCGACATCCGCCGTCCGTGGGTATCCTACCGTCAGAGTTTCCGGGCTCCGCCGGAATGGAAAACCGTGTTCCTGCCTTTCGCGAAGTTCACGCCGCACCGCACGGATCAGGCACTGAACATCGCCGGCCTTCGGCGCCTCGGGATCGTCGCCATCGGCCGCGATTTCGAAGCCGACATCGCGATCGCAGACATCCGTTTCTACGCCGCGAACGAGCCGATCTGACACGACCGGAAATGGTCTGCTTTTGTCTGGTGGTGCTGGTTATCGAAGTAGATTCCCGGGGTAGATTCCGAGGGGTGGATTCCGGCCAAGCTGGATTCCTCTGTGGATTTTACAGTTTTGGTCAAGAATCCACTTTGCGCGACTGTGGGTGCGCCGCAATTATCTGTAAATAGAAATCTTTCTTGAGGATTGCGTCGCGGGTGGATTCCCCGGTGAAATCCACTGTCGCTAGAGAACCTCTGCGCTCAGCCCCACGCATACACATTCGCCTGGGAGGAACCCTCGGAGCGGGCTAACGCAAAACGCCCGGAGCGATGTTCTCCGGTCGTTCTCCTGCGATGATTGATTTATGAGTCAAGAGGGGCAGCTCCGTCAATAGCTGCCGAGCACCTTCCTATCTGGATATCACGGTAACCATTCAGAATACAGATCTCGGGCAAGTATTGCCGGAAATCTCTCAATCTTCCCGCTCGAGCCTTACAACCATCTCCGTAAACCCACGCGCCCTCGCATGCTCCAATGGCGTGACGCCGTCCCGGTCTGCCAGGGTCCGGTCGGCTCCGGCCGAGAGCAGCGCCTCGAGAACGGCCTGGTGGTTTTGGCCTCCGTCGCCCAGGACCACGGCCTCCATCACCGCCGTCCAATGCAGATTGTTCACATGGTCCAGCGGCGCACCCGCCGAGATCAGGCGCTTGACCACCTCGACATGGCCGAGATGCGCTGCCGCGATAAGCGCGGTCCCATCATAGGGGCTGGTCATCAGGCCGGGATCATTGCCGAGGTCGATGGCGAGCGACATCAGATCGGGGTCGTCCGCCACCGCCGCGATCGTGACCACGTCGTAGGCGCGACCTTCGAGCGCGTTCATGTCCGCCCCGGCCTCCGCCAACGCCCGGAGCGCCGTGTCTTCAGAAGCGAAAGCCGCCACATGTGCAGGCGTTCGCCACTTGGGGTCGCGCGCATCGACGTCCGCACCGTTTTCGGCGAGCCGTCGGATTGTCGCGGCGTCTCCGGTGTGCGCCGCGCGGAACAGCCCCTCATAGGCGGCGATCTCGCTGGACGATGGCGCGGTTTGGGCTGTTGCCATGGCGGCAAGGCACGCCAAAAAGGGAATGAGCGCAAAACGGGTCATGACGGGTCCTTTCTGCAAGGGAGGTTCCAGAATTGCGAGCCGTGCGCAGAACGCGCGGCCAGGGCGCCTTATTCCGCGCCGATTTTGTCGAGGCCGACGCGTGCGCAATCGGCGTCGATTGCGCCGGAGGGTGCACCGCCGACACCAATGCCACCGACAAGTGCGCCGTTGATCCGGATCGGCAATCCACCTGCCTGAATGACAAGCCGCGGGTCCATATCCCGCAGGCCATTGTTCTGAGTGTTTGCAGAGATGAACTCGGCGAGACCCGCAGTATCCCGCCCCAGGCCGGCGGAAGTGAACGCTTTGCCCGTAGCACTCGAGGCGGTATGAGCACCGGAATTGTCTGCCTTCAGAAGAACCTTGGTGGTGCCGTCGCGTGCCACGATCGCAACGCTGACGTTATGGCCCTCGTCGGCACAGGCGGTGAGAGCGGCACTGGCGGCATCGCTGGCCATGGCGAGCGGCAAATAGGGCGCAGTGGGCAATTCCTGGGCAGCGGCGGCAATAGGTGCCACAAGCGCGGCCACGAAGATGATCGATCGGTACATGTCAGGTCTCCTCTACTGTTGACAGGAAAACACCTACCAGCACGGCAAAGATGGCCCCATTCGTAGCTCGGGCATCGGTCTCCGTACTTCTACGGAGTGCTCTCCGCTTCGATCCACAGGCGCGCCATTTCGGCCGGCGAGGTGGTCCCGAGCTTTGCGCCGATGGCCGCGCGATGGCTTTCCACGGTTCGGGGCGAGACACCCAACGCGCCTGCGATATCGCGCGTAGTGAAGCCGCGGGCAACCAGCGACAGCACTTCGTGTTCGCGAGGCGTCAAATCGGCCAGCAAGACCAGCGTCTCGTTGCGCTCCGCCTGTTCTGCCACCGCCCGGTCCAACGCCGCCTGGCCCTTCTGAATCGCATCGATCAGATCCTGTTCGTCCACCGGTTTCGAAAGGAAGTCGATTGCACCATTTCGAAATGCCTTGCGGCAGGCCTCGATATCGCCATGGCCAGAGATGACAACGGTCGGCCAGTCGATCTCCGCCTTGCGCAGCTGTTCCTGAAGCTTCAGACCGGAAATCGCGGGCATCCGGATATCAAGGATGAGGCAACCCGGCGCAAGGCCCGGCAGCGCCTGTAGGAAATCCGCCGGGCGGGCATATGCGGTGGTGTCGATACCCACCGTTGAAAGAAGCAGGCAGAGAGCGTCGCGTACGGCGGCGTCGTCATCGACAAGGTAAACCCGAGCGCTCATTCCGCGGCCTCGCGGCTTTCCTGCGCAAGCGGGAGGCTGACCCGGAACTGGGCGCCGCTGGTTGCGTGAACCAGTGCCAGATCGCCTCCGGCGCGCTCCACGAGCCGATGGCTGAGCGCAAGTCCAAGCCCCGTTCCCGCATCCCTCGTGGTCACAAATGGCGAAAAGAGCCTGTCCCTGATGTCTTCCCGGACGCCGGGTCCGGTGTCCTGAACGTCTACATGCGCTATGTGTCCGTCCACTGAGAGCGTCACGGTCACGATGCGATCACCATCGATCCCTTCGACAGCGTCGAGCGCGTTCCTGACGAGATTGAAGATCACCTGCTCCAGTTCGATCCGGTCTGCAAGGACTGGGACCTGTTGATCCGGCGTCCGGATCACGAGCTTGGAGCCGATTTCCTCAGCCTGACGACCAAGCAAGGTCTCGGCGACTGCCACGCAGTCCCGCACGTCCACAGTTTCCGGCCGCCGCGAGTGCGGTCGCGTCCATGTCCTGAGTCTTTCCAGAATTGCCGACGCTCGTCTCGTTTGTGCAATGATTTCTTCGAGCACCTCGGAAACCTTGCCGGTGTCACCCCGTGTCGCGAGCCGCCGTGCCGCCTGGGCCTGGGCGAGGATTGCGGTCAGAGGCTGGGTGAGCTCATGCGCCATACCGCTCGCCATCTCTCCAAGGGCGTTCACGCGGCTCGCATGGCTGAGACGTGTTTCCATACCACTTAACTCTGCCAGCTGTTCCGCTGCCCGGACCCTTGCGCGCTGGCGAAGAGCAACCCGGGATGCAAATGCCCCGAGGGTCATTATGGCGATGACCAGCGCGACCTTCGTCAGCGGCAGCAGGTCGGTAGGATTGAGCGCAACGCTGGTCTCCAGGCGAAGCGGTTGCGTGCCGCTCGACAATCTTTCTGCGAACTGCGGCATTCCCGGTTCCGGACCTTCGGCGAGGATCGGCGTCCCGTCCGGAAGAGACAGCACACGCACTGTTGCCGCCTTTTCCCAATAGCCGGACTCGCCCTCGAGCAGCGCCCTGGCGTCGATCGTCAGGGCAAGGCCATAGCGTGCCGCATCGGTGTTCGGACTGCGCTTGACGATCAGATAAGACGGGGTCTCCCACGGCGCAGGTACGAGCACAGGTGCCCCCGTAGACTCGCGCGCCGCGGCACGAATGAGGTCCCGAAGGTCTGTCTCCTCCATTCCGATCTCGATTCCGCCCGTGTCTGTGCCAAGCGGGATCAGGGCAATTCCAGTGATCCGAGGATAGAACTGCATGATCGCTCCGGCAACATCCCGAAAGAGGTCGGGCCGTTGCTCCGCGCCGGCGATGGCAATGGCGGACAGAGCGGTCAGGTGAGCGGCGTGTTGATCGGCACGCTGGGAGACCCGGGCTTGCAGGCGATCGCTTTCCGCGGTGAGTTCGTCAATCCTGGCACTGCGTTCAGATATCCAGATTCCTCCCAGCGCCAGGAAACAGGCAGACAGCCAGAGGGCGACGCCCATATGGCGCCCGAGAAGCCTGCCGTCGAATAGTTTCCCGCTTTTTTCCAATCTGTTGCTCCAGTCGTATCCGGCGGTGGTTCATTGGTGGTTCCTTCGACGTTAGCATAGTTGGAACCCACTCGTTCGAAATCCGCAGAACTACGGAGGCTGTCATTCATTCGGAAGGCGGTGTCAGAGCAACTTGGCTTGTCGCGGGGCAGGGGGCTGGGTAGCGTCCACAGATGACAAAACGCGACCCGTTCAAATACTTCAAGACGAGCGAAGAGATCATCCGCCTGGCGGTCCATTGAAATTCTTGAAGAAAACGATGCGGCGATACGGCCGGCCTGAGGCCATCGTCTCTGACTTGCTTCGGTCCTGCGGCGCGGCCTTGAAGGCGATTGGCGCCGAACAACTACACGAAACTGGCCAATGGCTGAACGACCGGGCGGAGAATTCGCACCTGCCGTTCCGACGACGAGAGCGGGCGATGCAACGCTTCCGGCGGATGCGAAGTCTGCAAATGTTTTCCGCCGTCCACGCCTCTGTCTCCAACCATTTCAACTCGGAGCGCAGCCTCTCCTCCAGGTCCAACTTCAAGAAAAACCGTACCGCTGCTCTCGCCGGGTGGCGCCGCCTCGGCGCGGCATAAGGGACAGCAGTCTTGCCCTAGTAGAGACGAGTTCGAACTTGTCTGACACCACCCCATTTCCCATTATTTTCGGAGCACAACTGCAGGCGTCTCAGTGGGCCCGAAACGCGGGTCCGTTTTCGGGTGGTTTTCCCTGTTCTGGCCCGATTTACAGGGAAGTTTTTTGATTTACAGGGATTTTGGATGTGAGGTCGCTGGATTGAACGAGTAATGTCAGTGGGTTGTGTCTGACGTCAGCGCCCTACGGAGAGATTTAGGGGTTTGAGCGACGGAGGGTTCTGGTTCATCGAAGCCATCAGGGAGCGAAGATGAAACAGACACCCGGAACATCGAAGGATGCCGCTGACAAGCTGGTCACGGGGATCAACCACAAGACCCGCAAGCACTACTCGGCCGAGGAGAAGATCCCCATCGTTCTGGCGGGCCTCCGTGGCGAGGAGAACATCGCCGCGCTGTGCCGTCGGGAAGGGATTGCCACCCGCCTGTACTACGGCTGGTCGAGGGAGTTGCTCGAAGCTGGAAAGAAGCGTTTGGCTGGCGATACCGTCCGTCAGGCGACCAGTCCCGAGATCAAAGATCTTCGCGCGGGAGCTGCGGCACTGAAGGAGGCTGTGGCCAACCTCACGCTCGAAAACCGCTTGCTCGAAAAAGCATGCTGGGGGAGACGAAGACATATGGGATATCAAGCCTCAGACAAGCTCGAATTCATCCGCCTTGTGGAGCTGTCCCACTTGCCGGTGAAGCGGACGCTGGACAAACTCGGCATTCCCAAGACCACATTCTATCGGCAGCAAGACCGGTACCAGATGTTTGGCGAACTCGGGCTGGAGCATGCTCTCGCGATTGCACAGGCCATTGAAATCTGAAGAAGAGGGCCGTCTTCAGGGACGGCCCAAACCAGCCGTAAATGACCTCCGCCGCGAATGGCGGGTCAGAGCCCATAATGTCAAATGCTTCTGGGAGCACGAACGGCCACTTACCGACTGTGCGGATGCTAAACCTCCTCGTCAGTGGCAACACAGTCTGCAAAATATTGAATCTGATTGTTCTCATCCAACTCCTGCACCAGCCCATGAATATCGATCTCGAACCCCGGACATTCGCGCACGAAGGTTCTGTTGAATTTCAGATATTCGACGATCTTCTTGTTGAAGACCTCTCCTGGGATCAAAAGCGGAATGCCCGGTGGGTAGGGTGTGACAAGGCTTGTTGTTATACGTCCCTCAAGATCGTCTATCGGCACGCGTTGGGTCTTACGGGCGGCTATGCAGGAAAACGCGTCAGTCGGCTTCATCGCGGGCACCAGGTCGCTGAGGTAGATCTGCGTCGACAGAACAGCGACATCAGATTTGGCATATAGCGAATGGACGTGCTGGCACATATCGCCCAGACCCATTTGTTCATAGCGCGGCTGTTTGGCGCAAAATTCCGGCATGCAGCGCCACATCGGAACGTTCTTGTCATAGTCGTCCTTGAACTGCTGCAACTCGGTCAGAAGCGAATTCCAGCGGCCCTTGGTGATCCCGATCGTAAACATGATGAAGAAGCTGTAGAGACCCGTCTTCTCGACGACAACACCATGCTCAGCCAGATATTTTGTAACGATTGAAGCAGGGATACCCGAATAGTCGAACTTCCCGTCAAAATTCATACCCGGCGTGATGATGGTGGCTTTGATAGGATCCAGCATGTTGAAGCCGGGGGCCATGTCGCCAAAGGCATGCCAGGATTCTTCGCCATCTGACGGCTGCACGCCTTCGGCGTTCGTTTTTTGCAGCACCCAGTTTTCGGGACTGTCGACGCCTTCTTCGCCCAACTCCTCTGGACCCCAAACCTGGAACCACCAATCGTTGCCGTACTCTTCATCCACCTTTCGCATAGCGCGACGGAAATTGAGCGACTCGATCACGCTTTCTTCGACAAGAGCGCGCCCACCAGGAGGCTCCATCATCGCGGCAGCCACGTCGCAACTCGCAATGATGCTATATTGAGGGCTGGTCGAGCTGTGCATTAGATACGCTTCATTGAACAGGTGCCGGTCCAGTTTGCTGTTCTTGCTGTCTTGGACCAATACATGGCTCGCCTGCGAAATCCCGGCCAGAAGCTTGTGGATTGACTGGGTCGAATAGGTCACCGAATGGCTCGGTCGGTCGCGCTTGCGCCCCATTGCGTGGAAGGTGCCATAGAACGGGTGGAACGCCGCGTGCGGCAACCAAGCCTCGTCGAAATGCAGGTTCTCGACATAGCCGTCGAGCATATCCTTGATCGTCTCGGTGTTGTACAAGACGCCGTCATAGGTCGATTGCGTCAGGGTAATGATACGCGGCTTGACCGTGTCCGCATCCACATGCGCCAACAGCGGGTTGGAGCGGATTTTCTCCTTGATCGCCTCGATCACGAACTCGGCCTTTGGAATTGGCCCGATGATGCCATAGTGATTGCGCGTCGGTTTCATGAAAACGGGGATAGCGCCCGTCATTATGATGCTATGCAGAATGGATTTGTGACAATTTCGGTCAACGACAACCACGTCGCCGGGGGCGACTGTATGGTGCCATACCATCTTGTTTGATGTGCTGGTGCCGTTGGTGACAAAGAAGCAGTGGTCGGCATTGAAAATCCTTGCCGCATTGCGCTCGGACGCGCCGATGGCACCGTTGTGGTCAAGCAACTGGCCAAGTTCCTCGACCGAGTTGCACACATCTGCTCGCAGCATGTTCTCGCCGTAGAACTGGTGGTACATCTGCCCGATAGGACTTTTCAGAAACGCCACACCGCCAGAGTGCCCCGGACAGTGCCATGAGTAGGATCCATCCTCTGCGTAGTCGAGCAGCGCCTTGAAGAACGGCGGCTGGATACCTTCGAGATAGGCCTTGGCGTCGCGGACGATATGGCGGGCGACGAATTCTGGTGTGTCTTCAAATGTGTGAATGAACCCATGAAGTTCGCGCAAAATATCGTTGGGCAGATGGCGGCTCGTCTTGGTTTCGCCGTAGATATAAATCGGCACATCGTTGTTTTTCCAACGCACTTCTTCGATGAAGGACCGCAGGTTCAACACTGCTGGATCAAGATCGGGGCCGGGCGTGAATTCCTCGTCATCGATGGACAGCACAAAAGCACTTGCGCGGGATTGCTGTTGCGCAAACTGCGACAAATCTCCGTAGCTGGTTGTGCCCAACACCTCAAAGCCTTCGCTCTCGATGGCTTCAGCGATGGCACGGATGCCCAAGCCAGAAGAGTTGTCTGAACGGAAGTCCTCGTCAATGATGACGATGGGAAAGCGAAATTTCATAAGGGGCTCCAGTAGGGCAGTATCAGGCTATGTTTTCTTTCTGGCGATGCGCTTTTTTTCGGAACCCGTCCGAGTCAAAAACCTTGGGATTATGTCTCCGTTGATATGACGGCCGTCAAGGGCCAAGCGCAGGTTGCTTTCGACTTCTCTGCGAAAGGGTCCCTCTCATTTATCTGCGTCATACCAGCCAAGTCATCACGAGGGTCACGAGGGTCACGAGGCTGAGCGCAACGAAAATCCCTGCCAAGTCGGTTTTTGTTGCCAGCAGCGGACCGCTTGCGACCGCGGTGTCTTGCCTGGCCACCAACTACCCTTTCGATCCCGCCGCCGACGTATACCGGTGCCCCCGCAGGCGGAACTCAGGCCATATTGGCGGAACATCTCGAAGAGGCGACCGGAGTTCGGGCAGGACCTCATCAAGAAGTACTATGCCCGAAAGAAGGTCGAGTTGCGTTTCGGCCGTGGGGTGGTCGAACATCGAATACCTGGTTCGCAAAGAAGGTTGGTGGCTGTCCGCACCCTAACTTGCCTCTTGCCCGACACCGGCAAACCGAATGCCGCTCAACGCCGCCATGTCACGGTTCCAAGTGGTAATGTCGTGGACAGTGAAATTCGATAGATCCCCATGTCCACAGGCCCTCGCCAGAACTTTCATGAGTTCGACGCTCGCACCGAAATACCGCGCCAACCTCTGCGCTCCTACCTCGACATCGAGACGCGCCCTGAGTTCCGGTTTCTGGGTAGCGACGCCGACCGGGCAGTTGTTGGTGTTGCACATGCGGGCTGCTATGCACCCGACCGCCTGCATTGCCGCGTTTGACACGGCTATGGCATCGGCACCCAGGGCAAGCGCCTTCACAAAGTCCTCGGCGACCCTTAGCCCACCTGTGACAACAAGCGTGACCTCACGACCTGACTTCGCATCCAGATGCCGCCTTGCCCGCGCCAGCGCCGGAATCGTCGGCACGGAGATATGATCGCGGAAAATCAACGGCGCCGCCCCGGTCCCGCCGCCGCGCCCGTCCAGGATGATGTAGTCGGCACTGGCTTCGAGGGCAAAGTCGATGTCATCCTCGATGTGATTTGCGGAGAGTTTGAACCCGATCGGAATGCCCCCCGAGCGCTCTCGCACTTCATCGGCGAGTTTCGCGAAATCCTCCGGGGTTACGAGGTCTGGGAATGTACTGGGAGAGATCGCGCTCTGGCCGGGCTCTAGCCCACGCACCTCGGCGATCTTCCCTTGGACCTTCTCTCCAGGCAGATGTCCACCTGTGCCGGTCTTGGCCCCCTGTCCTCCCTTGAAATGGAAGGCCTGGACGTCCTCCACGAGTTCCGGGCGCCAGCCGAACCGGGCAGAGGCGAGTTCGTAGAAGTAGCGGCTGTTCTCTGCCTTCTCCTCAGGCAGCATGCCGCCTTCACCTGAACAGATTCCGGTTCCGGCCAGCTCGGCACCGCGCGCGAGCGCTGTCTTGGCTTCCTCCGACAGGGCACCAAAGCTCATGTCGGAGACAAACAGCGGGATATCGAGTTGCAGGGGCCTTGCGGCGCGTGGGCCAATCACGACGCTTGTACCAACCTTGTGGTCGTCGAGCAGGGGTTTTCGGGCCATCTGAGCCGGCAGGATCTGAATATCGTCCCAGTGTGGCAGGTCCTTGCGCGGCACGCCCATGGCACCTACCTCGCCGTGATGGCCGAGTTTCGACAAGCCGTCCCTGGCAAGCTCGTGGATGCGTGCGACCGTAGGTTCTTCGGGCGTCGGGACGGCCTTGGGTGCACCGGATTCCTTCCCCTCTGGAGACGGATCGCCAACGGAAAGCTCGCCAAGTCGCGCGTGCGTCCCATCGCAAAACGGCGCGTTGGCGCTGGCCTTGCACTGGCAAAGTGCGGACCTTCCTGTCTTTTCGGCTGTAAAACTGATCGGCTTAATTCCGGTGCCCCGGTGCGATCCGTCGCAGAAGGGCTGATTCTTCGACCGCCCGCAGCGACACCACGTGTAACGCTTGCCCTCTTCAAGTTCGACCATTCCGGGAGATTTTGCTGCGATGATCGGGGCCTCGGTCATATCGGGCTACGTCCTTCTGTATGAAAATGATCGGCGTTGGCTTCCGTGCTGGCGTGTCTCTCCTACAGCCTAGTCCGATAATACGGCTAGGGAAGCCCTTCGCTTGCGCCAGCTCACGCGCTGGTTCTCGTGCCGGGCGTCCGTCGCCTTCAGTGAGGCCATAACCTGGCTCGGCCGCTCTTCGCTTGTTCGGTCAGACGGCAGACGCCTCCCTGACTGTTTCTGCAATAGCAAATTCCGGCAATCCGAGGGGCGGCGAAATGAGCAAGAACGGCACGACGTTGCCAACCAATTCACCTTATGGAATCGTCTACAGCCTTGCCAAATGGACGTTCGAAGGATTTGGCTGTGATTCCATCATCACGAGCCTCCCTTCGTTCGGGTCGACCACACCTGCAGGTCGGCAAATGCCTTTGTCGTTGCCGCGATGACAAGTGCGCAGAGAACGGTCTTGGAGACCGTCTCCATCGTCCCTTCGATCAGCAAGGCATGAACCACGCTCCCGATGACGGTCACGGTCGCGAAGATTACATGGGCAAGGCGCCATGTGCGCCATCGCAGGCGCAGCCTTCGGCGAAGAGCGGCCAGGATAGCCGCGGCGAAGATTGCCCACATGGCGATCACGCCCCAGGCAGAGAACGGCGTTGGCGAGGCGAAGAGAAGGGCATCCAACACGTCCGGTGGGCTGGTGATCCAGAGGGCTGCAACGTGAATCACAACTACCGCGACAAGCAGTGCGCCGATCCAGCGATGCATGCGTCGCCGCCCGAGTGTGGAGATTCCGGGCAGGTAGCCGCCGGCCAGCAATGGCTGAAGGATGATGAGGCCCATCGCGATAACCCCTGCGAAACCGCCAGCGATGTATACTGGATCGCGCCATGCGATCAGCGGGCTTGCCGCCGCAAGGGAGATCGGCACAGCTATGGCTGTCGCAAGGGCACACCAGATCAGCATCGAGCGGACCCGCCTCATTCGTCTGCTCCCACCCCGTCAGGCGGGTTGAAGGACGAAGTGCGCGCTCAGGCTGGTATCTTTTGCACGGCGCATCACAGGGCGCAGGAAGACAGTTTCGAAGTCTGCATCGTCATAGGCGAGGTGGCCATGCGGCTGACCGAACGCGGGCACGATCTGCGGCATCTCGAGGCTAAACTCCCCTTTCGCATCGGTGAGCGTGGCACCATGACTGTGCGGGTCACGCTCGTGCCCTTCGGTCGTGTGCGCCCAGATCTGAATTCTTTGGCCGGCAAGCGGGGCGCCATCGCCCGCGCGGCGCACCGTGCCGGTCATCCAGAATCCGCCTCCGCCAATCCGATCCACTGTCGGAGCACCAGGAAGATAGTTGTTGGAACCGCCCCGCATCGAAGACGTCGGCGCTAGGCCCTGCGCGCGGGCGGGAACCAGACGTCCGGACAATCCGGTCGCCACAACCGCGCTTCCGGTGGCGAGAAGAGAACGACGGGACAAGAGAAGGACGGGCATTCAGGACTCTCCAATCAAGCATGCGTTCATACGTCCAGCGCTGAGGCTGGATTCAATTCGGACGGATGATAACACATATGGAGCAATTTCCGGCTCCGGCTGGACGCATGGTTGGAAAATTGCATCAATGTTTTGTGATCCCGGGGCCGAATACCTGTCGCGCGTCCTGTAACTGTTTTTCGAAACCCATTTGCGCATTTAACGCGCTGCGCTACCTTTCAGGAATGATCCGCATTCTTGCCTTGATCTCCTGCATGGCCTTCCCGGTGCTTGCGGAGGACGTGTCGGTCGAGCTTGTCTTGCTGGCCGATGCCTCGGGTTCGATCAGCCCCGAGGAGATCCGTTTTCAGCGGCAAGGCTATGCCGAGGCGCTTACGCACCCGCAGGTAATTTCCGCCATCCAGACCTCGGCCTACGGGCGGATAGCTGTCACCTACGTCGAATGGGCTTCGGCCGGCGAGGAAGACGTCGTGGTTCCATGGTCCGTGATCCATGACGCGACAAGCGCCGCGGCCTTTGCCGAGGCACTTCCGCTTCCGCCGCGCCGCGCCTTCGGGCGCAATGCAATCGGCTCAGCTCTTCTGACCGGCAAGCGGCTGATCGAAACCAACGATCACGAAGGCTGGCGGAAGGTGATAGATTTCTCGGGCGACAGCGCCAACAATTTCAACGGCCCCCCGATCGAGACAGCTCGCGCCGAGGTGCTGGCTTCGGGCATCACCATAAACGGGCTGCCGATCCTCTGCCGGTTTTGCGATACACCGAGCCGCCACCCTGACCTGGGCCGGATTTACGAAGAACGCATCATTGGCGGCCCGGGCGCCTTTGTCGTGACTGCCGAAAGCGAGGCCGATCTGGCCCGGGCCATCCGCCGAAAACTGGTGCTGGAAATATCGGGACGACGTCCGGACTGGAAGTTTGCAGGCCGCTGAAACCGAATGGCAAGCCCGGCGACCGAACAGCCTGAAGGATAGGCTAAAAAAAGCTTGTTCAGTTCATGCGGACCGGCTCGACGGCGAACCTGCGTGAGGCCTCAAGGCTCGACAAGGATGCGCCCCGTCACGGCAAGCGCTCCGTCTCTCAGGCGAAAAATCAGAATTTCTCCGGATCGCGTAGCCTGCCCGGCGAGGGCGGATATGTTCACCTGGTGAGACACCAGCATCAGCTTGCCTTCCGTACCTTCAATTAGGTCGAGGGTCGCGCGGGTTTGGCTGTCGCGTGTCGAGTAGTCTCGAAAGAACGAGTTCAGCGAGGGTGCCTCCACAACCGGCCCAACATCAAGGAGTTCTGCTGTCTCACGGGTGCGGCACCATTGGCTCGAAAAAACGGTGTCGAACGCGATCCCGCGCTCACGGATGGCTTCGCCAATTTTGCGAGCCTGCTCACGGCCACGTTCATCCAGGTTTCTCTGCGTAGAGCAATC
The DNA here is from genome assembly GCF_900099935.1 of Aliiruegeria lutimaris. Classification (GTDB taxonomy): domain Bacteria; phylum Pseudomonadota; class Alphaproteobacteria; order Rhodobacterales; family Rhodobacteraceae; genus Tropicimonas; species Tropicimonas lutimaris. The sequence goes on along the minus strand of NZ_FNEK01000023.1, from coordinate 71,226 downwards.
CTCAAGTCTGAATTCGGATGGGTCGCCAGTTCCCGGCGCGAGTGCGTGACGCATAACGGCAATAGCGCCATCCTCCTGTAACGCGCTCCAGTCATTCGCAAGTGCGAGGCAGGGAAGGAGGAACAGGATTAATGATAAACTCTTCATCGATTCCGCTTTCGGTGACTGAAGGCCAGCCGGATCGGAACCAAAGTCCGCCCTTTGAGGCCAGTGGCAAAACCCCAGATTCTGAACGCACCGCACCATAGCGCGGTGCAGTGCAGTGCGATTGGCGTTCGATCAGCTCGCGAAATGCTCACCGAGGAACGCCGAGAATGTCTCCCAGCTCGCAGTGTCCGCGCGTTCCTGGTAGCGATCGGAGCCAAACACGGTAAAGGCGTGCGGCGCGTTCGAATAGACCTCGATAGTGTAGGTATTGCCGGCCGCCTCGAGCTCGGTCGCAAAGGTCGCGACGTCTTCCATCGTGATCGATGTGTCAGCGCCGCCGTGAAGCACCAGAACCGGCGGTTCGTCCCCATCCCAAGCCTGTCCCTCAGGTGTCGAGAGACCGCCGTGGAAGGTTGCATAGCCACTTGCCATGTCCCCCATGTCGCTGCGAGCCATTTCGAGAGCGACGGCGCCCCCGAAGCAATAGCCCTTGACGATCATTTCATCGACGCTTGAGCGCGCCTGCGCCTGCTCCACACCGGCCTGCACAAGCGCGCGCATGCGCGCTCGATCCTGATACAGCGCTCCGGTGGCGGCACGCCTGTGATCCACGGTTTCGGCCGGCGTTCCATCCCCGAACATGTCGAGAGCGAATGCATTGTAGCCCATCTCTGCAAGCATATCTGCCCGCTTGCGCTCGTAATCCGTCATGCCGTCCCAATCGTGAACGATTACGACGAGCCCCTTCGGGTTCTCAGCCTCGGCCCAGTAGCCCGTGAAACTTTCTCCACCGACGGTGTAGGCCACGTCCTCCGCCATTACGGACGTCGCCACCAACGTCGATGCCATATAAATTGATGCGAAACGCATGGATCCTCCAGATTTTCATTTGTCTCAACGTTCGGTGCATAAGCACGCTTTTATCGAAATGGTGCAGATGCCCGGCCCGGCAAGGTCTCGCGGGTGAAATAGGCTCTTGGACCAAGCTGGCCTGCGGTTCGGCGCAACGCTCACCCGGCAGTCGGGTCCGGCGGGCGGTGTCAGAGTGAATCCGGTTGAGCGGGGCAGGGTGGTCTCGTAGCCTCTCGGAAGGACCAAACACGACCCATTCAAGTATTTTCGGACAAGCCGCGAGAAACGCACCGAGCGCCTGCGTTCCGGGCAACAAGGCTGCAATCCGTCTTGCCCAGATCCATGCCCAAAACCCTGATGTTCATCGGATGCTCCTCTCCTTCGCCAGTCCCGCAACGATAACTGCGGGGCGGTGGGAAGGCGGTTCATCCCATTGCGTCAGGGTTCCTCGAAGCTTTCCACCCGAAAGCTGTGCAGGGCCACGTTCTCGCTCCAATAGTTTCCCGCAAGTCCTGCCTTGAGTTTCAGCGCTTCGAGGAAAGGCCGCGGTTGCGGAAAGTGCTCCCACACTGCCGGAAGGAAGACTCCACGCTGGGTTGCCGTGGACAGGATCACTCCATCGAGCCCGGGTACCAGCCGGGACAGAGCATCCTCTTCATCTTCGAAGGCCATTTCGATCGGCTTGCCGAGAACGGCGATCTTGATGCGCAGTGCTCGCAACTCTGCCGCAGTCACGGCCCTGAAACGCGGGTCGCGGAAACCGGCGCCTGTCGCGTTTTCCGCCACGTCCAGGGCAAGAGGCCTTCGGGCCGCAAGTGACCCAATGCAACCGCGCAGGTCTCTGCCCAGCGTCAGCGTCACGAAACTGGCTGCTACCGTCTGCAGCGGCTGAGACGCGTGCTCTTGGGGGGACGAGGCCCCGCGACCAGTCGCCAATCGTTCCGTTATCGCGTATCGAGCGAGGCCGAGCAATTCCTCCCGCGATTTCCGGTTCAGGATAGCAGCATCGGACGGATAGAAAGCCCAGCCACCATACCCGACGACCTGTGACCGGTCTCCACTCACAGCGGCGCTGTCGCCCATTCCGAGCCTCAGTGCCTTGGTCGCTTGGCCGGCTCGGGATATGAGCCACCCCTGAATGCCTCGAGCTCCGCAGGCATGGTACGAAGTCAACGCGGCCGCTTCACTGGTTTCGATCAGCCGCGCGGTTTCAGCATCTTTCTGGCGGGCCTCATCCTGGCGCAGGAAATGGCTGAGGTCGGAGGAAAGAACCGTCAGGGTGTTCGGCCCAGCGAGCGCGTCGATTGCCGCTGCCACCTGCTCGGGCGGCACGTCTCCGCAAACCAACGGAACGATTTTCGCTTCCGGCCACAGTGTACGGATGAAAGGGAGTTGCGTTTCGATGCCATGTTCATTGTCATGGGCCGCGTCTTCCTCATGCGCCAAGCCTGCGTGGCCGAGTTCTGCGCAGGCGGCACGGTCTATTTCGAGCGGGCCGAGTGGAGTCGAAAAAACATCCTGGGATGGATAAGCCAGGCCGCGAAACCAGTGTCGATGCGAAGGCGAGATCACCACGACGCGCGCCGGCCTCCAAATGACCGACCCGAAGGAAAGCCCTGCAAAGAGCCCAGAATACTGATAGCCGGCATGGGCAGAGATGATGGCACAAGGATCGGCTGCTCCGGCCCGGTCAGCTTGTTCGGCTGCCCGCAGACAATCCTCTACTGTGGCGGCGAGCTGTCTGCCCTCCGCAGGGAAAAATATGCCTGCAAATCGGCAGCTGCGTACGGTCATCTATCTCCTATCGGCAACGCGCAGCCTTCTGTGTGAGCCTACTTGCCCTATATAATATGTGATCACAAAAAAATGGAGAGGTCACCTTGGAAACTGCGCGCTTCTGGTCATCCCGGCCCGATGATGGACGGCTCGTTTGCGAGCTTTGTCCACGCTTCTGCGCGCTGAAGCCGGGACAGCGCGGGCTGTGCTTCGTGCGCAAGGCCGAGGGCCAGCGTATCGTGCTCGACACCTATAACCGTTCCTCGGGTTTCTGCATCGACCCGATCGAGAAGAAACCCCTCAACCATTTCCTGCCTGGCACGCCGGTATTGAGTTTCGGCACAGCGGGCTGCAACCTTGCCTGCAAGTTCTGCCAAAACCACGAGATATCGAAGAGTCGCGAGGTCGCGAGCCTGTCTGACTACGCAACGCCCGAGATGATCGCGAATGCGGCGGCGAAGGCCGGTGCGGCCTCCGTCGCCTATACCTACAACGACCCGGTGATCTTCCATGAATACGCCGTCGACATCGCGCAGGCCTGCCATGAAAAAGGCATTCGAAGCGTGGCGGTGACAGCCGGATACATCACGCCCGAGCCGCGCGTGGAGTTCTTCGCCAACATGGACGCGGCGAATATCGACCTGAAGGCCTTCACCGAGAAATTCTACCACGACCTCACGGCCTCGCATCTCGCGCCGGTGCTGGAGACCATCGAATATGTCGTGAAAGAAACGGACTGCTGGGTGGAACTCACGACGCTCCTGATCCCGGGCTGGAACGACAGCGACGGGGAATTGACAGAAATGGTTGAATGGGTAGTGGACCGCTTGGGTCCGGACGTACCGATGCATTTCTCGGCCTTTCACCCGGATCACCGCATGCGAGACGTGCCGCCAACGCCGCAATCGACCTTGTTGCACGCGCGGGAGATCGCCAAGGCCGCGGGTGTGCACCACGTCTATGTCGGAAACACACATCACAAAATAGCGGATTCGAGCTACTGCGCGCATTGCGGAGGGCTGGTGATCGGCCGAGATTGGTATCAACTCTCCAAATGGAATCTGACCGAAAATGGCAACTGCCTAAATTGTGGTTGCGCGTTTCCCGGAGTGATCGAAGGCCCACCCGGCGCCTGGGGGCCAAGAAGGCAGCCGATCCTGATCGCGTGACGTTGTCAGAGGGAATCCGATCGAGCGGGGCAGGGTGGTCCCCTAGCATCTCGGGATGAGGAAATCCGACCCATTCAAGTACTTCCGGACCAGCCGCGAGATCATCCGCGTACCTCGGTATTGCCATCGAATTCGCGCTGGTTGACATGCTCTCAGGCCATAGCGAGATGTTTCTTGGGGGGGAAGCTGTTCTGGTTAGGGTCGCTTTCCCACTTGTCGGGCTGCTTGGGGTCCTGTTGTTCAAAGCATCGCCACATGCGCCGGAACTCCGAGATTGAATAGAAGAAGAAGATGGATCTCATCCCGATCTTCCACTGTTCTACTCAGCCAACTCTCGCATGACCCTGATCAAATCGGATTTGCCTTCGAAGCCGATGCCGGGGAGTTCCGGCATGACGATGTGGCCTTCCTCGACTTTCACTCCATCGGGGAATCCGCCGTAGGGCTGGAACAGGTCCGGATAACTCTCGTTCCCGCCCAGCCCGAGACCGGCTGCGATGTTGAGCGACATTTGGTGACCGCCATGCGGAATGCAGCGGGTAGGGGACCAACCTGCTTGGTCGAGGACATCAAGAGTTCGAAGGTATTCCACAAGACCGTAGGAAAGCGCGCAGTCGAACTGAAGCCAGTCGCGGTCGGGGCGCATGCCGCCGTAGCGTATCAGGTTGCGGGCATCCTGATGCGAGAACAGGTTCTCGCCGGTCGCCATGGGCCCCGGATAGAACTCGGCCATGGCGGCTTGAAGGTGGAAGTCCAGCGGATCGCCGATCTCTTCATACCAGAAGAGCGGGTAGTTCCGCAGCATCTTGGCATAGGCAATCGCGGTTTCGAGATCGAAGCGCCCATTGGCATCGACGGCGAGTTGCGCTTCGGCGCCGATCTCTTCCAGCACCGCCTCGATCCGTCGCTGGTCCTCGCTGATGGAGGCGCCGCCGATCTTCATCTTGACGACATTGTAGCCGCGCTCGAGATAGCCGCGCATCTCCTTGCGCAGCGCTGTGTCGTCCTTTCCCGGATAGTAGTAGCCGCCCGCCGCATAGACGAAGACCCGCGGGTTCGCTTCCACGCCCTTGCGTTCGGCCAACAGACGGAACAGCGGTTTGCCCTCGATCTTCGCGATGGCGTCCCAAACGGCCATGTCAATCGTGCCGACGGCGACCGAACGTTCGCCATGCCCGCCCGGTTTCTCGTTCTGCATCATCGCGGCCCAGATCCTGTGGCCGTCCAGATTGGTGCCTTCGTCATTCATGAGTGACGCGGGATCCGCCTCGATGATGCGGTCGCGGAAGCGTTCCCGGATCAGGCCGCCCTGACCGTAGCGTCCATTGGAATTGAAGCCATAACCAACGACCCGGCGACCGTCCCTGACGGTGTCGGTGACGACCGCCACCAAGCTTGCCGTCATCTTGCTGAAGTCGATATAGGCGTTCCGGATCGGCGATGAGATCAGTTTCGTGACTTCGCAGATGTCAACGATTCGCATTGGAGATGTCCTTCGCTGAAAGTTTTTGCCCGCCGGCGTTCGTCGCGGATACCTAGTGGATCACAGCTGGTCCATTCCAATGCTGAATTGGGTCGTATTCATGCCAAACCTGCATATATCAACCATCGGCGCGACCGACGACCTTTTTCCAGAAGGCTTCGCAATGCGGCGACATGCGGGAATGGGGGCGATAAATGACCACTTGCACCGGAACATCGAACTCCTCGCCTCCGGCACGTGTCAGGCTGCCGTGTTCGATATCGCTCCTGGCAAGCGACAGGGGGAGATAGGCGACGCCCTGACCCTCCTTCGCCATTTCGAGATTGGTCGAGGCGAGAACCGAGTTCATCGTCGGTTTGATGCCGGGGCGCGCATTCTCTGCCCAGTGCGCTTCCAGGATGGCATGCAGGCCCGACGCCCCCGCATAGGCTATGAAGGGCACGTCGCGTGATTCCGAGCCAAGCTCCCAAAGAGGCAGGCCCTCCGCATCCGGCGCGCAGAGGGGAGCGAGACAATCACTGGCAATTGGGTGGCAAAGGAATTGTTTACCCGGAAGTTCCTGATTTCCTGCCAAGCCTTTGTGGCAGATGAAGAAGCTGGCACCGCCATTCTGCATCAGCCGCAAACATTGCCGGTAGGTATCAGACACCATGTTGAGAGCGCCAATTTCCGCAGGTGTGCCCACCTGCATGAGCCACCGAGGCACGAAGGTGTAGGACAGGGCATGGGTGGCAGCGAGGTTCAGGTTTCGTTGCGCAAGCCCTGCGGCTTCCAGAGCTTCCAGCCGGGCATCAGAAAGCATCCTGACGATGGCTTCTGCGCGGGGTTGGAACGCCTTGCCCGCGGGTGTCAGAGTGACCTGACGTGTCGTGCGATGAATGAGTGGTGTCTGGAACGCGGTTTCAAGATTCTTGATGCGGCGACTGAACGCGGGTTGGGTCATGTTCCGGTTCCCGGCCGCGCGGGAAAAATTCAGCTCGCGAGCCAATTCCAGGAAGTCTTCCAGCAATGCCAAGTCCATAGGATCGCCTCTCGCCTGCATTCATGCTTAATCGGCATCATTTCATGATGCAATCGGCGTCACTTTCTAATTCTGCCTGCTCGTTTCAGGTCAGCGTTCCTGATCTGGAACGGAGCGCTGAGGTTCGCCGCCCTTAGCCGTTCGGAAAGCAAGTCGACGAAAACGCGGACCTTGGCCGTCAGGCGATGCCGCTCGGGATATATGGCGGAAATGTTCGCCGTCTGGAAGTATTCGGGCAGCACTACCCGTAGTCGGCCTTCGCGTACATGATGCGCAATATCCCACTCCGATCTCAGCATGATTCCCTGCCCGCCAAGCATCCATTCGCGCGCCATTTCGCCGTCGTTGGTGCTAAGCCCTCCTTTCACGCGTGCCGACGGGCTTTCACCGCTGCGGTCGTCAAACCGCCAAATGTCATAAACGTCGTATTCTTGCCTGAGAACGATGCAGTTGTGGCGGCTCAGGTCGTGCAGGCTGGCAGGCTCTCCATATCGCTTCAGGTACGCCGGTGACGCGCACATGAACCTGCGGTTTCTCTGAAGGAGACGCTGTGTGAGGTTGCTTGTCGGTGAGTTGCCGAACCGGATACCCAGATCGAATCCCTTTTCGATGAGGTTCATTGGCGCATCGGACACGACAAGTTGCACCTCCACTTCCGGGTAGACTTCACGGAACGCGGACGCGGCCGGGGCGATATATTCTCGACTGAAGCCGAAAGTTGCATTGATGCGCAGCAGGCCACTGGGCATCTCCTGACCCGAGCGAAGGCTGTGCTCCAGTTCTTCGATTTCCCCCAATAGCAGAATGGCCTTGCTGAAATACGCCTCGCCTTCGCCAGTCAGGCTGACTCTCCGCGTTGTTCGGTTCATCAGTCGGACCCCGAGCCGATCCTCCAGCCGTGCCAGGCGGCGGCTGACGGCCGAAGCTGTGATCCCAATCTCCCGCGCAGTTTCGACGAAGCTTTCGCGTCGAGCCAGAAGCACAAAAAAACCCAGGTCGCTCTCACTCATTAGTTACCTGCATGCAATAATGATGTTCACTTTCTGAAATTAAAGAAAATTTCGAAGTAGTCTACGGTTTGTCCGGTCCGCCTGTGAGGAGATGGCGGACATCTGTCTGTAAGTGAAAGTTGTTCGGCAGAATTGGCGTGGAACCGAAACCGGCAGACCCGAGGTCTCTGAATGGTTCCGCTACATGCTGCGTGTTCCCATGTGGAAATTCATGAGGAGGAAACCATGAAAAGAACTGTTGCAACCATCTTTGCCGGGCTGCTGGCGGCGTCACCGCTCGCTGCGCAGTCGGCCGAGGACTTCCCGACCAAGCCGATGACCTACATCATCCCGTTCAATGCCGGTGGCGAGTCCGACATTTCGGCGCGCTTTCAGCAGTCCGAATGGGAGGCCGTGACCGGACAGCAAGTGGTGATCCAATATCAACCCGGCGCGGGCGGTGCGCAGGCCTGGTCGCAGCTCAACTCTCTGCCCGGCGACGGCTACACCGTCATGGGTATCAACCTGCCTCACACGGTCTTGCAGCCGCTTGCCGGTTCGGTCGGGTATGCGACCGAAGACCTAACGCCGGTTCACTACTTCCATTACACGCCGAACGCGATTTTCGTGCGTAAGGAAAGTCAGTTTGAATCCCTGGATCAGCTGATTGAACACGCAAAGGCGAACCCGGGCATGGTTACTTTCGCGGGTTCGGGTTCGAACTCCGCCAACAACCTTGCTGCCGTACAGTTGAACCAGCTGGCTGAAGTCAACACCACCTACGTTCCGTTCTCGGGCACCGGCCCCTCGATCACCGCGATTCTGGGCGGCTCGACAATGGCTGGCTTCAACTACGCGACCTCCGGTGTAAGCCAAGGGGATGCCATGAGGATGCTCGCTGTTGCCTCCGAAGAACGTCTGGCGTCCTTCCCGGATGTTCCCACGTTCAAGGAGCTCGGATACGACATCGTTGGCGGCGCCTATCGCGGCGTGGCGGTGCCGGCTTCCACTTCCGAGGAACTGCGTCAGCGGATTTCCGATATCGTCTCCCAGATCAACGCCCAGCCTGCCTTCATCGAAAAGATGGAGAGTGCCGGCTTCGTGCTGACCGATATCGGGTATGACAAGATGGACGAGTTCGTCGCCGAGCGTGTCGAAGAGTATACCGCCGGTGCCAAGGCGCTTGGTATCATCCAGTAACGGCGCAAGAAGATGGACATTCTCGGCTACCTCCTGAACGCGCTGACTCCGTTCAACCTCCTGCTCGCCCTCGTTGGCGTGATCCTGGGAACGGTGATCGGCGCACTTCCTGGCCTCTCGGCGACCATGGCAGTGGCCGTGCTTGTCCCCTTCACTTTCACCATGGATCCCGCCGCGGGCCTCATCGCCCTCGGCGCGATCTATACCGGTGCGATCTATGGCGGTGCCTATGCCGCCATCCTCGTAAACACGCCGGGTACGCCGTCAGCAATCGCCACGACGTTCGACGGTTTCCCTATGGCGAAGCGTGGCGACGGTGGGCTGGCGCTTTCGCTCGCAACCATCGCCTCGGTCGCAGGCGGCATTGTCGGTGCGGTATCGCTGTTGCTGCTCGCGCCACCATTGGCAAAGGTTGCACTGTCATTCGGTCCGACCGAGTATTTCTGGCTCGCCATGTTCGGTCTGACGCTCATCGCAGCGCTGTCGGTCGGAAACACGGTCAAGGGGCTCATCGGTGCCTGCGTCGGCCTGTTCCTTTCAATGATCGGCGTCGCCGTGGTGGGCGGCGACGTGCGGTACACGATGGGAATGCAACGCTTTCTGGCGGGTATCGACCTGACCTCGGCCATCATCGGTCTGTATTGCGTTCCCGTCATCCTCGATCTCGTCGCGACGGCCGATCCACACCTTAAGCCGTCGGAAACGGGAGGACTTCGTTTCCGTGACAGCCTTCGCATGTCACTCAACCGCAAGTTCAACGTTATCCGCTCTTCGGTGATCGGCACGGTGATCGGCATCCTGCCCGGCGCCGGGGGATCCATCGCGGGGCTTGTATCCTATTCCGAGGCCCGACGTTCATCGGACGAACCGGAGAGCTTCGGCAAGGGCAACCCGGACGGAGTGATCGCCACGGAGGCAGCAAACAATGCCACCGTTGGCGGCGGTTTCATACCGACGCTTGTGCTCGGAATTCCGGGCACGCCGCCGGACGCGATCATACTTGGTGCGCTGCTCGTGCAGGGTATCAAGATCGGCCCGACGCTTTTCACGACAGACGCAGATATCGTCTACACGTTCATCTGGGGGCTGCTCATTGCGACCGCACTCATGCTGCCTGTCGGCCTTCTGATCGGGCGATACGCCTATTCCTTCATCATCAAGGTGCCGAAGGCGATACTGGCCCCGACTGTCGCTTTGCTAACGATCATCGGTGCCTTCGCGATCCACTCCAACGTCGAAGACGCTCAGTTGATGGTCGTTCTCGGCATCTTTGCCTGGATTCTGAACCGCTACGGCTTCCAGCCTTCCCCCATCGTTCTAGGGCTCGTCCTCGGCTCGATTGCCGAGCAGGGCTTCGTGCAGACCTATCTGATCGGCAATGCATCCGGACGCCTGGCAGAGATGTTCTTCATGCGCCCGATCAGTATCGGCATCATTTGCGCTGCCGTGCTGACACTGGTTTTCCCGATCTGGGCCGACTGGAAATCGAAGCGGCGCGCACAGCTAGCGCAGGTCGCCGAGCAACTGGCCGACGATGGGACCGGGATCGCGCCGGAGCCGAAGCAGCGCGACGTTCCCGGCATGGTCATCGCAGGCATCTTCATTGTTCTGGGCGTGGTGATCTACCTTGGCGCCTCCGGCATGTCGCCACTGGGATCGGTGTTCCCGAAGACGATCGCCGCCGCTCTAATCGCGTTTTCGGCCATTCTCATCGCCATGAACTTGCGTCTACCTGCCGGCGGACCGAGCGAGGCAATTGAACTGAATGCCGCTGCCAAGCATCGGATCGCGCTTGGGGCCGTGATGTTGGCATGGGTCGTGCTGATGCCCGCGATCGGCTTTCTGGTAACCAGCATGGCCGCCTTCATCGCGATCATGGTTATCGCGGACTACGACAACCCGCCCGCAAAGATGTGGGCAATCTGGATCACGGCCGGCCTGCTTATCTGCACGGCCTTCTGGTGGCTTATGGCCGAAGTGCTGCTTCTTCGCATGCCAACTGGCCTGTTGTTCTGAAACGGAGACATTCAATGACCAGGAAAACGTACAAGATCGCCGCGATTGGCGGCGACGGGATTGGTGTGGAAGTCGTCGACGCTTGCCTTGTAGTCCTCGACGTCCTTGCCGACCGCGACGGTGGCTTCGCACTCAATGTGACCAACTTCGATTGGAGCACCGACCGGTACAAGCGTACGGGGGAATTCATGCCCGCCGACGGGGCAGACCAGCTTCGCAGCTTCGATGCCATCCTGTTCGGAGCGGTCGGTGCGCCAGACGTTCCGGATCACCTGACGCTCTGGGGCCTGCGCCTCGCGATCTGCCAGCCGTTGGATCAGTATGCCAACGTGCGCCCCACGCGCGTGTTGCCGGGCATCCAGTCTCCGCTCCGCCACGTGAACGCCGGCGAACTGGACTGGGTGATCGTGCGCGAAAACTCCGAAGGCGAATACGCCGGACAGGGCGGCCGATCGCATCCCGGGCTGCCACTCGAAGTGGCAACGGATGTCTCGATCTTCACGCGCGCTGGCATCGAGCGGATCATGCGCTTTGCCTTCAAGCTGGCTCAGTCGCGTCCACGCAAGCTCCTGACCGTTGTGACCAAGTCAAACGCGCAGCGGCATGGCATGGTCCTGTGGGACCAGATCGCTGCCGAAGTGGCGCAAGACTTCACGGACGTTACCTGGGACAAGATGCTGGTCGATGCGATGACGGTCCGCATGACGATGAAACCGGCCTCGCTCGATACCATCGTCGCCACCAACCTGCATGCCGACATCCTGTCGGATCTCGCTGCGGCCCTCTCCGGCTCGATCGGGGTCGCGCCCACGGCAAACCTGAACCCGGAACGCGATACGCCTTCCATGTTCGAACCAATCCATGGCTCGGCCTTCGACATCACCGGCAAGGGCGTGGCGAACCCCGTGGCGACCTTCTGGACAGCCGCGATGATGCTTGAACACCTGGGCGAGACGCCCGCAGCGGAGCGCCTCATGCAGGCGGTGGAAGCAGTGACGGCCGATCCCGCGCTGCACACGCCCGACCTTGGCGGGAATGCGACGACCCGCATGGTCACGGACGCCGTTGTCGAGAGCCTTCGCGGCCGCAACGATTGAGAGACACACAATGACAGATAATCACTTGAAGATCGCGGTCATTCCCGGCGACGGAATCGGCAAGGAGGTCGTGCCGGAGGGACTTCGCGTTCTGGAGGCCGTTGCGAAACGTCACAATATCGACATGCGGTTCGACGAGTTCGATTTCGCATCCTGTGACTACTTCCAGAAACACGGGCAAATGATGCCGGATGACTGGAAAGAGCAGGTCGGTGGCCACGATGCGTTGTTCTTCGGTGCCGTGGGTTGGCCCGAAACCGTGCCCGATCACGTTTCCCTCTGGGGGTCGCTGATCCAATTCCGTCGCGAGTTCGACCAGTATATCAGCCTGCGCCCCGCGCGCCTCATGCCGGGGGTGCCTTGTCCCCTTGTGGGGCGCGAGCCCGGCGACATCGACATGATGATCGTGCGCGAGAACACCGAGGGCGAGTATTCTTCCATCGGCGGAAAGATGTTTGCCGGCACGCCGCGCGAGGTGGTCCTGCAGGAGACGGTAATGAGCCGGATTGGCGTGGATCGGGTATTGAAATACGCGTTCGAACTCGCGGCCACACGACCGCGTGCAAAACTGACCTCGGCCACGAAGTCCAACGGCATCTCCATCACCATGCCTTATTGGGACGAACGCGTGGCGGAAATGGCGAAGGACTATCCGGGGATCAGCGTCGACAAGTACCACATAGACATCCTGACCGCGCATTTCGTGCTTAATCCGGACAAGTTCGACGTCGTGGTGGCATCGAACCTGTTTGGTGACATCCTTTCCGATCTTGGCCCCGCCTGCGCCGGAACCATCGGCATCGCGCCCTCTGGAAATATCAATCCCGAACGCGAGTTCCCTTCGCTGTTCGAACCCGTGCACGGTTCCGCTCCCGACATAGCCAGTCAGGGCATCGCCAATCCGATCGGGCAGATCTGGGCGGGAGCGATGATGCTCGACCACCTGGGTCACGCGGAAGCCGCGTCCGACATCATGCGCGCAATCGAACGCATTCTCTCTGAACCGGCCATGCGAACAAGGGATCTCGGCGGGCAGGCTGACACACAGATGTGCGGAAAATCTGTGGCAGATGCGCTCGACTGAGGGGCGCTGTCACGGCAAATCCCTGTCAGCGACAGCATTTTCCGAAGTTGGCCTCAGACCGCGAAGATCTCAAGCCATTCGGCCGAGGCCCTGGCGCGCAGGGTCTTCGGCGTGCGGTGGGAAATCCGATGGCTTTGGGTGTCGAAATGGTTGGCGATGGCTTCATTCGGTGATGTCAGAGCATCCGTTTTGGTCAAGTGCGTGAGGCTTGCCATAAGAGACGATCGCGGATCAGCGCCTTGGCGAGGACGATGAGCTTTCGCATGATGGCCGCCGTGACAGTGGCATCTCGACGAGATGTTCGTGAAGATCAACGGCGAGCGGCACGATCTCTGGCGGGCAGTCGATCACGAGGGCGAGGTATTGGAGAGCTCCGTGACGAAGAAACGGGACAAGAAGGCGGCATTGAAATTCCTCAAGAAAACAATTCGGCGGTACGGTCAGCCCGAGGCCATCGTCACTGACTAACTTCGATCCTCCGGGGCAACCTTAGAGCCAATTTTTTCGGTGGATTTGCAGGAAACCGGCCAGTGGATGAACGACCGGGCGGAGAATTCGCACCTGCCATTTCCACGAAGAGAGAGGGCAATACAGCGCTTCAGGCGATTGCGAAGTCTGCAGTTGTTCGCCGCCGCTCTCGCCGAGTGGCGTCAGCTCGATACGACATAAGGGCCAGCCGTCCTGCCCTTAGTGAGACGAGTTCGAATTGGTCTGACACCACCCAGCTTCGCTATATCTGCACGGACCGACCAGTTTTCCAGGATTCCGTCGCAGCATCCGCAATCAGTTGCGCCTTGAGGCCATCATGGATCGAGGGTACCGGCTGTGTAACGGTGCGAACGCTGGAAATGAAGCTTTCCAGTTCATTCCGATATGCGGCCTCGTAACGTTCGAGGAAGAACTCCTTTGCAGGCGCGCTTTGATAACCCGCTCGAGTGGCTAACTCGACCGTGTTCTGGTGGACATTGCCGGCCCGGAGCAAGCCCTTCGCTCCGTGCACCTCTATCCTCTGGTCATAGCCGTAGGTGGCCCGTCGGGAATTGGATATCTGGCATATCCGGCCACTTGGCGTGGTCAGCGTCACCGCGGCGGTATCAACATCGCCAAGTCTGGCCACTTCCGGATCCACGAGGGCCGAACCGACCGCGTGGATCATGTCAGGCTCCTCTCCAAGCAGAAAGCGGGCCATGTCGAAATCATGGATCATCATGTCCCGGAACAGCCCGCCCGAGGTGCGGACGTAGTCATGCGGTGGTGGTGACGGATCGCGCGAAAGAATTGTCACGATCTCCACATTGCCGATTTCGCCCTCGCTGATCAGCCGTTGAAGCCGGGCGAAGTTCGGATCGAAACGTCGGTTGAACCCCGTCATGAAAGGTATGTTGGCCCGGTTCACCGCGTCGATGCATTCCCGAATACGGGCTGCCGACATGTCGATGGGCTTTTCGCAGAAAATTGCCTTTCCCGCTGACGCAAGGGCATGGATCAGATCGTAATGGGTCGTTGTAGGCGTGGCGATCACCACGGCGTCGATATCATCGGCCGAGACGATCTCTTCCGCTGTCCGGGCGTCTGACCCGGTCTCATCCGCCAGTGCCCGCGCAGACTCGTGAATGGCATCGGCGACGGCGACCAGTCGTGTGTCAGGCAACGCCAGAACGCTGCCGGCGTGAACACGACCGATACGGCCACAACCGAGAATTCCGATGCGCATTTTGCACTACCTTTCCATTGGCTTGCTGATCGGACGCAACACCTGTCGCGCCGCATCGACAAGAGGATCATGAGTTTCCTTGAGGATCTGAACCCGATCGAACCGATTTTTGTCCCGGTTAACGGCGCTCCTCAGCGCTGTACCAAAGGCCATGCGGAGTTCAGTACCGATGTTGAATTTGCAGATGGCGGAACCGTGCGACAGGATCCGACGCTGTTCGATCGGCACACCGGATCCGCCGTGAATTACGAGCGGAACGGTCGTCACAGCTTCGATCGCTCGAATGCGTCCCTCGTCCAGACCCTCGCCACTCTGCTGTTGCAGATGGACGTTGCCGACAGAGATCGCCATGGCATCCACGCCCGTTGCACGCGCGAAGGCCGCAGCCTCCTCGGGATCGGTGCCTGCGGAAGCCTCTCCCTCGGAATATCCCACGAAGCCGATTTCACCCTCGCAGGATATTCCGGCCGAATGGGCGAGTTCGGCAACGGCAGCAGTCTCGTCCATGTTCTGGGCAAGCGGCTTGCGTGAGCCATCATACATGAGCGAGGTAAAACCCGAGTCCAGAGCGATTCGGCATTCTTCCATCGTGTAGCCGTGGTCGAGATGTGCCACGACTGGCACCGATGCTCCCTCGGCCAGATACCGAAACATCTTGCCCAGGATCGGCAAAGGTGTGTGTTCCCGGCAAGAAGGGCCTGCCTGCAGGATGACCGGCACCTGCTCGGATTCGGCGGCATCCACATAGGCGCGCATGTCCTCCCAGCCGAGCGTCACCAGACCTGCCACGGCGTAGCCCTGTCTCAGAGCCGGTTGCAAGACCTCCGCAAGTGTCGCGATCGTCATTTGAACTTGGCCACCATGTCCATGATGCCGGGTATCGTGTGGAGTTGGGCCGCGTGGGTCGGCTGGAAGTACTGTCGCAGGCTGCGCTGGCTTAACCCGCCAAGAATGGTGAAGTAGTACATCTCGTACCCCGGGAGAACCGCACAGGGGTGGTAGCCCTTGTCGATCAGGATCGTGGAGCCATCCATGATGTGATAGGCGTCGCCGGGCTCGTTATCCTCCCTTTGCAGCATCTGAACGCCTGAGCCATAGTTCGGGCGGAACCGGAAATTGTAGGTTTCGTCATGGCGGGTTTCGTCGGGCAGGCGATCGGTGTCATGCTTGTGGCTGGGGAAGCCCGACCATCCACCCTGGCCGACCGTATAAAGTTCGCTCACGAGCAGTCGGCCCACCTTGTCATGGTGGCTTGCGCCGAGAATGTGCTTGATCTTGCGGTGCGTCTTGGTGTCGTCCGAGCCGTATTGCACCACGTCAAGCCCATCGGCGCGGACGTCGAACGGCTCCAGAACCTTGTCGTACTTGGCGCCCGCGATGAATGTTTCGGTCGCGTCGGTCTCGCAGGTAATCCGGACTTTCGCGCCAACGGGTACGTAAACGCCTTCGGGCTCGCCGTCCCAGACGTCGATTGTTCGGTTGCCAAGCGACGCAAAGGTGACGCCCTCTACTTCGACATTTACGGTACCGGTGGCAGGCACGACGCAGGTTTCGTAACCCGGCACGGCGTACTCGAAGCTCTGGCCCTTGGTTAGCTTTACAATGTTGAAGTAGTTGAGCGGTACCAACGGATGATTGGTATCCACGATGGGCTGGTTCTGGTTGTCATGTGGGGCGATGTGCATGGAATGTGGCCTTTTCAGTTGTCGGTTGGGCCGGGATAGGTGGCAAGAAATGCATCAAGTTCTGCGGTTGTCGGCATCGATGGAGCGCAGCCTGGTTTGGAGACGACGATGGAGGCGCAGGCCGAGCCGCGCAGAACAGCCTCGCGCAAGTCCCGGCCCTCCGCGATGCCAGCCAGAAGGCCAGCCATGAAACTGTCGCCGGCGCCATTCGGTTTGACTGCGGTCACGGGAAAGATGCCGGTGCGGATTTCCTGGCCGTCTGCCAGCGTGATGGCGCCCTTCTGGCCCATCTTGTAGATCACAATGCGTCCAAGCTGCCGGGCGAGTTCGCGCGCCTTGTCGAGCCCCTTGTCCATGTCGCCAGCCATGAAACCGAACTCCTCGTCATTGCCGACGATAAGGTCGCTTTCGTCCCCGGCACGGGACAGCACCTCTGATGCGACCTCGGGCGATGGCCAGGAGTATGGGCGGTAGTCGATATCGAAAATCACCGGAAGACCGGCATTTCGGGCGTTCCGGAATGCACGGAACGTGGAGCCGCGGGAGGGTTCGGCGGCAAAAACGGTGCCGGCGGTAATCAGGGCGCCGAAAGCGTTGTAGTCTACTCGGTCAACGTCTTCTTCGGTGACCTGGAAATCGACCGCGTTGTTGCGATAGATGCAGAGTTGAAAATCCTCCATCGTGCTCTCGTAGACCGCAAGCGAAATGCGATATTCGCCGTCCAGCACGCGCAGGTATTGGGTATCGACGCCGTAATGGCGGAGCTGGTTGGCGCAGTATCTGCCAACACAATCGTTTGATATCGAGGTTACGAGTGCCGATTGTCCGCCCAACTTGCACAACCCGGCGCAGATATTGGCCGACGAGCCTCCGAGGCCTGACCGGAAGGTCTCTGCGACTTCTGCCTTCGTGCCTTGCGGATCGGCAAACATGTCCATGCCGGCCCGCCCGAATACCACGAAACTATTCTTGCGGATTCCGTCGATAAGGGTGCTCATCACACGCCCCTCCGCTGACCTGTGCGGGCCGATTCCCACTCCGCGTGCGCCGCGCGAACCTTGGCGCTCTCCGAAACATGAGGCGTGCCGCATTCCCACCACGTGTGGCCCTGATCGGTCCAGGAATTGTAAGCCTCAACCTTCATGCAGATCACGTAGGTCTTGTCTGACGCTTTGGCCCGCTTGAATGCTTCGCCCAGTTCCGCGGCATTGGCGACAGTCTCGGCAGTCGCACCCATCGAGGCGGCATGTGCCTCGAAATCCACGAGGAAGGGTTCCGGGATCGTGGGGGCATCCTCGATAAGGCAGTTGAAGCTTTCGTTTCCGGTATTGTTCTGAAGCTTGTTGATGACGGCCCAGCCGCCGTTGTCGAGCAGGATGACGATCAGCTTTTTTCGGGTCAGGACAGAGGAATAGATGTCCGAGTTCAGCAGCAGGTAGGCTCCGTCACCGACGAAAACGATGGTGTCTTTGTCGGGTTCCCGCTCGTCCTGCGCGATCCGGGCGCCCCATCCACCGGCAATCTCGTAGCCCATGCAAGAGTACCCGAATTCCACGTCGACCGTTCCCTGCGATAGCGTACGCCAGTTGGCCGTCACTTCGGCCGGCAATCCTCCGGATGCCGTCACGACGCGGTCGCGAGGGTCGCAGAGCGCGTTCACCACGCCGATCGCCTGCGCGTAGGAGTTCGGTCGGTTGCCAAGAGCCACATTGTCCGCAACGTAGCCATCCCATTGCTTGCGTTGAGCCTGCGCGAATTCGACCCAATCGGCTGGAGCCGTGTAGCCCACCATGGCGGACCCGAGCGCCTCCAGTGCGCGTTTCGCGTCGCCCACCACGGGAAGCGAGCGGTGTTTACCTGCATCGAACCTTGCGGCGTTGAGCGAGATGAAACGCGCGCTCATGTCGAATGCTGTCCATGACCCGGTGGTGAAATCCTGCAGGCGCGTACCAACAGCGACAATAACGTCGGCTTTTTCCGCGATCGCGTTGGCGCTGTCCGATCCGGTAACCCCGATGGGTCCAATGTTGAGCGGGTGGGATGCAAGCAGGTTGGCCCGGCCGGCAATCGTTTCGACGACAGGGATCTTGTGCGCTTCGGCAAAGGCGGTGAGTTCGGCCACGGCGCGGGAGTACTGTACCCCACCGCCTGCAATGATCATGGGGCGTCGCGCCGAGGTCAGCAACGCAACTGCATCCGCGACTTCATCGGTATCCGGGGCGACGCGGCGGATACGGTGAACCTTGCGTTCGAAGAAGACGGTCGGAAAATCATAGGTCCAACCCTGCACGTCCTGTGGAAGCCCAAGGAAAGCGGGGCCGCAGTCACCGGGATCCAGCATGGTGGCAAGCGCTGCCGGCAGAGATTGAATGACTTGCGCCGGGTGCGAGATCCGGTCCCAGTAGCGCACAACCGGCTTGAAGGCATCGTTCACACCAAAGGTCGGATCCTGAAAATTCTCCATCTGCTGCAATACGGGGTCCGGCAGTCGGCTGAGATATGTATCGCCGCAAAGCATGAGCATGGGCAGTCGGTTGGCATGCGCCAGCGCGGCGGAGGTAACAAGATTTGACGTGCCCGGCCCGGCACTCGCCGTGCAGAACATGAACCTCTGGCGCAGCCACTGTTTGGCGTAGGCGGCTGCCGCAAAGCCCATGCTCTGTTCGTTCTGTCCGCGGTAGAGCGGGAGCTCCTCACGATGATTGTAGAGTGCCTCGCCAAGGCAGGTCACGTTGCCGTGCCCGAAGATTCCAAAACCCCCGCCGCAAAGGCGAATTTCCTCTCCATCAATCTCAATGAACTGGTTGGCAAGCCAGCGAATGATGGCTTGCGCCGTTGTGAGGCGGATTGTCTCTGCACCCATGCTCGTTCTTTCTCCCGGTTGCCCTCCGCAACGACTCTGGCCGATTGCAGCTTGCGCGAATTCGATTCCAACGATAACAATTTTGCAACCGGTTGCAATTCGAATCTGATTGTGGAGCGATAATGGACCAGCGCGGGATCGGCATTGGCATTCTGGGAGGTGGCTACATGGGCAAAGCCCACTCCGTCGCCATGGCTGCCGTGGGTGCCGTGTTCGAGACGGCGCTCCGTCCCCGCCTGGAAATGATCTGCTCCAGCAGCGCAGAGACGTCCGAACGCTATCGCAGGGCGTTTGGATTCGCACGGGCAACGCATGATTGGCGCACTCTGGTCGAAGACCGCAGCGTGGACGCCATCGTCATCGCAACACCGCAGGCGCTGCACCGAGAAATTGCAGAGGCTGCGTTTGCGCTTGGCAAGCCCGTGCTCTGCGAGAAGCCAATGGGCGCTTCGCTCGAAGATGCCGAGTCCATGGTCGCGGCGGCAGAGGCCGCCGGTGTGGTGAACATGGTCGCCTTCAACTACATCCGCACCCCGGCGAGCCAGTTCGCACGACAATTGGTTGCGAAGGGCGAGATCGGCACGGTCACCTGGTTCCGTGGCGAACATACCGAAGATTTCTATGCCGACCCCCAAATGCCCGCGACCTGGCGCACATCCGGAATGGCAAATGGCACGATGGGAGATCTTGCCCCGCACATGATTAACGCCGCGCTGGCGTTAATCGGACCGATCTGCTCCCTCGTGGCCGAGGTCGAAACGGTGCATTCCGAGCGCCCCGGCGGCGACGTCACCAACGACGACCAGGCGCAGATGATGTGTCGGTTTGCCAACGGCGCCATGGGTCAAATGCATTTTAGCCGGATCGCGACAGGGCGGAAGATGGGCTATGCCTACGAGATCACCGGCACGAAGGGCGCGATCCGCTTCGATCAGGAGGACCAGAATGCGCTTTGGCTCTATCGATCCGAAGGGCCCGAGGCAGAGCGAGGCTTCACCAAGATCCTGACGGGGCCAACCCATCC
Organism: Aliiruegeria lutimaris; assembly: GCF_900099935.1. Lineage (GTDB taxonomy): Bacteria > Pseudomonadota > Alphaproteobacteria > Rhodobacterales > Rhodobacteraceae > Tropicimonas > Tropicimonas lutimaris. The sequence goes on along the minus strand of NZ_FNEK01000023.1, from coordinate 51,106 downwards.
GGACTACTTGCCTTTCTGTCAGGGTCCGGGCCACGGCACCGGCTACCAGGATCAGATCATCATCGAAGCCCGGGATTTCCTGCAAGCCATCGAGACGGGCAAGCAGGTCTGGCCGACGTTTCGCGACGGGCTCGACGTCCATCGCGTCGTTCAGGCCGCGATCGAATCCTCCCGAACGAAAACCTGGCAAGACATCTAACCGGCAACTGTTGAAAGGCCCGGACCATGACTATTCGCATTGGCAATGCCCCCTGTTCCTGGGGTGTGGAATTTGCAGATGACCCGCGAAACCCCACTTGGCAGACAGTCCTGAAGGAATGCGCCGAGGCGGGTTACAAGGGGATCGAACTGGGTCCGGTCGGTTTCATGCCGGAAGATCCCGCTGTTCTTGGAGACGCCCTCGCAGAACATGACCTCGAACTGATCGGCGGCGTCGTTTTCCGGGCGTTTCACGCCCCCGACCAATGGGGTGACGTGCTCGACGGGGTCCATCGGACGTGCAAGGCGCTGACGGCGCATGGTGCGCAGCATCTGGTGCTGATCGACTCGATTTCCGGGCGCCGCGCCCCCACGGCGGGTCGCATTGCAGAGGCTGAGCAGATGGATCCAGCCGAATGGATCGCCTTCCGGTCACGCATCGCAGAGGCGGCTCGGATCGGAACCGAAGAATACGGGCTTACAGTGGGTATGCATGCCCATGCGGCCGGCTTCATGGATTTCGAACCGGAGCTCGAGCGGCTACTGGACGAGGTGGACGAGGCCATCCTGAAGATATGCTTCGATACCGGCCACCATTCCTATGCCGGCTTCGACCCCGTGGCTTTCATGAAGCGGCATATCGGACGGATTTCCTATATGCATTTCAAGGATATCGACCCGAAAGTTAAGACCGAGGCAATCGCCGCCCGCGCCGGTTTCTACGATGCCTGCGGGCGAGGAATATTCTGCAAGCTGGGTCTTGGGGATGTCGATTTCCCTGCCGTTCGCCAGGTGCTGCTCGAGAATGGTTTCGAAGGCTGGTGCACCGTCGAGCAGGATTGCGACCCCACGCTTGACGTCACGCCGATGGAGGACTCGCGCTACAACCGCGAATACCTCGAGTCCATCGGCTTCAACTGAGGAATCCGATCCATGAAAAAATTGCAATGGGGCATGATCGGCGGCGGCGAAGGCAGCCAGATCGGGCCGGCACACCGGCTCGGGGCCCTCGCGGATGGTCATTTTTCTTTCACAGCCGGAGCTTTGGATCATCGACCGGAGGCCGGCAGGGAGTACGCCCAAAGGCTCGGGATTGCTTCCGACCGCACTTATGGCGACTGGAAGGAAATGCTGGAGGGTGAGCGCAAGCGGGATGACCGCATAGACCTGGTGACGGTCGCAACACCAAACGCAACCCACTTCGAGATAACCAGGGCGTTCCTGGAAGCGGGCTTCAACGTGCTGTGTGAAAAGCCCATGACAATGACGGTAGAAGAGGGGGAGGAGATCGTGCGTGTGGCCGAGGCGACGGGCCGGATCTGTGCGGTGAACTATTGCTATTCGGCCTATCCAATGGTCCGGCAGGCGCGAGCGATGGTCCGTGCAGGAGAAATTGGAAAGGTGCGTCTTGTCGTGACCAATTTCAGCCACGGTCACCACGGCGACGCGACAGATGCCGACAACCCACGTGTGCGCTGGCGGTACGATCCTGCAATGGCCGGAGTCTCCGGCCAGTTCGCCGATTGTGGCATTCACGCACTCCACATGGCCTGTTTCATTTGCGATGACGAAGTCGAAAGCCTTTCCGCCGACTTCGCCTCGACCATCTCCAGCCGCGAGTTGGAGGATGACGCGATGGTGAATTTTCGCATGTCCGGCGGTACGGTGGGAAGGCTTTGGACATCCTCGGTCGCAATCGGCCGGCAGCACGGTTTCGACATCCAGGTATTTGGCGAGACAGGAGGGTTCCGATGGGCGTCGGAGCAGCCCAACCAGTTGGTCTATACGCCTGTAGGCGGGCGCACCCAGATCATCGAAAAAGGCGAGCGTGGGTTGCACGCGGATGCCCAGCGGCTTTCCAGAGTGGCAATCGCGCATCCCGAAGGGTTTCCGCTGGCCGTCGCCAACATCTATTGCGACCTGGCGGATACCATCCGCGGAGAGGCGCGCGATGGCCTGCCCGGTGCGGCTGACGGGGTTCGGTCCATGGCGGCAGTCCACACGGCTGTTGCGTCGGCACGAGATGGCGGCGCATGGCTTGACGCGCGCCCGTCTATCTTCCGTTGATGCCATTCCCTGTGTGACCGACCTGGTTCGGTCGGGTTTGCCCGGGCAACGTATGCCCGTCCGATCCTATTTTGCGGCCCGGAGCGTACGTCTTTCCACGACAGAGCAGGGAAACAGGCGCGCTTCCGGGTATCGTTCCGGCTCTTCCAGCATGGCTTCGACGAGTTCAATCGAGGAGCGGATTATCTGCCGGATTGGCTGACGAATGGTGGTGAGCGAGATGTTTTCCCACGAAGCCATTTCCATGTCGTTCAGACCGATCAGGCCAACATCTTCCGGAACGCGCAGACCGGCATCCTGCAAGGCGCTGAGAACGCCGATCGAGAGCACGTCGTCGCCGCAGAAATAGGCCTCTGCAACGGGGGCCTCTTTCAGAAGGAGGCGCTGCATCTCTGCCCGCCCTGCCTTAAATGAATAGGCATCGGCATAGGAGTGTTTCACGTTCAATCCGGGGTGCTTTGCCAGTTCTTCCATGAATCCGGCAAAACGATCCTGGGTGGATGTGGCTTGCTCTGGACCGCCCAGGAAACCGATGCGACGATAGCCCCGCTTCAGAAGCTCCCGCGCAGCCATGCGACCGCATTCGACATTGTCGATGCCCACGACATGAACCTGCGGTGAGCTGGAATAGCGACCGAAGCTATGGACCACGGGTATTCCAGCGTCTCTGAATGCCCTTGCGAAAGCCGGCGACAAGGTTGAGGAGGCCACCACGACGCCATCGACGGAATACTGCCTCAGCATTCGAACCGAGTTGTCGGGCTCAGTCTCGTTGGTCAGATTCACCAGCAGCGGGCGCAAGCCACGATCCTGAAGCCCGCGGGTGAAGAGGTCGAATACCTCCAGGAAAATGGGATTGTGAAAGTTGTTGGAAACCAACCCGATCAGCTTGGTGCGTCCCGTCGTAAGGCTGCTCGCAAGCGCATTCGGGCTGTAGCCCAACTCTGTAGCGGCCTTTTCGACCTTGCGCCGCATCTTGGCTGACACAGAGGCGCCATCGGTGAAGGTGCGCGATACTGCGGAACGGGAAACTCCCGCCCGTTCGGCGACATCCTTAAGCGTTACCGGCACTCTCTGACCCTCCGAAAATCGCGACCGATGCCATCCATACATCAGTCGCAGGGTGAGCACATTATGGAAAACCGCGATCACTTTTGCAACCGGTTGCAAAAATAACCGATTCGTGTTCTTGTGTGTTTGAGCGAAGGGAAACACCGCTCCGATCAATGAATCGATACTGGGAGGACACCATGAAATCGAACCTGACCAAGTTTTTGGTGGGCGCAGCTATTGCGGTTGCGCCAATGGTTGCACCGACTTTTGCCACTGCCGAGGGCGAGAGATACGTTCTCGTGAGCCATGCACCCGACAGCGACAGCTGGTGGAACACGATCAAGAACGGTATCGCGCTTGCAGGGGAGCAAATGGGCGTAGAGGTGGAGTACCGCAACCCGCCGACCGGCGACATTGCGGATATGGCGCGTATCGTTGAACAGGCTGCGGCCTCCGCACCGAACGGGATTATCACCACGCTCGCCGACTACGACGTTCTAAAAGGGCCAATCATGGATGCGGTGGCCTCGGGTGTCGATGTCATAATCATGAACACCGGAACGCCGGAGCAAGCGCGCGAAGTTGGCGCCCTGATGTATGTTGGCCAGCCGGAATATGACGCAGGCCTGGCCGCCGGAATGCGTGCCAAGGACGACGGTGTGACGTCGTTCCTTTGCGTCAATCACGCGATCCAGCAGCCCACGGTGGGCGAACGTTGCCAGGGTTTCGCAGACGGCCTTGGCGTCGAGCTCGGCGAGTCGATGCTCGACAGCGGCACTGACCCGGCCGAAATCAAGAACCGCGTCATGGCCTATCTCAACGCCAACCCCGACACCGACGGGATCCTTACGCTGGGGCCAGTTTCGGCGGACCCGACCATTCTCGCGCTCGAGGAAAACGGAATGGCGGGTGACATCTATTTCGGCACGTTCGATCTCGGGGACGAGATCGTCAAGGGCATCAAGAGCGGTGTGATCCAGTGGGGGATCGATCAGCAACCCTTCCTGCAGGCTTACCTGCCGGTCGTGATCATGACGAACTACCATCGCTACGGCGTCCTTCCGGGCAACAACATCAATTCCGGCCCGGGTTTCGTCACCGCCGACGCTTTGGAAATGGTCGAAAAATTCGCAGGCGAGTACCGCTGAGCCAACTCGGAGGCGCCGGGTCCGTCCGTGCCTCCGATCAAAAACATTCAGCAGACAAACGGAGCTTGAGCGATGTCACAGACAGCGCAGTCACAAACTGTGTCCGACGAACGCGTCAAGGAAATGTCCGCCTTGCGCCGCGCGCTTATCCGCCCGGAACTGGGAGGCCTGGTCGGAACCGTCGCAGTCTTTACCTTCTTTCTGCTTTTCGCGTTCGATAGCGGAATGTTCAGTTCCCAGGGTGTGATGAACTGGTCGACGGTGTCGGCACAGTTCATGATTATCGCCGTCGGCGCCTGTCTGTTGATGATTGCGGGAGAGTTCGATCTGTCCGTCGGTTCCATGATAGGTTTTTCGGGCATGATGATCGCGATCCTGTCGGTCACGCTCGGTTGGCCCGTGTGGCTTGCGATCATCGTGACATTTGCAATGTGCATCGTGATAGGCGCGCTCAACGGGTACATCGTGATCCGCACCGGCCTGCCAAGCTTCATCGTTACCCTTGCATTCTTGTTCATCCTGCGTGGCTTCACGATCTACCTGCCGCAGACGATCGAGCGGAAAACGATCATCAGCGGTGTAAGGGACGTGGCCGAGGGCGACTGGCTCGCCGCTCTGTTCGGCGGGAAGATCCTGACCGGTTTCTTTACCTGGATGGGACAGGCCGGCCTCATCGAGACTTTCGAACGCGGCACACGCGAGGGACAACCGGTTGTCGACGGGATCCCGATGCTGATCGTCTGGGCGATCATCCTCGTTATTTTTGGCCATATCCTCCTGACCCGCACGCGCTTCGGCAACTGGATCTTCGCGTCGGGTGGAGATGCAGAGGCCGCGCGCAACTCTGGCGTGCCCGTCAGCCGGGTAAAGATCCTGATGTTCATGTTCACAGCCTTCTGCGCCTGTGTCTTTGCCACCTGCCAAGTAATGGAATTCGGCTCTGCCGGGGCCGACCGCGGTCTCTTGAAGGAATTCGAGGCTATCATCGCCGTTGTCATCGGTGGTGCGCTCCTGACGGGCGGCTATGGCTCCGTCATCGGGGCAGCGCTTGGCGCGCTGATCTTCGGAGTGGTGCAGCAGGGGCTGTTCTTCGCCGGGGTGGAAAGCTCGCTGTTCCGTGTCTTCCTGGGCATCATCCTGCTCTTCGCAGTGATCCTGAACACCTATATTCGCCGTCTGATTACAGGGGAACGTTGAGATGAACACCCGCAGCATCCACGAACCAATCATACGGATGATCAATATCGAGAAACATTTCGGTTCGGTCATCGCGCTGGCCGGCGTATCGGTCGATGTCTATCCCGGGGAATGCCATTGCCTTCTGGGCGACAACGGCGCTGGCAAGTCAACTTTCATCAAGACCATGTCGGGCGTGCACAAACCCACCGCGGGCGAGATCATCTTTGAAGGCAAGCCGATGCATTTCGACGACCCGCGCGATGCCATCTCTGCCGGGATTGCGACCGTGCACCAGCATCTGGCGATGATCCCGTTGATGTCGGTCAGCCGCAATTTCTTCATGGGTAACGAACCCCTCAAGAAGATCGGGCCGCTGAAGTTCTTCGATCACGATCTGGCCAACCAGGTGACCATGGAAGAGATGCGCAGGATGGGAATCAACCTTCGCGGTCCGGACCAGGCTGTCGGAACTCTGTCTGGCGGAGAGCGGCAGACAGTGGCCATTGCCCGCGCGGTTCATTTTGGCGCCAAGGTTCTGATCCTCGACGAGCCCACTTCCGCGCTCGGCGTGCGCCAGACGGCCAATGTGCTCGCGACGATAGACAAGGTGCGCAAACAGGACATCGCCGTGGTCTTCATCACCCATAACGTGCGTCATGCTCTCGCCGTTGGCGACCGTTTCACCGTGCTGAACCGTGGCCAGACATTGGGTACCGCGCAGCGCGGCCAGATAACTCCCGAGGAACTCCAGGACATGATGGCGGGCGGTCAGGAGCTTGTGGCACTTGAGGATTCCCTCGGCGGCACGATCTAGGGACGAACAATGGTGATGGCACCTTCATAAGTATTTCTGAAGATCAACGGTGACCTGTGAAACGTGTGGTGGGCAGTGGACCACGCGTGAGGGTGCCTCGAGGGTGTCTCTTCGGAATTCGTCACCACGCCAATGCGCTCGTCACGATCAAGAAAATGTTCAAGCTCGGCCAAGGTTTTTCTGCCGTTGCGCTGGCAACCGTGCAGACGGAACTGGAGAGCGGGCAACTCGTTCATGTCCGCACCGAGGCCGAACTGGACCCGCTGCTCGTGCATTGCATTTTTCAGGCGCGGCACCGCTGACGCCCGGTGGAAACGATCTCTGAACTGGCCTGCGGAACCGCGCAGGACCATGACCTCCCCGGAGCGCGATACATGCAGGGTCACCTGAACGCCGCCCCAAAGATGGCCGATTGAGCGAGGCCGCGGAATGTCCCTTCACAGGCATGCGACTCTGGCGGCAAAGACACTTTTCGGAGCGACAGGGTGAACGCGGCACATAATCGATTTCCATTCGACCTATTTCCTGAACACCCGCTGTCGAAAACGATCATCTGGCATCGCAGTTGCCCGACGAAGGCTACGGCGTCTGGAGTTTCCCTATCCGTGAATGCCATTTTTAAAGATCGCAGATTTCCAAAATTCCTTTTATGCGCAAAATTTCTATTTACTCAGGACTGAACAGATCGATCACTGTAAGCGACTGGCTTCCGAACGGTGTCTTCTGATCGGCAATCGCCTCCGCGTTTGAAGCGTGCGGAGCAGCGCAAGGATTGCCCGTCTGACCAGTCTCCATCCGGGCCGTCCTTCGACGCCACCGATACTCTTGCGGTCAGAATTCGCAGCCCGGCGCCATGCTGACAACATGGATCGCTTGTATTTTTCAACCGCGCGTGGCAATTCCGCGGCTTGAAACCTGGACGCCGGCGCGGGCTGGCCCGTGCCATCCCGTAGAAAGGAACCGGAATGAAATTCCTCGATCTTGCAAAGGTCTACATACGTTCCGGCGCCGGGGGCGGCGGGGCCGTGTCATTCCGACGAGAGAAGTATATCGAATATGGCGGGCCCGATGGCGGTGATGGCGGCAAGGGCGGCGATGTCATTGCCGAGGTCGTCGAGGGGCTAAACACCCTGATCGACTTCCGCTACCAGCAGCATTTTTTCGCCAAGAACGGCATTCCCGGCATGGGCAAGCAGCGCACGGGTGCCGATGGCGCCGATATCGTGCTGCGCGTGCCGGCGGGCACCGAGATCCTCGACGAGGATGAGGAGACGGTGATCGCCGATCTCTCGCATGTTGGCGACCGGGTCGTGCTGGCCAAGGGCGGCAATGGCGGCTTTGGAAACCTGCACTTCAAGACCTCGACCAACCAGGCGCCACGCCGGGCGAATCCGGGCCAGCCGGGCATTGAGCGCACGATCTGGCTGCGGCTGAAGTTGATTGCCGATGCGGGGCTTCTGGGGCTGCCCAATGCGGGCAAGTCGACCTTCCTGGCGGCGACGTCCAATGCCCGGCCCAAGATCGCGGATTACCCCTTCACCACGCTGCATCCCAATCTGGGTGTTGTCGGTGTGGATAATGCGGAGTTCGTCGTGGCCGACATTCCCGGCCTGATCGAAGGGGCGAGCGAGGGGCGGGGAATCGGTGACCGGTTCCTCGGCCACGTGGAACGCTGCGCGGTGCTGTTGCACCTCGTCGATGGCATCTCCGAGGATGTCGCCGCCGATTACCACACGATCATCGGCGAGTTGGAAGCCTATGGTGGCGCGCTGGCCGAGAAGCCGCGGGTGACCGCGCTCAACAAGATCGACGCGCTGGACGATGAAGAACGGGGCGAGAAGATGGCTGCATTGGAAGAAGCCTCCGGCGGGCGGGTCTATGCGATGTCGGGCGTGAGCCGGGACGGGGTGATACAGGTCCTGCGGGTGCTGCGCTCCGAGATCGATGCGGCGCGCCGCGCGGAAGCCTCCGAAGGCGATGACGAGGAGGACGGGACGTGGAAACCCTGACCGCCGACAAACCCCGGATCGCCGCCGCCGAGCGCCTGGTCGTCAAGATCGGCTCGGCGCTGCTGGTGGACCGCGAGACCGGTGCGCTGCGCGAGGAATGGCTCACGGGACTGGCCGAGGATGTCGCGGCTGCGCAGGCGCGCGGCGCGGGGGTGATCCTTGTCTCCTCCGGGTCCATCGCGCTCGGGCGGGCGACGTTGGGATTGCCCACGGGCGAGTTACCGCTCGAGCAATCTCAGGCCGCGGCGGCGGTGGGGCAGATCGAACTGGCGCGGGCCTATCGGCTGGCGCTGGCCCCGCATGGGATCAAGGCGGCGCAGGTGCTTGTCACGCTGGAGGATTCCGAGGATCGGCGGCGCTATCTCAATACCCGCGCGACGCTGGAGACGCTGCTGGGGTTCGGTGTGGTGCCGATCGTGAACGAGAACGACACCATCGCCACCGACGAAATCCGCTTCGGCGACAATGACCGGCTCGCCGCACAGGTCGCGGTGACGATCGGGGCAGACCAGCTTGTGCTGCTCTCCGATGTCGATGGCTTCTATACCGCGAACCCGTCAGAGGACCCGACTGCGCTGCGTTATGAGGTGATCGAGAAGATCACGCCCGAGATCGAGGGGATGGCGGGCGATGCAGGCTCGGGCCTGTCCAAGGGCGGGATGAAGACCAAGCTCATGGCCGCCAAGACAGCTACCAAGGCCGGCTGCGCCATGGTGATCTCCGAGGGCTCCGTCACCCGGCCGCTGAAGGCGCTGGATGAGGGCGCGAACTGCACGTGGTTCGTGGCCGAGGGCGACCCGCAGGCGGCGCGCAAGCGCTGGATCGCCTCGATGAAGCCGCATGGCGCGGTGCGGGTCGATCCGGGCGCGGCGACGGCGCTCGCGGGCGGCAGCTCGCTGCTCCCGGCTGGCGTCACGGAAGTGCATGGCAGTTTCGGGCGCGGCGAGCCGGTCGAGATTCTCGGCCCGGACGGCAAGCTGGGGCAGGGGCTCATCCGCTATACCTCGAGCGAGGCGCGGATCATCGCCGGTCATCGCTCGGGCGACATTGCCGGGCTGCTGGGCTATCCGGGCCGGGCGGCGCTGGTACATCGCGACGACATGGCCGTGTGAGCGACCGGTTGCGGGGGGCGCTGCCCCCCGGCGCTCTTGCGAGCGCTCCCCCCGGGATATTTCCGGAAAGATGATGGACGCGAAGTGAGCCGCTCCGGGCGGGTTTTGCGTTGAGATCGCGGGCTTGATGTCCTATTCAGGCGCTCCGAGAGGGGTGCTTCCGATGAAAGACCATACCGAAATTTCCGCCCTTATGGCCGAAATGGGCAAGAAGGCGCGGGCCGCGTCCGCGGAGCTTGCCTTTGCCAGCACCGAACGCAAGCATGCCGCGCTGGTGGCGGCGGCCGATGCGGTGTGGAAACGCCGTGCAGAGATTGTCGAGGCCAACGCCAAGGACCTCGAATTTGGCCGCGAGAAGGGGCTCTCGGCGGCGATGATGGATCGCCTGATGCTGGACGAGGGGCGGATTCGCGGCATTGTCGATGGCCTGATGGCGGTAGCATCCCAGACCGACCCGGTGGGAGAAACGCTTGCGGAGTGGGAAATGGCCTCGGGCCTGCATATCCGCAGGGTGCGCACGCCGCTCGGTGTCGTGGGCGTGATCTATGAAAGCCGGCCCAACGTGACCGCCGATGCCGGCGCACTCTGTCTCTGGGCGGGCAATGCGGTGATCCTGCGGGGTGGTTCGGAGAGTTTCCACTCCTCTGGCGCGATCCATGCCTGTCTAGTCGAAGGGCTGAAGGCCGCAAAGCTGCCGGAGGCTACGATACAGCTGGTGCCGACGCGGGACCGCGAGGCGGTGCGCGAGATGCTGCACATGACCGACACGATCGACGTGATCGTGCCGCGGGGCGGTAAGGGGCTGGTTGGGCTGGTGCAACGCGAGGCGCGCGTGCCCGTCTTTGCCCATCTGGAGGGTATCTGTCATGTCTATGTCGACAAGGCGGCCGATCCTGAGAAAGCGCGCGCGGTGGTGCTGAACGCCAAGACTCGGCGGACGGGAATCTGCGGCTCGGCGGAATGTCTGTTGGTGCATCGCGATATTGCCGACACCCTTGGCCAGCAGATCGTGGACGATCTCAAGGCAGCTGGGGTCGAGGTGCGCGCGCGCGGACTTGATGGCTCGGTCGAGGCCGCGGACGATGATTTCGGCACCGAGTTCCTCGACATGATAATCGCCGCAAAGGTCGTTGATAACATTGACGACGCGATTGCGCATATCCGCCAATACGGCTCCAGCCACACCGAGGCGATTCTGACCGAGGACGATGCGGCGGCGGCGCGGTTCTTCCAACGCCTCGACAGCGCGATCCTGATGCGCAACGCATCGACCCAGTTCGCCGATGGCGGCGAATTCGGGATGGGCGCGGAGATCGGGATTGCGACCGGCAAGATGCATGCACGTGGCCCGGTCGGCGCGGCGCAGTTGACGAGTTTCAAGTATCTGGTCGAGGGAGATGGCACGACGCGCCCGTAACGGGGCGCGCCTGTCGACTCAGTAGGTCAGAGCGAGCGTGCCTTGGGTTTGCGTGAGCGCGAGCCGGCGGCCGAGCCTCGCCAAGGCCTCCGGCAGCAGCGCGAATTGCACGTTTTTCGGCGAAAGCTCGAAGGGGGCGCTGCTGGTCGATACAGCCCAGAGCGCCTCGTCATATTTGAGTTTCGGGCTGATAGCGGTGAATTGCCATCGGCCATCGGAGCGGGTCACGACGATCTCGCCGCCATAGGGCAGGGCGTTCTCCAGGCACAGCAGGGTCAGGAACGCCGCCTTGGCCTCGGCGCGGCGACAATCGACGTTCACGGCCCAGTCCAGCTTGATCCGCGTTTCGCCATAGATGTCCCTGAGGATCGACAGGATCTCGGAACGTGGCGTGCCCTGTTCGGACGACGCCATTCCGAAGGCGATCCGAAAGAAGCGGATGCGCGCGTTGGCATTGGAGACGCTGTCGGAGATCAGGGCCACTTCCGGCCCGCCGGACCCCGCCATTGACAGCAGTTCCAACCCGTTTCCGATTGCGCCTACGGGGCTGATCAGATCGTGACAGATCCGCGAGCCTATCAGCGAGGTGAGATCGGGACTGGCCAAGGGATCGTTACTGGACATGAGTGGGAGTTCCTGAAGGTATGGAAGCCATGATCGACATGAATGCTTTTCTCGAACCAGGCATGCTGGTTCGCCATCCAGACCAGCCCGATTGGGGGCTGGGCCAAGTACAATCCCGTGCCGGGCACAGGATAACGGTCAATTTTGAACACGCCGGCAAGGTCGTGCTGGATGGTCGTGTCATCGGTCTGCTTCCGGAAGACGTCTGATATTTCCGCTCAAACAGCGGAAGGTACACAAAACGCTGCGTAAATTATCTGACCTGTGCGGGGCGTCAACCCGCTGAAAATGGGGAGTGTGGACAAGACTGGCGGCTTTGCCTAAACACCCTCGAAACCGCAGACAGGCAAGAGACCGCCCCGGGCATGAGCGCCGCAGACCCCCAATTCCAAGTTAGGCTGGCCGAGAGCGAGCAGGACATGCTTGCCGCTCAAAGGCTGCGCTACAACGTCTTCGTGCAGGAGTTGCACGGCAACGGGGCGCTCGTCGATCACGAGAACCGTTTCGAGCGGGATCGGTTCGATCCGTTTTACGATCACATGATCCTTGTGGACACAAGGCGCGATGCGGCGGCGCTGGAGCATGTGGTCGGTGTGTATCGGCTGATGCCGGGCGAACGCGCCGCAGCGGCCGGCGGCTTTTATTGTGCGGGCGAGTACGATCTTGGCCTGCTGGTGCGCTCCGGGAAACGCTTGCTGGAGCTGGGCCGCTCCTGCCTGCATGCCGATTATCGCGGCGGGATGGCGCTCTATCACCTGTGGAACGGACTTGGCCGCTATGTGACGGAGCGCGATATCGAGCTGCTTTTCGGTGTGGCGAGCTTTCATGGAACCGATGTGGAGGCACTGGCGCAGCCACTCTCCTACCTTCATCACGCCCATCTTGCGCCGCCGGAATTGCGCGTGCGCGCCCTGGAAGAAAACTTCACGTCGATGAACATCCTGCCGGAAGACAAGCTCGACAGGGTGCAGGCCGTGCGCGAGATCCCGGCGCTGATCAAGGGGTACCTGCGACTCGGCGGCTATGTGGGCGAGGGCGCTTTCATCGACCGGCCCTTCAACACGACCGATATCTGCCTCGTCATGGATACCGAAAAGATTTCAGAGAAGCAGCGCAACCTGTACACGGGCGGGCGCGGATGACTTCGGACGCGACGTGGCGCTCGGAAGATGAACCCGAGATGCATGCGCCGCGGGGATTGCGGGATTGGTTCCGGGTGCTGCGCCGGGCGATTCCACTCGCGATCGTCGTTTTCGGCTGTCTGGCGCTCTTGCTTCTGTTGCGGCTGATCGAAAGGCCGCTCTTTGGCGAGAACCGCCCCTGGACACCGGCCATCACGCGCTTTGTCTGCCAATCCGCCTTCGTTTTCCTCGGAATCCACCGCAAGGTGCATGGAGTCCCGATGGAGGGGCGCGGGGCGCAGGTGTCCAACCATGTCAGCTGGCTTGACATCTTTTCGCTGAACGCTTCCGACCGGATTTATTTCGTCTCCAAGGCCGAGGTGGCCGGATGGCCCGGAATCGGCTGGCTGGCGCGGGCCACGGGCACGGTCTTCATCAACCGCGACCGGCGCGAGGCGCGGTCGCAGGCGGCGATTTTCGAGCAGCGCCTGAAAGCCGGCCACCGCCTGCTGTTCTTTCCGGAAGGGACGAGTACCGACGGGCTGCGCGTGCTGCCGTTCAAGACGACCCTGTTCCAGGCCTTCTATGCTGATGACCTGCCGGAGTTTCTGCAGGTTCAACCGGTCAGCGTGGTCTATCACGCCCCCGAGGGCGAGGATCCGCGCTTCTATGGCTGGTGGGCCGACATGGAATTCGGCGAGCATTTCCTGAAGGTGCTGCGGCAGAAGCGACAGGGCTCGGTCGATGTGATCTATCACCCGCCCGTGGCGCTGCACGATATCGGCGGACGCAAGGCGCTGGCCGCGGTCTGCGAGGAGGCCGTCCGCGAGGGCGTGGCGAGCGCACGTCTCAACGACATCCGCCCCGCCCAAGGGTGATCGGCTACATCCGCGCCAGGAGCGTGGAGAGCGCCACGGCGGGGTCTTCGGCTGTCCAGATCTCGCTGCCGATTCCAAAGAAATCGACGGCAGAAGAAAGGCTTGCAACCAGATCCTGATCCAGCGCGCCCTCGGCCACGACCGGAACCTCGATCATCTCGGACCACCAGGAGAACAGCTCCAGATCTGCCCGCGTACCATCGCCGAGCGGCGTGTCGCCAACCGGGCCGAAGGAGACGTAATCGGCCCCGGCTTCGCCTGCATTCATGCCGTCATGGCGGGAGGCGCCGCAGAAGGCACCGACAATCGCATCCTCGCCCAGCTCGGTGCGTGCGTCGCGGATCCCGCGCGCGCCGTCCAGATGGACGCCATCGAGCCCCAGCCGCTCGGCCAGGCGCAGATGCTGCGAGATGACGATCGCGATATCGCGCTCATGGCAGACCGCCCGGCAGGCATCGGCCGCCCGCGCGATACGATCCTCGTCTTGCGAGGCGAGCGCCAGCCGGAAACAGGCAATCTCGCGCGAATCCAGCACTCGCGCCAGTTGGTCGGGAAAACGCGACAGCTCGAATTCCGGCGGGCTGATGAGATAGATCTGCGGCTGTTCCTGCTCGGCCATTTTCTCGCTCCGGCTTCTTCAATGGATCCTGCGTCTTCTAGCGCCCTTTTTTCGCCTGCGCCATGCCTGCTTGAAGCCGTGGGGCTGGCGGCGTATCAGGTCCGGGATCGAAATTCAGGAGTGCTCATGTCCCAGCCCAGCTTCATCCTCGTGCGTCCGCAGATGGGCGAGAATATCGGCGGCGCGGCGCGGGCAATGCTCAATTTCGGCCTCGACCGGATGCGCCTGGTCGAGCCGCGCGATGGCTGGCCCAATACGCGCGCTGTGGCGCTGGCAAGCGGCGCGGCCCGCGTGCTGGACAATGCCGGGCTCTATGGCTCGGTGGCCGACGCTGTGGCCGATTGCACTCATGTCTACGCCACCACCGCGCGGAGCCGCGAGCTGACCAAGCCGGTGATGACCCCCGAACAGGCCATGGCCGAGGCCCGTGCAATCACCGCCGAGGGCGGCAAGGTCGGCGTGCTTTTCGGCCCCGAACGGGCGGGGCTGGAAAACGAGGACGTGGCGCGCGCCCATGCCATCATCACCGTCCCGGTAAACCCGGAATTCTTCTCGCTCAACCTGGCGCAATGCGTGCTGCTGACCGCCTATGAGTGGCACCGGCAGAGCGAGCAACTGTCCGAGGCGCCGGAGATCGAACGTGCGCAGATGATTGAAATCGAGAAGCTCGGGGACCATTTCGAGCAGCGACTGGACGATGCCGGCTTTTTCTTTCCCGAAACGAAAGCGGCTGGGATGAAGCTTTCGATCCGGAACATGCTTTCCCGGCTGGCCCTGACCCGGGCTGATGTGCAGATATTCCACGGGATGCTGCGGCAGTTGACCCGCCCGCTCCCCAAGGACGATTAAGGAGACCGTTCATGGCCGCCAAGCGCAGCATTTTCGAAGAGGTTGGCGAGGAGCGCCCGAAAGCGCCCGCCGCCCAGCCCGGCATGATCGACCGCGCCGCCCGTGGGGCGCGCGGCGCGATACGGGTCTGGCTTGGCATCCTCTTTGCCATGGTCGTCGCCATGATCCTCGTCGGCGGGCTGACGCGCCTGACCGACTCGGGCCTCTCGATCACCGAGTGGAAGCCGATCACGGGAGCCATTCCGCCAATGTCGGTCGAAACCTGGGAGGCGGAGTTCGCCAAGTACCAGGAGATCCCGGAATTCCAGATCCAGAACAAGGACATGACGCTGGAGGAGTTCAAGGGCATCTATTGGTGGGAATGGGGCCACCGGCAGCTTGGCCGCGTCATCGGCCTCGTCTGGGCCGTGGGCTTCCTGGGTTTTCTTGCCCTGCGCAAGATCCCGACCGGTTGGACCGGACGGCTGGCAATTCCCGGCATTCTCGGCGGCGTGCAGGGCGCCATCGGCTGGTGGATGGTCTCCAGCGGGCTGGGCGAAGGGATGCTCGATGTCGCCTCCTACCGGCTGGCCACCCATCTCGGCCTTGCCTTCGTCATTCTCGGCCTGCTCTGGTGGTACATGCTCCTGCTCTCGCGCCCCGAGCGAGAGCTGATGCAGGCCCGCCGGAACAAGGAAGCCAAGCTCTGGGGCCTTTCGACCGGTTTGCTGCACCTCGCCTTCTTCCAGATCCTGCTCGGCGCGCTCGTGGCCGGAATCGATGCCGGCGTGGCCTTCCCGACTTGGCCGCTGATGAACGGCTCGGTCTTCCCGCCTTCGCCCTTCCTGCTGGAACCGGTCTGGCGCAATTTCTTCGAAGATCCCGGCCTCGTGCAGTTCATGCACCGCACGCTTGGCTATATCGTCTTCGCCTTCGCCATCTTTGCCTGGCGCCGCAGCCGGGCCTCGGCCCATCCGCGCACGCGCCGCGCCTTTGACTGGGTGCTGGTGATGTGCTTCGGGCAGGTCGTGCTCGGCATTGTCGCCGTGCTGACACAGGCGCAATGGCACGTCGCCATTACGCATCTGTTTGTCGGGGTCGCGTTCTGGTCTCTCATCCTGCGCGCGCGGTTCCTCTCGGGCTATCCGCTGGCCAGTTCCGTTCGCGAAGGACTTTGACATGACCGCATATGCCAATCTCATGGGTTTCGTCCGCGAGACAGAGGCGCTCAAACAGGTTCAGGGCCGGCTTGGCTGGGACCAGGAAACCGTCATGCCGCGCGGGGCCGCCCCGCAGCGGGCCGAGGAAATGGCCGCGCTGGACCGGGTGATCCACGCGCGCCGAAGCGCGCCGCAGATCGCGGAGTGGCTGGCGGAGGCCGAGGCCGGCGACGACGTGGCCGCGGCACAGCTTCACCATATCCGCCGCGAACATGACCGCGCGACCAAGGTGCCCGCCGATCTCTCGGCGGAACTCACCCGCGTCACCAGCCTCTCGCAGGGGATCTGGGCGGATGCGCGGTCGGCGAACGATTTCACCGCCTTCGCCCCGACATTTTCCGAGGTTCTGAACCTGCGCCGGCAGGAAGCGGAAGCGCTGGCCACGGGCGGCGATCTCTACGACGCGCTTCTGGACGATTACGAGCCTGGCGAAACCGGGGCCACGCTGGCGGCGATGTTCGACGCGATGCGCCCGCGCCTCGTGGCCCTGCGCGGCGCCATTCTCGACAGCGGGAAATCCGCGCCCAAGCTTCAGGGAATTTTTGACGAAACGGCACAGTTGCGCCTTTCCGATGCCTGCGCCCGCGCCTTCGGCTACGATTTCGAGCATGGTCGCATCGACAAGGCTGTGCACCCGTTCTCCTCCGGCTCCGGCCTCGATTCCCGCATCACCACGCGCACCGACCCGGCGGAGCCCTTCGGCTGCATCTATTCCACGATCCACGAAGTCGGCCACAGCCGCTACGAACAGACCGTGTCGCCGGACTACCTGCTGACACCCATCGGCTGCGGCGTTTCCATGGGCGTGCACGAGAGCCAGAGCCGGATCTACGAAAACCAGCTCGGCCGCTCGCGCGCCTTCACCGGCTGGCTCTACGAGCGCTGCCGGGAGGCCTTCGGCGAGATAGGGATCGACAGCGCCGAGGCGTTCTATGCCGCCGTCAACGCGGTGCATTCCGGCTATATCCGCACCGAGGCCGACGAGGTGCATTACAACCTGCATATCCTGCTGCGCTTCGATCTTGAACGCGCCCTGATCGCGGGCGACCTGGGAGTGAACGACCTGGAAGCCGCCTGGAACGATCGTTTCCGCGTGGATTTCGGCGTCGCGGTGGACAAACCCTCCAACGGCGTGCTGCAGGATGTCCACTGGCCGGTCGGGCTCTTCGGTTATTTTCCTACTTACACGCTCGGCAATGTCTATGCGGGCTGCCTGTTCGAGACGTTGCGCAAGGCCCACCCGGATTGGGAGCACGCGCTTGCAGAAGGCCGGGCGGCAGAGGTAACCGGGTGGCTCGCAGAGAATCTCCAGCGGCACGGCGCATTGCGCGCGCCGCGCGCTACGGTGGAACATGCCACCGGCGCACCGATCTCGGTCGAGCCGCTGCTGGATTATCTCGAAGCGAAATTCGGCGCGCTTTACGGGCTCTGACACCCCTCCGCGAAAGGCGTGGAACAATTTGGCCGCCAGCGCGTTTCCTCGCTGGCGCATCGAGGGCTTTCTTGTAGTCTCTCGAACGCGACACGCCCTCGGTTTACTTCAAGGAAAGGATTACAACATGGCTCGCAAAGCATCGGCAGAATGGTATGGAGACCTGAAATCGGGCAAGGGCGCGATGTCCGGCAGCTCCGGCGCCTTCGCGGATCTCGCTTTTTCCTTCAGCACCCGTTTCGAGGATGAACCCGGCACGAACCCGGAAGAACTGGTTGCCGCGGCGCATGCTGGCTGTTTCTCGATGGCGTTTTCGAACGAACTGGACAAGGCCGGCCTTACCCCGAGCTCGGTCAAGACCGAAGCCGCCGTCTCGCTCGGCGAGGTCGAGGGGGGCTATGCCATTACCAAGATCGTCCTGACGTCGGTTGCCAACGTGCCTGGTGCGGACGAAGCCAAGGTGCGTGAAATCGGTGACGCCGCCAAAGCCGGTTGCCCGATCTCGCGGTCGCTGACCGGCGAGATCAGCCTGGTGCTGACGGTCGAAACCTGAGACTGAACAAGTTTCGCGCCGGTCCGTAATGTCGGGCCGGCGCACGCCCGAAGCGCTATTTCTCCGGGATCAACCCGCGTGGACTGAACCGAAGCACCAGCAACAACACGACCCCCATCGTCAGCAACCGGATATGCTGGACCGAATCCAGCAGGTGGTTCTTGAGGCCCGAACCGTCGGGCAGGGGCAGGGTGATCACGTTCATGATCGCGCCGCCGATCGGTTCCACCTGGATCCAGAGCCACCAAATCAGGAAGCCGCCCAGCACCGAGCCCCAGTTATTGCCGGAGCCGCCGACGATCACCATTACCCAGATCAGGAAGGTGAAGCGCAGCGGCTGGTAGGTGCCGGGGGTAAGCTGGCCGTCCAGCGTGGTGATCATCGCGCCGGCCATGCCGCAGATGGCCGAGCCGATGATGAAGATCTGCAGATGCCGGCGGGTGACATCCTTGCCCATGGCCTCGGCGGCAGTCTCGTTGTCGCGGATCGCGCGCATCATTCGGCCCCAGGGCGAGTTCAGCGCCATTTGCGTGAGCCAGATCAGCAGCAGCAGGACGATGGCAAAGAGGCAACCATAGAGAAGCTTCACCCAGATCGTGGAGGCCGTGGCCGGGTCCAGCCCAAGCCAGGCGGCGTTCTCCACGAAGGAGGCGCTTTCCTGCAGATCGACTTCGTAGGGAACCGGGCGGGGCAGGCCGACCACGTTCTTCACGCCGCGGCCAAGCCAGTCCTCGTTCTTCATCACGGCGATGATGATTTCGGCAATCCCCAGCGTGGCGATGGCGAGGTAGTCGGAGCGCAGCCCGAGCGCCGTCTTGCCAATGAGCCAGGCTGCGCCCGCAGCGAGCAAGCCGCCGGCAGGCCAAGCCAACAGGATCGGCAGACCTGCACCGCCGAGATAGCCGGTCAGCGCCGGGTTTACCGCCTCGATGGCGTCGCGCGCCGGATCGAACATCCCGCGATAGAGGATGTAGCCGACCACAAAGATTGCAAGGACCGCCAGAGCGCGGATCTTGCCTGCGGACATCCTGCGATAGGTGACGATGGCTGCGCCGATTGTTCCGGCCCCGAGCAGAAGCGCAGCGTAGATGCGCAGGCCACCAGCAGCCCAGGCCTCGGGGATGGGCGGCATCGCAACAAGCACGGTGGCCAGCCCGCCAAGCGCCACGAAGCCCATGATGCCCACGTTGAACAGCCCCGCATAGCCCCACTGGATGTTCACGCCGAGCGCCATGACGGCCGAGATCAACCCCATGTTGAAGATCGCCAGTGCCGTGTTCCAGCTCTGCATGAAGCCGGTCAGGATATATAGCAGGGCGACCCCGCCGAAGAGAAGCGCGTTCCGGTTCATACCGCTTTCCCCCTGAAGAGGCCGTATGGCTTGAAGATCAGCACAATCACCAGGATCGTGAAAGAAACCGCGTATTTGTAGTCCGTCGACAGGAGCTGAACGAGGCCGTCCGGCGCCATGCTCTCTGGCAGCGCATGGGTCAGCACCTTCTTCCAAGCATAGGTCAGCGTCACCTCCGAGAAGGCGATAATGTAGCCGCCCGCAATCGCGCCGAGCGGATTGCCAAGGCCGCCGACAATGGCGGAGGCAAAGATCGGCAGCAGGAGCTGGAAATAGGTGAAGGGCTTGAACGCCTTGTCGAGCCCATAGAGCACGCCCGCCGTCGTGGCCAGGATCGCGGCGAGGATCCATGTCACGCGTACAACCTTCTCGGGGTTGATGCCCGAGAGCAGCGCCAGATCCTCGTTATCCGAATAGGCGCGCATCGACTTGCCCGTCCGCGTGCGGTTGAGGAACCAGAAGAGCGCCGCCACTGCGATGACGGTGACGACGATGGTGATGCCCTGGCTGGAGCGGAAGGCCAGCCCCTCGGAAAGCCCGGTCATCTCCTTGAAATCACGCGCATTGATGATGAAGCGCGCACCATCGTTGAACTGTTGCTCGCCCGGACCGATTATGACCCGGACGATGCCGTTCAGCACGAACATGACCCCGAGCGAGGCCATCACGAGGATGATCGGCTTGGCCTTCTGCGCGCGGTAGAAGCGGTACACCCAGCGGTCCGTCAGCAACATCATTCCGGCTGTCGCGGCAATGCCGAAGGGCAGGGCGAGCAGCGCGGTCGGCAGGGGCCCGAGCGAAATGCCGATCGCCTGGAACATCCAGGTGACAAGGATGGTGATCATCGCGCCAAATGCCATCGTGTCGCCATGGGCGAAGTTCGAGAACCGCAGGATGCCGTAGATCAGCGTGACCCCGAGCGCGCCGAGCGCCAGTTGGCTGCCATAGGCCGTCGCCGGGATGATGACGAAGTTGAGAAGCGCCACGAAGGCGTTGAGAAGGTCCATGGATCAGGTCCCTCCAAGGAAGGTGCGGCGAACTTCCGGGTCTTCCAGAAGGTCCTTGCCAGTGCCGGTATGGGCGTTGCGGCCCTGCACGAGCACATAGCCAGTGTCTGCAATTTCAAGGGCTTGGCGGGCGTTCTGTTCCACCATTAGGATCGAGATGCCGGTCCGGGCGACCTCGATGATCCGGTCGAAAAGCTCGTCCATGACGATGGGCGAGACGCCGGCGGTGGGCTCGTCCAGCATCAGAACGGTGGGCTGGGTCATCAGCGCGCGGCCAACGGCGACCTGCTGGCGCTGGCCGCCTGAAAGCTCGCCCGCGGCCTGGCGGCGCTTGTCCTTGAGGATCGGGAACAGGTCATAAACCTGTTCCATCGAGTCCTTCATGTCGTCCTCGCGCAGGAAGGCGCCCATTTCGAGGTTCTCCTCGACCGTCATCGAGGTGAAGATGTTGTTGGTCTGCGGCACGAAGGCCATGCCCTTGCCGACGCGGGCCTGCGGGGACAGGCCGGTGATATCCTCACCGCCCAGCCGCACTGCGCCCTCACGCACGTCCAGCATGCCGAAGACGGCCTTCATCGCGGTCGATTTTCCGGCGCCGTTGGGGCCGACGATCACCGCGATCTCGCCCTTGTCGCAGGCAATGGTACAGCCATGCAGGATGTTCGGGCCGCGACCATAGCCGCCCGACATCTTGTCGCCTATCAGGTATTTCTCGCTCATTCGCTCACTCCGAGGAGGGCAGGGCGACGCATTCGCCCACATATTGTTCGGGTTTCATTGTGATGCCGCCAATCCGGTGGGAGCTGTGAGTCGCCTCGCCATTCATCAGCGCAATCGTCGTCACATCCACGGCTCCCGAAATCTGGTAGGCCAGAAAGCTCACGGAACGGTCGCCGATATGCACGCCGATCGTGTCCAGCGGGCTGCCATGCTTGCCGAGGAACTCGGCCTCGTTGGTGTCGGTATTATGCTTTATGCGCAGGTCCAGCGAAGCATGATCGCATTTGGTATTCGGGTCGCATTTCCAGTCGAAGAAGCACTTGAAAAGGATCACCTCGTCGGCCTGCGCCATAGCGCCCGCCAGAATGAATGACGCAATTGCAATGGCTTGAAGAACGTTCTTCATACCTGCGTCGCTTCCTGCTTGACCTTGTTCTTCAGCCCGGTGCCGAGATAGGCCTCGATTACGAGATCGTTCTGCATGACCTCCTTGGCGCCGCCCACGGCGAGCACCTTGCCCTCGGCCATGCAGACCACCGGGTCACAGAGCCGCGCGATGAAATCCATGTCATGCTCGATGACGCAGAAGGTATAGCCGCGCTCCTTGTTGAGCCGGATGATCGCGTCGCCGATCGTGCGCAGCAGCGTGCGGTTCACGCCCGCGCCGACCTCGTCGAGGAAGACGATCTTGGCGTCCACCATCATCGTGCGGCCAAGCTCCAGCAGCTTCTTCTGCCCGCCGGACAGGTTACCGGCTTTCTCATCTGCGAGATGGTCAATCGTCAGGAATTCAAGAACTTCATCAGCCTTCTTCATCAAGGCCGTTTCTTCCTGCGCAATCCGGGCGCGGTGGAACCACGTGTTCCAGAGAGTCTCGCCGGATTGCCCGCCGGGCACCATCATCAGGTTCTCGCGCACGGTCATGGACGAGAACTCGTGCGCGATCTGGAAGGTCCGCAGCAGCCCCTTGTGAAACAGCTCATGCGGCGGCAGGCCGGTGATGTCCTCGTCCCCCATGAAGACCTTGCCGTCGGTCGGAGGAAGAACACCCGCGATCACGTTGAAAAGCGTTGTCTTTCCGGCGCCGTTTGGTCCGATCAGGCCGGTAATGGAGCCCTGGGCGATCTCGATCGACGCGCCATCGCAGGCACGGAAACCGCCGAAATGCTTGTGGAGGTTTTCAACCCGGATCATTCTCGCGCGTCCTTTGGTTCCTTTGGCAGGGGCTTTTAGGGGAAGCAAACAGCCCGGGAAAGCCCCGGGCCGCTCGTCGTTACGTCAAGAGTGGCCGAACGGCAAGCCTGCCGAACGGCCTGTCCCCGCTTAGCGGTATCCGACGGTCTTGAACTGGCCGCCGTCCATGACGACTTCGCGGAAAGAACCGGCCGAGTCACCGTTCTCAAGGAACTCCACCGCGGTCGCGCCGACGTAGTCGATATCGCCGCCAGCGGCGAGGATCTCCATCGCCTTGCCAAGCTCACCCGGGAGGATCGCTTCGCCCGGAGCGTTGGCAACTTCCATGACCTTGTCCTTGTAGACCTTCGGATCGGTGGATCCGGCGGCCTGCATCGCCATCAGCAGGATGGCGGCGGCGTCATAGGATTCGGCGGAGAAGATCGAGGTCGGGTCGAAAGCATCGCCCACGACTTCGGCGAATTTCTCTGCGCCCGGCGAGTCGGAGCCCGGAAGCTGGCCGCCAGAGCCGTCAACATCCGCGCCGAACTTGCCGATAGTGGCGTCGGAGACCATGCCATCAGGGAAGTGGAACGTATCGAAGGCCCCGGTGTCGAGCGAGGCCCGCACGATGCCCGCGCCGCCACGGTCGGCATAGCCGGCAACGACGAGGATTTCGCCGCCCGCAGAGGCAAGCGCACCCACTTCGGCCGAGTAATCGGCCTTGTCGTCCTCGTGCGCGGCCGAGATTGTCACTTCGCCGCCCATGCCTTCGAACGCGGCCTGGAAGCTGTCGGCGAGGCCCTTGCCGTAGTCGTTATTGGTATAGGTCAGCGCGACCGAATTGATGCCCTTCTCCTTCAGGATCTCGGCCATCACCACGCCCTGGCGGGCATCGGAGGGAGGCGTGCGGAAGAACAGTCCGTCATCCTCGGCTTCCGACAGCGCCGGCGAAGTGGCCGAGGGCGAGATCATGACCATGCCATTGGGCCGGGCCACGTTGGCAAGCACGGCGCCCGTGACGCCGGAGCAGGCCGCGCCCATGATGCCGGCCACGCCTTCGGACGTGATCAGACGCTCGGCGGCGGCGGTGGCGGCCGCGGAATCGATGCAGGTCGAGTCGGCGCGGACCGGAACCACGGTGGCCCCGTCCATGAACTTGCCGCTGTCATTGACTTCCTTGACGGCCAGTTCGGCGCCGGCGCCCATGTTCACGGCCATGGATTCGATCGGCCCGGTGAAGCCCAGAAGCACGCCCAGCTTGACGTCTTCGGCGGTGGCGGCGGTTGCCAGCAGTGTGGCGGCGCTCGCCAGCAGAAGTTTTTTCATTTCATTAGTCTCCCAGTTGGAACTCTTGTCCGGACGATACGTTATTGGGGAGAATGAGAAATGGGAAGGACCGGCATGCATGTAATCGGCGCGACAGGAGGCAGCGGCCCCGCTCACAAAGGCTCGATCCCCGCGCATACCGACTGACCAGCCGTTCTGAAGCGCTATTGTCACATGCAGGACAGGAGATGGTGATGCGTATTCTATCGATTCTGCTTTTTACCCTGCTCGCCTGCGGGGCCACCGCCGCGCCGCGGCAGACGTCGCTCGGCCCGGTCGAGGTGACAGCTGTCGCCGAGGGGCTGGACAAGCCATGGGCGGTAGCCTTCCTGCCGGAGGGTGGCTTCCTGGTGACGGAGCGGGGCGGGGTGCTGTTGTATTTCTCTTCGGACGGCACGCGGCACGCGGTGCAGGGCGTATCGGAAGTGCGGACCAGGGGGCAGGGTGGTTTGCTCGATGTGCTGGTGCCGCGCGATTTCGCGGTGAGCCGGGAGATCTTCCTGAGCTATTCCACGCCGCAGGGGCGGGAAGCCGGCACCGCGATCGGCCGTGGGCGGCTGTCGGAGGATGGCCGGAAACTGACCGGTTTTGAGCAGATCTTCGAAATGGCTCGGGGCAGCAAGGGCGGTCGCCATTTCGGATCGCGGCTGGTGGAGGCGCCGGACGGGACGATCTTTGTCACCGTCGGCGAGCGCGGCGACAGGCCGGCGGCGCAGGATCTGGGCCGTGTCCAGGGCTCAGTGCTGCGGATCGCGCGCGACGGGACGGCGCCATCCGACAACCCGTTCGTCGATCGGGCCGGTGCCCGGCCCGAGATCTGGTCCTATGGTCATCGCAATCCGCAGGGCGCGGCGCTGGACGCATCGGGGCAGCTTTGGGCAGTTGAACACGGCGCGCGGGGCGGGGACGAGGTGAACCGGATCCGCCAGGGCGCGAATTTCGGCTGGCCGGTGATCTCGTATGGCACGCATTATTCCGGCCAGACGATTGGCGAAGGCACGCAGAAGCCGGGCATGGAACAGCCCGTGCATTACTGGGATCCGTCGATCGCACCCTCCGGGCTGGCGATCCTGAAAGACCCGAGGATGGAAGAATGGCGTGGCGATTTCCTCGTCGGTTCACTCAAGTTAGGCCTGATCTCGCGGCTGGAAGGGCAGGGCGACGAGTTGGTCGAGGCCGAACGTCTGGAATGGCCCGAGACGCAGCGGGTGCGGGATGTACGCGAAGCGCCCGATGGCAGCGTCTGGTTCATTTCGGAGGGAAATGGCGCGATCTACAGGATTGATCCCGCGCGATAGGATCCAACGGTTTCGACATCGGGGGCGTTGCCCCCGAACCCCCAGGATATTTTGGGAAAGAGGAAAGGCGGTGAGGAAGGCGGCGGGCGCCGCTTCAGACGCTGAGCCGGCTCGATTGCGCGCCGCGCTCGCGGTAGGGGGTGGTATGGTAATGCGCCCGGTAGCATTTAGAGAAATGGCTGGGCGAGGTGAAGCCACAGGCGAGCGCGACATTGATCACGCTCATATCGGTCTGCATCAGCAGGTTACGGGCCTTTTGCAGGCGCAATTCCATGTAGTAGCGCTTGGGCGAACGATTGAGGTAGCGACGAAAGAGTCGCTCCAGCTGCCGGGTGGAGAGCGCGACGTCCTTGGCCAGCAATGCGGGAGAGATCGGTTCCTCCAGGTTCTGTTCCATAATCTGGATCACCTGGCTGAGCTTGGGGTGACGCACGCCGATGCGGGTCGGGATCGAGAGCCGCTGGGTGTCCTGATCGGTCCGGATCGCGGAATAGATCAGCTGGTCGGCCACGGCGCCGGCCAGTTCCTCGCCGTGATCGTCGGCGATGATCTTGAGCATGAGGTCGATCGAGGCCGTTCCGCCGGCGGTGGTGATGCGATTGCCATCCATCACGAAGACCGATTTGGTGAGCGTCACCGCGTCGAACTCCTCGATAAAGCTGTCCTGGTTCTCCCAGTGGATCGTCGCTCGCTTGCCGTCGAGAAGCCCCGCCTGCGCAAGGGTGTAGCCCGCGGTGCACAGCCCGCCCATCGTCACGCCCCGGCGTGCTTCGCGGCGCAACCAGTTGATCAGTCGGCGTGTGGTCGCGGACTGGACGTCGATGCCGCCGCAGACCAGCACGGTGTCGTCGCGGTTCACCTCTTCGAGATCCATGTCGAGCATGAATTCCACGCCGTTGGAACAGCTGATCCGGTCGCCGCCTTCGCCGGCAATGGTCCACGAATAGAGCGTCTTGCCCGAGACCCGGTTGGCAATGCGCAGCGGCTCGATCGCGCAGGCGAAACAGAGCATCGTGAAGCGATCCAGCAACACGAACACGAAGCGTCGCGGACGGCTGCCGTCATCGGCGACGTCAACGAGGATCTCGGGCGTGTCGTGGAAGGGTGTCATCGTGGTCTCGCGCAATTCGTACCAGCTATCGAAAGCCGGAAAACCCTGTCTTCGCAAGGGGGCGTTTGGGTTTGTTTCGCCTCGCGCCGCACGGGTCGCAGCCTAAGCAAAAGAAATCGCCTGCCTTTTTGGCGAAATGCAGATGCCCGCCACGTCACTCGGTAATGTGCGCAACAATCTGAGTCCCGGACAGGGAAAACCTATCGAAAATTTCTCGTTTTCAAGCGGGAGGGCGCAAGATATACACCGCGGACTTCTATTGCCCATACCTTTTGGAGGACGACATGACACGGGTCTGGAATAAATCTGACTGGCGCGCAAAGCCGCGGGTACAGATGCCCGATTATCCCGACCGGGATAAGCTCGAAGCCGTCGAGGCCCGTCTGTCGAAATATCCGCCGTTGGTTTTTGCCGGTGAATCGCGCCGCTTGCGGGCCGAACTTGCCAAGGTGGCGCGAGGCGAGGCGTTCCTGTTGCAGGGCGGCGACTGTGCCGAGAGCTTCGCGGAGTTCTCCGCCGATTCCATCCGCGAGACCTTCAAGGTCATGCTGCAGATGGCGGTCGTTCTGACCTATGGCGCCAAGGTGCCGGTGGTGAAAGTCGGGCGGATGGCCGGGCAGTTCGCCAAGCCGCGCTCGGCGCCGACGGAGACCGTGGGCGGCGTGGAGCTGCCGAGTTACCGTGGTGACATCATCAACGAGCTGGAATTCACGCCCGAGTCCCGCATGCCGGACCCGGAGAAGATGCTGCGCGCCTACACCCAGGCCGCGGCCTCGCTGAACCTCCTGCGCGCCTTCTCCACCGGTGGTTTCGCCGATATCCACCGCGTGCATTCCTGGACCACCGGCTTTGCCGAGACTGACAAGGCGGAACGCTACCGCGAACTGAGTAACCGGATTTCCTCCGCGCTCGATTTCATGACCGCCGCCGGCGTCAGCTCCGACCGCATGTCCACCATGTCGGTTGTGGATTTCTATACCTCGCATGAAGCGCTGCTTCTGGAATACGAGGAGGCGCTGACACGCGTCGACTCCACCACTGGACAGACAATCGCCGGTTCCGGCCACATGATCTGGATCGGGGACCGCACCCGCCAGCCCGATGGCGCCCATGTCGAGTTCTGCCGTGGCGTGATCAACCCGATCGGGTTGAAATGTGGCCCCACAATGACCGCGGAAGACCTCAAGACGCTGATGGCTAAGCTGAATCCGGAGAATGATCCCGGCCGGCTGACGCTCATCGCGCGTTTCGGGTCCGGCAAAGTCGGCGACAACCTGACCCGCCTGATCGAGACGGTCAAGGAAGAGGGTGCGAATGTCGTGTGGTCTTGCGATCCGATGCATGGCAACACGATCAAATCCGCCACTGGCTACAAGACGCGCCCCTTCGATATGGTGCTGTCGGAAGTGCGCGAGTTCTTTGCCGTACATCGCGAGCAGGGCACGATCCCGGGCGGTGTGCATTTCGAGATGACCGGGCAGGATGTGACCGAGTGCACCGGCGGCGTGCGCGATGTGACCGAAGAGGACCTGTCGGACCGCTATCATACCGCGTGCGATCCGCGTCTGAACGCGTCGCAATCGCTGGAACTGGCGTTTCTTGTGGCCGAGGAGTTGTCCGACCGGCGCGAGATGCACCGCGCGGCAAGCTGAAAACCCAAGCGAGCTTCGCCTCGCAAGGCTCAGAAAAGGCGGAGCAAAGCCGCCTTTTTCATTCAGCGAGACACCTGGTCAGTCGTCGGATTTGACGAGGTAGAGATGCGGCCTGTCCGTACGCGGAGGCCGATGCGGGGATGGACGGAAACCGCGCATGGGTTCGGCGAGCCCAAGCGGTTCATGCCGGGACGTTTCGTTTTGGAACGGCCAATCATTCGGAATGGTCTCCGGAACCTGGTACGTCCCGTCCGCCAGGATCGGCGTGACCGCCGTCGAGCGAATGTCGAACCGTCTCGGCGCACGCCCCAGCGGCCCCAGCGTGGCCAGGCAGCCGAGCGCCCGGTTGACCTCGCCCGCGTCTCCCCGCAGCGGCAGCAGGAGCAGGCAGGCATCGAGCGGCGGCTTGCCGATGCCACGATCCCCGGCCAGCGTCAGCCACGCCTTGGCCGGCGCATCGAAGACCTGTTCAAGCGAGTTGCTCACCCGTTTGCGGCTTTCCGGAAGGAAGAAAGAGGTCAGCGGCATGCCGCGCACCTCCATGCCCATCAGTTCGTTCAGATAGGACCCGGCGAGGCGGAAACGGGCGATGCCGGGGGCCAGCCGTTCAAGAATGAAGGAGGTTGAAAGTGCGGATTGGATGCATCTTGGATCCAGCTCCGCGCGCCTCGGTACCTGCCTGTTGCCGCGCAATGCATCCCAGTAGTTTTCGACATCCTGCAAAACGGGAAAGCGCATCGCTTCACCTCCGGCACCCTCGAGGGACACCACGTTCCGACCTTCGACGAAACCGTCGTTCATGGTCTTGACCCATTCCAACCGCGGGGCAGGCAAGACGCCTCTCGCGCAACCCCGTTTCACTCGCGCATTGTTGTCCAAGGGTTAAGTGTCTGTTAACCCATGACTCAGCAATGCTTACCCAAGTCTTAACATGCCACGTTTTGAAGCCCTTGTGGTAAAAAAGAGGTGAAATGGTTAACTCGATGACCGGCTTCGCGGCCCGCAACGGGCAGAGCGGAGAATATGGCTGGAGCTGGGATCTGCGCAGCCTGAATTCCAAGGGGATGGACCTGCGCCTGCGGGTGCCCGACTGGGTGGAGGGGCTGGAAACGGCCCTGCGCGGACGGATCGGGCGCGACGTGAAGCGCGGTTCGCTGGCGATAGGTCTGCGCGTGTCGCGCGACCAACCCGAAGGGGCGTTGAACATCGACCCGGCCGGGTTGCAACAGGCGTTGCAGGCGCTTGGCCAGATCGCCGAGGCGGCCGCCGCGGCCGGTGTTGTCGTTGCACCAGCGAGCACTGCGGAGATCCTCTCCATGAAAGCTGTTCAGGCGCAGGGCGTGCAGGCCACCGATACCGCGCCGCTCAAATCGGCCCTGATGGAAGATTTCGAAGAATTGCTGCATAGCTTCCTGCGGATGCGGGCGCGCGAAGGCGCCGCATTGCGCGAGCTGCTGCTGGGGCAACTCGACCAGATCGCCAAGCTGCGCAAGGATGCCGTGGCCTGCCTCGATGCGCGGGCGGAGAACGCCGCGCGCGCCCTGCGCGATGCGCTGCAACGGGTCATGGAGGGTGTCGAGAGCACGGACGAGGCGCGGGTAGCGCAGGAACTGGCCATCCTGGCGGTGAAATCCGACATCACCGAGGAGCTGGACAGGCTCGGCGCCCATGTCGACGCGGCACGCGAGTTGCTGGTCGAGGAAGGCCCCGTGGGCCGCAAGCTCGAGTTCCTGACGCAGGAGTTCAACCGGGAGGCGAACACGCTTTGCTCCAAATCCCAGGATGTCGCGCTCACCCGGATCGGCCTTGACCTGAAGGCGGTCATCGACCAGATGCGCGAACAGGTTCAAAACGTGGAGTAAGCCATGACATCCGAACGCCGGGGTCTTCTCATCATTCTCTCTTCGCCCTCGGGCGCCGGGAAATCGACCTTGGCACACAGGATGATGGAATGGGACGAGAGCCTCCGCTTCTCGGTCTCCGCCACCACCCGCGCCCCGCGGGAGGGCGAACAGGACGGTGTGGATTACCGTTTCATGGATGTTGCGGGCTTCAAGAAGATGGTCGAGGAAGGGCGGATGCTGGAACATGCACACGTCTTCGGCAATTTCTACGGCTCGCCGCAGGGCCCGGTGGAAGAGGCCATCGAGAGCGGGCGCGACGTGCTGTTCGATGTCGACTGGCAGGGCGCGCAGCAGATCCGCAACTCGGATCTCGGCAAGCACACGCTGTCGATCTTCATCCTGCCGCCCTCGATCACCGAGTTGCGCCGCCGGCTCATCTCGCGCGGCAAAGACAGCGCCGATGTTATCGGCAAGCGGATGCAGAAGAGCTGGGACGAGATCAGCCACTGGGGAAGCTACGATTACGTGCTGGTCAATGACGACCTGGACGCGACATTCGAGAAGCTGAAGACCATCGTGACGGCCGAGCGGATGCGCCGCGCACAGCAACCGTCGTTGCAGGGGTTCGTTCGCGGCTTGCAGGCAGAGTTCGAGGAAGGGCTGGAATGATCTATGCACTGGACGGCATCGCGCCGGAAATCGCCGAAAGCGCCTGGGTGGCCGACGACGCCAACCTGATCGGCAAGGTGACGCTGGAGGCCGACAGCTCGGTCTGGTTCGGCTGCACGATCCGGGGCGACAACGAGCGGATCACGCTCGGGGCGGGCTCCAATATCCAGGAAAACTGCGTTTTGCACACGGATATGGGGTTTCCGATGGTCATCGGACCGAACTGCACCATCGGTCACAAGGCCATGCTGCATGGCTGCACCATCGGCGAGCAGAGCCTGATCGGCATGGGCGCCACGATCCTCAACGGCGCGAAGATCGGCCGTAATTGCCTGATCGGCGCCTGCGCGCTGATCACCGAGGGCAAGGAGATCCCTGACAACTCGCTCGTCATGGGCTCACCCGGCAAGGTTGTGCGGCAACTGGACGAGGCAGCTGCCCAGAAGCTGCTGACCTCGGCGCTGCATTACCAGCAGAACGCCCGCCGCTTCCGTGCCGGCCTGAAACCAATCTGATTTCGGGCAGGGGCAGGGAGGCCGTTGAAATACCGTCCCGACCTTGATGGGCTGCGTGCGGTCGCCATTATCCCGGCGGTGTTCTTCCACGCCGGGATCGGGCTTTCGGGCGGGTTTGTCGGCGTCGACATCTTCTTCGTGATCTCGGGCTACCTGCTTTCCAGCATCGTCATGACAGAGATTGCCGAGAAGCGGTTCAGCTTCCTGGCCTTCTACGAGCGCCGCATCCGCCGGCTCGCGCCGGCCCTGGTCGTAATGCTCGCGTTCTGTTTCCCGGCGGCCTGGCTGCTTATGTTGCCAAATGATATCACCGATTTCGCCCGCTCCGCGCTGGCCACGATCTTCATCTTCGCCAATTTCCACTTCTACAATTCGATCGACTATTTCAGCCAGTCGGCCGAGTTGATGCCGCTCCTGCACACATGGTCACTGGCGATCGAGGAGCAGTTCTATGCTGTCTTGCCGATTGCGCTGCTGACGGCGGGATACCTGTTTCCGAGACGGTGGCTGCCCGGACTGATCGCGCTCGCGCTCGTGGCATCGCTTGCCCTTTGCATCCATTACACCAGCGCCTACAGACCCTTTGCCTTCTACATGCCGCATACACGCGCCTAGGAGCTTCTGGCCGGAACCCTTCTGGCCGCGATGCCAAGGCTCTCCGTTTCGACCCGGCTTGCGCATGTGATGGGAATTGCCGCGCTGCTCTCTATAGCCGTGATCGTCGTGAGTTTCGACGAACGCGCGCCCTTTCCCGGCTGGATCGCGGCGGGACCGGTGCTGGCGACAGCGGCCCTGATCTATTGCGGCGCCGCGCCGGGGGCGCTCTCTTCACGGTTCCTGTCGCTGCCGCCCATGGTCTTCATCGGGCGCATTTCCTACTCCCTCTACCTGTGGCACTGGCCGGTCATCGTCTTCGTGAATTACAGCGGCTTCGCCTCCGACAGTACGGCGACGAAGCTGGCCTGCATCGCGGCGTCCTTCCTTCTGGCAAGCCTCAGTTGGGCCCTGATCGAGGAGCCCGTGCGGCGCAGGCGCATCCTGCAATCGCGCATCCGCGTCTATGGCGCGGCCGGCAGCGCGGCGGCAGCCCTGGCGCTGTCGGCGGCGCTTGTAATCTGGAACGCGGGGTTTCCGGGGCGTGTGCCGCCGGAATGCTTTCTCCTCGGCGAGGCAGCGTTGACGGCGGCTCCCTGTCTGCGCGGCGCAACCGGGCAGCCGCCCAGCTTCCTGCTGATCGGGGACAGCCACGCCTTCGCGCTGAGCCCCGGCCTGTTCCGGGCGGCATCGGAGGGCGGACTGTCGGGGCTGCAATTCACCTCGGACGGCTTCTTTCCGGGGCCGGGCCGGAAAACGCTTGGCACCGCCCGGGAAGACCCGCGGATTGCCCGGGCGCTGGAGATCGTTGCCGAACATCCGGAGATCCCGACCGTTATCCTTGCCGGGGCCTGGGCGGATTATGCCACCGGCACCAACTGGAAAGGCAGGCTCTGGCTCTACGAGGACGATATCGCCACGGCCGGCAGTTCGGCCGAGAATGTCGCGTTGTTCTCGCGAGCGCTGGAGCGCTTCATCGCGGCGCTGCCGGAACGCCAAGTCATCCTGCTCGACGACGTGGCCGCCGGCCGCGACCTCGATCTGAACGCGTTCGTGCGCCATTCGATGCTGCGGCCCGGAAGCCGGGAAGACGCGATATTGCCATACGAACTGGCCAGCGAGCGACGCGCCGTCTACGCGCCGATCCTGCTGGCGCTCGCGGAAAAGAATGCCAATGTAACCTTCGTGCCGGTTTTCGCTGATTTCTGCCCGCCAACCGGCTGCCCGCTCTTCGCCGCTGATCTGTCCTATCCGATCTACCGGGACGGCGATCACTTAAGCAACCAGGCGGCGCTGCTCTTGAAGGACAGGTTCACTGAGTTGCTCCTGCCCGATCTGCTGGCCCCGGCTTCACTGAGTTGCTCCTGCCCGATCTGCTGGCCCCGGCGGCAGGAGGGGGACGCCCGGAAGGCCAGAGCCGGTAGCGACAGAGGGCCGCCTTGATCGGCGACGGGGCACAGTAATGATGGCGAAACGTTTTCCACGCAGAGATCCGTTTCATGAGCGCGTTTTCCGAAGATATCCTCGCGGCGATTCCCATGCCGTTGCTGCTGGTCGGTCCCGACGAGCGGATCCGGGCAATGAACCCTGCAGCGGTGCGGCTGTTTTCCGGCTCCGCAACCGGGCGCCATGTCGTGACCGTCCTGCGCCAGCCGGCGCTGTTGCAGGTGGTTGAACGGGCACTGCGCTCGGGCGAGACCGGGGATGGCCGCTACGTGGACAAGAACCTGGCGCGGGAAGCCACCTACAAGGTGCGTGCGGCGCCGGTGCAGGATAGCGACGGGAATTGCGTTCTGCTTTCTTTCGAGGACATCACGGATCTGGAACAGGCGGGCGAGATGCGGCGGGATTTCGTGGCCAATGTCAGCCACGAGTTGAAAACCCCGCTCACCGCGCTTCTGGGCTTCATCGAAACATTGCGCGGGGCCGCGCGCAACGATCCGGAGGTCCGCGAGCGTTTCCTGTCGATCATGGAGCGCGAGGCGCAACGCATGAACCGCCTCGTGTCGGACCTGCTCTCGCTCAGCCGGGTCGAGTCGGCGGAACGCCAGCAGCCCACCGATCCGGTGAACATCAAGGCCCTCGTCGATTCCACCATTCTGTCGTTGGAGAGCGTCGCATCGGCGGAAAATGTGCGGTTGATCACGCAACGGCTGGATAATGGCACCGAGGACCTGATTGTTCGGGGGGACCGTGACCAGTTGCAGCAGGTCCTGACCAACCTGATCGAAAACGGAATCAAGTACGGGCGGAACGGCGGAACCGTTCAGGTCCTGCTGTCCTATTCTGCAAGGGAACTGGCCTTTCGCGGTCCGGGCGTGCAGATCAAGGTCGTCGATGACGGGGCAGGGTTCGACCCGATCCATATTCCGCGCCTGACGGAACGTTTCTACCGCGTCGACAACCACCGCTCGCGCGAGATGGGCGGGACCGGGCTCGGCCTCGCAATCGCGAAACATATCGTCAACCGGCACCGGGGGCGGTTTCGAATCGAGACCGAACCGGGGAAGGGGGCGAGCTTCACCGTGCTGCTGCCGGCGCTTTCGTGAAGGGTCCCGAACCGCTTGGCGGGGCCATTTCGGACCCATTTCTGGCTTCTTGAAGCGCGGATAACCGTTCGAAGCGGGTTCCCTCGCGTCAATTGGGCTCGCATCCCCCGAAAATACGCACCTTGTCATCAATCTGTTACACTGGTGTCACAAAAGGCCAACGAGAGAAGACTAAACGCCACTCGAGGCCGTCGGAGAGCGACGGTCCAACCAAAACCACTGCCATGGAGAACACTATGTCTCTCGTGAAGCTGACCGCCTCTGCACTGGCGATCGCAGCCGTTTCGGCCACCGCTGCCGCCGCCCGTGACAACGTTCAAGTCGCCGGTTCCTCGACCGTTCTGCCCTACGCTTCGATCGTTGCCGAAGCCTTTGGCGAGAACTTCGACTTCCCGACCCCCGTTGTTGAATCCGGCGGGTCGTCCGCTGGCCTCAAGCGCTTCTGCGAAGGCGTGGGCGAAAACACCATCGACATCGCGAACGCTTCGCGCAAGATCAAGGATTCCGAGATCCAGGCCTGCGCCGAAGCCGGCGTGAAGGACATCATCGAAGTTCGCATCGGCTATGACGGGATCGTCTTTGCCTCCCAGACCAACGGCCCGGCCTTTACCGCGCTCGAGCCCGCCGACATCTTCAACGCGCTGAGCGACAAGGTGCTGGTTGACGGCGCCATCGTCGAAAACCCCTACCAGCAGTGGGCCGATTTCAACGCCGATCTGCCGGCCGTCGACATCATCGCCTTCCCTCCGGGCACCAAGCACGGCACGCGTGAAGTCTTCGAAGAGAAGGTCGTGCTGGCCGGCTGTGAAGCCACCGGCGCTTTCGAGGCCATCATGGCAAAGAATGGCGGCGACAAAAAAGCCGCCGAAAAGGCCTGTATCTCCCTGCGTACCGACGGCAAGGCTGTCGATATCGACGGCGACTACACCGAGACCCTGGCCCGCATCGACGCCAACCCAAACGGTGTCGGCATCTTCGGCCTGGCCTTCTACGAGAACAACACCGACAAGCTGAAGGTCGCGACCATGGGCGACGTGATGCCCTCCACCGAATCCATCGCCACCGGCGAGTACCCGGTCTCCCGTCCGCTGTTCTTCTACATCAAGAAGGCCCATATCGGCGTGATCCCCGGCCTGAAAGAGTACGCGCAGTTCTTCGTTGCCGACGAGATTGCCGGCCCCGATGGCCCGCTGGCTGCCTATGGCCTGGTTTCCGATCCGGAACTGGCCGCCACCCAGACTGCTGTCGAGGCCGAAGAGGTCATGGGCGGCATGTGAGCCGCGCGGGCGAATGCCCTTCGGGAGAGCGGTCGCGTGCCGCCCTCCCACCCAAGTTGACTTTCTCCCCCGTGCCCCGCTCAGACTGCCGGAAACGCTGCCGGCGGGTGCCGTCGTTTCAGGGATGTGCTATCACCCCGATGACGAAAACAGCGAATTGGTGAGGTAGCACGATGCCGGTGCTCTGGATCGTCCTCGCAGTCCTCGGACTCGGATTGATCGGTTTTTACGTCGGGCGCATGCGTGCGCTCGGCTCTGCAGGCGGCGACACGCGCCAGCTGCACTCCCTTCCGAATTACTATGGCTGGCACGCCTTCATGTTGACGGCTGTGCCAGCCTTGCTCGTTCTGGCCGCCTGGCTTCTGGTTGCGCCGAACTGGATCGAAAACACCGTTGGTGCAGGCATTCCCGAAGCGACAATCGCGGAATCGGGTTCCCGCAGCCTGGTGATGGCCGAAGTCCGGCGCGCCGCCGGCGCCCTGGACATGGCGGTCCAGCAGGGGCTGATGGACGCGGCGACGTCGCATGACATCGACGCCAACCTCTCCGATGTGACGGAGCGCCTCAAGGAAACCGGAGCGATCATCACCTCCGACGTGACCCAGCCTGTCCTGCAGGCCGCGCAGCTATATCGCAACCTTTCCGCGATCTCCGCGCTCTGGATGAGCGTCGCGGTGCTGGTGCTGGCAACTGCCGGTTTCGCGGTCGCGGTCCTGCGCAGCGACAAGGATTTCCGGGCACGCAACACGGTGGAATCGGGTATCAAGATCATCCTGATCCTGGCCTCGACCATCGCCATCCTGACAACCGTCGGCATCGTTATGTCGATGCTGTTCGAGACCGGGAATTTCTTCGAGAAGTACCCCTGGCAGCATTTCTTCTTCGGCACCAAATGGGCGCCGGATTTCCGTGGCGACTCCGAGCTGGGCATGTTGCCGCTGCTTTGGGGCACGCTCTACATCTCCTTCGTCGCACTCGCGGTGGCGGTGCCGATCGGCCTGTTTGCCGCGATCTACCTGTCGGAATATGCGGGGCCCAAGCTGCGCGCCGTCGCCAAGCCGATGATCGAGATCCTCGCCGGCATCCCGACCATCGTCTACGGTCTGTTCGCGCTGATCACGGTCGGCCCGATCGTGCGCGACTGGTTCGCCGCGCCGCTGGGCCTGGGCAATTCGACCAACTCGGTCATGACGGCCGGGCTGGTGATGGGGATCATGCTCATCCCCTTCGTCTCCTCGCTTTCGGATGACATCATCAACGCCGTGCCGCAGGCGATGCGGGACGGCTCCTTCGGCCTCGGCGCCACCCATTCGGAGACGATCAAGCAGGTTGTCCTGCCGGCCGCGCTGCCGGGTATCGTCGGCGCCGTGCTGCTGGCTGCCTCGCGCGCCATCGGCGAGACCATGATCGTGGTGATGGGGGCAGGGGCCGCCGCCGCGCAGTTCCAGGCAGGCCTGGGCGCGGTGGTCAATCCCTTCGAGGCAATGACAACCGTGACGGTCAAGATCGTCTCGCAGCTGACCGGCGACACCGATTTCGCCAGCCCCGAGACCCTTGTCGCCTTTGCCCTCGGCCTGACCCTCTTCGTGATCACGCTGGGGCTGAACGTCCTGGCGCTCTACATCGTGCGCAAGTACCGGGAGCAGTACGAATGACCGACGCAACCGCAAACGCAGCCCCTGCTCCGAAGCAGGGCAAGCATGCCGGCTCGCTCTTCGATGCGGATGCGCGCACGAAGAAGCGCAATGCCGCCGAGACCCGTTTCCGCGCCTATGGCCTGACCGCGGTAGGCATCGGCGTTGCCGCGCTGATCATGCTCATGACCTCGATCCTGGGCCAGGGCCTGCCGGCCTTCAATCAGACCTTCATCACGCTGGATGTCTACCTGGACGAGGCCAAGCTCGACAAGAACGGCACCCGCGATATCGAGGCGATCAAGAAGGTCTCGACCTTCGGCTACGCGCCTCTGATCAAGAACGCGATGGCTGCAAAGGTCGACGAACTCGGGATCAGCTTCGAAACGTTCGGGGTTTCCGGCAAGGATGCCGAGGCCATGATTTCCAAGGAGGCCGCCGCGCAGCTTCGTCGTTTCGTCATCGCCCATCCGGACCGGATCGGCGACACGGTGGAGTTCGAGTTT
This sequence comes from Aliiruegeria lutimaris, assembly GCF_900099935.1. Taxonomy (GTDB): domain Bacteria; phylum Pseudomonadota; class Alphaproteobacteria; order Rhodobacterales; family Rhodobacteraceae; genus Tropicimonas; species Tropicimonas lutimaris. The sequence goes on along the minus strand of NZ_FNEK01000023.1, from coordinate 13,605 downwards.
CTCGCCTCCGGCCGGATCGACGGCTATTACAAGGGCCGGGTGAGCATGGAGAGCGCCGAGAAGGACAGCAATGTCACGCCCGGACAGCTCCAGTTGGCCGATGCGCTGAAAGAGGGTGGGGCGCTTTCCACCCATTTCAACTGGGGCTTCATCACCATGGCGGATGCTTCCGAGAACCGCCCCGAAGCCGCCGGTATCGGCGTGGCGATGCTCGGCTCGCTCTACATGATGATCATCGTGCTCTGCCTCGCGCTGCCCATCGGCGTGGCAGCCTCTATCTACCTGGAGGAATTCGCGCCGAAGAACTGGATAACGGACCTGATCGAGGTGAATATCTCCAACCTCGCCGCGGTGCCCTCCATCGTCTTCGGTATCCTCGGCCTTGCCATCTTCATCAACTATGCCGGCCTGCCGCAATCGGCGCCCGTCGTCGGCGGCCTCGTGCTGACGCTGATGACCCTGCCGACCATCATCATCTCGACCCGCGCCTCCCTGAAATCTGTACCGCCAAGCATCCGCGACGCGGCACTCGGGGTAGGGGCCTCCAAGATGCAGTCCGTGTTCCACCACGTGTTGCCGCTGGCAGCACCCGGCATCCTCACCGGCACCATCATCGGCCTTGCACAGGCGCTCGGAGAGACCGCGCCGCTGATGCTGATCGGCATGGTGGCTTTCGTCCGCGAATTCCCCTCGGCACCGCCGGAGGGCTTTTTCGATCCCGCCTCGGCGCTGCCGGTGCAGGTCTATAACTGGACGACCCGCGCCGACCCCGCCTTCGTGGAACGTGCATCTGGAGCGATCATCGTGCTATTGATCTTCCTGCTTTGCATGAACTTCCTCGCCATCGTCCTCCGCCGCCGCTTCGAGCGTCGCTGGTAAACCGGGAAGGGCAAGACAATGAACGACATGCGACCAGTGGAGCGCTCCGTGGATACCAAGGAAATCAAGTTCGAATGCAGTGACGTACAGGTCTATTATGGTGCAACCCACGCCATCAAGGACGTGAACGTCACGCTTGAAGACAAGACCGTGACCGCGTTCATCGGCCCGTCGGGCTGTGGCAAATCCACCTTCTTGCGCTGCCTGAACCGGATGAACGACACCATCGACATCTGCCGCGTCACGGGCAACCTTCTGCTCGACGGCGAGGACATCTATGACAAGCGGGTGGACCCGGTCCAGCTGCGCGCCAAGGTGGGGATGGTGTTCCAGAAACCGAACCCCTTCCCGAAATCGATCTATGACAATATCGCCTATGGCCCGCGCATCCACGGCCTCGCCAAGAACAAGGCGGAACTAGATGAAATTGTGGAGAAATCCCTGCGCCGCGGTGCGATTTGGGACGAGGTCAAGGACCGTCTGGACGCTCCGGGCACCGGATTGTCGGGCGGCCAGCAGCAGCGCCTGTGCATTGCGCGCGCCATTGCGACCGAGCCGGAAGTGCTGCTGATGGACGAGCCCTGCTCGGCGCTCGATCCGATCGCCACCGCGCAGGTGGAGGAACTGATCGACGAGCTGCGCGAGAACTACTCCGTGGTCATCGTGACCCACTCCATGCAACAGGCCGCGCGCGTCAGCCAGAAAACCGCCTTCTTCCACCTCGGCAACCTGGTGGAATTCGGCGAGACGGGGAAGATTTTCACCAACCCGAGAGATCCGCGCACCGAAAGCTACATCACTGGCCGGATCGGCTAAGGGAGAGACCGAGACATGGTTATGGACAAATCCGAGCGCCACATTGCGCGTGCTTATGACCGCGACCTGGAGGCAATCCAGGCGCATATCATGAAAATGGGCGGTCTTGTCGAGGCCGCCATCCTGGACGCCGCGCAGGCACTATCCACCCGCGACGAGGAGCTGGCAGAGAAGGTCCGCAATTCCGACCGGGCCATCGACGAGCTGGAAGCGTTGATCCAGCAGGAGGCCGCGCTCACCATTGCGGAGCGTCAGCCGATGGCCTTCGACCTGCGGACCATCCTTGCCGTCATGAAGATCGCCAACAACCTGGAGCGCATTGGCGACTATGCCAAGAACATGGCCAAGCGGACCGGCGTTCTGGTGCAGATGAAGCCGGTGGAAGAGAACAGCTCCTCCGTGCGCCGCATGGCCAAGATGGTCGAGGTGATGCTCAAGGACGCGCTGGATTCCTTCGTCCAGCGCGACAGCGAGCTGGCCGAGGATGTCCGCCAGCGCGACCTCGAAGTGGACCAGATGTACAACTCGCTGTTCCGCAACTACCTGACCTACATGATGGAAGATCCGCGCAATATCACGGCCTGCATGCACCTGCATTTCATCGCCAAGAATATCGAGCGGATGGGCGACCACGTGACCGCGATTGCCGAACAGGTGATCTATCTCGACACCGGCGCATATCCCGACGATCCGCGTCCCAAGGCCGACCGGACATCGATCGATTATAGCGAGGGTGCGTAATGTCTCCGCCGGAGCAACCAAGGGTGCTTGTGGTCGAGGACGAACCCGCGCAGCGGGAGGTGCTCGCCTATAATCTCGAAGCCGAGGGGTTCCACGTCGACAAGGCTGAAAACGGCGAGGAGGCGCTCCTGCTCGTCGAGGAGAACGCACCGGACGTGATCGTGCTGGACTGGATGCTGCCCAACGTGTCGGGCATCGAGATCTGCCGGCGGCTCAAGATGCAGGCGGACACCCGTGGCGTGCCGATCATCATGCTTTCCGCGCGCTCCGAAGAGGTTGACCGGGTGAGGGGGCTTGAAACCGGGGCGGACGACTATGTCGTGAAGCCCTATTCGGTGGCCGAACTGATGGCCCGGATTCGTGCGCAGTTGCGCCGGACACGGCCCGCCAGCGTCGGCGAAAAGCTCACCTTCGGCGATATCGTGCTCGATGCAGAAACCCACAAGGTCCATCGCAACGAGCAGTTGCTCAAGCTTGGCCCGACCGAGTTCCGGCTTCTGACGACCTTCATGGAGAAGCCCGGCCGCGTCTGGAGCCGCGAGCAGCTCCTGGACCGGGTCTGGGGGCGCGACATCTATGTCGATACCCGCACGGTTGACGTGCATATCGGACGGTTGCGCAAGGCGCTCTGCCAGCATGGCGGCGACGATCCTTTGCGCACGGTGCGCGGCGCGGGCTACGCGCTCGGCTGACCGGCGCCGACAAGCCCGCGACTATTTCAACTGACTGTCCTTGCTGCCGCGGCGATTGATCCCGCCGCGGTGCTTGTAGGGCGCGTCGCGTTCCTGCTGGCAATCGATACAGAGCTTGACGCCGGGCAGGGCGGCGCGGCGCGCCTCCGGGATCGGCTCGTCGCATTCCGCGCAATGCGTCAGGCTCTCGCCAACAGGCCGCGCACGCGCCTTCATGCGGGAAAGCTCGTCCTGGATCGAGTCTTCAATCTGTTCACTTACAGCGCCATCGCGCGCCCAACCGCCAGCCATGTCGAGCCTCCTTCAGCTTTCCAGCGTGGCAGCAGCTTTGACGGAATTCAATCCAGGACAGCACCGGTATCTGTCTCAGCCATCCAAGTCGTGTGCCGGTGCGCACGTCGGAGGTGAGTTGGACAGGGGAAGCCGTTCGAGATGCAGAACAGGCGCGGTGTCATGGCGCAACAGCTCCCAAGACTCCACAACCTAAAGTCGTATAATCAGTATTATGTAATATAAATATCCATCCGGAACGGGCTCGAATACCCGTTCCAGCTTTCAGTTCCCACTGTAACCCTTTGGAATCAGGCCTTCCGAACGCCGACAACCTTTTGGTACAGCCCACCAAAGATCGTCTCCTTGCGCCACTCGAACTTGTCCTTGTCTTCGACGTAGTCCCAAAGCTCATTGCTCCACAGCGCCTTCGCGAACGGCTCCAGCCATTTGAAGACCAGCCAGATGATCGGACGCATCGGATGCCACATCACCGGCTCGTGGTAGTCAACGAACATAAGCTTGCCGCCAGGTTTCACCCGGCTGGCGAGATTGTTGGCGATGGCGTGTTTGTAGTCCTTGGGAACCTCATGCATCAGAAAATACGAGTTTACCACGTCATAGAGCCCTTCGCCCGTGGTCCGTGCATCGCAGATGCCAGTGCGGGTTTGCGGCAGATCGGCGATTTTGCGGTTCACATGCTCGATCTGGACGTTCTGAATATCGGTGACGCTATATTCACCGTCCGGGCCGACCTTCTTGGCCAGGTGGCTGACGAGCTTGCCGTACACGGCAGCCGGCTGAAGCACGCGATCGCCCGGTGTGATTTCGTCCCTCGCGGCGCGCATCAGCTTGTTCTGCTGCATCCAGAGGATCGTCGCCACGACGACTTCCCGGTCCAGCAGTTCAACCATGTTCGGCGCGACATAGGCCCAAGTGTAAACGTCGACCAGGTAATCGGGCAGTTTCGGCGCGGGCGTGTCGCCCCAGGAAGCCGCTGGCACGGTGGTAACCGGCTCAATCTTGTCATTGCCTCCGAAATCGACACTCGCATTCATGACTGGACCCTTTCCAAGTACCGGGGTTTTCGCCCCTTCGTATATCGGCGCATCGCCACTACATCGATTTTGCCCTCTGAATCGGCAAAACCCGGCTTTGACGCGACCGTAACCGTGTTTCGCGGCCCATAACATGCGGCAAAGCCGATAACTGCACGCCTCCGATGCAACTCCGCGTTCTCGGGAGTGCAAGGCTCGGAGCGGGAAGCATGTTGTTGCTACACGATGCTGCGCTCGCGGAACGGTCGGTTTTCAAGGATCCGTTCCATCGAAAACTCGGACAGATCGAGGCTCCGGAAGCCGCCATGAACCAGCAATTCGGCCAATCCACGCCCCATGGCCGGTGCCTGTTGCAGACCGTGGCCTGAAAACCCGTTGATCAGCAGCAAGTTGTCCCAGTTCGGGTGCCGCCCGAGAATCGCATTCTGATCCAGAGTGTTGAACGCGTAATGCCCGACCCAATGGCGAATGACCTTTGCCTGATCGAAGCCCGGAATGCGCGTGTAGAGTTTCGGCCAGATGTTTTCCTCGAAATCCCAATGCCTTGCGTCGAAATCGTCCCAATCGACCGCTGCGTCATCTTCCGGCACGGTGGCGGTGATCCAGACGGTTCCTTCCGGCCGCACATAATAGCCCTGATAGTCAATCAGCAAGGGCGCTCCGGGATGCCGCGCATTTGGAGCATCAACCACAAAAACCGTTCTTTTTCTGGGTTCTACCGGAAAAACCTCATCCAGTTTTTGCATGAAAAGCGACGCCCTCGGCCCGGCTGCGTTCACAACCTCTCCAACAGAAACCTGGCGCCCGTCCGCGAGCAAGAGCGACCGGATTGCCCTGCCAGCGTAATCGGCGTCGACAACCTCGGCATGCTCGAAACGGACCCCTTGCAGCCGCGCCAGGTCGCGCAGACCGGCCAACAGGCCCATATTGTCGAACCAGCCTTCCGTACTGCCACCAAAGGACGCAAGCGAGATACCCTCGGCGCTGATCCAAGGGAATTGCCGGGAGACCTGATCGGCGGTGAGAGTCACCGTCCCTGCCCCTTCGCGTCGCTGCATCTCGACCGCCTCGTGCAGGATTTCGGCGGCTGTCTCGCTACCGGCCAGAAACAGGTAGCCATTTCCGCGAAACCCGAGATCGATGCCGCCCACCTTAGCAGTAAGATGCTGAAATTCCCTTATGAATTCAATGCCGAAGCGGGAAATCCTGACATTGACCGGCACCGTGAACTGCTGCCGGATCGACGCAACGGAGAGCGCCGTCGAGGAGAATTCATGCGTTGGGTCGCGCTCGTAGACACAGACACGCAACGCCGGGTCAAACAGGCTCAGCCAATAGGCGGTCGAAGCTCCCATGATCCCGCCGCCAATGATCGCGACATCCACATGTTCAGCCATCAGAAACCCTTTTCCATCAGTGCCCTGTCGGCCTTGTTGTTACCGCTGTCGTCTCGACACTTCCGCTCGCGCAACCTATTCTGCCTCAACGTCAAAGGAAGACAATCGCACATGGTATCAATTCTTGTTTTGAACGGGCCGAACCTCAATATGCTCGGAACCCGTCAACCCGAAGTCTACGGACACACGACATTGCCGCAAATCGAACAGATGTGCCGGCAGCTTTCAGAGGAACTGGGCATCTCGCTCGCCTTCGAGCAGTCGAATCATGAAGGTGTCATGGTCGACATGATCCACGCGTCCAAGGGCGTACATGACGCTATCATCATCAATGCCGGCGCCTATACCCATACCTCCATCGCCATCATGGACGCGCTCGCCTCCGTCGAGTTGCCCACGCTGGAGCTTCACCTGAGCAATGTGCATGCGCGCGAGGAGTTTCGCCACTTCTCCTATATCTCCCGTGTCGCTATCGGCTTGATCTGCGGACTGGGCCCGGCCGGCTACTTGCTCTCCCTTCGAGCGATGGTAGACCACCTCGGAGTCAAGGCGTGATCCTCGACTACGTTGAACGCGTGATGGGCCTGTCGGAAATGCAGGATGTCTGGGCCTATCACAAGGAAGTCATGGCAACCTATGGCTTCAACCGGGTTCTCTACGGTTTCACCCGATTTCGGACAGAGAAGTCCCTCGGCGACCCCCAGGACCTGCTGGTGCTGACCAATCACGACATTGCCTATATCCAGACTTTCCTCAATCAAGGGCTCTATCTGAATGCCCCGATGACCCTTTGGGCCCTGAATAACGTTGGTTCCAGTTCCTGGCGACAGACAGAGGACATGATGGCCTCCGGCACGCTTAACGAGACCGCGCGCAAGATCTGGGAATTCAATAGGAGCCACGGGCTGGGGGCGGGGTACACGGTGAGCTTCCAGACCAATTCGAAACGTGCCAAGGGCGCGATCAGCCTGACCTCGGTCCCTGCCCTCTCCTTTGACGAAGTGGACGACATCTGGGCCCGGCACGGCCGCGAACTGGAGGCGATGAGCAACGTGCTTCACCTGCGCCTTTCCTCCATGCCCAACCCGAACTCGCTCCGTCCGCTGACGCCACGCCAACGCGAGGTCCTTGAATGGGTTGGAGACGGCAAAACAACAGCCGACATCGCCTCTATCATGGGACTTACACCGGCAACGGTTGAAAAGCACCTGCGTCTCGCGCGCGAAGCCCTCGACGTTTCGACCACGGCACAGGCCGTACTGAAAGCGTCCTTTCTCAATCAGATATTTGTTTTGTGAGCAAATTGCCGCACAAAACTCCACAATTTAACGAAACTTTGTAACAAATTCGAATCAACGGTCGGGGATTCCTTACTTTCTTAACCACGCGTAAATTGTCATTTTAGAACGGTTCCGTGAGTGGTGGCATTAGCCAAGGAACAGTGGGCTGGATACTCCCTCGCGATTTCGAGGTGCCTGGTCCACACCGGGCAACCGGAGTCGGCTCGTGTCGGTGTATTCTTCGCCGCCGGGCCGACGCTTATCCACGGACCGGGCATCATCCCCAATTTTGCCAGGTCCGGCATGTGGATGCGAAACGGCGCAGCTTGCCCGTGCTGCGCCGTTTCCATTTTGGCCGTGCTTGACACCCCGCCTTGCGAAAAGTCCGAAACACGGGTTGCCGGCCGGTTTCTTGCATTCCTTTCTCCAGAAAACACCTCCGCCGGAGGCACAATCCCCAGGATCGTGTCCGTGCGAAACGCAAATAGCATGGCGCGGGTTTCGAAACGAAAAAGGGCGCCCGCGAAAACGCAAGCGCCCGATCCGGTCAGATTTTCCCTGCCGTGTCTCAGCCTTGCATGGCTGCAACTTCGGCCGCGAAATCCTCTTCCTTCTTCTCGATGCCTTCGCCGACTTCCATCCGCACGAAAGCAGTGATCTCGGCGCCGGCTTCCTTGGCGGCTTCGCCCACGGTCAGATCCGGGTTCACCACGAAGGACTGTCCGAGCAGCGTCACTTCGGACATGAATTTCTTCATGCGGCCGACGATCATCTTCTCGATCACCTGCTCCGGCTTGCCAGACTCACGGGCAATGTCCATCTGGACCTGCTTCTCGTGCTCGACAACAGCCGGGTCGAGATCGGCTTCGGAGAGCGAGGCCGGGTTGGAGGCGGCGATATGCATCGCAACCTGCTTGCCAAAGGCTTCGTCACCGCCCTTGAGCGCGACGAGGACGCCGATCTTGCCAAGGCCGGTGGCCGCGGCATTGTGCATGTATGCAGCAACGACGTCGCCCTCGACAGCGGCCATGCGGCGCAGCGACATGTTCTCGCCAATGGTGGCGATCTTGTCGGTCAAGATCTCGGAAACGGTCTTGCCGCCAAGATCAGCATTCTTGAGCGCTTCAAGGTCGGACACGCCGAGCGCGGCGGCGGCAATGTCGGAAACCATTTCCTGGAATTCCGCATTCTTGCCGACGAAGTCGGTCTCGGAGTTCACCTCGACGACAACGCCCTTGCCACCCTCGACCTTCATGCCAACGAGACCTTCCGCGGCGACGCGGTCGGATTTCTTGGCAGCCTTGGCCAGGCCCTTGGTGCGCAGCCAGTCGACGGCGGCTTCGATGTCGCCTTCGACCTCGGTCAGCGCCTTCTTGGCATCCATCATGCCTGCGCCGGTCATGTCGCGCAGTTCTTTCACCAGTTTCGCGGTGATCGCCATCTCTTGGCTCTCCTCGATTTGCGGTCGTGTTGCGGCAGGCTTTAGCCCGCCGCATGTGTCAGTTCCGTGACGATTTCACGAGATACGGAAATCAGGCCTCGGCCGGAGTTTCTTCGGCGGCAGCTTCGGCTTCGGCGGCAGGCGCCTCTTCCAGGGCTTCCTCGATGAAACCTTCTTCCATCTCGCCAAGGTCGATACCGGCGGCATCCATCTGGGCGGACATGCCGTCGAGCGCGGCGCGGGACACGAGGTCGCAATAGAGCGCGATGGCACGAGCGGCGTCGTCATTGCCCGGGATCACGTAATCCACGCCATCGGGGGAGGCGTTGGTGTCAACTACGGCGACAACCGGGATACCGAGCTTCTTGGCTTCGGCAATGGCCAGGTCTTCCTTGTTCACGTCGATGACGAAGAGCAGGTCGGGCACGCCACCCATCTCGCGGATACCACCGAGGGAAGCGGTCAGCTTCTCCTGGTCACGCTCCATGTGCAGGCGCTCTTTCTTGGTGAGGCCTTCGGCGCCCATCGCCATCTGCTCGTCAATGGCGCGCAGGCGGTTGATCGACTGGGAGACGGTCTTCCAGTTGGTCAGCGTGCCGCCCAGCCAGCGGTGGTTCATGTAGTATTGCGCGCAGCGCTCGGCGGCGTCGGCGATCGGCTTCTGAGCCTGGCGCTTGGTGCCGACAAACAGGATCCGGCCACCCTTGGCGACGGTCTCGCGCACGGCCACGAGGGCCTGCTCGAGCATCGGCAGGGTCTGGGTCAGGTCCATGATGTGGATGCCGTTACGATCACCGTAGATGTATTGGCCCATGCGGGGGTTCCACCGCTGGGTCTGGTGACCGAAGTGAACGCCAGCTTCAAGCAGCTGACGAAGAGAGAACTCAGGAAGCGCCATATCCTATCCTTTCCGGTTTAGCGTCCTCGGCGGGGTCATAACGGGCTCTCGCCCAACCGGCGGACCGAACGAGGATGTCTCCCCCGAAGGCCCAGGCCCCGCCTGTGAAGTGGGCTGCGCATAGATCATCCCGGGCGCCCTTGCAACCCCCTGCCCTGCTTTTCTGGTGGCGCGGCGCAAAAAGCTGTTAATTTGCGGAACGACACACGGAGAATCCCAATGAAGCTACCCGATTTCCTGATGGCGCTGCCATCGCTCGATGTTCCGTTTCCCGCCGATGTGGTCGAGAGCCGCGCAATGCGCACGGAGGACGCGCTGCTGGTCTTCTTTATCTTTCACAAGGCGTTCGAATTGCCACCGCATGCACACAAGGCGCAATGGGGCACGGTCCTGCAAGGCGAGATCAAGCTGACAATAGCCGGGCAAAGCCGGGTCTATGGCCCCGGCGATAGCTACGACATCCCATCGGGCGCAGAGCATTCCGGCCAGATCCAGGCAGGTACCATCGTGATCGACGTTTTCGAGGAACCGGATCGCTATCCGGTCATACGGTGACAACGCTAAACAGCCAAAGCTTGGGACGCAGGGGGCTTTGCCCCCCGCGCTCTTGCGAGCGCTCCCCCCAGGATATTTTCAGAAAGATGAAGTGGAGGACGCGGTTGTTTCATCCGAGTAAAGACGCGCCGATCGGCAGCGGACCTTGCATCTGCGACTTTGATTTCCATGTCTGCCATACCAACGCGCTTGCCACGCCCGCCCCTGCAGGTCACAAGTCGGCATGAGCAAGGAAATCGACATTCTCTGCATCGGCTCGGTGCTTTGGGACGTGATCGGCAGAACGCCGCGTTCGATGGCCGTCGGCCATGATGTGCCGGGTCGCATCACGCGCCTGCCAGGTGGCGTTGCCATGAATATCGCGATGGCGCTGGTGCGCGAGGGCCTGACACCGGCCCTGCTGACGGTGCTGGGACAGGACAGTGAGGGGCGCGAGCTTGCGCGGGCTGCCTTGGAGATGGGGATGGTGGTCGACCTGGTCACCTGGTCCGAGGAATTGCCGACCGATCAATACATGGCTATCGAGGCCGAGAACGGACTTGTCGCCGCCATCGCCGACGCGCATTCGCTGGAACGGGCCGGGGATACGATCCTCGCACCAATGGCCGATGGACGCCTCGGCGCCATCTCCACCCCCTATTCGGGCGTGATCGCACTGGACGGGAACCTGACTGAAAGTCTCCTGTCAAGAATCTCGGATAATCCACTGTTTTCAAATGCAGACCTTCGCATCGCGCCGGCCTCGCCCGGCAAGGCGAACCGGTTGGTCCCACTGCTGCACCATCCGAAGGCGACCATTTATGTCAACCGGATCGAAGCCGGCCTGATCTGTGACAAGAAGTTCTCCACCGCCCTTGCTGCGGCCGAAGGGCTGCGCGCGTTGGGTGCCCGCCGGGTACTGGTTACCGATGGCGGCGAAGCCATGGCCGAGGCCAGCCCCGATGGCGTGCGCACGGCCATCCCGCCCAAGGTCACGGTCAACCGGGTGACCGGCGCGGGCGACACGTTCATGGCCGCCCATATCGCGGCCGAGTTGCGCGGCCAGAGCGGGAATTTCGCGCTCGAAGCGGCGCTTGGCATCACGGCCGCCTATATTTCGGAGACTGACACTTGAGCCTTCCCATTCACTTCTCGGCCGAGGTCGCCGAGGCGCGGGCCAATCGCCAGGCCCTGGTCGCGCTGGAAAGCACGATCATCACCCATGGCATGCCCTGGCCGCAGAACCTGGAAACCGCGCAGCAGGTAGAGCAGACCGTGCGCCAGGCCGGTGCGACACCGGCCACGATCGCCATTCTGGCAGGCCGTCTACATGTCGGGCTGGAGGCGGAAGAGCTGGAAGCGCTCGCCCAGGCCAAGGATGTTGCCAAGGTCAGCCGCGCCGATCTCGCCGTCTGCATGGCGCGCGGTGGAAACGGCGCCACGACCGTCGCGGCGACCATGATCGCCGCGCATCTTGCCGGGATCGAGGTCTTTGCCACCGGCGGCATTGGCGGGGTGCACAAGGGCGCCGAAACGAGTTTCGACATTTCCGCCGACCTGCAGGAACTGGCCCAGACACCGGTCACCGTTGTCTGTGCCGGCGCGAAAGCGATCCTGGATCTGCCCAAGACCTTCGAGGTGCTGGAAACCCTTGGTGTACCGGTCATCGCCCTCGGGCAGGATGTGCTGCCGGCCTTCTGGTCCGCACGTTCAGGGCTTGCCGCGCCGCTGCGCATGGACAGCGCCGACGAGATCGCAGACGCGATGCGCATGCGGCGCGCGCTTGGGCTGCCGGGTGGACAGCTTGTTGCCAACCCGATCCCGGCCGAGGCCGAGATCTCCGCTGACGCGCTGGCCCCGGTGATTGCCCAGGCGCAGGCCGAAGCCGATGCCGCCGGCGTCTCGGCCAAGGCGGTGACCCCGTTCCTGCTGCAACGGATCTTCGAGCTGACCGAGGGGCGCTCTCTGGAAGCGAATATCGGCCTCGTTTTGAACAATGCCCGGCTTGCGGCGGCAATTGCCGGCTGTCTGGCGAGCAAACAGTAAGTCGCTTCCTTTGAAACCTCCAGCCGCCCTTGCGAAGTTTCGGGCGGCTACTTAGCTTGCGTGCGGGGAGCACAAGTCCAGGCCATGCCAAATCGCGACAAGAACCAACCGGCCCCCGAGCCGCTTCATCTCCGCCGAAAGCCGGGGATCCTTGCAAACCTGCGGTCTTCCTTCCTGACAGGGCTGGTCGTGATCGCGCCTGTCGGCCTGACTGTCTGGCTGATCTGGACCGTCGTTGGTTGGGTCGACAGCTTCGTGCTGCCTTTCGTGCCCGACCCCTACGAGCCGGAAAGGTTCTTGAAGGAGATTTTTGGCGAAGACACGCAGATCAACGTGCGTGGCGTCGGCGTTGTGTTCTTCCTGGTTTTCACGGTGGTGATCGGCTGGATCGCCAAGGGCGTGATCGGCCGGTCCTTCATTGCCTGGGCCGAAAGGCTGGTGGACCGGATGCCGATTGTGCGTTCCATCTATAGCGGCGTGAAACAGATCGCCGAGACCATCTTTGCCCAGACGGATTCGAAATTCGACAAGGCCTGCCTGATCGAATACCCACGCACCGGGCTCTGGGCGATCGCCTTCGTCTCCACTTCGGCCAAGGGCGAAATCTCCAGACGGGTGCCCCGGAACGAGAATATCCTGTCGGTCTTCCTGCCGACCACGCCGAACCCGACCTCAGGCTTCCTGCTGTTCGTGCCCGAGTCCGACGTGGTCTATCTCGACATGTCGGTCGAAGACGCGGCCAAGCTGGTGATCTCGGCCGGCTTGGTCTATCCGAACGCCGGCCATGAAGACCTGCCGCCGACGCCGGGTGGCATTCCGCTCGATGTCGAGAACGAGCGCCAGCGGGACAAGCTGGGCGCCTGAGAAAGCTCCAGGCAGGCAACGCGCCGAAGCATTCGCTTAGCCGAACATCTCCGCCAGATCGACACTGCCCCGCAGGTTCAGATCCTGCTTGTGCGCGGCCAGGAACCGCTCTGCCGCCGCGCGCCCGGCCGCCTTCAGCCGCGACAGGATAACCGGCGAGGGCACGATCTTTGTGGCAACCGACAGATCCCGCATGAAATCGTCATCGGCGACCATGTGCACCAATACGTCACGCATCCCCTCCACCCGGTTCTCGGAGATCAACTCATGTACGAAATGGATCGCCCGAAGCTCCCGCAGCAGCGAGGAATTGAAGCTGATCTCGTTGATCCGGTTATGGATATCGCCCGCCGATTTGGGTACGTTCGGCCGGAAAAGCGGGTTGATATTTACCACTAGAGCGTGTCGCGTTTAATCGGCCTCATAGCCTGCGGCTTTGAAGTAGTTGTAGCATTCTTCGTCCGAGAAGAGGTTGCAGACCTGTCCGACGGCGGCCCAGAGTTGGTCATAGGTTCGCGCGGCGGCCTTCCTGATCAGTGTCTTGAGTTTCGAGAAGGCCATCTCGATGGGATTCAGATCTGGGCTGTAGGGTGGCAGGAACAGGAACCATGCACCAATCGCGCGTAGGGACGCCGCTGCGGCCGGGGCTTTGTGGCTCGACAGGTTGTCGAGTATGACAACGTCGCCTT
>NZ_FNEK01000080.1 GCF_900099935.1 Aliiruegeria lutimaris | reverse complement strand
GTGCGGGGCCTTCCAGGGCGATATTCGTCGGTCAGACCCTCGATCCGGTCCTTCACGAACCGCCTGCGCCACTTGCCCACCGTGTGCTCATGCACCCCAAGTCGCGCACCGACCTCCTTGCTTTGAAGCCCCTCCGCACAGAGCAGGATCATCCGACACCGGTCCGACAGCGAGCGCGGAGCCTTGTGCCGTCGGATCTGAGCCTCGAGAAAGCTGCGCTCATCGGCACTCAGAATCACCTCGTCTGCAACCCGGCCAACCATATCATCCCCCCGAAATCACTCGGATCAATGATACGAACTACAGTTCCAGGTGACTAGCTCATGGCAAATGCACGCCTATAGCAACCGTTCGAAGAGTGCCCGTGTGTTGTCGTAGGTCATCTCGACCGGGTTTCCGCCCGTGCTCGGATCGTTAAGGGCCGATCGTGTCAGGGCGTCCAGGTCCGGATCCACAACGCCGAGTTCTGTCAGAGTTCGGGGGATCTTCATCGAGGCATTCAACTCATCAACGAAGGCACAGAAGCCCTCGAAACCGCCCGCGATTCCGAGATAGGCCGCTGCCTGACCCAAAACTGACTCGCAGGGTTCGCGGTTGAATTGCAGGACTGCGGGCATGCAGACAGCATTGGTCGTTCCATGATGCGTGTGATGCACGGCCCCGATCGGGTGGCTGAGCGCGTGAATTGCGCCAAGGCCCTTCTGGAACGCCGTGGCGCCCATTGCGGCGGCGGACATCATGTGCGCCCGCGCTTCGAGGTCTGAGCCGTCTTCATAGGCGCGCGGCAGATACTCCTTGACCAGGCGCATCCCCTCAAGCGCGATGCCCTGGCTCATTGGATGGTAATGCGGTGAACAGAACGCTTCGACACAATGGGCAAAAGCATCGAGTCCGGTGCCAGCGGTAATGAACGTTGGCATGCCGACCGTCAGTTCCGGATCGCAGATCACCACGGAGGGCAGCATTTTCGGGTGGAAAATGATCTTCTTCTCGTGGGTTTCAGAGTTCGTGATGATCCCGGCCCGCCCGACTTCGGATCCGGTGCCCGCTGTCGTGGGTACGGCAACAATCGGGTGGATGCCCGCCGGGTCGGCGCGGGTCCACCAGTCGCCGATATCCTCAAAATCCCAGAGCGGCCGGGTCTGCCCTGCCATGAAGGCGAGCGTCTTTGCGAGGTCCAGTCCGGAGCCGCCGCCAAAGGCGACAACGCCATCATAGCCGCCGTCGCGATAGACCTTCAGCCCCACCTCGACATTCTTGTCGGACGGGTTCGGATCCACTTCCGAGAACATCGCGCGTCCGAGGCCTGCTGCCTCCAGAAGATCGAGTGTTCTGGTCGTGATTTCCATCGAGGCGAGACCGCGATCCGTCACCAGAAGAGGCTTGGCAATCCCGGCCGCAGCACAGGCATCGGCGATCTCGGAAATGCGCCCCGCGCCAAAGCGAACGGGCGTCGGATAGTTCCAGTTTCCAACGAGTTTCATGGTCGTCAGGCTTTCTTCAGATGGTAGGATTTCGGGCGTGTCAGGGCGTGGAAGCCCAGAACGGAGAGGCCTGCGCCGCGGCCGGTATCCTTGCAGCCGGTCCAGCAGAGCGCGGGGTCGAGATAATCGCATCGGTTCATGAAAACCGTGCCGGTTTGAAGCCGCTTTCCGATGGTGTCGGCGGTCGCGGTGTCTTTCGTCCAGATCGAACAGGTCAGGCCGAAATCGCTGTCATTCATCAGGGCGATGGCTTCCTCGTCATCCTTCACCTTCATGATGCCGACGACGGGTCCGAAGCTCTCATCGCGCATGATGCGCATGTCATGCGTGACGTCGGTCAGGATCTGGGGCGAGAGATAGGTGCCGCCGTCGTCCTCGGCGAAGGTCTCGATATGGGCCGTGGCGCCGTCTTCGAT
This sequence comes from Aliiruegeria lutimaris, assembly GCF_900099935.1. Lineage (GTDB taxonomy): Bacteria > Pseudomonadota > Alphaproteobacteria > Rhodobacterales > Rhodobacteraceae > Tropicimonas > Tropicimonas lutimaris. Next base: position 20,163 of record NZ_FNEK01000080.1, on the reverse strand, counting down.
TGCCTCGGCGATCTGGGCGCGGACTTCCTTGGCGAAGCGGACATTCGCCATTGGTCCGATGGTCGTCTCCGCCTCCAGCGGATTGCCGAGCTTGTACCCTTTCACGATCTCTATGCACTTAGCGAGGAAATCGTCATAGACGCTCTCGTTCACATAGATCCGCTCGATGCCGCAGCAACATTGGCCGGAGTTGAACATCGCACCATCGATCAGCGTGTCGGCGGCGGCCTGAATGTCGGCATCTGCGCGCACATAGCCCGGATCCTTGCCGCCGAGTTCCGTCGAGACAGCGGTGAAGGTTCCGGCAGCGGCCTGTTCCATCGCCTTGCCGCCACCCACCGAGCCGGTGAAGTTCACGAAGTTGAACGCGCGCCCGGCGATCAGGGCCGAGGTGGTGTCGTGGCTGAGGAAGACATTCTGGAACACGTCCTCCGGGATGCCAGCGGCGTGGAAGGCCTCTGCCATGCGTTCGCCGACAAGCAGCGTCTGCGCGGCGTGCTTTAGCACCACCGTATTCCCCGCAATCAGCGCAGGCGCAACGGTGTTGATCGCGGTCATGTATGGGTAGTTCCAAGGCGCGACGACGAAGACAACGCCATGCGGTTCGCGCTCGATCTTGCGCAGGAAGGTATCGCTGTCCTCGATCATGATCGGGGCGAGCGCGTCGGCGGCGATCTCCGCCATGTAGGTGGCGCGCTCATTGAAGCCGCCGAACTCGCCGCCATAGCGAACCGGGCGGCCCATCTGGTGGGCAAGCTCCTGCGCCATGCGGTCGGTCGTCTTGCCGACTTCGTCCACGGCTGCGCGCACCAGCGCGATCCGTTCTTCCAGCGGACGAGCGGCCCAAGCGGGTTGCGCCGCCCGCGCGCGGGCGGCAGCCTCGAAGGCTTCGGCCTCGCTCAGCAGCGGGCGTTCGGCAAAAACCGATCCGTCGATCGGGGAGATACATTTCACTGTCTGTGTCATGGCCAATCCGTTTCAGCCGTTGTTGGTAAAAAGACCCGGCGACGTTATCCGTTCGTCAGGCATGTTCGAAGCCGCGTGCGATTTCCCAGTCGGTCACGACCTGGTCGAACGCCTCCTGCTCGACTTCTGCGCAGCGCGTGTAATGGTCAACCACGAAATCACCCATGGCCTCGCGCAGCATCGTGGAGCCGCGAAGCGTCCCGATTGCGTCCCGCAACGTGTGTGGGATCTCTCCGGCTGCTCCATCCTCGTAGATGTCGCCGGAGGTCGGCGGCGCGAGTTCCATGCGATTCTCGATCCCCTTGATCCCGGCGGCCAGGAAGGCGGCTTGCGCAAGATAGGGGTTCATATCCGAGCCGCAGATACGGCATTCCATGCGCACCCCGCGGGTGCCCTCACCACAGAGCCGGAAGCCCGCTGTGCGGTTGTCGACGGACCAGACCGTTTTCGTCGGCGCGAAGGTTCCCTTCATGAAGCGTTTGTAGCTGTTCACATAAGGCGCGAGAAAGAATGTGTAGTCAGGCGCGTAAGCAATCAGACCCGCGCAGAAGCTTCGCATGAGTTCCGACATGCCATATTCGGCATCGGGATCGTAGAAGGCAGGTTCATTGTCCTTCCAGAGAGACATGTGCACGTGGCTCGCCGAGCCGACCCTGTCGTGGTGCCATTTCGGCAGGAAGCTGGCAGCATGGCCGTGGGCCCAGGCGATCTCCTTGGTCGCATGCTTTGCGATCGTGTGATGATCGGCACAGAGCAGCGCCTCGGCATAACGGATATTGAGTTCTTCCTGGCCGGTCTCGGCCTCGCCCTTGGTGTTCTCGACAGGGATGCCCGCCGCGTAGAGGTGGTTGCGCAGCGGGCGCATGACGGCCTCGTCGCGTGCGCTGAGCATGATGTTGTAATCCGCGTTGTGGCCCGAAAGCGTCTCCAGATCGCGATAGCCGGACTTGCGGATTTCCTCGAAGCTCTTCTCGAAAAGGAAGAATTCGAGTTCCGTGGCCATCATCGGTGTGAGGCCCATGGCCTCAAGGCGCGCGATCTGGTCCTTGAGAACCTGCCGCGGGGCATGCGGAACCGGCTTATGGGTGTGGTGGTCCAGCAGGTCGCAAAGCACCATCGCCGTACCTTCCAACCACGGCACCGGGCGCAGGGTGTTCATGTCGGGCTTCATGACGTAATCGCCATATCCCGCGGCCCAGGAGGTCGACTGGTATCCGTCGGGCGTCGCCATCTCCAGGTCGGTCGCCAGCAGGTAATTGCAGCAATGGGTCTCTTCCCAGCCGTGGTCGATGAAATTCTGCACGTGGAAACGCTTGCCCATCAACCGGCCCTGCATGTCGATCAGACAGACAAGAACGGTGTCGATGGAGCCGTCTTTGGCGGCGGCTTTCAGGGCGTCGAAGGTGAGCGGGCCGGGCATGTTCGTCCTCTTTTCAGGCGGCGACCGGCCCTGAAGGGCCGGTCATTTTCTTCAAGTCGGGTCGGCCCCTCCTGGGACGATCCCTTCGGTTGGCGATGGATCAGCCGTAGCGATAGGGCCGGCCGGCCTTCTGCATGTCGGCGTTGTACTTCTTGAAGATCTCGACGACCTTCGCCTTGGTCTCGGATTCGGCGGCGATCTCGTCCCAGAACTTGACCGCAGCTTCTTCGACCGTCGCCCATTCCTCGTCCGGGATGGAGGTCAGCTCCATCTTGGTGCCGTTGACGCGAAGGTTGGCCTCGCCACCCCAGTACCACCACTGACGATAGTAATGCGACTGGTCGCAGCAGACCTTGAACAGGGTCTGCAGGTCCTCTGGCAGTTCGTTCCAGCGCTCCATGTTGGCGAAGAAGGAGCCTGCCCAGGCGCCGGAGATATTGTTGGTCAGGAAGTAGTTCGTCACATCGGCCCAACCGACCGTGTAGTCTTCGGTGATGCCGGACCAGGCGATGCCGTCAAGTTCGCCCGTCTGCACGGCCACCTCGATATCTTCCCATGGCAAGGTGACAGGCACGACGCCGAACTGTGCAAGGAAGCGCCCAGCGGTCGGGAAGGTGAAGACGCGCTTGCCCTTCAGGTCTGCCAAGCTCCGGATCGGGTCCTTGGTGGCAAAGTGGCACGGGTCCCACGCGCCGGCGGAGATATGCTTCACGCCGACCTTGGAATATTCCGCGTCCCAGATCTCGTTCAGGCCATACTGGTTGAAGAGCACCGGCACGTCGAGCGAGTAGCGCGATCCGAAGGGGAAGTAGCCGCCGAATACGGTCACCTCGGTCGGCGAGGCCATGGAGTCGTCATCGGACTGCACGGCGTCGATGGTACCACGCTGAAGCGCCTGGAAAAGCTCGCCCGTAGGCACCAGTTGATCGGCGTAAAAGAGCTCGATCTGCATCTTGTCGCCCGCGATCTGGTTGAACATCTTGACCGCCGGATCGATCACGTGCTCGGCCAGCGCCGGACCCGCATAGGTCTGCATCCGCCACTTGATGGTGGATTGCGCAATGGCCGGTGTCGCAAGTGCCGCGGCGGGCGCAAGCGCTGCGGATCCCTTCAGAAAAGTGCGTCGTGTCGTCATATCAAAACCTCCTGTGGTTTCCTTGGGTGTCGCCCTGTTCGCAGGGTCTGGTGATTACTTGTTATAAACGGATTCCGGCAGCCAGAGCGCAATATCTGGAAATATCATCACGAGTGTCAGCGCGAGGACCATCACGAAAACGAACGGAATGATGGAGACATAGATATCCTTCAGCCCGATCTCCGGCGGCGCCATGGCCCGCATCAGGAACAGGTTGTAGCCGAAGGGCGGCGTCATATAGGCGATCTGGGTGGTGATCGTGTAGAGCACACCGTACCAGATCAGGTCGAACCCGAGCGCCTTCACAAGCGGGACGTAGAGCGGCGCGACGATGACCAGCATCGCGGTGTCGTCGAGGAACGTGCCCATCAGGATGAAGCTGAGTTGCATCAGGATCAGGATCATCCAGGGAGAAAGCCCGAGCTTCTCGGTGAAGACATCTTCGATGGCCTTGACCGCGCCGAGCCCGTCGAACACAGCACCGAAGGCGAGCGCGGCGAGAATGATCCACATGAACATGCAGGAAATGCCGAGCGTCGAGCGCACCGAGTGGTAAAACACATCCCAGGTCATGCGGCGCTTTAGGACGGCTGCGAGCAAGGCTGCGATGGCGCCGATGGCAGAGCTTTCCACGAGAGAGGTCCAGCCGTTGACGAACGGCACCATCATCGCGGCGAAGATGCCAAGCGGAAGCAGGCCCGCGCGCAACAACGCGAGCTTTTCGGCCATAGGGATGTCGCGATCTTCCTTGGGCAATACCGGGCCGAGTGACGGTTGTACCCAGCAACGCACAGCGATGTAGAGCACGAACATCCCGGCCATCATCAGGCCTGGTAGCACGCCCGCGAGCCAGAGTTGTCCGACGGGCTGGCGCGCGATCATTGCATAGAGCACCAGCACCACGGAGGGCGGCACGAGAATGCCCAATGACGAACCGGCCTGGATCACGCCGGTCACCATTTGCTTGTCGTAGCCGCGTTTGAGAAGCTCCGGCAGGGCGATGGTCGCGCCGATGGCCATGCCGGCGACCGACAACCCGTTCATCGCCGAGATCAGCACCATCAGCCCGATCGTCCCGATGGCAAGCCCACCGCGCAACCCGCCCATCCAGACGTGAAACATCTTGTAGAGGTCATCCGCGATCCGGCTGTTGGAGAGGATGTAACCCATGAAGATGAACATCGGCAGGGTCAGCAGAGGATACCACTTCATCAGCTTCATCGCAGCCGAGAAGCCGAGGTCGTAGCCGCCGCGATCCCCCCAGAGGAAGAAGGCCGAGACCACGGCTACGAAGCCGATGGCGCCGAAAACACGCTGACCGGTCAGCAGCATGAGCATCATCGAGGAGAACATGAGGATGGCAATTGTCTCGTAGGACATCAGTTCAGTTCCTCACGCGGGTATTTCTCGCCCCGGAGGCGAAGGATGTCCTTGAGCAGTTCCGAGATTGCCTGCAGCAACATCAGGAAGATTCCCGTCACCATGATTACCTTGATCGGCCAGAGATAGGGGCGCCAGGCGGTCGGGCTGCGCTCTCCGCCGTATTTGAAGGAATAGAGCGTGCTGTCGATTCCGCCCCAGAGCAGGAAGCCGAGATAGGTGATCAGGAACAGAACCGTAATTGCGTCGATCTGGCTTTTTCGCCGGTTGGACCATTCGCCGTAGAACAGGTCCATCCGCACGTTGGAGCCCATCTGGATCGAATAGGGTCCGCCCAGCATGTAATAGGCCACCATGGCAAACTGGGCCATTTCCAGCGTCCAGAGCGAAGGCAGGAAGAAGGTCTTGGAGATCGAGGACCAGAGCAGGATGCCCATCATCACGAAAATGCCGTACATGACGAACTTGCCGATGATCCGGTTAGTCCCGTCCACGAAACGTATGTAGCGCCGTGCGAGTTCCATGTCCGGTTCTTTACCCCGCCCCATCCTGCAATTTCATTTTCTTCATCGCGGCGAAAAGCATCGCCACCAATTCACCCGCAACCCGCTCCACGCCTTCGGGCGTGTCGATGAAGTCGCTGCGGATCTCAATCATCACGTTGGGAATGCCAGCTGGCACGGCGTGTTCGCGAAGCGTGTGGGTCACGCCGTCTGCCGCGGAATAGGGCTGGTTCATCTCGACGCGCATGGAGGTGTGATCCGATGCGATCTGCAACATTAGATTAGCCACTCGATCGTCGGCGTCATGAAGAAGGCCGAGTTCAACCTGCCGCGTCTTGCCCATATAGACCGGCGTGAAACTGTGGATCGTGACCAGCAAGACTGGCCCGGTCCGCGCGGCAAGCGTGTTTGCCATTGCCTGTTGAAACGGTCGATACACCTCGCGAACGCGGACGTCGCGCGCCTCCGCGGTCAGTGCCCGGTTTCCCGGGATATCGAAACGCTCGCTCTTCTCGGTAATCGCGTCGGGAGCCTCGGGCGGGCGGTTGCAGTCATAGACCAGCCGGGACACCCGGGAGGCGACAAGCGGCGCGTCCAGGGCCGTCATCATGTGCCTAGCGACATCAAGCGCGCCGATATCCCAAGCGGCATGGGAAACCAGCGCGTCTTCGTCGAGACCTAGCGAGCCCAGTGCGGTGGGAATGAAATTGGATGCGTGCTCACAGGCAAGAACGACCGTGCCGCGACCCTCCGCGTTCAGAACATGCGCGGCCGGTCCATCGGCGTCTGTCAGCAGTGAGGCAGGCTGGTAGTTGGTCATGAAACTCATTTGGCGTTCTGGTTGGCGGATCTGTCAAGATAAATCCTGTAGACATCGCTACAGATGAAGTTCATTCTGTAGAGAACATTAGAAAGGTGGCAGCCTTGCCCCCAACCGCCGCAAAAAAGACCGTCAAGCAAACCATCCAGGATTGCCTCGGGGATCTGACGCGTTCCGAACAGCAATTGGCCCATGTCCTTCTGCAGGATTATCCGATGGCGGGCCTGCAATCGGTCACCAAGTTCGCCTCGGCCGCGGGTGTCTCCACGCCGACAGTGATCAGGATGGCGCGCAAACTGGGCTTCGACGGTTTTCCGCACCTTCAGGATGCCCTGCGGGACGAAGTCGCCGCACAGATCAAGCGGCCGATCTCAAAGCATGAGGACTGGCACACGCAGGAAGCTGACAGCCATCCGCTGAACCGTTTTGCCGAGTCCGTTGCCGAAAACATCCACTATACTCTGGAGCGCCTGGACCGGACCCAGTTTGACGCCGTGGTCGAGCAGTTGGCGGACCAGAAGCGACGAGTTTACGTGGCCGGCGGCCGCATCACCCGTTCGAATGCGGATTACCTGTTCAATCACCTGCAGATCATTCGCCCGAATGTCACGCAGCTTGGCGGCTTCGAAAATGTCTGGCCACAATACCTGTTGGACATGGATGAAAACGCGATCCTCATCATCTTCGACATCCGCCGCTACGAGAGCAGCATCCTGCGCCTTGCCACGCTGGCGCATGAACGCGGCTGCAGGATCGTGCTCTTCACCGATCAATGGGGATCACCTGTCACCAAGGTCGCGGATTACGTGTTCCACGCCCTGGTGGAGGTGCCGTCAAGCTGGGATTCCACTATTGCGATCATGTTGATCCTCGAAGCGCTGATCGCCGAGGTTCAACGCTCGGAATGGGACCAGAGCCGCAAGAGGATCGAGGAACTGGACGCGATGTTTTCCACGACGCGTCTGTTCCGCACATTCGAGTAAGCCCGCGGCCGAGCGGCACTACCCCTTCCGCTGAAACGCGATCATCACCAGCGCCAAGCAAGACGAGCCCAGCATCAGCAGGAGTGACACGGCGTTCAGAAGCGGCGTCGAACCCTCCTTGAGCCGGTCGAACATGGCGATCGTAAGGGGCGCATCGGAGCCGACAAGCATCAGCGTCGTGTTGAAATTCTCGAAACTCATCAGGAACGCGACGACGAACGCTCCGATCATGGCCGGGCCGAGATAGGGCAAGGTGATCGTGCGGACAGCGGTGATCCTGTTGGCGCCAAGATTCATCGCGGCTTCTTCGAGCGTCCGGTCGAATTTCTGCAACCGCGCCGCGATGACAAGTGTGCTGATCGTGGCGATGAAGGAAAACTGGCCGAGGACGACCAGCGTCAGGCCGGGCCGAAGTGCCTCGATATCCCATTGAGCGAGGTCCCACATCCCGTTGGCGATGCGGCTCGAGAAGACGAGGATCGAGATGCCCAGCACAATTCCCGGAATCACCAGCGGCAACAGCATGAAGATGTAGAGGATCTCCTGACCGCGGAAACGATAGCGGTTGAAGAGAAAGGCATTGGAAAGCCCCACAGCGACAGACAGGATCGAGACCAGAACCGCCACAAAAGCGGATGTTCCGATGGCGCGCAGGATGGATCGCTCATGGAAGACGCCGATCATCGGTCGTTCCGAGCCGAAGAACCAGTTCCAGGTGAACCCTTCCCACGGAAGCGACGGGAACTGGCTGTCGTTGAAGGCGAAGACCGCGACCACCACGAGCGGCAGTGCCAGAAAGACGAAGAACGCGATCACGTAGCCGGTATAGGCCAGCGTGACGATGCGGGGTTGGGGAATGGATGGTGTCATGGAAGCAACCTCATCCCATCGTCTTTTCGAGCGACTGGCCGGTCAGCTTCAGCATTCCCCAGACAATCGCGGAAGAAAGGCCCAGCAGCAGGAAACCAAATGCGGCGCCAAGCTCCCAGTTGAAGCGCACGATGAACTGCGAATAGATAAGTTCGGTGAACCACAAGCTGTCCTTGCCGCCGAGCATGATCGGCGTGAGGTAGTTTCCGAGGCTCAACATGAAGACCACGATACAGCCCGACACGATGCCAGGCGCCGCATGCGGGATAACGATTTCCCGCATGACGGCCCCCCCCCCGCCGCCAAGGTCATAGCCGGCTTCGATCACCTCGTCGGGAAGGCTCTCCAAAGTGGTGACAAGTGGCACGACCATGAACAGCATCGAGGTATAGACCAGCCCGACCATGATGGCGGCATCGTTATAGAGCATCTCCACCGGCCCATCGACCAGCCCTGCCCATTGCAGCAGGTTCGAGATCAGACCGGTCTCGCGCAGCAGGATCATCCAGCCGAAGGTCCGCACCAGTTCCGAGACCCAGAACGGCACGAGGCAGAGCAGGAACAGGGCCGACTGCACCCGGCCGCGCGCAATCTTTGCGATGTAGTAGGAGACCGGAAACGCGATCAGCAGGGTGATCATCGTCGCCAGTGTCGACATCACCGCCGTGCGGATGAAGGTGCGCAGGTAAAGCGGTTCGTTGATGAATGTCAGGTAGTTGGCAAAGCTGATTCGGTATTCGCCCACCCCGATGCGCTCGCGGAGCGACACCAGGAACATGTCGACATGCGGGATCAAGATCAGCAGTGACAACCACAATAGCAGCGGTGTCAGAAGAAGGATAAGCCCGAGCTTGGCTTCGGCACGCATCAGGCGTCTCCCGCGGCAAAGCAATTGCCCTGCGCGCCAGACCAGCCGATCTGAACCTCGCATCCACGCGACAGGCCCGAGAACTCGCCGGATTGCGGCAGGTTCACCTCGATTTCGCCGCTGGCCGACGAGTCTTGCACGAGGATGCGGCTGGCCGCGCCATTGAACAGGATGGACTCGACCTTTCCGGTAATCCGGTTGTCGAAATGGGCCAGTTCTTCGGCCGAGTGGGCGATGCGGATCGCTTCCGGGCGCACGAACACGTCGGCGCGATCCCCCTCGGAAAGGCTTCGCCCATGTGTCGCGCCGCGCATGAGCATGCCGCTGTCGGTCCGCATCTCCATCTCGTCGCCCGAAACCCGTTCGATCCGCCCGGACCAACGGTTGGTGTCACCGACAAACCCGGCAACGAAGGCGGTGTCGGGCCTGTAATAGAGGTCTTGCCCGGAACCGACCTGCTCAAAACGTCCCTCGTTCATGACCGCTATTCGATCCGACATGACAAGCGCCTCGGACTGGTCATGGGTGATATAAACAAACGTCGTGTCGAACGCGGCCTGCAGCGACTTCAACTCGACCTTCAGGCGCTCGCGCAGTTTGAGGTCGAGGGCGCCAAGCGGCTCATCCAACAACAGCACGTCTGGCTCAAGGACCATGCAGCGGGCGATTGCGACGCGTTGTTTCTGACCACCGGAAAGCTCGTTGACCTTGCGCGAACCGATCCCCGGCAACCCGATCCTGTCGAGCGCTTCCTCGACCTTGCGGGCGATTTCCGGCTTGGCCACGCCAGCCCGCCTCAGCCCGTAACCGATATTGTCGGCAACATTCATCATCGGGAACAGCGCGAGATGCTGGAACACCATGTTCACGGGACGCTTGTTCGGCGGCGTATCGACGACGGATTTCCCACGGATTAGGATATCGCCCGAGCTTGGCTCCAGGAAACCCGCGATCATCCGCATGATCGTTGTCTTGCCACAGCCGGACGGGCCGAGGATCGAGAAAAAGGAGCCACGCGGGACAGAAAAGGACACGTTGTCTACAGCCAAGGTGTCACCGAACCTGCGGGTCAGGTTCTTGCATTCGAGATCAGGGGACATGGAGTCTTGCAATTTGGGAGGCAGGGTTCCCGCGCGTGGCGGAAACCCTGAATCGTGTCGGTTTAGTTGGCGGCTTTCACGCGGTCGAGAACGCCGCCTTCGATGGCTTCAAGCCCGGCGGGCACCGGGGGATACCACTTGATGTTGTCTATCGCCTCCGGCGGGAAACTGGCCCTGTAACGCGCCTTCAGATCGTCGTCGGCAAACTCGTCAGCGCCCTGCGAGGCGGTGAAGTTGCCAGCGGCAGCGGTGATCATCGCCGCAACCTCTGGCTGCATCACGAAGTTGATCCAGGCATAAGCGGCCTCGTCTGCCTTGCCTTTGGCCGGCAGCGCGAACGTGTCCACCCAGCCGAGCGCCCCAGCAGCAGGTGCGACGAAAGTGATGTCCGGATTGTCCGCGTTCAGCTTCCAACCGCCGGTATCCCAGGCCATCGACGCCACGACTTCGCCGGAGCGGAGCAGGCCCATCAACTCGTCACCGCCGCCCCAGTAGGTCTTCACATTGGGCTTGCACTCGATGAGCTTGGCTTCGACTTGAGACATGATCTCTGTATAGGCCGCTTCGTCGCCATAGGCCGCGAAGGGGTCGAGCCCCATGGCAAAGGCGAAACCGATCAGAGTCGGGCGCTTCAGACGGTACGATACCTTTCCGGCCACGTCGTCGCTGCAAAGATCGGTGTAATCCTTGACCATCTCGGCTTTGCTTGTGTCGAGCACGAGGCCGCTCGTTCCCCAGATATGGGGCACGCCATAGACATCACTGCCGACCGTGGTGTTGCCCTTGGTCGCTTCCAGCATCGACGGGATGAACAGCGAGGTGTCAATCTTCGACATGTCGATGGGCTTGTAGATGCCGAACTCTTCCTGCGGACCGGCGATCCGGTCCTGGCTCGGCTGTGCCAGGTCGAATCCACCACCGCCGGTAGCGCGCAGCTTGGCGATCATCTCTTCATTGTTCGACTTGGTGACTTCGACCTTGTGGCCCGTCTCCGCCTCGAACTTTGCGACCACGTCCTCTGGAGCGTAGCCGCCCCAGGTCAGAAGTCGCAAGGTTTCAGAGCTGGCAGGCAACGCAGAGAGTGTTGTGCACAAGGCAACCGAAAAAATGGAAATTGAACAGTTGAGCTTCATTGGGACCACCCTAGTATACGTTATTGTCCTGCCAGACTGCTCCTACGCTACCGGCCCGTCAAATCATTGTTTAGTTTTCTGGGTGCTGCCAGAAGAATTCAAACCAATCTCCGAATGGACAGTGAGCCCGTCCCCTATGCCGCGACGAGTTGACGCCAATCAGCGAGAGCAGCGGCGCGGTTCGCCTTGAATACGTGCCTGGAGGAGAGACTGCGTTCCGAATTGATATGGTTAAAAACCGAGGCGTGGACGGCGGCGAACAACTGCAAACTTAGCATTCGCCGGAACCGCGGCATCGCTCGCTCTCGTCGTCGGAACGGCAGGTGTGAATTCTCAGAGCGATTGTTGAGCCAGCGACCGGTTTCCTGTCGCCCTGCCGCCCCGATCTCCTTCAGCGCAGCACCATAGGATCGAAGCCGGTCGGTCACGATGATCTCCGGCCGGCCGGAGCGCTTCATTGATTTCCTTATGAATTTCAATGCCGCCTTTCTGTCCCTCGTCTTCGTGACGAAGCTCTCGAGCACCTCAACTTCGTGGTCGACAGCCCGCCAAAGGTAGTGGCGTTTACCGTTGATCTTCACGAACCCGTCGTCCACGTGCCACCGCCATTGCGGACCGAAACGCAGTCGCTCAGCACGTTTCTGCCAGATCTCAGCGGCAAATATCGGGCCTAATCGATGCCACCAGAACCGCACGGACTCGTGACTCACATTGATGCCGCGCTCATCCAGCAGGTCCTCGACGTTCCGCCGCGAAAGTGGAAACCGGACATTCACCATCACCGCGCGGTGAGTAAATTCACGGCTAGTTTTAAAGTACTTGAACGGATCGCGTTTCGTCATTCCGCGGCGCTAGTCAACCCACTGTCCCGTCGCAAGCCAAGTTGCCCTGTCATCGCCTGTGCAGCGCAAGTCGCAACGGTCTGTCACCGACACCCGCAGGTAGGTCACGGCGCGGCCGATGATATCCGTCAACGAGGCTGGAGGCGCATCATAGGGCATTGTGTCTGGGAGTCCCGGCAATCAGGTTGACTGCAACGGCAGTCGGTTGACGCTGGACGGCCGGTATTTGGCCATCCAGCGCCTTCGATCAGTTCGCGTCCGCTGCGTTCTGCATCAGGTATTCGGTGACCAGCGCAGCTTCGGCCTCGTCGAGCCCGGCACGTTCGTACATCGACGGAGTGATGCCTTTCCACTGTTGCTGCGTGTAGTGGGTGACTTCCCGCGGCGCGTGGCAGACGGTGCAACGTTCGAAGAACATCTTCTCGCCCGGTCCCATGTCTGCATAGAGCTTCTCGGTCAGGTCGTAGAGACGATCCAGGCCCAGCTTGTCCTCGTCGATCGCGGCGATTTCCATGTCGTCGATGATCGCCGGCTTTTCATAGGCCCTGTTCGGACCTTCCGGATCTTCGCATTTGCGCATCTCGACAAGAACGGTGTTGGCCGTGGTCGCCTGTGCCAGACCAGACGACGGTTGGGTCGAGGTCAGGAAGTTTACCAGGCCCGAGTTGCAGCGGCCCTTGCTGTCCAGCGACGGCCATGCGCCTTCGTAGATCGAGACCACACCCGGCATGATGTCATCGCTGACAACAGCCCCCGCAATCACTGTGCCACGGTCATTGTAAAGCTCGACCAGAACGCCATCCTCGATGCCGCGCGATGCGGCGTCTTCGGTGCTGATCCGGACCGGCTCACGACCCTGCACCTTATAGAGTGCGCGCAGACTTTCGGATTGGTCCATCTGGCTGTGGAGGCGGAACCACGGGTGGGGCGACACGACGTGCAACTGGCCGGGTTTGGCGTTGCCGAGGTATTCGTGCTTTTCCATCCAGATTGGCATGCCCGGGCAATCGTCGATCTCCATGGCCGCGATTCCCTCGGAATACATTTCGATCTTACCGGAGTCGGTGTGGAGCGCGTTGCCCTCCGGGTCTTCATAGAAGGCACCGTGACGGGTCCACTTGCGGGCCTCAGCGGGCACCGGCATCCGGGCATAGCCCTTTTCCCAGAACTCCTCGAAGGGCATATCCTCGGCCGCGCCAGAGGCTTCATAGGCCAGCTTGATGTGGTACATCTTGTCTTCGCTGTCGGTGAACTGCGCCCAGAGTCCCAGCTTGTCGGCGAGCCCTTCGAAGATTTCGTAATCCGGCAGGCTCTCTTCGATCGGTTCAATCACCTTCTTCATGGCGTAGACCTTGTCGTTGGAATAGGTGCCACCGGAGGTGATGTCATCCTGTTCCAGCGTCGTGGCCGCGGGCATGACGATATCGACCCAGCGGGTCGCAGCCGTCCACCAGACATCGACGCTGACAATGGTATCCACTTTTTCGAGTGCACGGATCAGACGGTTGGTGTCCTGCTGGTGCGACATGAAATTGTTGCCGGCGTTGAAGATCAGCTTGATGTCCGGGTAGGTGTTTGTCTGACCGTTGTAGAAGAATTCCTTGCCCGGGTTTTCGAGCGCCTCGGTAATCCGCGAGGCCGGAACGACCTTAGTGACGAAGTTGCGCCCCTGGCTCATGCCCACAGGCGTGCGGTTTCCGCCCTGCGGCATGCCACCGTTTCCATAGTGCCACGAGAACCCGAGGCCAGCGCCCGGCTTGCCGATCTTGCCGGTCAGCGCCTGGAAGTTGACGATGGCCCAATAGGCCATTTCGCCATGTTGGGCGCGCTGGATGGCCCAGGACCCGGCGACCTGAGTGGTCGAAGTGGCGAAGAGCTCGGCCAGTTCCTTGATCTTGGCCTCTTCCATGCCGGTGATTCCGGCAGCCCAGGCCGGGGTCTTCGGAATGCCGTCGTCCTCGCCTTTCACATAGGCGATCCATTTGTCGGCCCCGACCGTGTACTTGTCGAGATAGGCGCGGTCTTCCAGCCCCTGTTCGAGTACATGATAGGCCATGGAAAGGAACAGCGCGGTGTCCGTGTTGGGAATGATCTTCAGCCATTCGGCGTTCAGGTATGCGTCGGACGCCGTGCGCTGCGGGTTGATCGAGATGAACTTGACACCCGCGTCGCGGATCTCTTCCCACGGCCCATACATGCCGTGATCGGCCACGCGATATTCGACGCGGTTGTTCTTGATCGGGTCACAACCGACCAGCACGAAGACCTCGGTGTTGTCACGGATGACTTCCCAGGAGGTCTGACCGGAATAGACTTCCATATCGCCCATCACACGCGGCAGCAGCACCTGGCCCGCACCGGCCGACCAATCGCCGGCCGTGTTGGTGCAGCCGCCCATCAGGTTGATAAGGCGCCCCTGCAGCACATTGGGGCGGAACGAACCCGCATTCGACCAGCCGCCGTAGGACGAACTGAAGATCGCCTCGTTGCCGTGGTTGGTTGCGGTGTCCAGCAGCGCCTTGGCAGCCAGGCTCCAGGCCGTGTCCCAGTCGACGCGGACATATTCTTCCTTGCCGCGGAGTTCGGGCTTTGTGTCGCCGGTTTCCCAACCTTCAAGGTAGGATTTGCGCACCATCGGATAGTTGATGCGGGATTTGTCATAGGTCCGATCCAGGAGGCCGTGGCTCAGCATTTCTGTCGGGCGGCCGTCGAGCTCCATCATGTGGTTGATTCCGACGATCTTGCCATCGCGTACCACGGCTTCGAACGGGCCGAAGTGGCTGGCGTGGAAGGTGCGTCCAGTAAAGGAATTCGGGTCGATCGCGGCCATCGCGGTGGAACTCATCAAGCGGGCTGCACCCAGAGTGGCGACGCCACCAATGAGGAACGCGCGGCGGGTTGGGGTGGAATACGACATGGTGGGCTCCCGTGAGATTAGAAACTGATTGCCCTCCTTTCTGGACGTGTGGTGTGAACCAGTCTCCCGAAGTACTTGAACAGGCTGTTCGACTTTGTAAAAGAATGTAAAATGGCGGCCAGAATCTATTGGAAGACCCAACATGACCGCGCATATCGTCGTGATCGAGGATGACAGCGTCACTCGCCGCCGCCTGTCGGCCGCTTTGCGCAAGCAGATGTATCGGGTGAGCGAGGCGGAGAACGCCGCCGAGATGGAGGCGATCCTTGCCCGTGACCCGGCCGACCTGTTGCTCGTAGACATCGGGTTGGACGGCAAGGACGGGCTGACCATCACGCGCGAACAACGGGCGAAATCCACCGCCGGGATCATACTGCTGACTAGCCGCGACGACCAGATCGACCGTATCGTCGGACTGGAGATGGGAGCGGACGACTATGTGACCAAACCATTTGACCGGCGGGAGTTATTTGCACGAGTCAAGAACTTGCTGACCCGGGTGGAACAGATCCGTTCCGCCGCCCCGGCCAGCGAGCCGGTGTCCACGTTCGGTCGCTGGAAACTGGATACGGTGCGGCGGCGGTTGGAAGATGTGAACGGCACAATCGAGACGCTGACCCGCGCGGAGTTTGAACTGATGCATGCTTTCGTCCGCAACCCCGGGGTGATCCTGTCCCGGGATCGGTTGCTGGACATGATTCAGCAACGCCGCTGGGCGCCGGACAACCGGACCATCGACGTGCTGGTGGGACGGCTCCGTAAGAAGATCGAGCTTGACCCGGCTCGCCCCGACTGGATCATCACCGTGCATGGCGAGGGCTACGTTTTCGCTACTGACAGCTGAAGTCCGGCGTCTCGCGCGGCGCTTCGCAGATCTTCGCTCGCCGCCTCGCATGTGGTTTCCAGCGTCTCGGCGATCCCGCGGACATCGCCGCCCCGTTTGCTGGCTGCCTCGATCTCCGCAAGTAGAGTCATCAACCTGACAAGGTGAAAATTGGATGCTGCGCCTTTCAACTGATGGGCGATCCGCCCCGTGTCAGCATGGTCCGCACGGTCTATCGCATCACTCAACGCAACCACCAACTCGTTTGCCCGCAGCAGGTACTCTTCGACGATCTCCCGAGTTGTCGAAGGTCCGAGATCCTCCATATCTTCACGCAACCCGGACAGTGTTCGGTCGGTGTTGGCAGAGGGGGGCGGAGTATTGGCCACCGGGTGTTCGCCGCGCAGAACGGCGGCGAGCCGGCGGGGCGATACCGGCTTTTCCAGCGCCACATCGACGCCAAGGGCAGCCAGTTCCTCGGCCGTTCCAGACAGCCTGTGCGCGGTCAGGGCAACCAGCAAGGGCGCATCGGCAAGCATCTCCCGCAATCGCGCTGCAACATCCGCCCCGGACATGTCAGGTAGATCGAGGTCCAGCAACACGAGGTCGAAGGTTTCGGAGGTCGCGGCATCGAGCGCGTCCCGTCCGGTCTCAGCCCATTCAACGGTGCAGCCCAAACGGTCGAGATATCCCTGGGCGACCATCCTGTTGACCTTGTTGTCCTCCACCAGCAGCACATGCTTGCCAAGCGCGTCGTTCACCGCTACCTCTCGAATTTTTTCGACCTGTGCGATGTTCCCCTCGGGAAGCTCCACCGTCAGCGAAAAGCGCGATCCAATCCCAGGTTCACTTTCGACGCTCAACCCGCCGCCGATCAATTCTGTCAGGCGCCGGGAGATGGTCAGGCCAAGCCCCATTCCCTCGATTTCCAGTTGGCGAAAGTTGCCAGTTCTGCCGTAGGCATCAAAAATCCTGTCGATGTTCTCCGGGTCAATGCCGATCCCTGTATCCGTCAC
Source organism: Aliiruegeria lutimaris (assembly GCF_900099935.1). Lineage (GTDB taxonomy): Bacteria > Pseudomonadota > Alphaproteobacteria > Rhodobacterales > Rhodobacteraceae > Tropicimonas > Tropicimonas lutimaris. The sequence continues at coordinate 3,387 of NZ_FNEK01000080.1, read as the reverse complement.
GGCAAAGGTGATCACGTGGCGTCCGGTTGCCGGATTCAAAGCGTGATCGATCAGCAATGCGACTTCGCCCGAAGAAGTATACTTGATCGCGTTCGAGAGCAGGTTGATGACCACCTGGCGGATCTTTCCAACGTCGCCAAACAGCGCAAGCGGTGCGCTGCTGGAGAGATCGACAGAGAAAGCCAGGCCCTTGGTGTCGGCCCCGATTTTCAGGAAACTGGCAAGCTGACCGATCAGGTCTCGTAAATCGAAATGAACGCCTTCGGCCTTGGCATGACCATCTTGCATGGAAGAGTAGTCAAGGATGTCGTTTGTCAGAGCGAGCAAGTGTTCTGCGGATACACGCGCGGTGGCCAATCGGTTTCGCCCGCTTCCGACGGGGGTGTCGCTCTCCAGCAGCCGAAGCATGCCGATCACGCCATTCAATGGTGTGCGGATTTCGTGGCTCATCATGGCGAGGAATTCCGACTTGGCCCGGCTGGAGGCCTCTGCCTCGTTCCGGGCCGCGTCATGGGCCTGCATCTCGGCCACGATCTCGCCGGTCCGCTGTATGACCGTATTTTCCAGTTCTCCCCGCAGGGCCAGCGCTTCGGCGGCCTTGAGTCGCAAGGCGTCAAGCGACCTTTCCATTTGTCCTATTTCGTCGTCACCGGTGACCGGGATGGCGCGGTCGTAGTGCTCCTGCCCTAGGGCACCGATATGACTGGCCAGGGCTCTAAGCCGTTCGACGATCCGTCGCCGCGCAAACTGCCAGGCGAGAACTGTTGCCGCAAGCGCAACAACCAGGACACCCAACAGACCAACGGTCAACGTGCCGCCCAGTTGCACAGTGCGGGCCTGCACGGCGCGCGTTTCCGACTGGACCCGTTCCAGCAAAGCGCCGGAGAACCCCGAAAGCGTCTCAACATTTTCGGGAATTGTCTCAAGCGCTTGTCGGGTGGCTTCTTGCGTCCTCAAATAGGCATCCATGACCGAAAAACCGCCATCAGGCTCCAGTTCGGCCTTCAGCAACGCGACAAGTGCGCGAGCCCGTGTTTCCGCGGCAGGCGATGGAAAATAGCCAAGCCGCCGCTCTGCCAGATCGAGGTTGTCGGCGACAATACTCTGAATAACTTTCAACCGGGTGCGGTCCTCGATTTCCGAGACCTGCAACATGTGAAACCCTATTGTGTCGATAGCCGCACCGAGTTCCACATGTCGATCGAAAGCGAAAAAATCCACGTCGGCGAGCTGATCAAGCCCCTCCCGGTGTGCGGCGCCTTGAGCATCAACCAAATCTGCAATGGCTGCAGTGACCCGAACGCGCGCAATATCAGTCTGCGCCGAAATGAGCGCATTCAGTTCGGACAACTGCTCCGCCGTCAACCTTGAGCGAGAAACCAGATCCCCCGCCGTTGCCAACCGGGCCTGGGCAAGAGACGACAGCGTACCAACCGCCTGCCTCAAATCCTGCAATGCGTCGGTGGCAGAGGTCATCTGCTCGGCTGGCAACAGATCGTTCAGCCGTGCAAGGTTTTGTTCCAAGTCGGTGAATTCAATGTTCAGGGAAGCTGTCATGTTGCGAAGGTCGCCCGACGAATCTACTTTTGAAAATGACGGGGCCAACGTAGCGATATAAATGCTTTCATCTGAAATCTGCCTGGCCAGCGCCGCCGCAGGAAGATTGTCCTCGATCAAGGTCCGATGTCTGCTGGCAAGGTACTGGTTTGCCGCAAGGGCAATGAAGCTTACGCCAGCCAGAAGGACGACGATGAAGGTGAACACCCTCAAAAGCTGTGTGTCGAAGCTGGTGCGCCACATGGGCGGAACCTATGCTGCTCTGGTGGCGTGCGCAATTCTTGGCAGTGCGGGTTCGGGCGCGCACCCCTCTCTTGCCCAAGCGGCGCCGGGCAGCCCTGATGGCGCAATCCGCATTTGCATCGTCGTGCCGCACTTCAAGGACGAATACTGGCTGAGCGTCGCTTATGGTCTTCAGCTGGAAGCAAAGCGAACCGGTGCCGAACTCTGGACTTTTGAATCGGGTGGCTATCACGCCCTTGCACGGCAACTCGAGCTGCTTGATGTTTGCAGGGAACGACAGGCAGAAGCGATCCTTCTTGGGGCGGTGTCCGCCAATGACCCGAAGATCCTGTCGGCGGTAGCGTCGCTCTCTGAAACCATTCCGGTTCTGGCGTTGGTCAACGAGTTGAGGTCTCCGAGCCTCGCCGGGGCTGTAGGGGTAAATTGGCAGGAGATGGGTGGACACATTGGGGCTTTCTTGTTCGACCGACATCCAGCGGGAACCGAACCTGCCACGGCCGTCCTGATTTCCGGCCCTGCGAAATCCGGATGGGCACCATTGGTTGAGACCGGCCTCCTCGCGGCCATTGAAGGATCAGCCGTCCGCGTCGTGGATATTCGTCGGGCGGATACTGGCCTGCGGGAGCAGATGCGGGAGGTCGAAGACGCCCTCGCCGACCACCCGGAGGTCGACTACGTGATTGGCACCGCTCCGGCCGTCGAAGCGGCCATGGGGCTGTTGAATGGCAGTGCACAGGCTGACCGCCCGGCGCTGGTTGCGACCTACATCAGCCATTCCATTCGGCGAGGAATGGGAAACGGCAGCGTGCTGGCCGTTCCGTTCGATAATCCCATCCTACAAGGCCAGTTGGGTGTACGTATGGCAATCGACGCAACGAGGGGGCGTACCTGGACAGAATTGGTAGGGCCAGAAATCAAACTGCTGGTCGCGTCGGAAGTTCCAAATCAGCAGATTTCTCTTTCACCAGCGGGGTTTCTTCCAACCATCGAGTGACTGCGGCATTCGGACGTCACGCCCGAACGTAGGTGCATGATCCGCTCAATGCGTTGCTATGACTCGATAGTTCGAACGCCGTCGATTTGTATGCCCTAGAGGACTCGGTGAACGTTGATGTGGCGTTAATGTAAAGGGCGACATCAAGAACTCGACCGGCCGAAGTCGACTTCACGCCTTTGATATTGTGCAGTAGTTTTGGTTGCGGGGACTGGATTTGGTCAAGGACCTACTCATCTAGTCACCCGAATCTAAAGTTCGCCGCATAGGGTTTGGGTTCGCTGGCAGAACCGCTTGACCGATGCGAGGATTTCATCGGCGGACTTGACCCATCTGTATGGTTTGGGGTTCTCGTTGTGTGCTTCGATGAAGGCGGCAATGTCGGCCTCCAGTTCGGCAGTCGAACGATGGACCCCGCGCTGCAACTGCTTGCGGGTCAATTCAGCGAACCAGCGTTCGACCTGATTGATCCATGATGCCGAGGTGGGCGTGAAGTGGACATGCCAGTGCGGACGGCGGGCGAGCCATGCCTTGATCCTGGGCGTCTTGTGCGTGGCGTAGTTGTCCATCACCAGGTGAACGTCCCGACCTTT
>NZ_FNEK01000061.1 GCF_900099935.1 Aliiruegeria lutimaris | reverse complement strand
CGCCACACTAACAGGCCGGACACACGACTGTACTGACAGACCATCGCGACCACAGAAATCTCTTGCAATGCAGGAGCCATCCACACAGGCCATTCACGGCGTAGAGGATGCCGGGCTGTTCGGGATCCGCCACCTGGCCCGAGATCGCGCCCCAGTTCACCGGCACGCCATTCGGCTCGCTCAAGCCCTTTGACGTGAGCATCGGGTATTGGGCTTCACCCTCCGCACGTTCGAACACCATCACATGCGCGCGGGTGCCGCCATCCTCGACAAGGTCAACCTCGTTGGCGGAAACCAGAAGGTTTCGCTGTGGAATGGCGACATAACCCTCTGGCCCAATTCCCGAGGGCAGGAGTTGCTTGAGCACCGGGTTCTTCGGATCGGTGGCGTCATAGACACCGACGACCGAAGCGTGTTCGGCACCGATGAATATTAGGGGCGTGCCGTCGTAAGTGGCGATCTCGACCGATTCCGGCTCGACGCCCTTGTTGCCGGAACGCTTCTCCGGGTAGTGGCCGATCTCGGCGACGGCATACTCGAAAGAGGTGCCGCTCTCGTAGACGACTGTGCCGTCCTTGTTGAGGATCGTCCAGCCGCGCGAGCCGCCATCCATGTCGCCCTCGTTGGCGATGACGAAGTGATCGTCATCGAGCCATTTGACGGCGTCGGGTTCGCGCAGGCGGCCCAGTTGCTCGCCCTCGAAGGTCACGGCGCGTTCTTCGGGGATATCGATGTTTTTCAGGTCCACGGAGCCGGCGGAGAAATTGGCGATGACCTCACCCTCCTTGTTCACCACGGCGATGTGGTTGTTCTCCTGCAGCGTGACGACGGTCTCGCCAAGAGAGTTGATGTCGACGAATTCCGGCTCCGGATCTTCTGGAGAGATCTCGGCCAGGCCCGTCATCTCAACGACTTTCTTGCCTTCGCAATCGATGCCAGCCTCGGCTGTTGGCAGCAGCACCACGAAACCCGCCGGCATCTGGCCGGTGCGGCCGTCGCCTGCATCCTCGTCACGTTCGTTCTCCATGGCGACGGCAATGAACGAGCCGTCCTTGGCCGCGGCGATGGAGTCCGGCTGGCCGCCGAGGTCACAGGTGCCGATGATCTCGCGAGTTGCGATGTCGAGCACGGCCAGGTGGCCCGACGGGACGGTATAGCTTTGGGACGTGTTCACACCGGCAAAGGCATTGTTGCCGATGATGGCGACCGAGGTCGGCTCGCCCTGAAGCGCTATGTTTCCGAGCGAGGCCGGGTTGGCCGGGTCGGTGATGTCGATCAGGCCGAGCGCCTCCAGCGGGATGTCGGTATAGACCAGCGTCATGCCGTCGGGCGTGGCGGCGATTATCTCGGCAGAGGTCTCGTGGGACCTGTCTTCTCCAGAGGGCATGTTGTCGGGTGTCGCAAAGGATGCGATCCGATTGAAGTTCATTTCGGCCTGCGCTGTGCCGGCGATCAGCGCGAGAACCGAGGAAAATGCGAGAAGCTTTTTCATGCTTGCCCCCTGTTGGGTTTATTTGTCAGGCGAGCTTTGGAGCAGTTTCGCAACAGGAATATTACAGTTGGTGAATCTCCGCGTATTTATCCTCGGATCGGTGGCACGGGGCGGGGCTGGTGCGGCGGGGCGAGAGCGCCTATGTCGTTCGAAAGCTGCAAGGAGTCTCCGATGATCGACCCGACCGCCTATGACCAGGCCGATTTCATTCCCGATGGGCACAGCTATTTCGAGCGCTGGGCCACGGCGGCGGAAGCTTTCCGGGAGTTCATGCCGGCGGAGCGGATGAAACTTGATGTTGCCTACGGGGCAGGCGAGAGGCAGCGCTTTGACCTGTTCCTGCCGGAAGGCGAGCCTAAAGGGCTTTTCTTTTTCATACATGGCGGGTTCTGGCGGATCAGCGGGCGCAAGGACTGGTCTCACCTTGCGGCAGGGGCGGTTGCGCGTGGCTGGGCGGTGGCGATTCCGTCCTATCCGCTGGCGCCGCAAGCCCGTATTTCGGAGATCACCCGGTCGATCGCCCAGGCGCTTGAAGCCGCGGCGGCGCGCGTGGACGGGCCGATCCTGATCTCGGGGCATTCGGCGGGCGGGCACCTGACGATGCGGATGGTTTGTCCGGATGTGGACCTGCCGGACGCGGTGCGGGCGCGGATTGCCGGGATCCTGCCGATCTCGCCACTCGCCGATCTGAACCCGTTGATCATGCTGCCGATGAATGGCGATCTCAGGATCGATGCGGCGGAGGCAGAGACGGAGAGCCCGATCTTCTATCCGGAGCCGAATTGCGCGGTTGAGATCGAAGTGGGGTCCGCCGAGCGGCCTGTCTTTGTCGACCAGGCGATCCGGATGGCCGATGCCTGGATCAAGGCGGAACTGATCGTTGCCGAGGGCTGTCACCATTTCGACGTGATCGACCCGCTATGCGATCCCGAAAGCCCGATGATGCAGCGCCTGTTCGCCATGGCGGAAGGCTGAGAGGGGGCACCCCCTCGGGGCGCGATGCTGGCGCATCTTGACCCATTGGGGGGGCGTCGCTGGCGCGGCGTGGAAACAGCCGAGCGTTCCGGCAAGCGAGGGCGGAGCGCCCTAGCGGCCGAAACCGGCCATGGCGTCGAAATCCATCTGTTCGAGGATCGGTTGCATGACAGCGAGCGGTGCGCCGCTGGCCTGGACCAGGATGCGATTATCGACCAGTCCAGTCAGTTCGCCCTCCTGTTCGATGAAGGTTTGGGCTCCGATACGTTGCTGCTTTCCGACGAGCATCCCCGCCGCGCCGAGCATTCCGGCAAAGCCCTGTACCATGGCATTGTCCGCCATCAGCAGGATGGTGAAACTGTCCTGCCCTCGGGAATAGGTCGCCTCGGCGCCCACGCCACCGCCGAACATGGCCATGGCGGTGCCCATATCTGTGTTGATCTTGCGGTCCCAGCCTTCCGGTGCGGGAGGAAGCAGATCGGTCAGGCCGGCCGTCTTCATCTCGCGCACGAGTTGCTGCGCGTAGGCCAGTTCGTCCAGCACCTGTTGCATTTGGCCGGCCTCGTAGGCCGCGCGCGCGGCATCGAGCGTTTCGAGGATCTCGTCGGCTGAAGCCGTGACCGGTGCCAACACGGCCAGAGCCGATGCGAGGAAAAGGCGTTTCATGATTGCTCCGGTCAAAGGATACCCAGAGATGCTAGAGGATTGGCGCGGAAGGCTCAATTCAAGGCTGCTCCTCGGGGCGAAATTTCTGCGCCCAGCAGGGCACGGGATCTGCGGCTGCCGGGCGCGCTGAATAGACGCCACGGGCGATTGCGCGGGCAAGGCAGGTGGCCGCAGCGTGGCCGAGCGCCATGGGCGACAGGATCGGATCTGGCAGGGCGCGGGCGCCGGTTGCGGCGGTGAAGACGAGATCGCCGTCATAGGGCGTGTGCGAGGGGACGATGGCGCGCGCCATTCCATCATGGGCGGCGGTCGCCATGCGCTGCGCTTCGGCCTGGCTCAGGGCAGCGTCTGTGGCGACGATGGCGATGGTGGTGGCCTGACCGTGTTTGAAACCGGGCTCCGCGCCGGAATCATGCCGGCGGACGGGACCCAGGCCGCCGAACTCCTCTCCGAATTCCCAGGGGCCGGCCCAGAATTCCGGGCCATTGCCGGTCACGTCGCCGAGCGCGTTCACCGCCACCAACGCGCCGACCGTGATACCGCAATCCAGCACCAGCGAGGCCGATCCGAGCCCACCCTTGAGGCTGCGCGTCGTCGCCCCGGTCCCCGCGCCCTCGGTGCCCAGTGCGAAATCTTCCGCCGCATTGGCCAGCGCCGCTGTACCCAGCTTCTTGTAGGGATTCTCGGTCCAGTCCTTGTCGCCGCCATTGAGCAGGTCGAACAGGATCGCGCCCGGCACGATGGGCACGCGCTGATCGCCGACGGCGAAGCCGCGCCCCTGCGCGCGCAGCGCGTCTGCCACGCCGGAGGCCGCATCCAGCCCGAAGGCCGAGCCACCCGAGAGCACCAGCGCATCGACTTGCTGCACCGTCTTGTCCGGGGCCAGCAGGTCCGTTTCGCGGGTGCCGGGCGCGCCGCCCATCACATGCACGGCGGCGGTGAAGGGCTCCGTGCCAAGCAACACGCTCACGCCGCTTTTCAGCGTCTCATCCTTGGCATTGCCGACCAGAAGGCCGGGAACATCGGTGATCAGGTTGCGCTTGCCCGGTTTCATGCTTGTACCTGTCTGCTCAGATACAGCGTCCACCATCGACGCGCAGCACGGCGCCTGTGATCATGCTGGCCTCGTCCGAGCAGAGATAGAGGGCGGCATTGCCCATGTCCTGCGGCGTGGAGAAGCGGCCGAGGGGAATGGTGGAAAGGAACTTGGCCCGCATCTCGGGCGTATCCTCACCCATGAAGGAAGCAAGCAGCGGTGTTTCGCCCGCCACCGGGGCGAGCGCGTTCACCCGCACGCCATGGGGGGCCAGTTCGACCGCCATGGCCTCGGTCGCGGTGATCATCCAGCCCTTTGAGGCGTTGTACCAATTGAGGCGGGGGCGGGGAGACACGCCGGCGGTGGAGGCGACATTGAGGATCGCTCCTGCGCCGTTGGCCTTCATATGCGGCACGAAGCTGCGCGCGGTCAGGTAGACGGACTTGGCATTGACCGCGAGCACGCGATCGAAATCTTCCTCTGTCACGTCTTCCATCGGCGCGGGCAGGTGGGTGATGCCGGCATTGTTCACGAGGATATCGACCGTGCCGAAGGCGGCGATGGCGGCCTCGGACATGGCTGCGACGCTCTCGCCTTTGGACACATCGACCGGTTGGGCGATGCCGCCGATCTCCGCCGCGATGGCCTCTGCGGCCTCGGCGTTGATATCGGCGACCATCAAGCGCGCGCCCTCCTCGGCGAAGCGGCGGGCGATGCCTGCGCCGAAACCCGAGCCGCCCCCGGTCACGATAGCGGTTTTTCCTTCCAGTCGCATGCGACTCCTCCCATTGTGCAGCCAGTTATCGAGAGGAGACACCTCATGACACTGGATCTCAACAACAATCCGCGACTTGGCATGGGATGCTGGGCAATTGGTGGGCCATTCTGGGCCGAGGACGCGCCCCTTGGCTGGGGGGAGGTCGATGATGGCGAGTCAATCCGGGCGATCCACGCCGCGCTGGATGCCGGTGCGCGATATTTCGACACCGCGAGCGTCTATGGCGCGGGGCACTCGGAAGTCGTTCTCGGCGCGGCGCTGAAAGGGCGCGAAGACGTGGTCATCTCCACCAAGATCGGCAATCTCTTCGACGCGAAATCAAAGCAGGTGACGGGGAACGTGGCAACTCGCGAAGAGGCTGTTCAAGAGATCGAAGGCTGCCTGCGGCGGCTGGGGCGGGATCACGTCGACATGATCTTCCTGCATCTCAACGAGATGACGCCGGAGGAGGCCGCCCCGATCTTCGACGCGCTGGAGGCCGCGCGTTCGGCGGGAAAGATCGGCAGCTTCGGCTGGAGCACGGACTTCCCGGATTCGGCGGCGGCCTATGCCGACTGGCCGGGCTTCACGGCCGTCCAGCACACGATGAACCTCTGGGTGCCGGCCAGCGCCGTGCTGGCCACGATCGAGGCGCACGGGCTGCTATCGGTCAACAGGATGCCAATGGCAATGGGCGTGTTCTCGGGGAAATACACGGCAAGCACGACGCTGCAACCATCTGATATTCGAACCAATTCCTTCGACTGGATGGAATATTTCCAAGGCGGGCAGGTGGTGCCGGAAGTGCTCGACATGCTGGAAAGCGTGAAGGAGTTGCTGCAAACCGGCGGTCGCAGCGTGGCGCAGGGCGCGCTTGGATGGATCTGGGCAAAGAGCCCGAATACCTGCCCGATCCCGGGCTTCCGCACCGTTGCGCAGGCCGAGGAAAACGCACGCACGCTGCAATTCGGACCGCTGCCGGAAGCGGTGATGGTCGAGATCGAGGCGCTGGTGAACCGCCCGCCAGAGGGGCCGCCACGCGCTCGGTAATGCGGTGTCGGGCTTTTGCTTCGGCTGCGACTTGTTATGCCTTCATGCCGATACGTGGCAGCTCGACACTGCCCAAATCGTTATGGCTCGTGGCAACGAGGGGGACTGCCGCCGAGCAGAGCTCGAGCGGCGATGGCGCCGCTTCGCGGCGCGGAGCATTGCTTGAAGCTTTAGCCGGATGGATGCTGGAGTTGTCGTTACGGGCGAAGTGCAACCGCCGCGCACCAGAGGTGCGCGGCCACCCCCGCCGGCCGGCGGGAAGTCTGCTTCAACGCCTGACGCCCGCGTGTCACCAGAGGCGGGCGATCGGAAACGGTCTCAGAGGTTTTCCGGCTGCGGCATGCCCAGAACGTGGTAACCGCCATCGACATGGATAATCTCGCCCGAAGTGCAGGCCCCGGCATCGGAGGCGAGATAGACCGCTGTGCCGCCCACCGCGTCGAGCGTGGCGTTGGCCCGCATCGGCGCATTGGAATCGGTGTGTCGGAAGGTGGCGCGGGCACCCGAAATCGCGGCTCCGGCCAGCGTCTTCATTGGGCCCGGCGAGATGGCGTTCACGCGGATACCGTCCGGGCCGAGATCGTTCGCAAGGTACCGGACTGCCGATTCCAGCGCAGCCTTGGCCACGCCCATGACGTTGTAATAGGGCGTCACGCGGTTGGAGCCCTGGTAGGTCAGCGTCAGGATCGTGCCGCCTTCGCGCATCAGCGGCGCCGCACGGCGGGCGACGTCGATCAGCGAGTAGCAGGAGATGGTCAGCGAATTGCGGAAATTCTCACGGCTTGTGTTGATGAACCGACCGCCCAGCTCGTTCTTGTCGGAATAGGCGATGGCGTGGACGAGGAAGTCCAGCTTGCCCCAATTCTCCTTGAGAACTGCAAAGGCCGCGTCCAGCGAGGCATCGTCCATCACGTCGGCATCGATCAGGATGTCGGAACCGATCGACTCGGCAAGCGGTCCGACGCGTTTGCCGAACGCTTCGCCCTGGTAGGTGAATGCCAGCTCTGCACCTTCGCCGGCCATCGCCTTGGCAATGCCCCAGGCGATGGAGCGATCATTGGCGACGCCCATGATCAGGCCCCGCTTGCCCTTCATCAAATCAGCCATGAAATTTATCCGCCATATTTCGAGAGCAACATGGACCCGTTGGTTCCACCGAAGCCAAAGGAGTTGGTCATTACCGTATCGAGGCCAGCATTTTCCACCAGCGCGGTGGCGATTTCCTCGGGCTTCAACGCCGGGTCCAGCTCGGTGACGTTGATCGAGGGCGCAATGAAGTCGTTCTTGAGCATCAGCAGGCAGAAGACGGCTTCCATCGCGCCGGCGGCCCCCTGAGCGTGTCCGGTCATCGACTTGGTCGAGGAGACCGGCGGCGTGGAGCCTTCGCCGAAGACGCGGCGCACCGCTTCGATCTCGCCCACATCGCCGACGGGCGTCGAGGTCCCGTGGGCGTTGATATAGGAAACGCTACGGCCCTCGGGGATGGTTTCGAGCGCAAGGCGCATGGCGCGCTCGCCGCCCTCTCCGGAGGGAGCGACCATGTCATGGCCGTCGGAGGTGGCGGCAAAGCCCGTCACCTCGGCATAGATCTTGGCGCCGCGCGCCTTTGCGTGCTCCAGCTCTTCGAGCACGACGATGCCCCCGCCGCCACCGATGACGAAACCGTCGCGGGTGGCGTCGAAGGCGCGCGAGGCCGTTTCCGGCGCGTCGTTATACTTGGAGGACATCGCGCCCATCGCGTCGAAGAGGCAGCTGAGCGTCCAGTCCAGCTCCTCGCCGCCGCCGGCGAACATCACGTCCTGCTTGCCCATCATGATCTGCTCGGAGGCGTTGCCGATGCAATGCAGCGAGGTCGAGCAGGCCGAGGTGATGGAGTAGTTGATGCCCTTGATCTTGAAGGCCGTCGCGAGGTTGGCCGAGATCGTGGAGGACATGCATTTTGGCACCGCGAAGGGGCCGATGCGCTTGGTCGCGCCGGTTTTCAGCACGGTCTGATGCGCGGCCAGCATGGCCGAGGTCGACGGCCCGCCGGAGCCCGCGACCAGCCCGGTGCGCACGTTGACCACGTCGCTCTCTTCCAGCCCCGCATCCGCAATGGCCTGGCTCATGGCGATATATGCAAAGGCGGCGCCGGGACCCATGAAGCGCAGGGTGCGCTTGTCGATATGCTCGGCGGTGTCGATCTTCAGCTTGCCGGAGACCTGCGAGCGAAAGCCATGTTCGGCCATCGCCTCGTCAAAGGAAATGCCGGAGGTGCCGGCTTTCAGGTTGGCGGTGACTTCATCGGCGGAATTGCCGATCGGGGACACGATGCCCAGCCCGGTGACGACGACGCGACGCATGGATGGATCTCCTTGAGATCGTTTGCAGATCAGGATTCAGCTTCGGCCAGGCCGACTTTCAGCCCGGTCACGTTGTAGATTTCTTCGCCGTCGGCGAACACCTTGCCATTGGCCACACCCAGCTTGAGCTTGCGGTCGATGATGCGGGTATAGTCGATCTTGTAGGTGATCATCTTGGTCGTTGGACGGACCATTCCGGAGAACTTCACCTCGCCCGCGCCGATGGCAAAACCCTGGCCCTTCATGCCGCGCCAGCCGAGGCCGAAGCCGGTAAGTTGCCAGAGGCCATCGAGGCCAAGGCAGCCGGGCATGACCGGGTTGCCGGGGAAATGGCAGGGGAAGAACCACAGATCTGGATCGATGTCGAACTCGGCGACGATATGGCCCTTTCCGAACTCGCCACCATCCTCGGAGATCTCGGTGATCCGGTCGGCCATGAGCATCGGCGGAAGCGGCAACTGGGCATTGCCCGGGCCGAACATCTCGCCGCGGCCACAGGCCAGCAGGTCTTCCTTGTCGAAATGCGTTTTTCTGTCAGCCATATGCCTGCCTCCCATGCGCCATCAGCGTGCTTGGCGCTCACTATCACCCCCCATGCGCGCGGCGCAAGGGGGACGCGGGTGGGGAGGCGCGGCTTTATGGGGGCCGTTTTCAATTGAAATCCGAGGCAAAATGGTCATATTCAAGCAATCTGGCGGGAACAGAAAAGCGATATCATGTCCACTACGGAAACTCAGCGCGGATCGGAATGGCTCGAACGTGGAGGGCTGCGCCCGACGCGGCAACGGCTTTCGCTGGCGACGCTGCTGATCGGGGACGGCAAAAACCGCCACGTGACCGCCGAAAGCCTGTTCGAGGCCAGCCGGTTAACCGGCGAGAAGGTCTCGCTGGCCACCGTCTACAACACGCTCAAGGCCTTCTGTGACGCGGGCCTTATGCGCGAGATCACCGTGGACGGCACCAAGAGCTATTTCGACACCTACACGGCCGACCACCCGCATTTCTACTGGGAGGACAGCCAGTCGCTCAGCGATGCGCCGGCCTCCGAGCTGGAAATCTCCCGCCTGCCGAATGCGCCCGAGGGCGCGGAAATCGCCAGCGTGGACGTGGTGATCCGCCTGCGTCGGAAGTAATCCGAGCTTTCTATCGTTCTGAACTGCAGCCGGGCGCGAGCCTGCCCGTGGGGTGGCGCTTTGACCTGCGTTCAGGGCGGTTTATCATGGCAAATCCTGACAAGGCTTGAGCGACGCGCGGGCGTATCCAAAACGCCAGCCCGCCATGCCTTTGCCACCGTGGAACGCGGCAGGTACCCACCTTCGTGACCTGCGGTCATGTGCAAGAGATGCCGAGCACTCAGAAATTCACCAGCCCCGATCAGAAGCTCAGGCGCCGCCTTCGACCTCTATGTAAATTTCGATCGGGTCAATCACCGTGTGCTGTGCCTTGCTGGCTGCGGCCTCCGGCGATCCGAGTATGGTCTTCATCTTTTCCAGATCCACGTCTTCAAAGATGATTGACACGCGATCCTGGTCGGAGTGCCTGAAAATCCGGTGGCCCGAACAGAAGCCGGAGAAGGTTTTCGTCCGCACTTCTCCTCCGCCCAGCCATGTATCCATGTTCCCGACCGCATGTGTCACAACAACCTTAGTCATTGGGGCTCCCCCTGTTTCTGCCGTGCTCTTTGTTCGCCGCGGCAGTTAACAATCTAACAGATCCGGTTGAGAATCCCTACAACTCACGAATAGGTTGGCCTTGTATCCAGTGCGGACCGAAACAACCCGCCCAAACCATGCAGTTGAGAATGGTCGTTATTGTACCGCCTTGCGGGTTCAGCGCGACTAGCTTCCTGACCATGACAAGGCTCCCAGTCGAAACCGCTCGGATTTCTCGTCGCTTCAAAACCACTGCCCCGGTTCCATCAGCCCCAGTTCCATCAACTGCCGGGAGGACCACTCGAACTTCACCGAGTTGTGCCAGCAGAAGCTGCGGATATCGTGTTTCGAGCCGGGGTTGAGCTTGAGCGCCTTGGCCGTCCGGAAGGAACAGACCGACGCCGTCAGATTGTGATGCCAGGGGCAGGAATAGGTGTTGTATTCTTCGTCGTCGAAGGTGAAATCCGTCCGCAATTTCAGGCTGGGGCGCGTGCGGAAGAGCGAGATGCGGTCGATCCGGCGGCGCGCTTTCGGCACGTGCTCCTCGAAGCGCCAGCGCAGCCCGCCGTGGAAATCGAGTTGGCGCTCTTTCGGCCCGCCCTCGCCGGGGCGTTCCAGCGCGAAATAGCCCACCCGGTCCAGATGCGCGTCCTCCAGCGAGACGGCGTTGGGGTGGGCGCCGAGATCGGTCGCGTAAAGATCGACCACATAGGTCAGCATCGCGTCCCGCCGCTCCTCGGTGTGGAAGGTCAGCATTTCGCCAACAGTCCGGCTCTCGCAGAAGGGGAAATGCAGGTACTCGGCATTGTAGCAGTAATGCATCCACGTGCCCGCCGGCGCGGCGGCGATGAGGCGGTTCATCGGCTGGCTCAGCGCGTCGTCGCGATGCGGGTCGTTGGGGATGTAATAGACATTGTCATGCAGCACCGTGGGTGGGCGCACGTTGGGCGGATGCAGCAGGATGGAGCTGCGGAAGCCGATCTTAAGGACATGCTCCAATGTCGAGACCAGTTCCACCGCGTCCTCGGCCAGCACCACGGCAACGGGGCCACGGGCCAGCACGTCCGCGCGCTCTTTGAGGAAATGGTCTATGTCTCGGAACTGCATGGGGCCTGCCGGGGGATGCCTTTTCGGTCTGTGATCGCACAGTAGGGTTAATGCGGGGTTCCGCGCAATGGGGGCTGCGGCGTTGCGGTGCGCGTCCGCTTGCGCTATGCCGCCCGCCAGCGATCAGGAGAGTGACCCGATGAGCGACGCGCCCAAGAAGCTCTATATCAAGACCTATGGCTGTCAGATGAATGTCTATGACAGCGAGCGCATGGCCGAGGCCCTGGGCGGGCAGGGCTATGAGCAGGTCGACAGCCCCGAGGGCGCCGACATGATCCTGCTCAACACCTGTCATATCCGCGAGAAGGCGGCAGAGAAGGTCTATTCCGAGCTTGGCCGCTACAAGGGGCTGAAAGCCGCCAATCCCGATCTGAAGATCGGAGTGGCGGGCTGCGTGGCGCAGGCCGAGGGCGCAGAGATCATGCGCCGCCAGCCGATGGTGGACCTCGTGGTCGGCCCGCAGAGCTATCACCGCCTGCCGGAAATGGAGGCGAAGACGCAGCAAGGCGAGAAGGCGCTCGATACCGATTTCCCGGAGGAGCTGAAATTCGACCACCTGCCGAAGGGGCGCAAGGCGAAGCGCGGCCCGACCGCCTTCCTGACGGTGCAGGAGGGCTGCGACAAGTTCTGTGCCTTTTGCGTGGTGCCGTATACGCGCGGTGCCGAGGTCTCCCGCCCTGTCTCCCGTGTTCTGCGTGAGGCCGAAGGGCTGGTCGAACAGGGCGTGCGCGAGATCACCCTGCTGGGCCAGAACGTGAATGCCTATCACGGGCAGGAAGGCGGCGAGGATTGGGGGCTGGCGCGGCTCATCCGGCGGCTGGCCGAGATCGACGGGCTGGACCGGATCCGCTTCACCACCTCGCACCCGAACGACATGGAAGACGACCTGATCGCCGCCCATGGCGATTGCGAGAAGCTGATGCCGTACCTGCACCTGCCGGTGCAATCAGGCTCCGACCGGATTTTGAAGCGGATGAACCGGGGCCATACGGCCGAGGAGTATCTCCGCCTGATCGAACGTATCCGCGCGGCACGGCCCGATATCCTGATGTCGGGCGATTTCATCGTCGGCTTCCCGGAGGAGACCGAAGAGGATTTCCAGGCGACGATGGATCTGGTCGAGGCGGTGAATTACGGCCAGTGCTTCTCGTTCAAATACTCCGCCCGCCCGGGCACGCCGGCCGCCGAACGTCCGCTGGTGGATCAGGCGGCCGCCGATAACCGGCTGCAGCGGCTTCAGGCCCTGCTGACGACGCAACAGCGCGCGGCGCAGGACGCGATGGTCGGTCGCGAGGTTGGGGTACTGTTCGAGAAGGCCGGACGCTTGCCGGGGCAGATGGTCGGCAAATCCGATCACCTTCACGCGGTCCATGTGCAATGCGACGTGCCAGTCGGTACGCTCGCCCGCGTGCGGATCACCGAAAGCGGGCCGAATTCGCTCGGCGGTACGCTGCTCGGGTAATTCACGCTACGCAGCCATCGCTTGCAATGGCGGAGCCTTTCGCCGTGTATCGGAAACCAAAGAAAGGCACCGCGTTTGCGCGGCGCCTTCGTCTAAACGTTTCAGGAGCGATAGAGCCGCATCAGCGGCGCGGCGGGCTCTCACGAAGGATCTGGCGCAGGGCGTTGATCCTGTGTTCCCCATCGCGGACGCCGCGGATGTCGCGGCAAATCCGCTCTCCGATTGAGGCGGCTTCCGGATAGCTATAGCCGATCTCGACCAGATCCTCGATGAATACCGGGTTCGGGCGGTCCCATGCGACGACATTGGTGAACGCGCCGCGGTAGCAGCTCACGTTGATCTGGTGCGGGTTGTTGTCCACGGGAGAATCCAGGCTGTCGGCAAGGGCCGCCGATGCCATCGGTAGTGCAAGGCCGGTCACGAGAGCGGCGATAATCGTCTTTTTCATAGATTCCGTCCTTCCAGTTTTCAACGAGCAGTCCGCACGGCAAATTGGTGCCGCCCCCAAGGACTTGCACGAAATTCCACGAATATCTTGCCGATCTTAACTTTTGAGCCGAATTTGTGAAGCGGCACATATGGAAACGATCTATTTCCTGTTTGTTTTCATGTATTTTTGACGTATTCCGAACAATCCGCGGCTCGGGCAGGGGCGTGCCAGCCCCGGGGTAAGCGTCCCGCGCAATAGCGCGGTAGCACAATATCTACGGTATCTGTCGGTGTGGTGCCGTCTATTTTGTGTCACAGAGATGATTTTTGCCCCGAGGCGCTTGCCAGAAACTCAAAGCCCCGGCAGCATGGAACAAAGATCACACGAGCAGTGGAGTCGCATTTTTGGGAATCAGCGCCCTGACCGATCCGACCAGAGCCGAAGAGATCATCGAAACGCCTCTGGAGTTTCCCGATAATCGCCTGCTGGTCGAGCTATGCGGAGAGTTCGACCGCAACCTCTCGCAGATCGAGCATCAGCTTGGCCTCCAGATCATTCGCCGGGGCAACCAGCTGGCATTGATCGGGGATGGTGAGAGCCGGGCGCGCGGTGCCGTGATCCTGCAGGAGCTTTATGAAAGGCTGGAGGCGGGGCGCTCGCTGGAACCCGGTGATATTGACGGAGCGATTCGGCTCGGTACGCTTGAGGACAAGGCTGCGCCGCGCGCGGGCGACCAACTGGAGATGTTCCAAGGCGGCCATGTCGAGATCAAGACCCGCAAGAAGATCGTCGAGCCGCGCACCGCCGCCCAGAAGGCCTATGTGCGCAGCCTGACCAGCAACGAGCTTTGTTTCGGTATCGGCCCGGCGGGTACGGGCAAGACCTATCTCGCCGTCGCGGTGGCTGTGAACCTGTTCATCAACGGCCATGTCGACCGGATCATCCTGTGCCGTCCGGCGGTCGAGGCGGGCGAGCGACTCGGCTTCCTGCCTGGCACGCAGGAGGAGAAGGTCGATCCCTACATGCAGCCGCTTTACGATGCGTTGAACGATTTTCTGCCGAGCAAGCAGGTGGCAAAGCTCAAGGAAGAGAAGAAGATCGAGATCGCGCCGCTGGCCTTCATGCGCGGGCGTACCCTTGCCAATGCGGCGGTGGTGCTGGACGAGGCGCAGAACGCCACGACGATGCAGATGAAGATGTTCCTGACCCGGCTTGGCGACGGCTCGCGCATGGTGGTCACCGGTGACCGTTCGCAGGTGGACCTGCCGCGCGGGGTGATGAGCGGGTTGATGGAGGCCGAGAAGCTGCTCAAGGGTGTGGACGGGATCGCTTTCAACTATTTCACTTCCAAGGATGTCGTGCGTCATCCGTTGGTGGCCAAGATTATTGATGCCTATGACGTGGAATACGCGCAGGGCTGAGCCCTCCGCGCTGGTGTGAGTAGGTGGATGGGGGCGCTGCCCCCACGCGCTCTCTCGAGCGCCTCCCCCGGGATATTTGTCGTCAGAAGAAATCGGGCGAGTATTTGCTGTTTTTATCCGGAGCTCTCCTTTTCGGGGGGAAACGTAAGGCCGGCATATTCCCTTGACCGAATTGGAGCGTGGGCGCTTGAATTGCGTGGACCTTGCGTGGGCATGTTGCTATGGGCCTGTCGGTTTGATGCCGAGAGGGGCCATGGAGACAATCGTTGATGTCGTGATCGAGGCGGAGGCATGGGAGGTGATTGGCTTGCGTGAACTGGCCGAGCGCGCGGTGCGGACGAGCTTGCGCCACCTTGAATTGCCGGAGGAGGCCGAGGTTGCGGTTCTGGCCACGGATGATGCCCGAATTAAGCTGCTTAACGCCGATTTCCGAGCCAAGGAAACGGCCACCAACGTGCTATCCTGGCCCTCCGAGGATCTTTCGGCCGACAATCCTGGTGGCCAGCCATACCTGCCCGAAGCGGATTTCCCCGGCGAGCCGGCCTTTCTCGGCGATATCGCGCTTGCATGGGAAACCTGCAACCGGGAAGCGGTTGAAGCAGACAAGCCGTTCGAGGCACATGTCAGCCATCTTGTTGTTCACGGCCTATTACATCTGTTGGGTTATGATCACATATCTGACGAAGATGCGGTCTTGATGGAACGGATCGAGGTTGAGATACTTGGAAAACTCGGTCTGCCGGACCCATATTAGGGCTATCCGGCCGAGGCCGATCATTTTGGAAAGGTAAGATGGGCGACACAGCCGACGGTTCTCCTAGCGCAGCGCATTGCGCGCAGGAAACCCAGATAACCCCGAGAAAGGGGATGCTCCGCCGGATTGCGGGGCTGTTCACCGGCGGTGAGGCCGCTCTATCGGAACAGGCCAAGGTGGCTGTCGACGGTCCGGAGACGGATGTGCCGGAAACAACGCCCCGAGGGATGGCCAACCTGCGCAGCATGCGGGTGGAAGACGTTGCCATTCCGCGCGTCGAGATCGTGGCCGTGCCGGTGGAAATCGACCTGGACGCGTTGATCGAAGCCTTTCGGGAAAGCGGCAATACCCGCCTTCCGGTTTACGATGGCACGATCGACAGCCCGATCGGATTGGTCCACCTCAAGGATGTCGCATTGCGGCATGGCTTCAACGGGAAGCATTCGGAGGATTTCGATCTGCGTGCGATGCTGCGCCCCTTGATCTATGCGCCCCCCTCGATGCCTATCGGGGTCTTGCTGCAGAAGATGCAGGCGGACCGGCGGCACATGGCGCTGGTGATCGACGAATATGGCGGTGTCGACGGGCTGGTGACGATCGAGGATCTGATCGAGCAGGTGATCGGCGAGATCGTGGACGAGCATGACAGCGAGGAGGAGGCGTTCTGGACCGAGGAACGGCCGGGCTGCTACCTCGCTTTCGCCAAGGCGCCGCTGGAGGAATTCGAGGCCGAGATCGGCCTGAAACTCGTCGATGCCGAGGACGAGGAAGATGTCGATACGTTGGGCGGGCTGGTCTTCATGGAAATAGGCCGCGTGCCCGCGCGCGGCGAGGTGATCCCGCACCCTTCCGGCACGCTTTTCGAAGTGATCGACGCCGATCCGCGGCGCATCAAGCGGTTGCGCGTGCGCTTGCCGGGATCGGCGCCGATGCGGCCGGCGGCGGAATAGGCGCGTCTGGATGAATCTTGAGAGGACGGTCCAGTCCCGACGCGGCGGACTTTCGCTGGCATTCGGGCTGGGCTTGCTCTGCGCTGCGGGACAGGCGCCGCTCGGCTGGGCCTGGCTGTCACTGGCGGCCCTCGCCGTGGCGATTGCCCTGCTGACATTGCCCGAGCGCTGGCAGGTCGTGGCCTGGCGGGGCTGGGCGTTCGGGACCGGATATTTCGCCGGTGGCCTGTTCTGGATTGTCGAACCGTTCCTGGTGGATCTGCCGCGGCATGGCTGGATGGCGCCCTTTGCGCTGGTATTTCTGGCCGGCGGGCTGGCGCTGTTCTGGGCGGCGGCCTTCGGGCTGGCGGCGCGGTTCGGCCGAAGGCGGGTCTTGCGCATTGGCTGGCTGGTCCTGTTGCTGACAGGCGCGGAGATCCTGCGTTCCTTCCTCTTCACTGGCTTTCCCTGGGTGTTGATCGGCCATATCTGGATCGGGGCACCGCAGATGCAGTTCGCCGCCCTCGCAGGCGCCCATGGCTTGACCTTGTTCACGCTGATTGCGGCTGCCATGCCGGCGCTGTTCGGGGCACGGCGCGCGGTGCTGGGCGTGATTGCCGGGGCGGCTCTGGCATCCTTGCCGGCGGGATATGGGCATTTCCGGCTGCCGCCCGGACCCGTGGTCCCCGCCGAGCCGGCACAGGTGATCCGTCTGGTGCAACCCAACGCGCCCCAGCACGAGAAATGGGATCCGGACCTCGTGCCGCTTTTCTACCAGCGCCAGCTCGACCTGACATCGGTGGATCCGGTGCCGGGCCAGAAGCGTCCCGATGTAATCATCTGGCCTGAGACCTCTATTCCATGGCTGTTGCAATATGCCGAACCGGCCTTTGCCGAGATGGCGGAGGCAGCGCAGGGCGCGCAGATCCTCGTTGGCCTGCAGAAGCAGAGCGCCGAGGGTGCCTGGTTCAACACCATGGCCGTGCTGGCTCCGGATGGGACGGTGGAAGACAGCTACGACAAGCACCATCTCGTACCTTTTGGGGAGTACATGCCGCTGATGCATGTCTTTGCCCGCTGGGGCGTCTTCGGCCTCGCGGCCAACGAGACGGGCGGCTACACGGCCGGTCCGGGGCCGGCGCTTCTGAATCTTGGGACGGCGGGGCAGGTGCTGCCGCTGATCTGTTACGAGGCGATTTTTCCCAACGATATCGCGCGTGCACCGGGACGGGCGGACTGGCTGGTCCAGATCACCAACGACGCCTGGTTCGGGCAGGTTGCCGGACCGTGGCAACATCTGGCGCTGGCCCGGCTCAGGGCGGTGGAACAAGGGCTGCCGATGCTGCGGGCGGCCAATACCGGCATCTCCGCTGCGATCGACCCTTATGGGCGCGTGATCGCCGCGCTGCCCATGGGACGGGCCGGGAAACTGGATGTCGTTTTGCCGGCGCCTCTTGCGCCGACTTTTTACGCGCAGCACGCGGATCTGCCCGTATTCCTGTTTCTCGCGGTGCTCTTCTTTTCGCTCGTGGCCTTTTCCCGGAAAACGCATTTTGGTTGACGCCGACCGAGCAGCAGAATATGTGTTCTCTTTTGCCACAACGGCTTCCTGGCGTGGCACCAGATTTGGACGTAATGGAGCAATCATGTCCCGAAAGAGTTATATCTTCACCTCCGAATCCGTGTCGGAGGGCCACCCAGACAAGGTCTGTGATCGGATTTCCGATGCCGTGCTGGACGCGTTCATCGCCGAGGAGCCAACCGCCCGCGTAGCTTGCGAGACCTTTGCAACGTCGGGCATGGTCGTGATCGGCGGCGAGGTGGGCCTTTCCGACGAGGAACGGCTCAAGACCTATATGGGCTCGATCAGCCAGATCGCGCGCGACTGCATAAAGGATATCGGCTACGAGCAAGAGCAGTTCCACTGGAACACCTGCCGGGTGCTGAACTTCCTGCATGAGCAGTCTGCGCATATCGCTCAGGGCGTTGACCGCGACGGCGCGGGCGACCAGGGGATCATGTTCGGCTACGCTGTGACCGAGACGCCGGAACTCATGCCAGCCCCGATCCAGTATTCGCACGCGATCCTGCGGCGGCTGTCGGAGGCTCGCAAGGCAGGCGAGGCGCCGAGCTTGCGACCCGATGCCAAGTCCCAGCTGTCCATCCGCTACGAGGATGGCAAGCCGGTCGAGGTAACATCGATCGTGCTCTCCACCCAGCACGCCGACGAGAGCCAGACGAGCGACGACATCCGCGCCATCGTAGAGCCTTATATCCGCGAGGTTCTTCCGACCGACTGGATTTCCGAAAAGACCGAATGGTGGGTCAACCCGACGGGCACTTTCGTGATCGGTGGACCCGACGGTGATGCCGGCCTGACAGGGCGCAAGATCATCGTCGATACCTATGGCGGTGCGGCCCCCCATGGCGGCGGCGCCTTCTCCGGCAAGGACCCGACCAAGGTCGACCGCTCGGCTGCCTATGCCGCGCGCTACCTGGCCAAGAATATCGTCGCTGCCGGCATGGCCGAGCGCTGCTCGTTGCAGCTCTCCTATGCCATTGGCGTGGCGCATCCGCTCTCGATCTATGTGGATACCTATGGCACCGGCGTGGTCGGCGAAGCGGAAATCGAAGCGGCCGTCGGCAAGGTGATGGATCTCACTCCGCGGGGCATTCGATCGCATCTTGACCTGAACAAGCCGATTTACCAGCGCACCGCGGCCTACGGCCATTTCGGCCGCGCGCCGGATGCCGATGGCGGCTTCAGCTGGGAGCGTACGGACTTGGTCGAGGATCTGAAGAAGGCGATTGTCTGAACAGTCGGAAACTGGAGTATCCGTTCTGCTGGTTTGAATAGGGGGCGCGGGTGCGCCCTCTTTTTCGGCGGGCCGCTCCGCGTGGGAACGATCCTTTGGATCGTGCCTCCGGCGGGGATATTTCGGGTCAGAAGAAATCCCGCGTGTCGCATTGACTTCTTCTGACGTAAAATATCCCGGGGGTTTGGGGGCAGCGCCCCCAAACAGCGCCGCCTTTGCCACACCTTCGAGCGGTGTTGCAAGAAGGTGCCGGCAACAGGATTGGTGCCACAAAGCTTGACCCGCGCGCCGGGCTCTGCAAAAGGGGCGCGCCATGTCCGACAAGAATCCCGACACCGCTCCCACCGGCGCCCCCCGGCGCAATTTCTATGGACGCCGCCACGGCAAGACGCTGCGGCCGAGTCAGCAGGGCTATCTCGAGGAAGACCTCGCGCAGCTCTCGCCGGGCCCCGTTGACTGGGATGTGAACCCGGAGCGCAGGCCACTGGATCTCGACGCGCTGTTCGGCGGCAAGGATGTCTGGCTGGAGATCGGTTTCGGCGGCGGCGAGCATATGGTGCACCAGGCCGTCACCCACAAGCAGGTCGGCATCATCGGCTGCGAGCCTTTCATCAACGGCGTCGCCATGTTGCTGGGCAAGATCCGGGCGGCCGGTGCGGAAAATATCGCCGTGCATCCGGGCGATGCGCGCGACATGTTCGACGTGCTGCCCAAAGCTTCTATTTCGCGCGCCTTCCTGCTTTATCCCGATCCATGGCCGAAGAAGAGACACCACCGCCGCCGCTTCGTGACGCCGGAACATCTCGAACCGCTGGCGCGCGTTCTGAAACCTGGCGCGGTGCTGAGGGTGGCGACCGATATTCCCGACTATGTCCGTCAGACGCTCGAACAGGTGCCGCGCCAAGGTTTCACATGGACCGCCGAGGGACCTTCGGATTGGCGCGCGCCCTGGGATGACTGGATCTCGACCCGTTACGAGCAGAAAGCGCTGCGAGAGGGTCGCACGCCGCATTACCTGACCTTTCTGCGAAGCTGAATCTGGACCCGCCCGCGGCACTGGGCTAAGCCGCTGCGGCAACAGGTGAAGGAGGGGCAGATGTCGTCACATGGATCTGCGCAGAAGATGACCGCCCGCGCGAGCGGGCCGCTCACGGGCACGGCGCATGTGCCGGGCGACAAGTCGATCTCGCACCGCGCGCTGATCCTTGGCGCGATGGCGGTAGGCGAGACCCGCATCACCGGCCTGCTCGAAGGCGAGGACGTGCTGGACACCGCCAAGGCCATGGCGGCGCTTGGCGCGGACGTCAACCAGCTCGGCCCCGGCGAGTGGTCGGTGCATGGCGTCGGCGTCGGCGGGTTCTCCGAACCGGAAGACGTGATCGATTGCGGCAACTCCGGCACCGGCGTGCGTCTGATCATGGGCGCCATGGCCACGACGCCGATCAGCGCGACCTTCACCGGCGATGCCTCGCTGCGCTCCCGCCCGATGGGGCGGGTGACCGATCCGCTGGCGTTGTTCGGTGCGCAGGCCGTGGGCCGCGCGGGCGGCAAGTTGCCGATGACGATCGTTGGTGCGACCGATCCGCTGCCGGTGGACTACGTCACGCCGATGGCCTCCGCGCAGGTGAAATCGGCGGTGCTGCTGGCCGGGCTCAACGCGCCGGGCCAGACCGTCGTGACCGAACGTGCCGCCACGCGCGATCATACCGAGCGGATGCTCCGCGGATTCGGCGCCGAAGTGGTGACGGAGCAGACGGAGGATGGCTACCGGATCACCCTGACCGGTCAGCCGGAGTTGAAACCACAGGAGATTACCGTGCCGCGCGACTCGTCCTCGGCGGCCTTCCCGGTCTGTGCCGCGCTGGTCGTGCCGGGCTCGGACGTGCTGGTGCCCAATATCGGGCTGAACCCGACTCGCGCCGGCCTCTTCACCACGCTGCGCGAGATGGGGGCGAACCTGACATTCGAGAACGAACGCGAGGAGGGGGGCGAGCCGGTGGCCGACCTGCGCGCACGTTTTTCGCCGACCATGAAGGGCATCGAGGTGCCCGCCGAACGCGCACCCGCGATGATCGACGAATACCCAATCCTCTCCGTCGTCGCCGCCAATGCCGAGGGCATCACCCATATGCCCGGCGTGCATGAGTTGCGGGTAAAGGAAAGCGACCGGATCGACGCGATGGCCGTGGGGCTGCGCGCCTGTGGCGTCACGGTTGACGAAACCGAGGACAGCTTCACGGTCCATGGTCTTGGCGCGGGCGGGGTTCCCGGCGGCGCGACGGTTGCGGCGCGGCTCGATCACCGCATTGCCATGTCCTTCCTCATTTGCGGCATGGCGGCGCAAGAGCCGGTATCGGTCGATGATGGGAGCCCGATTGCGACCTCCTTCCCGATTTTCGAGCCGCTGATGGCGGAGCTTGGGGCCCAGATCGTGCGTTCCAACGGTTGAGCGCAGCGCCGGCGCCCTGTGTCGCCGGGGCCGGAACAGGGCGGCGCTTTGCGCCATATTCCCCTTGCCGCGCCAATGAGCTAAGACGAACGTCCACCACTTGAGGAGGCGTTGGAAATGAGTCTCACAGTCGCCATCGATGGTCCGGCTGCGGCGGGAAAGGGCACCATAGCCCGTGCCGTGGCCGCACATTTCGGTTTTGCGCATCTCGATACCGGGCTGCTCTACCGGGCCGTCGGGCGGCGGGTGCTGGACGGGATGGACCCGATCGAGGCCGCGCAAACGTTGAGATCCGAGCATTTCGCCGATGCCGATGTGCTGCGGATGCCGGATGTCGCGCAGGCCGCCAGTCAGGTCGCGGCGATGCCCGAGGTGCGCGCCGCACTTGTCAGTTTCCAGCGCGCCTTTGCCCGCCGGCAGGGTGGCGCGGTGCTGGACGGGCGCGATATCGGTACGGTGATCTGTCCCGATGCCGAGGTGAAGCTCTTCGTGACCGCCACCGACGAGGTGCGTGCCAGGCGCCGTTACGAGGAACTGCTCGGCAAGGGGCAGAAGGTGACGCTGGAGGAAGTCGCCGCGGATCTGGCGCGCCGCGACCAGCGCGATTCCGGTCGCAAGACCGCGCCCATGACCCCAGCGAACGATGCCCAGCTTTTCGATACGACGACCATGTCCATCGACGAAGCGGTTGCCAAGGCAATCGCTGCGGTAGAAGCTGCGCAGGGCTGAAACCGGGAGCAAGCCATGCAACAAAGGAAAATGGGCGCCGACGGGCCGGCGATCTCGGCTCTCGGGATCGGGGCCATGTCCTTCACCAATGTCTACGGGCCGACAGACGAGGCGCAATCCTTCGCGCTGCTCGATGCTGCGCTCGAAGCCGGTGTGACCCATCTCGACACCGCCAATGTCTATGGTCGGGGACGCTCGGAAACGGTGATCGGAAACTACCTTGCGGCGCGGGGCGCCGAGACGCGGGAGCGTTTCCACATCGCCACAAAGGCGGCTATCCGGGCCGAGGATGGGCGCCGGTGGTTCGATAATTCTCGCGAGCATCTGGAAGGAGAGCTCGACAAGAGCCTGACGCGGCTCGGAACCGATGCGGTGGATCTCTTCTACGTCCACCGGCGGGATCCCGATGTGCCGATCGAGGAGGTCGTCGGAACGCTCACGCGGCTGGTCGAAGCCGGCAAGACGCGCGGCTTCGGCTTCTCCGAGATTGCGCCCTCTTCGCTGCGACGCGCGGCCTCGGTGGCGCCGGTGGCGAGCATACAATCCGAATACTCGCTCTGGACCCGCGGTCCGGAGCTGGGTCTCGTGCAGGCCTGCGCAGAACTGGGCACAACGCTCGTCGCCTTTTCGCCCGTGGGCCGCTCGATGCTGACCGATCACCCGATTCCGATGGAGCGGATGGGCGAATGCGACCTGCTGCCCGAGATGCCGCGTTTCCAGGAGCCGAACTACTCCGCCAACATGGCCATCGCCGACGGGTTCCGGGCGCTTGCCGCTGAGATGGGCCTGCCCGCGGCGGGGCTGGCGATTGCCTGGCTGCTGGCGCAGGGCGACCACATCGTACCGATTCCCGGCACGCGCTCGGTGGATCATTTCCACGAGTTCGTCGCCGGGACCAAGGCTGCGCTGACGCCCGAGGACCTGGCACGGATCGAACAGGTGCTTCCAGTCGGCTGGGCGCATGGCGAACGGTATTCCAAGGCGCAATGGGTGGGGCCCGAAATTTACTGAAACGGGCGGTGGCCGTTTGCGCCTCTGTTTGGCGAAGCGGAAAACGTGCCAATTTTCGGCGGTTTTCCTGCAAACAAAGGGGAGTCACCCGCCTACACCCTTGCTCAGCGAGCGCGGACCCCTTATACAGCGCGGCGTCACCCAAAGGCGGTTACGTCGGGACACACGCAGGGTCGGGGCAACCTCCGGCCCTGATGTCGTTCCTCCTTTCGTCTTTTTCGACCAATCCCAAGACCGGCGGAGACAACCGCTCGGCCAGATAAAGCGTAAAGTAAAGGAAACACATCTATATGTGCGCTAAAGCAACCATGGACGAATTCGAAGCCCTTCTGAAGGAAAGCTTCGAAATCGACACCCCCAACGAAGGTTCCGTCGTCAAAGGCACCGTGATCGCCATCGAGGCTGGTCAGGCCATCATCGACGTGGGCTACAAGATGGAAGGCCGTGTCGACCTCAAGGAATTCGCAGATCCGGGCGAAGCCCCGGAAATCGCCGTCGGCGATGCCGTCGAGGTTTTCCTCGACCGCGTCGAGAACGCCCGTGGCGAAGCCGTCATCTCGCGTGACAAGGCCCGCCGTGAAGAGGCCTGGGACCGTCTCGAGAAGGCCTATGCCGACGAGGCCCGCGTCGAAGGCGCGATCTTCGGCCGCGTCAAGGGCGGCTTCACCGTCGATCTCGGCGGCGCCGTGGCCTTCCTGCCCGGTTCGCAAGTGGACGTCCGCCCCGTGCGCGATGCCGGCCCGCTCATGGGCCTCAAGCAGCCGTTCCAGATCCTCAAGATGGACCGTCGTCGTGGCAACATCGTTGTCTCGCGTCGCGCGATCCTCGAAGAGTCCCGCGCCGAGCAGCGCGCCGAGGTTATCGGCAAGCTGGCTGAAGGCGATGCGGTCGACGGCGTGGTCAAGAACATCACCGAATACGGTGCGTTCGTTGACCTCGGCGGCGTTGACGGCCTGCTGCACGTCACCGACATGGCCTGGCGCCGTGTGAACCACCCCTCCGAGATCCTGTCGATCGGCGAGACCATCAAGGTCCAGGTCATCAAGATCAACAAGGAAACCCACCGTATCTCCCTCGGCATGAAGCAGCTGCAGGACGATCCGTGGAACTCCGTGGAAGCCAAGTTCCCGCTTGAGTCGGTTCACACCGGCCGTGTCACGAACATCACCGACTACGGTGCGTTCGTCGAGCTGGAGCCGGGCGTCGAGGGCCTGGTGCACGTCTCCGAGATGTCCTGGACCAAGAAGAACGTCCACCCGGGCAAGATCGTTTCCACCTCGCAGGAAGTGGAAGTCATGGTTCTCGAGATCGATACCGCGAAGCGTCGCGTGTCGCTCGGTCTCAAGCAGACCATGCGCAACCCGTGGGAGCTCTTTTCCGAGAGCCATCCGGAGGGCACCGAGGTCGAGGGCGAGGTCAAGAACATCACCGAGTTCGGTCTGTTCATCGGCCTGCCGGGCGATATCGACGGCATGGTTCACCTCTCCGACCTCAGCTGGGATCAGCGCGGCGAGGAAGCCATCCAGGAATACCGCAAGGGCGACGTCGTCAAGGCCGTGGTCACCGAGGTGGACGTGGACAAGGAGCGCATCTCGCTCTCCATCAAGGCACTGGGCGGCGACAAGTTCGCCGAAGCCACGGGCAGCGTGAAGCGCGGCTCGATCATCACCGTTGGCGTCACCGCCATCGAGGATGGCGGCATCGAGGTGGAATACGAGGGCATGAAGTCCTTCATCCGCCGCTCCGACCTGTCCCGCGACCGTGCCGAGCAGCGCCCCGAGCGCTTCCAGGTCGGCGACAAGGTCGATGTGCGCGTCACCAATATCGACAGCAAGACCCGTCGTCTTGGCCTGTCGATCAAGGCCCGCGAGATCGCCGAAGAGCGTGAAGCCGTCGAGCAGTTCGGTTCGTCCGACTCCGGTGCTTCGCTCGGCGACATCCTCGGTGCGGCGCTCAAGGGCGACGAATAATCCGTCATCCGGATTTTGTGAGATTGGAAACCCCGCGGTCTGGCCGCGGGGTTTTCGTTTGCCCGGGCGCGCGTTGCACGCGCGGGAACGATCCTGCGGATCGTGCCTCCGGCGGAAGTATTCCTGCGGATCGTGCCTCCGGCGGAAGTATTTGGAGAAAGATGAACGAGTCTTGTCCTCCTGTTTTGCAGCGTTCCAGCGTCGCAATCCCGCGCCAAGCTCAGGCGATTCGAACTCTGCGCGACAAGGCTTTTGCACGCGTTTGAAGCTGTAAGAGACGGAATTTTGGGTTTTCTCGCCTTTTATCGGGGCGTTACGTCCGAGAAACTCGCTTTGGGGCCGACCTTTTCCATTCACGTTCCAGAAAAATGCCGTATAGTCGGTCGAGCGACATGAACGGTGCGCCGTCGAATTTCGGGCGGGTGCGGGGGAGACACATGATTAGATCCGAACTGATCCAGATTCTTGCCGAGGAAAACCCTCACCTCTTTCAACGGGACGTTGAAAAGATCGTGAATACGGTCTTCGAGGAGATCATTGACGCCATGGCGCGGGGCGATCGTGTCGAACTGCGCGGTTTCGGCGCCTTTTCCGTGAAGAAAAGGGATGCGAGGACAGGACGGAATCCACGCACCGGAGATGCGGTGGACGTGGAGGAAAAACACGTGCCGTTCTTCAAGACCGGGAAACTTCTGCGGGACCGGCTGAACGGCGAGGAAACCTGAGGGGGCGCTAGATGCGTTATATCCGTTACGTTCTTGTGGGGTCGATTGTTGCGGCCCTCGTCGTCGTGGCCATGGCAAACCGGGGATTCGTGACGTTGACGGTTCTGCCAGAGCCGCTGGCGAATCTGGCGAACTGGAATTTCTCCATCGATCTGCCGCTCTTCATCGTCGCCCTTGGGGGCGTCGCTGTCGGACTTCTGCTGGGTTACCTGCTGGAGTGGATCCGCGAGAGCAAGCATCGCTCCGAGGTGTCCAAGCGCCAGCGCCAGGTCAAGCAGCTCCACCGCGAGGTCAGCCAGCTGAAGGCGGAGAAGAACAAGGGCAAGGACGACGTGCTTGCCATTCTGGACGAGGCGGCGACCCGCAAGGCCAGCTGATCCCATGAACAACGACATCCGCGTGAAAATCTGCGGCCTGACCCGGCCGCAGGATCTGATCGCCGTGGCATCCGCCGGGGCGGCGTATGCCGGTTTCGTGTTTTTCGCGAAGTCTCCGCGGCATCTTGACGTGGAAGCCGCGCGTGCCCTTGCGCTGGAGGCGCCGGTGGGGCTCGCCAAGGTGGCGTTGACGGTGAATGCCTCCGATGCGGAACTTGAGCGGATCGTCGAGGCGGTGCCGCTCGACATGTTACAACTGCACGGTTCGGAAAGCCCGGAGCGCGTGGCCGAACTGCGCGACCGTTTCGGTCTGCCAATCATGAAGGCGGTGGGCGTGGCGAGCGAGGCGGATCTGCCGGCACTGGTCGAGTATGGCCGTGTGGTGGACCAACTTCTGGTCGATGCCAAGCCGCCCAAGGGAGCGGAGCTTCCCGGCGGCAACGGGCTCGCCTTTGACTGGCGCTTGATCGCCGGGCGGCGCTGGCCGGTGCCGTGGATGCTCGCGGGCGGCCTGACGCCGCAAAATGTGCGCGAGGCGATACACCTTACTGGCGCGCGGCAGGTCGATGTATCCTCGGGCGTGGAGAGCGCGCCCGGCGTGAAGGATGCCGCACGGATCGCCGCCTTCGTCGAGGAAGCGATGGCGTGAGTGTGACCTGGCGCGAGGCGAGGCGGGAAGACGTGCCTGCGATTGTCGCGATGCTGGCGGACGATGTCCTGGGGCAGGGGCGGGAGAGCGCGGATGCTGCGCCCTATTTCGCGGCCTTCGATGCAATGCAGGCAGAGGGCGGCAACCGGCTCATCGTGGGCGAGATCGACGGAGCCGTCGTTGCGACCTACCAGCTGACGATGATTTCCGGCCTGTCGCTCAAGGCGGCGCGTCGGGCGCAGGTTGAGAGCGTGCGCGTGGCCGCCGATCACCGGGGAAAGGGGCTGGGGGCGGCGTTGATGCAGGATGCCGAAGCGCGGGCGCGTGCGGGTGGTTGCGCGTTGATCCAGCTCACCTCGAACAAGGCGCGGGAGCGGGCACATGGTTTCTATTCCGATCTTGGCTATGTCGCCAGCCATGTCGGTTTCAAGAAGATCCTCACCTAGCGCGAGGCGAATGACCTTCCAGTGAAAGATCATGCCTCCGGCGGGGATATTTTTGGTCAGAAGAAGGGGGAGGGGATTTTCCCCGACCAGCGGTTTGTGTAGGGTCTGCGGACTGTCCGGCCGGGCGGTGGCAGAAGCGAGGTAGAGATGGCCCAGGATCTTTTCAATTCCTTCATGAGCGGACCCGACGAGAAGGGTCGGTTCGGCAAGTTCGGCGGGCGGTTCGTGTCCGAGACCCTGATGCCGCTGATCCTGGACCTGGAGGCGCAATACGAGTTTGCCAAGACAGACGAGAGCTTCTGGGCCGAGATGGACGATCTGTGGACGCATTATGTCGGCCGGCCCTCGCCGCTCTATTTTGCCGACCGTCTGACCGATCACCTGGGTGGGGCGAAGATCTATCTCAAGCGGGACGAGCTGAACCATACCGGCGCGCACAAGATCAATAACGTGCTTGGCCAGATCATCCTTGCCCGCCGCATGGGCAAGACCCGGATCATTGCCGAGACGGGCGCCGGCCAGCATGGCGTGGCGACGGCGACGGTTTGTGCCAAATTCGGGCTGAAATGCGTCGTCTACATGGGCGCGACCGATGTGGAGCGGCAAGCGCCGAACGTGTTCCGCATGAAGCTGCTGGGGGCCGAGGTGGTTCCCGTGACCTCCGGCCGGGGCACGCTCAAGGACGCGATGAACGACGCGCTGCGCGACTGGGTAACCAATGTGCGCGACACGTTCTATTGCATCGGCACGGTGGCCGGCCCGCACCCGTATCCGGCGATGGTGCGCGATTTCCAGTGCATTATCGGCAAGGAAGCCAAGGCGCAGATGCTGGAGCGCGAGGGCCGTCTGCCCGATACGTTGATCGCGGCCATCGGTGGTGGCTCCAACGCGATGGGCCTGTTCTACCCG
This sequence comes from Aliiruegeria lutimaris, assembly GCF_900099935.1. Classification (GTDB taxonomy): domain Bacteria; phylum Pseudomonadota; class Alphaproteobacteria; order Rhodobacterales; family Rhodobacteraceae; genus Tropicimonas; species Tropicimonas lutimaris. The sequence goes on along the minus strand of NZ_FNEK01000061.1, from coordinate 3,014 downwards.
TTCCTTGACGACAAGGATGTCAACATCATCGGCGTCGAGGCGGGCGGCAAGGGCGTGAACGCGAAGATGGAGCATTGCGCCTCGCTCACCGGCGGTCGTCCGGGGGTGCTGCATGGCAACCGGACCTACCTGTTGCAGGACGATGACGGGCAGATCCTGGAAGGGCATTCGATTTCGGCCGGGCTCGACTATCCCGGCATCGGGCCGGAGCATTCCTGGCTGCACGATATCGGCCGGGCGAAATATGTCTCGATCACCGACAAGGAAGCGCTGGCGGCTTTCCAACTCTGCTGTGAGTTGGAGGGAATCATCCCGGCGCTGGAGCCCTCCCATGCGTTGGCCCATGTGATCAAGATCGCGCCGGAGCTGCCGGCCGATCATATCATCTGCATGAACATGTGTGGTCGCGGCGACAAGGACATCTTTACCGTGGCTCGCGCGATCGGCGTGAATATGGGCGAGTCCGACTGATCGGCTTAGGCTTTAGGCTACCCCTTTCAGTGAATGACTGGCGTCCCGTTGGGGCGCTGTCGGTGTTGCTTCGGCACAGGGGCGCATAAACCTTGGTTTATGGGCCTCGGCGCCGGGGTTATTCCGGCGTGGCTAAACCTCCGGCGGATGGATCGCCACGCCGGCTTCCGTCACAATTGGGCCTATCGAGACTGCTCATTGACAGGAGGAAAAAATGACAGGCAAGGCCAAGAAAGTTCTTTCTCTGTCGTCTCTGCTCGCTGGAACCGCGCTGGTCTGGGCGGCGTCGGGTGTTGTCTCGCTGGCAACGCCAGATATGAACATGACTGCCGCGACGGGGCCTTGGGAAGTTTCCTACGGCGCCGGTCTGTCGATGACGGAGGGGCCGGGTGAATTCCTGCTCGCGGGGATGTCGGGAGAGTCTGCGAAGGGCGGCGATCAAGGTTCGGCCGGCAATGGCGGCGCGGGCGAAGCCCAAAGCGGTGATGACAAATCTTCCGTGGCAAGCGATACTACCGGCGATCTGGACCGCGACAGGCTCCGGCTTCGCGATGGTGACTGCGATGGAGATCAAGACGGTGACTGCGATCGCGACAGGGATCGCTTGCGGGACCGCGACTGTGATGGCGATCCCGACAAGGATTGCGATCAGGATCGCGACCGCGACCGGGACCGCGATGGCAGCAATGACGACGCAGACGAGAGCTAAGACCCGTGTTCGGACCACCGATGCCCCCCTAGGACTTCGGTCAAGCTCTCCAGGCGCCCGGCCCCCCGGACCGGGCGCCATTTTCGGATGAGAGGATTGGACATGTTTCGCATGCTGACAGCCAGTCTCGTCCTTCTCGCCCTCGGCGCATTGCCGGTGGCCGCCGAGAGCGCGCAGGCGCGGGTGGTCCGGGAATTGCGGGCCTTGGGATATACCGAGATCACCGGAAAGGAGACCTGGCTCGGACGGTACCGGATCGTCGCGACAGCGCCGGGCCAGAGCCGGGAGATCGTTCTGAACCCCTATACCGGCGAGGTTCTGCGCGATTACGTGCGCCATATCGTGCAGCCGAAGGACGGCCACAGGGGGACGGAACCTGCCCTGGAACCTCCACAGCTGGACGATAACGCTGACCAGAGCGGGAATATCGGCGATGGCGGCGCCGATGGCCAGAACTCTGGGGAAGCCGGGAACGGCGCCGGAAATAGCGGAAACAACGCGCATGAGTGAGAGCGCCCGAGCCGCGTCGAAGCGCCCCTTTCCAAGGGGCGTGATGGTTGCCGTTGTGGCATTCCAGGTGCTTGGGGCGATCTTCTTTTCCTATGACACGCTCGGGCCCTTGCTCGGGTTGCGCAGCCAGCCGCTGGACTGGCAACTGCACGAATTGATTGAAATCTGCGCCGCGGCCGGCCTGATCGTCGGGTCGGTCTTCGGCTTCGTGGTCCTGCGGCGCAGCGATGCCCGCAGGCAGGCTGCCGAGGAAAAGCTCTCGGCGCTGTCGGTTGCCTTCTGCGACATGCTGGAGACGCGGTTCGGCGACTGGCAGCTGACCCCGGCCGAGCACGACGTCGCCTTCCTTGTCATCAAGGGGTTCTCCACCCAGGAGATCGCCGGGTTCCGCCAGACCTCCCCGGGCACCGTGAAGGCGCAGACCGCCGCGATCTATCGCAAGGCGGGCGTTGGCGGGCGGGCACAACTCGTCAGCCTGTTGATCGATGACCTGATGGAAGCGGAGAGCCTGCCGCTACGGGTTCCGGCTGCCTGAGGTGGCGTGGGTGTAGAGCACCTCCAGCGGAACGATTTCCAGCGCACGGGCATGGGTGGAGAGCAGGTCGACCTTGGGTGCGCAGCCTTCGTCATGTGCCTGCAGGAAGCGGCCGGCGCAGAGGCACCAGCGGTCGCCAGGTTTCAGGCCGGGAAAGCGGAACTCCGGGCGCGGGGTGGACAGGTCGTTGCCGACATATTTCGAATAGGCCAGGAATTCGGCGGTCATGACGGCACAGACGGTGTGGCTGCCGCGGTCCTCGTCGCAGGTATTGCAGGCGCCGTCGCGAAAGAAGCCGGTCATGGGATCGGTGGAGCACGGGGAGAGTGCGCTGCCGAGCACGTTGGTCGAAGGGTCTTTCTGCATGGTCGATCCCGCCTGTTTCGCTGCAATCAGGATAGCGGAGAGACGGGATCTGTCGAGGGGCCGGTTCCCAAGCTTGCCCGTGTTGGGCTGGCGGCGAATTAGAGCGTGTCGCGTTTAATCGGCCTCATAGCCTGCGGCTTTGAAGTAGTTGTAGCATTCTTCGTCCGAGAAGAGGTTGCAGACCTGTCCGACGGCGGCCCAGAGTTGGTCATAGGTTCGCGCGGCGGCCTTCCTGATCAGTGTCTTGAGTTTCGAGAAGGCCATCTCGATGGGATTCAGATCTGGGCTGTAGGGTGGCAGGAACAGGAACCATGCACCAATCGCGCGTAGGGACGCCGCTGCGGCCGGGGCTTTGTGGCTCGACAGGTTGTCGAGTATGACAACGTCGCCTTCGCGCAGCGTCGGCCCCAGTTGGGTTTCGAT
>NZ_FNEK01000109.1 GCF_900099935.1 Aliiruegeria lutimaris | reverse complement strand
CGCTATGCCCTGACGCGCATGGTGCGGCTGCGGCCCTACCTCGATCACGGCATTCTGGAACTGGACAACAACACCGCAGAACGCGCCATGCGGTCCGTCGCAATTGGGCGCAAAAACTACCTGTTCGTCGGATCACAGACCGGCGGAAAGGCCGCCGCCATCGCCTACACACTGATCGAAACCGCCAAACTGAATGGCGTCGATCCGCAGGCATGGCTCGCCGACACACTCGCCCGTATCCCGGACTACAAGATCAATCGCGTCGATGATCTGCTACCTTGGAAAACTGCATCGTAGGGGCGGTCAGGCCGGACGCTTACTGAAATCGTACATCTCGCGTTCCTTACTATTGTCAGCGCCGGGGCTTGGAGGAGTAGCTGCCCTGGTGGGTCAGGCGTTTGCTGTGCAAACCCAAAAGTTGGAGATCACGAAAACGCATAGTCCGACGCTGCTTTCCAAACCGGTCCAATCGCATCGAATTGATCGCGATTGGCCGCCTTGACCAAGGGACCACAATGCGCGGTTCTGAAAACCCGGACACCCGATCCCTCGAACGCATCGCTTGCTCTCTGAGCGTGTTTGCCGACCAGAACCACTGCTTTTAGCGCCGGAAGCAGTTCCAGCAAGCCTCTGAGTTGCCGTTTACCTTCGTTCACTTCGGCGGCTGTTACATCACGCTTTCCATCAAACCAGGGAACCACATTCCAGTACAGAACTCGGTTTGGATCGAGGTCGATTTCTTCCATGATCTGGCGCATGTTCCGCGCCGTCTGATCGTCGTTCGACAGTGGATCGACCACATTGGTGACGCCCGCTCCACGAGTGCCGGGCTTGGCAAGCAGGAAGAGCAGCTTTGCGTCCGTACCCGGACCGGATGAAGAAAAGTCCGGGACCTCACAATCGGGCTTCAAGGCCCGAAGCTTCGACGTGTACTCTTCTAGCTGCTTCATCCTTGGCTCCCTGTAAACGGCCCTTCTGAATTTGGCTCCGGTAGGGATCGATCTTGTGCCTCCAAGCCCTGTCAGCATGCAGATAATAGCTGCCCTCACCTTGCTCCAGTCCCGGTAACCCGGGACAACGCAATCGACAGTAAGGTCGCGGCAATAGTCGCAAGCCGAATTTGGTATGATACCCCGCCGGTGTAGTATCGCATTTTCGTGAGCCTCGTTTGGATTTACCGTTTCGAGCCATCCACCCAATAGGCGGGTTCGGCGGCGAAAACCGACCGCCGCCATCCAATCCTTCAACAGGTCCGCTTCCGTTGCCGGGAAACGAGTAGAGCTTCGGAGAGATCAAGTGCGTCGTCCGGCCAGAACACAGAAGGCCGGGGATGATGCACATCATCAGATGGCACCGGGCGGCAGGTCAGCACTGCATTGCGCCACTGACGAGGTATCCCGTCGCGGCCTTCAACCGCTCCCAACAGAGCACCGCAGATGGCCGCATTGGTATCGGTGTCGCCGCCCTTCGAAACAGTCTCTACCAGCGCATCCACCAGCGATACCCCGTTTATCAGGTAGTGGAAGGCATTCTGGAACGCCGTCAGAACCCACCCCATCTGGTGCTGGAAATCTGCTGGGGTTCCCGATCTCGCCTCCATGAGCCTCTGTTTTACGGCCGCCGCGCCACGTCCTCGACCGGCATATGCATAGGCTGTGGACCACATCTCGTCACAACTTCCACCTGCAACACCAGCGGAGATCGCCGCCGCAAAGGCAGAGTTCGCGGCCTGACAGACCGGGTGAGGATGGGTAAGCCGAGCATCCTGTGCAGCAAGGCGTGCGGCTTCTTTCGGTTGTCCCGCCGCAAAGATCCCAATCGGGCTGACACGCATCAACGCCCCATTGGCTTGACTGTTTGTTGCGCCACGGGAGCCGTTTGCGAGGGCAGAGATACCGACGGCCGTTGTGTGTCCAATGTCGAACGGACCGCTGCTCTTCCACCTCACGTAGGCCCGCGCAACATCGCTCTCATCGAAATGGCCACGCCCTGCCAGGCTTCGCGCAAGAGCCAGCGCCATTTCACTGTCATCTGTCGGTTGTCCGGCAATGGTGTTCCAGGTGCCCCCATCAGCGAGCTCGATTACGCCTCGCGGATACAGGCGGGCAATCGTTCCCCGGTCAAGGAACTCCACCGCAGAGCCGAGGGCGTCGCCGGAGAGTTGTCCCAGCAGGCAGCCCTGTGCACGGGAAAGGGTGATCGAGGTTTCAACTCGCGTCCGCGGTTTCGCAGGCCGTCGGCTCTGCTTGCCGCCCATACGAAAGCTGCAGTTTGCCAGATGCGCAACCGCTCGGTGCGCACCTCCAATGCACCCTTCAAAGGCGGTTCGGCGGTAGTCGATATCTGCCCCATTCCGTTGCAACAACTGCCCGCCCGCACCAATCAGCAGCGCATGACCGCCCGCAATGTCCCACGGACAAAGGCCGGGCACCAAACTCAGCGCGGCGTCGACTTCACCCGCAGCAGCTCGGGCAAGCCGATACGCGGGGCTGGGGCTGCAAAGCACCCGAACGTCGCCGAGTGTCTGGCGGTTTTGGGCCTCGTAATCTGCCGCATCCGCGTTCATTGCCACGACGATCTGTTTCCGGTGATCTGCCAAGCCCACCGGTACGCCATTTCGCATCAGTTGCCCGCCGCTGGCCCATGTGAACATGTCACCCCGGTCGTCCGGAGCAACGGGAGAGTATACGACGCCGAGCACGGGTTTTCCGCCTCGTATGAGCGCCACGGAGATCGCGGAGCCACGCAGCCCTTTTACGAAATCAGCAGTTCCGTCGAGTGGATCAACAAGCCAGGCGTCTCGGTCGTCACGGATCTTGCACGGCGTTTCTTCGCTACACCAATCGGCCGCGAGCATGGCGAGAAGACGACGGTTCAGAAGCTGATCGACGTCTGCATCAATGGGAGCCTTGCCGCCGAAGCCCCGCGGTCCACCCGGTCGGTGAAACTCTGCTCTGACCAAGGCACCAGCGTCCCGCACGGCCTTTTCGACAAAGGGCAGCAGGAAAGTTGGGGCGGTGAACTGTGGGTTCTGGATCATTTCGTCACTCCTTCTTCTTGGACGAGTGAACTCTAGGGGTTAGATAGAGGGCTCGCCGAAACACTCGGGATTTTCCGGATTTTCAGAAAGGAGGGGCCAATGCAGAATTTGAATGCCGTAGGGTTTTATTGGACCCTCCCGGTGCCGTGGCTCGGGTTCACGGACATTTCCCAAGACATTGATGAGGCCGCGGCACACAGCCGAACCATCCGCTATCAGCGCGACCGCATTCGAAGGTACGCAAAGGATCATGGGTTCGATCTGGTGCACGAAAGCGTGTTCATGGAGATCGCTCCTGACCGCGGCAGCCAATATGTGCATTCGCCGCTGGGCCGGGTTGAGCGCATTTGCACCGCTCAGGAGGCCACGCTGCTCCTCGTGGACTTCTCGGAGGTGCAGGGTATGCGGAGCCACGATATAATGCGCCATTGGGCCGAGCAGACAAGGATTGATGTGGTCCAGCTTTCGCCAGACCCAGTTTCGACGGCAGAGTGGTCTTTCGACCCGGCAGCCCATTTCAAGGAGTGGAAGAACCGGCAGGCGGATTGGTCGGCATCAAAGCCCGAGCGCGATAAACAGACACTCGCCCGCATCCGCGAATTGCAGGAGACCGGTGCGAAATTGCCTGGCATCGCCCGTACCCTTGCGGCGGAAGGTGTTTTGACGTCGAGCGGAAAGCCTTGGACCGCCGACAACCTCAGGAAGTTCCTGAAGGCTCAAACCTCGTGATACCGATTGCGCCTCTCTAATAGCCACATCACTCTGTGCCGCAGAAGCTGCTCACGCTGGCCAGACCCAAAGCAGGTCGCCATTTGAGAATTGTTGGGTCGACCTAATCTGTTTCAGATGCCTTCCTAGAGTTTCGAAATTCCGGCAACGTCCCTTCAGCCTTCATGCCGTCATAGACCTGCCGGATGATGCTTCCGGCGTCCACGACCTGTGCCGGTTGGTCAATCTCAGCCATCGGCTTGTGGCCGTAGGCACGGGCCTGCGCAACCTCCAGCAGCCGGATCTGTACCTTCTGGTCCATCCAGCCGAAACGGCCCCAAGCTTCGTCGTCGTTGAGTAGTTGGTTCATTCGAGCGACGGCCTTCTCTCCGTTGGTTCGGATCGCTTCCCGAACTTCGGCAGGGAGGGGTTTCCGCCCGCCGGGATTGCCACTTTGCCCTTTGACCCAAGGCATTTTTTGTCTCCTCTCCTATCGGTGGAGTATCGCAGCTTCAGATTGCACTGACATCAATAGGTAAGCAACGATTACCCTTTGACGCCTTGGTCGCACAAGAAATGGTGACGATTGTTGGTTCTACCGTGCGCAGAAACGTTGTTTCCTCGCGCGTATTCACGACAAGTACGAGGCAGCGTACGGAGTACAGCAAGGGCTACTACGGCAGTTTTTTGTGCCCTGTCAGCGGGTGCGCGTTTTCGGCAGTTTCGAGAAAAACGGGGAAACGGGGAAACGAGTGTGAGGAGAAGAAAGAGAAAGAAAAATCATTTACTCACACATACCCCCCTTTTCCCCTTCTTCTCCCATCCTCCTTATTTTCTTGGCTGAAAACGTGGGGAACCATGGTTCCCCGCGCTTCCCCCGTTCCCCGCATTTGCTCAATCGAAGGGATAGGGGTTCACCCTCTTACGGAGCCAACTGACGATCTTCATAGGGCGTATATCGCTGCCGCCAGCCGTCTTTTTAGGCCAGTGGCAACGCTCCAGAACGCCGTCCTCGATCAGCATCTCGATCTCGTCCTCCACGGCCTTGCTGGTGCGAGCTTCCGACTTGCCGCTCCTGACCGCGCCAGACACGTCCACGTACCGAACCCAGCCGACGCCGGGGTTGTGCTTCGGCGGCTTGCCCTCGCGCTTCTCGATTGCCTTCATGATCGACCGGCGCATGCGCTCCAGCGGCGTGTCCACGATATCCGCCGCCATGCCCTGCTCCAGCGTATCGATGCCGTTGACCACGAAAGCCTGCGCCCACTGGTAGATCTCTGGCCGCATCGGGATCTCGCGGATCAGGTCACCGGCCAGCGCCGTATCCGCCACCGTCATCACGCCCGCGACACGCAGCACCTGCTCGGCGGCGCGGCCCCACATCGGGCCGATTGACCCGCCCTTGTCCTTGCGGGCATCCATCTCCCGCATGAACTGGTCATGTTGCCGCTCCAGAGCCTCGTCCATCGTCACCGTGCCGCCTTCCGGGTCGGACAGCGCATCGAGGCCGAGATCGTCTCCCTGCTTCTCCTCGGGCAGCGGGGGGCCTTTCGCGATCCGCTTGCACATCTCGTCCAGATCGGCGGGGAGCTTGTCATTCGGGATCGACTTGCGGCCCAGTGGCTTGAAGGGAGGGGTGGTGTTGCCCGCCAAGATCATCGTCAGGCGGTTCATCGTGCCGTCCACCACGTCAGTTGACCCAAGCGCTCCCTCCAGCCGCTCCGGCGTCGTGGAGAGCAGGGCCGACAGGAAAGGCTTGTCCACGAGCGGCTTCGTGTCTGTTTTCTTCGCGTAAGTCCGCTCGGAGAGGAAGCTGCCCGCCAGACCGTAGAGCGTCATCATGAAGGTCATCATCTGGCCGCGATGGCTGCTGCTGTCGGCACGGGCCTCGGCGAGATACCGGCCAAACTCATCGATGCAGGCCAGCATCTGCGGCTTGTGGCTCAACACCTCGTGCAGGGCCGGTTTCGACACGATGTCGTCGGTATAATAGGTATCTGCCGCACTGGTCAGCAGGCGGGCAAGCGTACGGCCTGTCTCCTTGCCGGATGCGGTCGGCTCAACATCGGCCACGTACAGGTTCAAACGAACGTGCATCCCGTTGAACGCGACCACGTAGCGGTTCTTGGTGATGGCCGACAGTGCCGCCAGAGCGCCTGCCAGAGAGGACCAGCGATTATCCCGGGGACACATGGCATGTCCGACCGCGACTGCCCTGCCAAGGGCACCGGGCGGGCGCGAGAAGCGCCCGTCCATGCCGCCGTCATGATCGATGATCTCGATGACGGTCTGCTTACTCATCGCCGCCTCCCATCTCATTGAGGATCATTTGCAGCGCCGCCTGCCGTTCCATCTGTTCCGGCGTCAGCGGCCCCTGTACCGGCAGGTCGAGGATGCGCTGTATCTCCTCGAAATCGGCCTTCCAGCGCTGGAACTCGGCCTCGCCATCATCGTCGGGATGGATCTCGATATGCTTCTCGGCCTCTATCACCGCCTCGACGCATTCCGGCTTGACGATCATCGTCCGCACGTCCGGGATCTCGGATTTGGGATATTCAAACACGAGAAACAGCGCCAGCGGACAGCCGATGAACTCTTCTCCGTCCTGATGGCCGAACTTGAAGCCGTCCGACTTGCTCTCAGGGGTAGGATCGCCGTCGATGCCGACAACCACGAAACCATGCTGCGCAAGGCTCGTCACAAGGCTCTCGTCAGTATGATCGAACTCCAGCAGGTCCATTGGCGTTTCGCGGTCGAGATAGAGCGAGTTGACCGCATTGCGGGTGCTGACGCGGTTCCTCCGCGCCTCGCCGCGCTCCCGCCGCAGGCGCTCCAGGTCGTTCCAAATGTTGAGAGCGTATTGCTCGGTCGGGGTGACGATCTGCATCGAACGCTCGCCCTTGGCGGCGTCCCAGACGCCGTAGCAATGCTCGCCCGTCTCCGGGTCGATCATCACCTCGCCCATCAGGGCCTTGCCGCCCGCATCGATCAAGGCGCGGAGCATTGGATCAGAGAGATCCGGCTTGGGGTCTTTGCGGCGCAGGCGCTTCTTGGTATTAGTCATGTACTCTTACCTTTTTGGACCGAGTGACGCGGCCAGCGTCCTCGGTCCTCTTCTTCAGTGTTTCGGGATTTCCACTCGGGCCGCGCTCCGTCTCGCACGGATTGCAGCGGATTATTCGGAATGGGGCTTCTACGCGTTGAGCGCCAATGCCGTGCCGGTGGCCAGAGCTCGTGACAGCATTTGGAGATATCCGCACGAGAAGTCGGAAGTCATTCTTTTGCGAAAGGGCGTCGGCCACGCTCAATGAACTCGAGCAAATCTGAGCCGCGATAGCGCGGCGGAGCATTCTCCCAAAGGAGCGTTACTCTTGGCCCGAGACCGTCCCTACGGCGTCGCTCCAAGGTGCGTCCGGACACGCCGAGAAGGCTTGCAGCGTCCCGAGGGGTGTATAGCGCGTCGAACATGATTTCGCCGTTACTCTCGGCCAAAACATCGGCAGCATTTGATTTTACTTTGGCGGACATGGTCCCTCCATATGTTGTCTGACGTGACCACGTTGCCGCATGGGGGCGGCCGCATTGCAGAGGGGCAATGCGGTTAAATTGCGTAGAGGGGACTACTTGGAGCCGTAGGGCATCTCGGCACAAAAAAACCAAGACGAAAGCCGTGCAACTTGCTCTCCAGGCAATGTCACCTCCGCGGCGAGAACCCATCTCGATCGGGGCCATTTGTATGGCTTTCCACCAACCTGCGAAGGCACAAAGAAATTGCCGCCTCAGCATCGTTTTCGGCTGTAACGGCGTCAGAAAAGAGTGAGTGGAACATCTCACGCAAGTATTGTGCGGTGGCCTGTGCGACTTCTTTTGGAACCTCATAGGGCCTTGGTTGACGCGAATACCACTCCGTTTCCCACCGCTGGATACTGCGGACAGCCTCCGCTTTTCCGCTGCGGCGAAGAGCTCGAGACACAACCCTACGCGCCTCAGCCTTGGACATATCGCGACGAGGACTAAGCACGTCTACTGCGGCGAGCGCCGCGCAGCGAACCACAACTTCGCCAATCGGTTTGGGAGGCTGTCCCTTTGTTTCTGGTAGTCGCAGAAATTCGCGCAGCTGCGGGTTCAGCAAGTCGTCGCGCAACCTGCGCAGGAGGTCGAAAGAGCCGTCCGCTTCAAGGCTAGGGTAAGAAGCGCTCAGATGTTCGAGAACGGCAGACAGAGCCTGGCTACGGCCAGCCATTTCAGTTTCGGCGGCCTTGGCCCGGGACAACGCCTCAGCGAGTTTGAGAGCGGAAGTCGATATTGAAACCTCGGGTTCAGCGCCCGTCATTTGAGCACCTCAGCAAGCCATGCCTCCCAACGGTCTTGTACCTTGACGCGGGCGTCCCAGAGTGCGTCGTCGGAGGAGTACAGATCGGTCAGATCATCGCGCTTGTGGGCAATCATGACCTCGGCCAGTGGTTCAGAAACGCCCAGACGGTCGAGGTGCCATCGATATGTTCGGCGCAGGTCGTGGCAGCCGATGGGATAGCCTAGGATGTGCCGCACAGGGCGTAGGAGTTGTGACCATCCGGATATCGGCCTGTTTCCGCGTCCCGGGAACAAAAGGTCTGTGCCTGCATGGCTAGGCTGGGCGGATATTATGGTTTGCGACAAACGACCCAGCGGCGCAACGTGATCTCGGGCCATTTTTGCACGCTCTGCTGGCACGGTCAGTCGGTCGCCTTCGATTTCTTGGCGATGAATTAGCGCCGTTTCAGTGCGGCGGGTGCCAAGAATGAGCGCAAGGCGCAGAAGGTCGCGACGCGGCGGAGCTACCTCATTAGTGGCGCTCCAGAATGAGCGAATGTCCTCGGGGGTGCGAAGTCGACAATCGCGTTTCGTCTTTGAGAGGATTTCGACACGGGTTGCTCGGTCCTCTCGATAGCCAGCAAGTGGGTTTGCGAGTATGTACCCACGGGCATGCGCCCACCCAAGCCAGGAGCGAGCCGTCTTCCGGAAATATGCAGCTGCACCCGCACCACCGTTGCGTGCTCTAATCTTACCCGCTCGGATATCCTCAATTGTTCGCGTCAATGCCGCCAAAGACAGATCCGAAACGGGGCTGGCTCGGTAAGGGCGGAGGTATGTGCGGAGAGAAGTCTTCATATCCGACGCCTTCACCACGCCTCGGCGCTCAAGGTCAGCCACGTACTTCTCGATGAGATCCGCTACCGTGATGTTGCCTGTTACCGGGGCGTTCGGGTCGATACCTCTGTCCATGTCGGCGCGATACTGCCGTGCTTTTTTACGCGCTTCGGCAAGCGAAATGTCGTCGGTGCGGCCGATCTTTAGCATGCGCATCTGGGCGCTTCGTCCCGCGCCAATCCTGCCCTTGAAATAGTAAGTCCGTACCGCAGATGGAGTGACACGCACCATGAGACCGGAAACCTTGGCGTCGCGAACATCATAAACCTTCGCGCGGGTCGGTAGCTTTCCCACTTTCGTTTCAGTCAGCGTTTCGGCGGGCTTTGCTGCCGCCGACCGAGCCTTTTTCAGTTCCACAACGTTCCGAGACATGAGCCAGCCTATCTATATCCCACCTATATCCCACATGAGTGTGTAACCTACGTCGGTCCGTGGCGGCATTCAAGTGGCGTAATTCATTGATATATAGGTACACTATAGAGATCCTGAGCGCTCGCGTCGGTCAGGTGGTGACACCACCTCTCGGTTGGTAAGGGAGAGGTCGAGAGTTCAAATCTCTCCGGCAGCACCATTTTCACAAGACAATTCATGCAGTTACAATGAGCGCGCATTCGCGCCGAAATGTAGCTCGCAGAATATTGCAGGAACGGATCGGGCACATTCGGGGCAGATCCGTACAAATCCCGTACAGCCCAACGAAATCTGTTCCCTAGATGTTCAGGACTCGTCCACGAAATACGCCGGCGCAGCTAGTGCTGCAACCGGCGCTGAGCTTCGTAATCAAAACAATACTACGGATAACGGTGCACTGTGTCGGGATTTTGACGCCGACGTGTCATCTCTCATGAAGAACCCCGGTGCAGGAAATTCCGCAACCGGGGTTCAGGGGGGTATGGGAGATGTTTCCCAATTCGGAAACAATAGGGTCAATAATTCCATTTGGGAGTCCAAATGGAAACAATCGGCGGAATATCGCACGAAAAACGCCGGCGCAGCGGGAACTGCGACCGGCGTAGAACACGAAGATGAAAGCTCTTTTCTTCCCCGACACGATAGCACGCCGGAGTCGTCTAGCGCAACGCTTCTGACGAGTTTCGACAAGTCCTGCATTGCCTTCCTGGCTCTGCGGGAGCTTCCCCGCGACCATGCCCGCGCCATTGCCGAAGAGGCGCTGGTCTCGGCCCGCATTCCCGGTGAGACGCCGCAGATGACGGCGGCTATTGCACAGGCATCGCGAGAATATCGTCGCTCCCGTGATCGGCGGGCGCTGTGATGAACCTCTCCGTCAAGGAACTGCTTTCCCGGTGGCCTGCTGTCACAAAGGCCGCGCCGAGCGGCTGGCCGGCCGATTTCGCCGCCGTCATCGCCGTGCAATCGCGACGCCGTGGCTGGAAGCCCTCACCGAAGCAGATGGAACTCATGCAGCGCATGACGACCGTTCTGCTGTCTCCGCGTCGGGAGGGCAAGCAATGACACATGCGCACCTCTACCCCACGCCATCGGAACTCGAACGCCTGATCTGGCACATGCCCAAATGTGCCGAGGGCGCGGACAACGACTGGAGCAAGAACTTTGCCATGAGCATCGTTCGCCAGAGCTTCCGCAAGAATTGGAAGCCCTCTCCCAAGCAAGTGAACATCATGCGCCGCATGGTGTCGGATCTCTTCGTCAACGCGGGACAGGAGGAATTCTCGGTCATCGAGTAGGGCCGAACATGAGTGACCCTGCGCACTCGTAAAAGCAACGCAGGGCCTATCTGGTGGACGGTTTAGAAGACAGTGGCACCAGGCAGGAAAAAGCCTACCACGGGGCGGGATCACAGGCAAAGGGCAGTCCGAAAGGTTGAGGCCCGATCCCCGGCATCAGACCCGGTGTCGCAAGCAGCAACCAACCTCATGGCGTGGGTCATATCGACCATGAGGGCCTGAAGCGACGGGGTGGCTCCGGCCAGCACGGAAAGCGGAAGGCAGCGGGGACCAACCTCAGCCAAGTGCTGGGGCTGGTCGTCCTATGCCTTCACTCAAGGGTTCACCAACCAGCACAGGCGGTTGGGAACAAGAACAGAGAAGCGACTGAACTGAAGACTCGTGACGAGCAATAACAGAAGGACAGGCAGAAATGATGACAGGCAAGCCTATTACACCGAAGCGCTTCGACGCGCTGACCACCGGCCCGGAAAAGCTCTGGGGCCTCGAAGCAATTGCCGAGGCTCTCGGCGTATCCGTGAACAAGGCAAGGCGGCTGGCCAAGTTGCCGAGTTGGCCGATCTACAAGCCCGAGGGCAGCGGCACCTGGTTCGCATTCCGTTCGGAACTCATGGCCAAGCTGACGGGGAATTAATCATGGAACATAATTACAGCATCGCGACGATGTCGGTGATCGACGGTCCGGCGAACGGTATCGGCAATCGCCTCCTGGCGCTCTTCGATCTCGAAGTTGCCGGGTTGAGGATCTCCAACTGCCTGCTGGTCCAGAACGCAGATGGCCTCGCGCTTGCCAAGGGGCCGACCGGGAAGAACCACAAAGGCAACCTCATTCGGGCGCAGTTCATCAGCCCCGAGGTGGTGCGCGCCGTCACCCGCAGAGCGGCCAGCGCCTACACCGCCTTGACCGGCCGCGATCTGGAAGACGAGTGTTGAACAGTAGGCGATAAGGAAGGCCAAGAAGACCGAACGCCCCGCGACCATCCAGCGAGGCGTTCTGAGTAGCCTGATCTGACTGGTCCAGTTTGATTGTTAGTGCATGACCGGCCTTGGTTCCATCTGGATGATGGTTTCCGGTGCCGGTGGCCTGT